>CAMYLY010000004.1:249946-411119 GCA_947259405.1 uncultured Gemmatimonadales bacterium | reverse complement strand
CCACACTGCACACCGAGGCGCCACATCGGTGTGGGCAAGGCAACGCGACTGGCCTTGCCAGCCCACGCGAGGTAGCTACCCGGATCGTCGGACGCCTGACGTTTTAGACTGGCGGCCTCCCCGGAACTTCTCATTCGCGGGCCTTACTTCGCGGAAACATGGAGCGAACTCCACCATCCACGACGTAGTAAAATTTAGAAGGTGCGCCAATGCACACAAGCGCCGCTTTTTGTTCGGCTGAGCTACTTCTTGTGCAAAACGTGTGCGTTTCGACGTGCGTTGCTTACATGCAGTTAGCGGTTTTTTCCACCTGATGTTGAGTTGTGGAGATCGTGATCGTCCACGAACGAACACACCGCATGTGGAAACGGCAGCGTGACTAATCGCCCTCGGAACCGACTTCCTGGTAGACGTAGGCCTCACCGGGTTTGGCTGGGGCGAAAAGCAACCCACCTCCCGTCGTGGCAAACCAACCGGCGAGCATGATGTTCGAGACGTCCGCGGGTGGACCTTCGAAAATTGCTGCAATCCAGCGTCGGATATGCAGTAGTTGTGGCGGGCGACGCGACAGCAATGAGATGACGCTTCCGGCGCCTTGGGTCGCACGCAGAAAATGGGCAAGCGCGTACGCTCGTTGGCCGAATTCGATGCCTCGCACACCAGGTTCATCGAAGAGTACGGTGCCTTCGTGCGGGTCAGCCGGCGGCGCATCCATTCGCGGTCCCATGTACAAGAACGTGCGCCGACCGTCCCGCTGCCGTTCCACTAGCGCTGCCGCGGCTTCACCGGTGAGTCGTGCAGCATGGACGAGATCTGCATCGTTGAGGATGCCAACCGCAATCGTCCACTCGATGGCGGACATGGCCATGTGCAACGGGCATCCCATGTCCTCATCATACGCCATAACGCGAGGTGCCTCGCCGGCTCGCGTGAAGAACCGGCCAAGCGCTTCGGCACGATCGTGCGTCGTAAAGGTCGCTCGAGAGATAGCTGGTACCGTCATGAAAGAACGTCCAAAATAACCTGGGACCCACAAACCTCCAGAGAACTGTCGGTTTGCAGGACGGGGCAACCCCAATAGAATACCCCCATATGCGATTCGGGATCGCTTTGGTCGCCTTGGTCCTGTCCGCCGCCGCTTGGACGGCGCAAGACACGGACCGGCTGTTGAATCGGTGGGTTGGCACGCACCAAGCCGCGCCACTCCATTTCGACTTCTACGGCGACACGATGCTGCTGCTCAACGATGAGAGGCCGTTGTCATTCAGTGTGGATGGCGACTCGCTGACGGCCTGGGGAGACACGACGTTTACGGTCCGCTATTGGTTCGCGATGGACCGACTCTTGATCCTCACCGCCGAAAGCACCGTGGTGACCATGGCACGGCAGGACCGAATGGCTCGTCCCATCTGGGGGGATTGGCGCGGCAGCCCTATCGGTCGCGACCAGCGCGTCGAGTTGGATCTTCTTAGGGGCGGGGTGGCGCGCTACCGCGTTCTGCCTGGAGGCAGATGGCACGCTGGGGAATGGAATCGAACCGCCCGGATCATTTCGTTCACGTGGGAACCGGACTCTACGGAGTGGGAAGGGCGTTTTGACCCTGCCGGGGCGGCTCTGCTCTTCGACTCAGCATACGCTGGGAGCGGGACGGTTGTCCTGCGGAAGGTTTACCGCTAGCGCCAACCGGCGGTTCAGATCACCGCGACGGGTGTCAACGACTCCCACTCTCGACGGTAGGCTTCTTCGGCTTCATCTAACGCGTCGGCCACTCGAACGTCGGCGGGATCCGGAAACTTGACACTGGGCTCGATAGCACCCGTGAGCCGCCTGATCATCACCAGCGCATGCGTCACCTCGCAGCGCAGAGGATCGGGATGCGCGTACCCTCCAGTGAGAAGATCCCGCCAGAATGCCAGTGACTCTTCGGTACCCACCACGTAGAGAGATTCTAAGATTCGCGGTCCGAGAAAATCCCGCAGATGCCGATCGCTCCGCACCCGCTCAAACAGGGCGACGAGTCTGGACTCTGCTGCGGTCCCAGGATAGAACCGCGCGGCTTCCGCCGCCGTACCCACAAACGCGTGATGCGCAATCGGCGTCAGATACTTGGCGAAGACCGGCCATTCCCCGCGCGGATGTCGCTGAGCCAGAGCCAAGAACGCGAAATAGCGGCGGGCGAGCGGAGCGTCCTCATCTGCTAGAACGGTCCTGAGTCCGGCGACACCAAAGCGCTGCACGACCAGGGCCGCCGCGGTCGCATGGTGCAGCCGCTCGAGTTCCGGCAGCCTGAAGGTGCGTGTATGCTCGGCGATACGGTCGGCATGAGCGGCGATCAGGGGGACTCGATCGAGCAGGAGTTGGAGAAACGTATCCGCCTCTTCCAGCGCGCGATGCCAATCGGGATCGTCTTTAGCCCACGCGTGCCCGAGAGCCTCCCACCCCAACGCATCAAGGTCCTTCGCGGACCACACGGCCTCCATCTCCACAGCTGTCGCAGCCGAGACCAAGCCACGCAGCGCCTCGGCGAAAAGGAAGACCGGATCGGGAATGCTCTGCAATTGTCTAGCGGCGCTTGGCGACCTTCTTCGCCGGTTTGTTCTTGGCGGCCTTCTTCTTGGCGGTCTTCTTCTTGGCAACCTTCTTTTTGGAAGCGGTCCTCGTCGGTTGCTTTGGCCGCACCACCTTCTTCGCAGCCTTCTTGGCCACCTTCTTTGCCTTTTTCGGCGCCTTCTTCGCCGGACCGGTCCCAGCGCGTCTTCGACCGCCGATTCCTTGAAGCTCGGCGGTCAATTCCTCCCCTTCGACCGCGTTGATCAGACCGCGTCGCACAGCATACTCGATGAGTTCATCGGCATCCGCGCGGCGGAACGACCCGATACCCGCACCCGCCCGGATCATGTTCACAATCGCGTCGGCGACCGGACTGCGAAGCACACGCGCAATCCCGGGAACCGACTCGAGAAGTGCCGATATCTGAGAGCCGCCAAGCTCTGGCGCCATGGTGTTTCCTTATGAGGGCTAAGTTCGGGCGGCAAGTTTACCGGGTGGACTACCCGCCGTCAACCCACCCAGGAACTCGCGCGAACAGCTGTAAGCTATTGCCGATCAAACACTTAACACAATTCGCGTGGCCTGCCACCAGGTGGACTATCTGGACCAGGACTTCGAGGGGCTCTTGGGCTTGCCCAACGGATCCCGCACTTTCCGTGACAGTCTCCACTGCGACTGGCTCAATAACTCGCCCAAGACCGTTCGCGTCTTCGAGTCCAGCGGCATCTCAAACTCCATCTCGAGCCGGTAGTCCGACCGATCCATTCCCCGTCCGTCGAGAATGAATCCGTGAGCCCCTGGTCGAACGGCATCAACTTCGACGTCGGCCACACGCACGAATCCCTCGCTCAGGTCTCCTGACGGCGACATACCAGCCTCCCACCAGCTGAAATGGACGTTCCTGGAACACATAACCCCGGAGCCCAGCCCGTCAAGAGCACCCATTGCCTCCGGGGCGGCGGCGGATACATTTCCTACCCCCCAAACTCAAGCTGGAGCCTGGATCTGTGGGACGCAGAGGAATCAAGGAGTACCGAGCCTCAGAGGCACTGCAACTCATTCTTGCCGATCGTGATCAGGTCGACATTCCATGCCCGTCATGCGGGCACAAGACCATCGAACGGACCCCGAAACGGCGGTTGCCAAAAAACCGATGGACCGTACCGCGCCAGGTCACGCTGAAGTGTAAGAAATGCAGTCGGCAAGCCATGTATGTGCCCGGGAAGGTCACCCAGCCCTCCGACATCGAGCTGGTGGGAGGCTAGTCCCGATCGAACCCGCGACGGGCCGCCGTCGCCAAGGTCACTCCGCGCGCACTCCGCCGTTCCGAGCCACGCGGACCCGGACCTGATAGCCCGCGCCCCGTAGCGCGTCGACATGGGCCGCAAGGTCGTCCAGACTCTCAAACCGTCCAACCAAGACCACACCACCATCGACCATCTCGAGGTTGATGATGGACCCTGGCGTGGCAGATCTCCAGTGACCCTCAGTCTTTTGTGCCGGTCGGGTAATGTCCAGAAGCACCAGCAGCGGTCGTCCTAGCGCGGCTTGGTCCACGCGGGCGGAGTAGCCCGCAATGACCCTGCCCTCTTCAAGCCGTTTGACTCGCTGGTATGCCCCCGGGGCGCTCAGCCCTACTGCATCACCCAATTCTTGATACGTGCTCCTGCCATGCCGCTGGAGGATGCTAAGCAGGCGCCGATCTGTGTGATCAACATTCATCAGTAATCGTCTATAAATTAAGGATAATAACTAAATCTAACATATAATGAATATTATTTGCAAACAAGCCAGTTTGAGAGAATAGAGGTTCGCAGCAGGGTGCTGTGAACGGTCGGGTTGGAGGCTAATCCGGCGTGGAGAAAATCCGCCCCCACCTGATCTTGGTGAGGAACGGCAGAGGAAGCAGTCCTTCTCGGTCGAAGCTGTAGTAGATGAAAAGTGGTCGCCCTGCAATTCGGTCTCGGCCCAGATAGCCCCAGTACCGAGAGTCGTAGGAGTTGTCGCGATTGTCCCCCATCACAAAGAAGGAATCGGCGGAGACCACGATGGGGCCCCAGTTTTTCAGTGTTGGTCGATAGGTCCGGCGATCGCGCTCGACCAGGTACCGGACCTGCCAGGCGCGCATGCGCGGGTCTTCGGGATCCGCCAAGGGGTTGGCCTGCTCGACATACGGCTCATCGAGGACCTCACCGTTCACGTAGATGACGTTGCCGATCATCGCGAGTGTGTCGCCGGGTAGCCCGATCACCCGCTTCACGACATTCACCCCGGGATCCTCGGGAGATTTGAAAATGACGATATCGGAGCGTTTTGGCTCTCGGAACGCCGGGAGTCGTTTCTTGACGACGGGGATCTCAGCGCCATACAGCGCCTTGTTGACGAACAGGAAGTCTCCAATGAGCAGTGTGTTTTCCATGCTGCCGGACGGGATGCGGAAAGCCTCGACCAGCAGGGCTCGCAAGAAGAACCAAATCACCAGCGCGATGACGATAGACTTGGCCCACTCTCGCACCGAATTGGGCTTGGCGGGCCGCCGCCGCCCATTGGTGGGCTCCTCGGTCTTGGTCTCGTCCTTACGCTGTTTGCCGCTCACCCTATTGCTCCACCCAATCGGTGATGAAGATATTCGTTTCGCCCTCCACCAAACCATGACGGTTCGAGGCGAACACGAGTTTCGACCCATCGGGCGAGAACATAGGAAACCCGTCGAACGTAGGGGTGTGCGTCACCTTGGAAAGTCCCGATCCATCCAGATTGATCAGATAAAGATCGAAATTCCGTGAGCGGGGTGGTTCCTCGTGGTTGGAAGAGAAGATGATCTTCTCACCGCTGGGATGAAAGAAGGGCGCAAAGTTGGCGCCACCAAGATTGGTGATCCGCCGCTGATCCGACCCATCGGCGTTCATCACGAAAATTTCCATGCGACTCGGCCGCACGAGGTTCTCGGCGAGCAGCGACTGGTAATCTGCGATGTCCGCTGGATCGGTGGGATGCCAAGACCGGTACACGATCTTCGAACCATCGGGCGAGAAGAATGGTCCACCGTCGTAGCCAATGGTGTTCGTCAGTTGGCGCACGTTTGAGCCGTCGACGTTCATCGTGTAGATGTCGAGGTCTCCATTCCGCGTCGAGGTGAAGACGATGGTCTCGCCATCGGGAGACAGCGTCGCTTCACCGTCGTACCCGTCGGACCGAAAAAGGAGCTGTAAGTCGCTCCCATCCGGCAGCGACGTGTAGATGTCGAAGTCGTACAAACTCCAGACGTAGCCTCGCGAACGATCTGGCGTGGGTGGGCACTGCCCGTCCGCGTGGAACGTGCTGGAATACAGGATGCGCTCACCGGCCTGGTAGAAGTACCCACATGTAGTCCGGCCGAGCCCGTTGGAGACCATTCTCAGGTCAGAGCCATCGATGTTGACCACGTACTGCTGATCGCAGGTGGAATCACTCGTGGTTCGCTGGAGGATCAACTGCGCACCATCCGGGGAGAAATAGGCCTCCGCGTTCTGCCCTCCAAACGTGAGCTGGCGGATCTCGCCAAAGAACCGCTCACCATCTTCAGGCGCATGTTCGACATACGCCGGGGTCTCGGCGGTACATCCGAGCGGTGCGATTCCGGCCGCGACCGTCACTCCGTACACCCATATTCGTTTCATCAGTCTCGCATCTCTTCGAAAAATGGTCTCAAATTATAACGAGCCTGTATGCGGTTTTGGGCCGCAAGATGCCCGAGACCATCGCACAACACCCGTGGTGCCACTCGTGACGACGCTCACCAGACACAACATAAGCCCTTGTCATGTAGCAAGGTGCGCTGTTGTGGCTCGTCGATTGCCCTATGGTAAGCACGTAGGCCAGAGACACCATCGGGAGAGCAGGAATGCTATTGAAGCGTGAGTCACGACCGCGGCACCTCGACGCCCTCGGGCAGCTCTGCATCGAAGGGAGTGAAGCCGCCAACTATCTCTTTCAGGTGCCCTCCGACGAGGAGCAGGCTGAGCAGCTCAGGGGCGTCCTCCAGAAGATCGTCCACGCATCGGAGCAATCAGGACGTACCGAAATGCCCAAGGTCGCTGCGCAGTTAATGGAGTTGAGCGAGCAACTGCCGTCGATTGCGGCTGCGGACGGCCTGGTATCGGGATTCGACCGTTTACTGCGATTGTGGGAAGCAAGTCGGAGCGGCCTCTTCTAGGTCGCTCTTGCGTAGCCGGACCCCGCCTAGAAGAACACTCCCAGCTCCAGCCTTGCGGCTCCGCCTTTCGCATCGGCAAGGAATCCTCCAAGCGACCCCCCGTAGAACCGCATGATGAAGTTGGGCGATTCGATTCCGAGTCCTGCCGTGAAGCCGAGCCCCTGACGACCATTCATTTCGACGCCGAAGTGCAGCGGGAGCCACGAGAGCAGTCGCCATGTGCTCCCGAGATTGACGATCGTCGGCGTGTCGAGGTCGTCGCGGACCGCGAACGTCAGGCTCGCGTCCAGCTGGAGAATGCGGTTGGCCCATGAGCTCCCAGTGATGCGCACAATGCGGGGGAGCGTGACCTCTCGTTCACCAGCCGTTCCAACCGTCGTGAACTCCGGTAGTTGAACACCATCGGTGAGCGGGTCGGCGTCGAGCGAATCCAGCACCTCGAGGATCTCGGTGGTGTTCACACTCACCGACCAGTCCTCCTCGATCAAGCCGTTCACCGTCACCTTGCCGACATTCGCCACCATCGCCTCGAGTGACAGCCCAGACGTGGGCCACTCCATTCGGAGCAGGAAATCCGCCGCGAATCCGGACCCGTTGCTCGTTCCGAACGAAAACCCGTCACTCCGCATCACATCGATGCCCACGTTGGCCCCGATGGAGCCAGGCGTCACGGTAGCTTGGGACGAAGCCTGAACCCCTGCCTCGGCGTAGTACTGCGGCCAGATCAGGCGGCCTCCAAATCCCAACGTTGCATGAACACCGTCCACGCTCCCGAGAGGCCCGAATCGGAGGAGCGCGTGGGCGCCCGCCTCTAGCGTGCCGAGTGTAACCCCGCGGGTATCACCGAACGAGAAACTCGTCTGCGTTCCGTTCCCTTCGCGAAGAAGCCGCACCGCGTCTTCCGATACTCGACTGAATCCGTACCCTCGCATCTTGGCGCTCAGCCCGACAGCAAGCCTGCTTCCGATCGGTCCACCCAGGTACGCGCCACCCTCTCCGGCCCCGTCGGCCTCGAACCCTGAACCCTCACGTATCAGGTTGAGGGCGTCGAGTACGTGGCTGGCCTGAAGTCCGTCTCCATCATTGGCGATGAACTGCACGGCCCGCGCGTCATTGATGTTCAGCGAATTGTTGCCTGCCAGCAGGCCACCGGAGATGACGAACCCCCACCTCGGCACGACCACATGGCGAAACGGATCGACCCTGAGCTGGATCGGACGGCGGTACCCAGCCGCGACGCCCGCTGCCTGCGATCCTTCCGGGACAGCCTGCGCAGTGAGCGACGAAGTGCCAACAGTCAACGCAGCGACAAGAAGTGCGTTCCGGATCATGGGGTGTCCCTGCTAATGGTCAGCCAAACCCGAGCGCGAACACCCACACCAATCTGATCGGAAGCCTGAAGAGCTCCGCGGCCGGTCGGGGGCGCCGTCAGTCGCACGCGAACGCCGATAGTGATGAACGGATTGAACGTCTCACCCGCTTCGCCCGGGGTCAGCACGATTCCAGTCGTGTCCGCCGCCGGCGTGGTCGCCCGCCCGTTGGCATCGACCGCCGAGGGGGCAACCTGCAGCGTGTCCAAAACCGCTCCGGGCATCGTGAAGATGTCGCCGGTCGTCGAGTCCCCGACAAACGCTGTTTCGACTTGCAAGCCGAACGGAACGCCGTTGTCCACGCTGACCTCGATCGCGATCGAGTCGAGGATGTCCTGAGTGAGATCCTCCGTCAGGGACGAATCGAGATCGAGCCCCGATTCAACAAAGTTCGACAAGTCGATCCCGGCCCCACCCGGTCCCAACGTGAGATCGAGACCCACCTGCGGCTCGAGCAAAAGACCCACGGAATCCCCGGCATTCACCGTTATGGGCGTGCCGTCCCCAATCCTGAGGTCCCCCACGCCAACCAGCGCCATCGTGTCGCCGTCCAGCACTCGATCGACCAAGGCGTTCAGGAGCGCGCTCGCCGTCAGCGTGTCGATCTTCCCTGGCTCGTTCCGGGCGACTGCAAAGGTCGTGTCCCCGGGGTCAACCAGGTTGACCAGAATCGGCGCCCCTCCGCCGTCTGTCTCGAACGCTGGCTGACCCGCAACAGAATCGAGTGAGCCACCCGCGACCCGCACCGCACCCAGCCGGAAGTTGATGAGCTGGGCAGGTGCATCGGCTGAGTTGAAGACGAGATAGGCGGCCAGCGCCGTGTTCAGCGACGCGTCTTGAACAGCATCTGTGAAGTCGCCCAAGTTGAGGTCGGCCGAATCCAGACTCTTCCAAATCGGAGGAAGCGTCACCACTGTGTCGATCGGCAGTCCCGGCACCCCAAATGGAAACGTGATGGTTAGATCTACCGTGTCGGCGCGGACCATCAGCAGGCCGTCGGGCAGCGTATCCAGTCCCACGCCCAGGGAATCGAACACGTCGGCAATGACGAACGTGTCTTGCACGATCGGGATGTTGAATTCGACTTCGCGCTGCGGGCCACGGCGCAGCTGGTCTTCGGCGTCGCTGATGTTGCTGAACTCGCAAGCCAGCCCCACGGCCAGCAGCGGCACCAGCCACGACAATCGTTTGTGGCGCAATCGGTTAGCTCCTAGCATACCCGCAAGGTTGGCAAATCCGTTCTATTGGGCAAGGTCAGACGTCACATTTAGTTCGCCTCCATGGAGGGGTATCGGTAGTCGGTCGGCGGAACGAAGGTCTCTTTGATCGTGCGTGGTGAAACCCATCGCATCAGGTTCCACATCGAGCCGGCTTTGTCATTGGTCCCGCTCGCACGGGCGCCCCCGAATGGCTGCTGACCGACGACGGCGCCGGTCGGTTTGTCGTTGATGTAGAAATTCCCCGCCGCGTGGCGCAACGCGCGCGTCGCCTGCTGAACGGCATCGCGATCTCGCGCAAACACCGCCCCCGTCAGGGCGTAGGGCGAGGTTTGGTCAACCAATTCGAGCGTCTGATCCCACCGATTCTCGTGATAGACGTGCAGGGTGAGCACCGGCCCGAAGATTTCTTCACACATCGTCGTGTAGTCTGGCGAGGTCGCCTCGATCACGGTCGGTTCGATGTAGTAGCCGTCGGTATCGTCGCAGGTCCCACCCACGAGGATCTGGGCATTATTCGCACTGGCGGCGCCGTCGATGTATTCCTGGATCGTGCCATACGCGGCGCGGTCGATCACCGCACCCATGAAGTTACGGAAGTCGGTAACTGGCCCCATGCGGATCCCCTCAACTTCAGCAACTAACTGATCCTTGAGTAGCGGCCAGAGGTTACTCGGGACGTAGAGTCGAGATGCCGCTGAGCATTTCTGCCCCTGGTATTCGAACGCCCCTCGGATGGTGGCCGTGAGAAGCGAGTCCACGTCGGCGCTGGGGTGGGCAAGGATGAAGTCCTTGCCACCCGTCTCGCCCACGATGCGAGGATACGACCGATACTGCGCGATGTTGATTCCAACCGTCTTCCACAGACTTTGGAAAACTTCCGTGGAACCGGTGAAGTGAATCCCCGCGAGATCCGCGTGGTTGAGCGCGACCTCGGATATGTGACGCGCGGTACCCGGAATGAAGTTGATCACGCCTGGTGGGACGCCCGCTTCTTCGAAGAGCTTGGCCAAGTAGTAGGCCGAGTACACAGCTGAGCTTGCAGGTTTCCAGATCGTGCAGTTGCCCATGAGTGCGGGGGCAGTGGGAAGGTTGCCGGCGATCGACGTGAAGTTGAAGGGCGTGATGGCGAGAACGAAGCCTTCGAGGGGGCGGTATTCGGATCGATTCCACATCCCGGGCGCACTCATTGGCTGATCCTCGTACAGGCGCTCGGCGAACTGCACGTTGAACCGCCAGAAATCGATGAGTTCGCACGCGGCGTCGATCTCCGCCTGATGCGCGGTCTTGCTCTGGCCGAGCATGGTGGCTGCGTTGATGGTGTCACGCCAGGTCGTGGCCAGGAGGTCAGCCGCCCGCAAGAACACCGTCGCGCGCTCCTGCCAGGGCCACCGAGACCATTCCTTATACGCGGTGGCCGCCGCCGCAATAGCCTGCTCGGTTTCCGCCTTGCCCGCCTTGTGCCACGTTGCCAATACGTGACCGTGCTCATGCGGGATGACGGACGTGGCCGTCGTCCCCGTCCGCACCTCCTTCCCACCGATGATCAGTGGGATTTCGATCTCGCTCCCCGCCAGCTCCTCGAGCTTCTTCTTGAGCGAATGGCGCTCGGGCGTGCCGCGCGCGTAGGAACACACCGGCTCGTTGATTGCAATTGGGACCTGAATTTCACCGCTCATCGACCAAACACTCCTCCCTCTTCAGGCGGCCGGTCGCCCGGCCGCACCCATGTCCAGTAGTTCTCGCACACGCTGAAGGA
The DNA here is from genome assembly GCA_947259405.1 of uncultured Gemmatimonadales bacterium. Taxonomy (GTDB): domain Bacteria; phylum Gemmatimonadota; class Gemmatimonadetes; order Gemmatimonadales; family GWC2-71-9; genus CAMYLY01. The sequence goes on along the minus strand of CAMYLY010000004.1, from coordinate 400,028 downwards.
AGTCTTCGACGTCCCACGGTTTCTGGAGAAATGTCTGCGAAGCTTCGCTCGCGAGTTGCTTGATCTTCGGAGTAGCATACCCAGAAACGAAGAGGAACCGCACCTCATCGCCTCGGTCCCGTATAGCCTGAAACAACTCGAAACCGCCCAAGCGCGGCATGACCACGTCAGAGACGACAAGGTCAATGCTGTCACCAATTCGTTCGAAAACTTCGAGTGCCTCCTGGCCATCTTCCGCCAGTAGAACGCGGTACCCCTTCTTCTCGAGGAGCCGCTTGACCGAACGCCGAATAGCGCTCTCGTCCTCGACCACCAGGATCGTCTCCGTCCCCTCAGTGGCGCTCGCCCTCGCCATGGTGCGCTGTGCTTCCTCTGGTACCACGGACGCGGTCGGGAAGAAGAGTACGACCGTCGTCCCCTCGCCCTCGGTCGACTCAACATCGATGAACCCATCGTGCTGTTTGAGCAACCCGTACACCATGGACATTCCAAGCCCGGTACCCACTCCGGGCGCCTTGGTCGTGAAAAAGGGGTCGAACACGCGCCCCATCGTTTGGTCATCCATTCCCGTGCCGTTGTCGGACACGCTCAGCCGGACAAACTCCCCGCGCGCACCCCATTGCGCGAGCTTGGGGCGCGAATCGCTGTCGGCGATCCCCAGCTCCAGGCGAATTGTTCCGCCCTGCGGCATCGCGTCGCACGCGTTGGTCGCGAGATTGAACAGGATGTGTTGCAGGGCGCCTGTATCCGCGTGCACGATCGGTTCAGCGATACTGGCTGACAAGCGTAAATCGATGGACGCCGGCAGCACACGCTTCAGGGTCGGAAGAAGATCCTGCACGAATCCGACAAGATTGATCGGCTTGGCCTCGAGCATGTCACGACGCCCATAACCGAGCAGCTTCTTCACGAGGTCGCGCCCACGTTGCGCGGACCGGCGAATATCGTCAAGCTCGTCCCTGATGGGATTTTCGGTGTCGCCGACGACGGCTTCGATGATGTCCGAGTTGGCGAGAACGACCGTGAGGAGGTTGTTGAAGTCGTGCGCGATCCCTCCAGCCAGCTGGCCGATCGCTTCCATCTTCTGTGCCTGGCGGAGCTGTGCTTCGAGTGTGCGGCGCTCGGTAACATCTTCGGCCATCATCTCAAACGCGATCAAGTCGCCTCGCGCATCGTGGAGCGGCTGCCCGCTCAGCCAAACTGAGAAACGTGAGCCATCTTTGCGCTGCCACTCTACCTCAACGCCCTCGATCCGGTCCGCATTCCGATACCGTTCGATCAACTCTTGTGCCTGGGAAGGATCCGCGTAGACGCCATCAACCGCGTCGACGGCAAGCAACTCCTTTTCGGAGTCGTACCCAAGCATGCGCACCAACGCTGGATTGACCGCCAGAAAGCGCCCTTTGGGATCCCACCGGTAGACCCCGTACAGCGCGTGTTCCACCAGACGTCGATACCCTGACTCAGACTCCTCCAAGGCCGCATCCGCCTTCTTCCGATCCGTGACATCGCGCAAGTTGACGACGACACCGCCGATGCTGGAGTCGTTGATGAGATTCGTCCACGTCGCTTCGAGCCAAACGGTGGAGCCGCTTGCATCAATGGCGCGGAACTCGTGGAAGCCGCGGCGGCCCGGCTGCCGTAACACTTCCCGAAGTTGTTCTCCACCCGCGTCCGCATCGCCAGCAAACAAGACATCAAAGATCGCGCGGCCGACCACTTCCGTCGCGTCGGTCCCCAGGAGCCGGCGCACCGACTCCGATGCGAACGTGATCATCCCGTCGGGATCCACGAGCACAAACGCATCCCAGCCATGCTCGACGAGTCGACGGAACTCGGGCTCGCCCAAACCCGTTGGCGGACCGGCTGGCCGCTTCAACTTCGACTCCAACCGTCGAGAGACTCCTCCGGCCAGCGCCAGCGCCGCGAGCGCAAAAAGCAACGCGATACCGAGACCCATGGTCCGACTGACAGCAGCGGCAGAGAGAGCTATTGAAGCGAGGACCAACCCCACCGCGATGGCGGCCCAGCGCATGCCTCCCTCGTCGCGTGCCTCTCGATAGGCAAACACGCTCGCCACCAGGGAGAAGGCCGCCGCCGCGGCGAGGACAAAGCCGGTCAGCATAATTGCGGCGTCAAAGGCGGGTGAGACGTGGACATGTTCGGAGCATAAGGTAAAGCCGACCCAAGACGCCGAATAGGGTCTCGGACGGCCCTACCACATGCGCCAGACCGAGGTCAGAAATGCACGTGCAGCTCGAGCAAGATCCGATCGATGTTGAACGCCGACGCCGGTGGCGCATCGCGGAACTCATAGAATCCCGAAACTTGTAGGGCGGTAATCGGAAAGACCTCGACTCCAAACCGCATACGGACCAACTCGTCATCCGACACATCGAGGTTCGGGTCATGATACCCGTATGACACCTTTGCGTTGACGCCTCGGTGTGCCAAGAGGTTGCCCTCGACGTAGCCGACGAACTGGTCCCGCTGCGTGACGCCATCTTCCTTGATCCAATCGGCTTCTCCGAGAAGAGCCAACGGTCCAAGTTTGACCCCACCCAATCCACCGAACACATCCCGGGTCGTGGCAGGCAGGTCATTCCGCGACGCTGAAACCCCGATCCGGAACGCCGGATAGGTGAAGATCGCTTGGGTGGTGATCATCTTGCCGTTGTCGCCCTCCGCGCCACCGGCCGTACCGTTGGTGAGCGCAACCGACCACGACAGCGGTCCCGGCTCGATCCCAACCTCGACACCGATATCGGGGGTTCCATACGTGAAACCCGTTTCGGAACGGATGAAGGCGTTGTCGTCCCAGAGACGCCACCCGAAGGGCAACAGCATCTTGCCAGCCTTCGCGTACCCAGACGCGGGTTTCCATGAGACCATCCCAAACGCCTCACGCGTGCGCGACTGTTCGGGACCCACGGTCTGATCCACGTAGAGAGTTAGCACCCCCGGGATGAGTTGGCCCTCCAGTTGAACCTGTGCCTCGGGGATGTCGAACTCGGTTTGCGGTTGGGTCGTTTGGACCGCGGCACCGAATCGGGCGCGAACGTCAAACCCGATGGCCAGCCAATCCGTGAGGTTGCGATTGCGCACGTCAAAGGTCTTGATCGGAAGTTGCGTCTGGCCCCATGCGCTCCCAAAGGCGTTGCGCCCGCCGCCACCTGTGCGGTTGGTGTGACAGGCCGAGCATTTGAGGCCCGTCCGGATGGCGAGGTAAGGCTCATCGGCCGCGTTGAGTGGCCCCGCGCCCATCGCCAACAGCGTGAGCCCGAGCAGGATCTGGCCGGTCTTCATTGCTACCTCCTCATGCACCCCTGTGATCGCCCTGGGCGATCCTGGGTTGGTGGTATCGAAGATTACCTGAGCGTCAGTTCTCGACTGCTCCAGCGGCGATCCAATCTCTAATCGTATCGATATTCGTCTGGCTCAACGCCGAACCTCCAGCCGGCATGCGCACACCGGAACCATTCACCCCGGCCTGCGTGTGCGTCCCCTGGATCTTGTGCACGAGGTAGCTCGAGTCTGGTTCTCCTGCCCTGATCCGCATCAGGGGTGACTGGTTGGCTGCCACGCCAACTGTATTGGAATGAGACAGTCCAGAGCTGAGGTTCAAGCCCTGTTGAGGGCTGGACCCTGTGTGGCATCCTGAGAGCGCGCAACTGGAGTTGAAGATCGGCTGTACACTCCCGGAGAGCGTCGGTGTGCCCCCGCCCCCGCCCCCGCCACCACCGCCGCCGCCGCCGTTTCCTCCCGGCCCAGTTCCGTCACCGGCACATCCCACGAACGAGAATGCCGCTATCGTCGCGGCCGCAAGCTGCTTACGAAGGTGTTTCATGCTTCACCTCATCGAAGGGGTTTCTCCTTGTAACCATCCAATGGCGAGCGGGTTCCCCTCACGGACTTGTCGGTACCAGGCTAACATGGCACCATGACGCCACACGTGGTGATCATCGGGGGCGGCTTCGGGGGGCTGAACGCCGCACTTTCGCTGGCGCGTCGGAACGTTCGAGTCACGCTGGTCGATCGGCGCAACGTCCATCTGTTCCAACCCCTCCTCTATCAGGTGGCCACCGGCGGACTCTCCCCGGGTGACATCACCTCGCCGCTTCGTCGCATCCTTCGCCGTCACCGCAACGTCCGGGTGTGGCTCACGGATGCGACCGGGTTCGATCTCGACAACCACCTCGTGCAACTCAGAGATGGGAGCACGCACTACGACTTCCTCGTGGTCGCACCCGGCGTGAGAAATCACTATTTCGGTCACCACGACTGGGCGAGGGTGGCCCCCAGTCTGAAGACCGTCGAGGACGCTATCGAGATCCGGCGTCGCGTCCTGTTGGCATTTGAGCGCGCCGAGTTGGCAGAGACAGACGACGAACGCAAAGCCTGGCTCACATTTGCGGTCATCGGGGCCGGCCCGACGGGCGTCGAGCTGGCAGGAGCCATGAGTGAGCTCGGGAGAGACACACTCCGTCGAGACTTCCGCGCCATCGACACCCGGGCATCCCGGATCGTGCTCGTGGAGGGTGCCGACCGGACCTTGCCGCCGTTCCCCGCGAAGTTGTCGACACAATGCCAGCGCCAACTCGAACGTCTTGGGGTCGAGGTAAGGCTGGAATCGCGCGTGACTGCGATCGACGGCGATGGTGTGAGTATCGAGACCGCCGACGGATCATCACGGCTCGCTGCCCGAACAGTTTTGTGGGCCGCGGGCGTAACGGCTGAGTCACTAGGACAGGTCCTTGCCGATGCGGCGTCCTGTCCCACCGACGGGCAGGGGAGGTTGATGGTGAACGAGGACTTGAGCGTCGCCGGATATCACAACGTGTTCGTCATCGGCGACCTCGCGCATTTCGATCACGGCCTCCCGTCCCCCCTCCCGGGTATCGCGCCCGTCGCCATGCAACAGGGACGGTATGTCGCGCAGCATATCGTCGCGGACATCCGAGGAGCGGCGTCGGGGCCGTTCAGATACCGCAACAAGGGGCAGCTCGCCACGATCGGGCGCGCAGCTGCGGTGGCGGACCTGGGCCCGCGACTACGATTCTCCGGCTACCCCGCGTGGATTCTGTGGCTGTTTGTGCACCTCATGTACCTCGTCGAATTCCAGAATCGGGTCATGGTGCTCCTTCAGTGGGCCTGGCACTACATCACCTGGAATCGCGGTGCGCGGATCATCACTGTTCCGCCCTCAGACCCCTCGCGGGAACCCGACCCGTAGTGCATCTTCGGCCAAGGTCGTTTGCCTGGGGGTTCACGATGACGAGGAAGACCAGTCGCTCCTTTGGAAAGCTGGCAAGCGGAGTACTTGCCCTGGTGATGCTGGCTCCTACTTACGCCGGGGCGCAGCAGATGGGGATCGTCACGGGACAGGTGACCCGCGACCGTGACGGATCTTCGCTGTCGGGAGTGAGCGTCTCCGTCCAGGGCACGAACATCAGCACGATCACTGGCACGGATGGCCGGTACACCCTTCAGCGCGTTCCCGCCGGTCCACGGGTCTTGCTCTTCCGGCAGCTCGCGCAGAGACCGAGTGAACGACCCATCACGGTGGTCGCAAGCCAAACAGTGACCATGGACGTCCAACTCACCGAGCAACCGATCACACTGGGCGAGTTTGTGGTCACGGGTCCCTCCCGCGCTCCAGAGCGTGTGGTCGACGCACCGGCGGCGGTGACCGCGATCGACGCCGTGACAACGCGAGACGTATCCGTGACCGGGCAGGCTCCACGCGCACTCGCATCGGTACCCGGCGTCGATATCGTGCAGAGCGATATGAACGACTTCAACGTCAATGCACGCGGCTTCAATACGACACTCAATCGGCGGGTTCTCGTGCTTCAGGATGGGCGCGACCTCGCCGTTGCCTTCCTCGGCGCGCAGGAATGGAGCGCGTTATCGCTGCCTACCGAGGACCTCCAGAGCATGGAAATGGTGCGGGGGCCTGGATCGGCCCTCTATGGCGCCAACGCCTTCAGCGGCGTGCTCAATCTCACATCGCCACCTGCGCGAGACATTCAGGGCACGAAACTCACTCTTGCCGGCGGAGCCTTGGCAAGCGGTGTCTTACCGGATACCACCGGCACGTCGCTGCGTGTCGACGCGCGACACGCCGGTGTGTTGAGTGACGGCCGCATCGGGTACCGACTAAACGTGGGCTATCAACGCACCAACACGTGGTCAAAGGCACGGACGCGGTTCGATGGAACCGATCTCTTCAACGAGTATCGCAACGCGACCGACTCAACGATCCCCAACCTTGGGGAAGCTGGCCTCGATGAGACTCGGCCACTCACCGGCCAGACACTCGAGCCCGGCACCAACTCGGCACTGGGCACCCCCGATCCCCTTACCGACCTGTATGGGTCCGGCCGAGTGGACTACTACCTGGACAACGGATCGATTGCGACGGTCGACGGTGGGATTTCGCGGTCGACCAACGGGATCGCCGTGACAGGCTTGGGCCGCGTACAACTCAAGGAGTCGCTTCGTCCGTGGGCCCGCCTAGCCTGGGCGGCGGATCGCTTCAATCTCATGGCGTACTACTCGGGCCGCTCGACCCCCGATTCCCAGGTCACGCTGAGCTCGGGCACGCAATTTCGAGAAACCTCCAGCATCTTCCACATCGAAGGTCAGGTGAATCAGCCCTTCGCCAACGACAATGGGCGTGTGGTGGTCGGTGCCTCGTTCCGCAACACGCGCGTCGATACTGAAATGACCTTGATGCCTGCGAGCGACGATGACCGAAACGACAACTTCTACTCCGCGTTTGGCCAATTCGAATACCGTATTCTTCCCAGCTTGCGCCTCGTGGCTGCGGCACGGTGGGACAACAGCAATCTCTACGACGCCCAATTCTCGCCAAAAGCCGGCCTCGTCTACAGTGTCGGTGACGATCACGCCGTTCGCCTGACGTTCAACCGCGCGTTTCAGACGCCGAACTACTCCGAATGGTTTCTGCTCGCGCCGGCCAGCAGTCCATCGGAGGCCCCTGCGGACTTTGAGCAAGACGTCGAGACCTACTTCACCAATCTTGATGCGGATCCGTTGTTTACCGACCTCAATTTGCCGACGACCATACCGTGGTCGTTCGATTCGCTCACCATCGCACAGGCGTTGGGCAACGATCAGCTCGAAGTTGAAACGGTCAACACGTGGGAGGTGGGGTACAAAGGTACGTTCGCAGACCGGGTCTTCCTGACGGTGGACGTGTTTTTCGGGGAACTGAAGAACTTCGTGACGGATTTACTTCCGTGCGTGAATCCGCAGTACCCGTGCTACAGCCTCACCCAAGATGTCAATGTTCCACAAGACCTCGCGGCCATCAGGACGAGGATCGATTCACTCGAGTCGGCAGGTCAGATCACCCCAGCCGACGCCACCACCTTGAGAACCGAGGCGGGGCGGTTAGGGGTGGTGTACGGAGCGATCGACCGCCAGCTCTCGTCATTTCTCGCTACGCTGCCTACGGGAAGCCGCACCGCAGTCGTCTCTTACGCTAATGCAGGTCGAGTTCTCGAGTATGGGGGCGAAGTGGGGCTTGGCGTGAGCATCTCCAACGAGGTCCGTTTGGACGCAGCTTATGGACTGTTCGAATTCACGGTGCGCGAGGCGCCCGTCGATGAACTGATCCCCAACTCGCCGACCCACCGGGGCAGTGTGCGCGTGGGCTATCAAGGGCGCCAAGGGCTTGATGCCAGTGCCACCTTCCGGTTTTCTAGTGGACACGAATGGGTGGCCGGAGTGTTCGACGGTTGGGTCCCGGCTCGCCAAACGGTGGACATGTCTTTAGGGTATGCCATCAACAACAATGTCCGCGCGTTCGTGATCGGGACCAATATCCTTGACCAAGAACGCTTCCACTTGTTCGGGGGATCAGTGGTCGGACGGAGGATACTCGCGGGAGTGACAACAACGTTCTAACGCGGCTCGCGGATTCCTGGTATTGAGTACAGATAAAGTGAGTAGTAGGAGGCTTGCAGGTCAGTCACGGGACATACGGAAGAGGCCATGCTAGACGCTACGCAAGACCGGCGCATGTTTGAGCGTCGTCGCTTTAGGCAACCAGCACGCATTGTCGTTGACCGACGAGGGGGGGTCGAGCAGCGCCGTGCAGACCGCAGACGATCGGGAGCGGGAGACGCCGGAGACGCGGTAGAGCGGCGGAGCGGCGCAGACCGGCGTCACGTCAAACGGCGCAGCGGCGCCGATCGACGCCAGCCACGCGACCGGCGAGCGGCGTGACCCAGCCTAACGGACACACCACTCCGCCTAAAGCCGTGTGACCCTTCCGGAGACTAGGCCTCACATTCTGACTAGCACCTCGACCGGCGCAAATGTCGTTCGGCTTGCCGGCTATTCCTTTCTCATACTGTTTTTCGAGCTGGCGCTTATCCGGTATGTGCCTGGGTACGTTCGGATCGTTGGATTCTACGTCAACTTCGTTCTCATCGCCGCGTTCCTGGGAATGAGCGTTGGGCTCCTCCGCGCTGACGCCGCGCGAAACACCGCTTGGCTCGCAGTCCCCGTTCTCCTTGCCCTGTTCGTGTCCATCAAAGTGTTCTCGGAACTCAATGTTCTTGCCCCAACAGATCCGAATTACGTCGTGTGGTCTGGCGTCGTGGTGTCACCCAACATACGGCGCGTTGCAGTGCTGCCAGTCGCGCTCCTCCTCTTTGCGCTCACGACGGCTACGTTCGTGCCCCTGGGGGCGCTGCTGGGTCGGGAGTTTGTACGATTCGCGCCTCTTCACGCCTACACGATCAACGTCGGTGCGAGCCTGCTCGGGATCGCATCATTCGGGATACTCAGTTGGGCCCGTACTCCACCGCTCATCTGGTTTGCCGTTGGCTTCGCCATATGGCTTTATCTGTCGCTGGAGCACCGCCGATTCGCCCTTACTCTTCTGGTCACGGCGGCCACCAGCCTGGTGGTCGTCGGCGTCACTGGTGGCCCAAGACCTGAGTATTGGTCCCCGTATTACCGGATCAATGTGCGCAAAATTCAGGACCGCTTCGTCGTGTTTGTAAACGGCGCGTTCCACCAACACGTCGTAAATCTGGACCCCGGGAGTGCGGCCACTGATCAACTCGCTCGCGGGATTCGCGACGACTATCTCCTGCCGTTCCGCTATTCCCAGCGTCCCGATACCGCGCTCGTCGTCGGGGCGGGCACTGGGAACGACGTGGCTGTACTGCTCCAGATTGGTACTGACTACGTCGATGCCGTTGAAATTGATCCGGTGATTCTCGACATCGGCCGTGCCGTTCACTTTCAGCAACCTTACGACGATTCTAGAGTGCATGCGGTCGTCAATGACGCGCGAGCTTTCTTCAAGAGCACTGACCAGACCTACGACGTCGTTGTTTTTGGAACCCTTGATAGTCACACACAATTGGCTGGAATGGGTTCACTTCGTCTGGACAACTACGTCTATACCAGGGAAGCATTCGCCGAGGTACGCGAGCTGCTCAAGCCAAACGGCACCCTCATCCTGTACCACATGTCGACGCAGCCGTTCATTGCGAGGAAACTCCATCGAATGCTGGCTGACGTTTTCGGAGAGCCCCCGGTGGTTCTCTACGAGCCAGAGCCGCGATTCTTCAACTATACGTTCCTCGCTGGAACCACACGGGATACGGCGATCGCGACAGCGCAGCCGCCGGATGCGTTCTTCGAGAATACCGAACCACCCACCGACGAATGGCCGTACTTGTACTTGAAGGAACGCACGGTGCCGTCTCACTACCTGTATACGATGCTCGGCGTGATGCTCATCACCATAATCAGCGTCGCGGCTACCGCTGGACGGGCACTGTACCGCGACCGCTCCTTCGATGGCGCCATGTTCTTCATGGGTATGGGGTTCCTGCTCGTCGAGACGAAGAGTGTGACGGAGATGTCACTTCTTTTCGGTTCGACTTGGACAGTCAATCTGCTCGTGTTTTCGTCAATCCTCGTTGTCATTCTCCTCGCGAACTTGAGGGTGCTGCGTCATCCACCGCGAAACCTTGCCCCGTTGTTTGCCGCACTATTCGGCAGCCTCGCACTTGCGTACATAATTCCACCTCGCCACTTGCTTGGACTTGCGCCATGGATCAAGTGGTTTGCCGGAGGTGCGATCGTGGCGTTGCCGATTCTCTTCGCAGCCACAATCTTCGCGATGTTGTTTCGGACGCGCGCAGCGTCGAGCCGAGCACTTGCGTTCAACGTGCTGGGAGCCGTCGCAGGCGGAATTGTCGAGTACACATCGATGGTGTGGGGCGTCAAAACACTCTACATCATTGCGGCCATGGCATATGCCGGCGCTTGGATCTCGCACAAGCAATCTGCGATCACCCCGGGGTCGTTGGACGCGTTGAAGGCCTGAGCACGCGCAGTAGTCAAGCACTGGCAATGGGATATTGACCTGCGGGCCTCGTCCAACCTCACAACCCGCTTAGGCTTTTGCCCCCACCAACGCCACCCGGTGACACTCGACGCATTCCACGCGCCAGGCAACGATGCCACCGCGTTCCATCGGCGGGCCGAGCATCAGTTCTCCTTCGCACGCGGGGCAGGAGACGGCAGAGGTCGGATTCGCCACCATGCCCTCGACAGCAGTGACCTCCGCTGGAATGAAGCGCTCAGTGGTGATGTGTCGTCGTGCGGCGCGGCGTCGATCTTTGTCAACTCGTCCGTCCGCAGATGTGTCAGATAGTCCCGCTCGGCGGTCGGAGCCTGACCGGTAGTCGCGTTTAAAACGGTCGTCCTTCTCCGGCCGGTAGTCTGAATTCAAAGCCATGCTAACAAATAACGCGGCTGCACGGTGGACGCTATTGGGGCTGACCGTGAATACTGTGAGGGCTCGCCAGTTCGCAGGACAGATGAAGAGGTGGAGCGGCTCCCAGTTCTTTGGGACAGCCGCCGCTAATGCTATGAATCACGTACGGTTGGTTGTTGTTCGCCGTTCGTTTCTCCCACCTGACCACCGCAACGACCAACGACTTGAAGTCGGCTGTACCACCTATTGGGTGAAATCCATTTCTAATGCTATTCCACCAAACCATCGTGCAAAGACATTGTAGAGAAAAGCCCCAATAGCCCCGGCCACGAACCCAGAAGCTGCAAATACCGCAGGCATACCTACAATGGCCATGAATGCCAGTACCGTACCTACGTTGAGTGACCCTCGGGTCGCATCATAGATGGCTCCAATCCCTGCATACAGTACTCCCGCAAGCAACCCTACAAACGCCATCAGAATGGCGACCAATTTTGCGGAGAAAAGCACTCCGATGTGTGTTACGGTTGCCATTGTTCGATCACCCTCGATGAGATTAGGGCTTCGTAGCATCCAGTGGAAAACAGTCCCTGCCCGCGTCGTGTGCCGACAGTGTCCCAAACAGCACGACATGCTGAAAGGCATCGCGAGCGGACAGCGAAGGGCGCGGCCGCGGGACCGGAATCGGGAAGTCGGCTTCGGCGTAACCATGCAGTGCCGCCGCGACATCAGCAGCCGACCATCCCGCCTGCGTTAGCGCATCGTTTACGTGGTCTCGCGACGTGCCTTTCGACAACGCGTCTCGAACGAACGTGCTTAATTCTCGATTCTCAGCCATAGATGCCTCACAGAAGGGATGGCAGCACCCTTGAGATCACGCCTGCCGTAGCAGCCACACAAGCGCAGCCCCACTAGTCGCTCCGTACGTCGCCCCGAGCCCGGCCCAGCCAACGAACCCGCCAACGGGCATCCCGACCACCCAGCCGACGGTGCAGGCCAGCACCCACCAACCCGCCCCGGTGAACTGTCCACGCAGGATCAGCCACTGGAGCACGCCGAGCACGGTTCCGAGCATGCCCACCGCACCCACCCAACCCACGTCCGCGTTAACCAGACCCACGCCGAAGGCCACGACACCGACGGCGATCGCGGCCAGGATGCTTGACGGCACCCACCAGCCCGCCCCGGCCACGTGGGGCCGCAGCACCAGCCACTGGAGCACCCCAGCCAGGACCCCGCCGACGGCAACGGCCAGAAACCCGGTCACCATGATGTTCCTGTACGAGTCCAGCGCCGCTCCGACCTGGCCTCCCACGCCCCACCCCACCGTGCAGGCCAGCACCCACCAGAGCCACAAGCCCCACCCGGCCCGCCCGCTCAACGCGCTCAGATCCACCATGATGCCCCCTGTTGGTTGACGGTCTGGGCCGAGCGGCAAGTGTTGACGCTGTCAACATACACCAAGATGTTGATGCCGTCAACATTATTGCCCAAGTTGACGCATGACCCCGCAAACCAGCGCGTATCATCATGGAGACCTTCGGGCGGCACTGCTCGACGAAGCCGCCGCCATGATCGCCGAGGGCGGGACCGCGAGCGTGACGATGCGGGAGCTCGGCCGGCGCCTCGGTGTATCGCGAGCGGCACCATATCGCCATTTCCCGAACAAGACGGCGCTCTTGGTGGCGGTCGCGGCCGGAGGGTTCTACCGCCTCAAGGAACGCTTGCAGACTGTCGACGCCGCGGCCCCCGGATCCGGCGTCGAGCAACTCCGACGCATCGGTGAGGAATACGTGCGGTTCGCTATCGAGAACCCGGCGCACTACCGCCTGATGTACGGCCGGGAAGCACTCGCACGCCAAGACCGACCGGAGTTGCGCGAAGCCGCGAACGCCATATTCGAACAACTGGTGGTCGTGTTCCAGGCCCACCAGCGCAGCGGCGCGATCAAACGGCAGGATCCCAGAGCATTGGCCTATGTGGCCTGGGGCGCCGTGCACGGATTGGCGTCACTGTGGATCGAAGGACAGATCATGGCCACGGATGACATCGATCGCCTAATCCAGCAGGCGACGCGGACGCTGCTGGATGGGATGCGTGTTCGGCGGCGACGGGGAGCGTAACCAGAACTTGCCGGAAACACGACCACCCTCTAGGTGCCTGCGTGCCCATCGTCCTCACCTGACGCTCACTTGACGAGCCGCGGCTACCATGGCCTCCAGACACTGGAGGCAAGATGGCCTGGACGAATCGTATAGCGGCAGCCGTGGGAATCCTGAGCCTGGTGGGCTGTGCTTCGAACTGGCGCGCGGCTGGGTTCGGGACCGCGCTGGGACCGACGTTGGACCGGACCACTCCTCGATACGCACCTCATCCGCCGCAGCTGAGCACCCGGAGGCCCGAGGAACTTCTGCTTCTCCGGGAGGAGCCTCCCAACCCATACACGGTCACACCATCGTCTACGACGGAGAAGCAGCGAAACAAGTGCTCAAGACAAGGGATCCAGCGCGATACAAGCGATGGATGGAGGAGAACGAGAGGCGGGATCTCCTACGCGACCGAGCAGGTCTACCTGCGTTCGAGGACGAGAGCGACGACTTGGAATGGACGGGAGAGCCCTACTCCGGAACTCAACCCGGCCCAATGCTTTGGGGTAGCCAATTCACGAACCAATCAGCCATGCAAGAGATGACGCTTACAGCGCATTTCTCTAATGGCAACTCCGAGTCCACAGATCTCCAGAGGAGTCGGCGCGAAACAGGCCGTTTAGTTGTCGACGTTCCGGTAAACTGCCCGGCGTCCCAGACGTTCTCGGCGACCGGTTGGCACCATGCCTACACGGACTTTGATACCGTACGCGACGGTGGCCGTTGTTGGAGGCCGCATCGTGGTCCTGAAGCGCCTTCCCAGGTTATAGGGCCTGTGCGATGTGAAAGTGTGGCAACGACTTGGACAGAATGGCCAGGGACGGAATTGAACCGCCGACACGCGGATTTTCAGTCCGCTGCTCTACCAACTGAGCTACCTGGCCGAGGGCCGGGAATTATACAACCCGAAGGCATGGGCCCCAAGCCTAAATCAGAGCTTCTCCAACAGTGACTCCTCGTCGTCATCGTCGCCAAATCGGCGCAGCTCGGGAGCGTTCGGATACCGTTCACGCACAGTGCGAATGACCGTTCGAGCGCGAGCGGAGTCCTTCTTGACCGTCCGGTAGATCTCCTCGAGCCTGATAGCGGCGTTGATGTCGACTTTCGCCGAGGTGGGATGAGCGAGATGGCTTTCGAGGAGCCGGATGGTGTCGTCCAGCGACGGGCGCATCTCGGCTCGGTCGGTCGCGGCGCCGCCGCTCAACAAATGATGGGCGAAGTCCTCGAGAGGCTCGAAGACGAAGTCGACCAGGAAGTCCCAGGCCCACCACATAGTGCCGAGCGCCGCCGCAGCGACGAAGAGCCGCCCCTCGCCCAGGGTCAGCGCCGCGATCACGAATACGATCGTCGCCAACCCTAGGATCCGCCGTACAACTAGACTGAGGGTCACTTCCCGTGCTGCCACCTGCCCTCCAGGGGTTCGTGCGTCGCCTAGGTACAATATTGGAACGATGAGCTCACATCTCCAGAACCGCCGCATCGTCATCACGCGACCTGCGGTCGACTCTCAAAGACTGGCAGACCGGCTCCGGTCCCTTGGCGCTGAACCCGTCATCGCGCCAGCCATCGACATCGAATTCACCGATCCCGTTGAACTGGACGAGGCGCTGGCCAAAAAGGACGAGTTCGACTGGATCGTGTTTACGTCGCGCAATGGGGTGGAGGCGGTAGCGCGTCGCACCAAGACGCTGGCAGGACCCAAAATCGCCGTGATCGGGCCGGCGACGGCTGAAGCGGCCCGGGCTCATGGATGGGAGCCGTCCCTCATGCCGCCGTCATACGTCGCCGAATCGGTCTTGGATGCGATCGGTGATGTCGGCGGCGCGAAGATCCTACTGCCACGCGCCAACATTGCACGCGACGTTCTGCCGGAAGGCCTGCGCGCCCGAGGCGCCACAGTTGTCGTGATTCCCGCGTATCGCACCCACACACCAACCGAACCGCTACCGGACCTCTATGGCGTCGACGCCATTACCTTTACCAGCTCGTCGACAGTGCGTGGGTTCCTCGCGCGAGGGTCGGTGCCACCCGGCGCGGTTGTCGTCTGTATCGGGCCGGTCACCGCCGCCACCGCCGAAGAGCTGGGCCTCGAGGTTGCCGCGGTGGCCGATGAGTTTACCGAGGACGGGCTAGTCAACGCACTCGAGGCCCTCTTCACACCTTCACCCTGAGGCGTATGTCGAACAAAGGCAGGCAGTGCGTCCGCTACCTTTTTCTCAAACTCCGCCCGGGGTGGCGTGACCTCGAAGCGTCCGTTCAGGCCCGACACAAAGAAGAGTTCGCGTCCGGCGTCAAACGGTTTCACGGGCGACTGATACTCCGCCCGTATTCACTAGTCGGAACGCGCGGTGACTGCGACATGCTCCTGTGGCAGGTTACAGAAGATCTCGAAACATTGCAGGCTGTAGAAACCGCAATCTTTTCGACCGGTTTGGGCGCGTATCTCGATATCGCATACAGCTACCTGGGTCTCACCAAGCAGTCGGAGTACGAATTCCCACCGTTGGGAGAGGACGATCGCGACGAGACCATCATCACGCCGTCGGACGAGAAGTATCTCTTCGTGTACCCGTTCATCAAGAAGCGCGAGTGGTACTCACTTCCGTTCGAGGAGCGCCAAGCAGCGATGACCGATCACGTGCGGATCGGTCGCGAGTACCCCGAGATCCGAATCAACACGACCTACTCGTTTGGCCTGGACGACCAAGAGTTCGTCGTCGCCTTCGAGGGTGACAGCCCATCGCGTTTCCTTGACCTGGTCATGGAACTTCGCTCAAGCCCGGCTTCGGCGTACACGGAGCAGGACATACCGGTCTTCACTTGCGTACAGATGTCTCTCTGGGATGTCCTGGACTCACTCGGCGGTGCGTCACCCGGTGCGCGGGCGGCGCTCGTCGAGACGGATTCCGAGGGCTTCATTCGGGCTGGCACGCTCGCGGATCTGCCGCCGGGTGCCAAGAAACGCGTGTACCTTGGCACTGAGGCGGTCGCCCTGTTCAACGTCGACGGAGCGTTCCATGCGGTGTCGGATCGTTGCAGTCACGGGCGCGCCTCCCTCAGTGAAGGTCGCGTCGACCCGGACTCGTGCATTCTCGAATGCCCGTGGCACGGGGGGAAGTTTGAGCTTGCATCGGGAGCTCCCGCGGGCGGGCCGCCCCAGCGTGGCATCCGGGTCTTCCGCGCAAAAGTCGAGGGCGAGTATGTCCTTGTCGGATAGACTGCTCGTCCGCACCTGCAGACGGGAGGCGACCGACCGGACGCCTATCTGGTTCATGCGCCAGGCCGGCCGGTACCTTCCCGAATACCGTGCCGTCCGGGCGAAGGCCTCGCTGCTCGAAATCTGCCATGACCCTTCCTTGGCGACTGAGGTCACGCTCCAGCCGGTCCGCCGATTCGCCATCGACGCCGCGATCATCTTTGCGGACATTCTCCTCCCGTTTGAGCCCCTCGGATTGGGACTGTCGTTCCAGGCCGGCGAGGGGCCCGTGATCGCGAAACCGATTCGGACTGAGGAAGACGTTGCCGACCTCCCCGACATCAACGCGGAGGCGGACCTGGGGCACATACTGGAAGCGCTACGTCTCGTGCGCGCGGAGTTATCGGATGATATCGCGCTGATCGGATTTGCCGGCGCCCCGTTCACCCTCGCGAGTTACGCGATCGAAGGAGGATCGAGCCGGAACTTCGTGAAGACCAAACAGCTCATGTATCGCTACCCGGAGGTCTGGAACGAACTCCTCGGTCGCCTCGCTGCCATCATCGGTACCTATTTGGCGGCGCAGGTTCGCGCTGGCGCCGATGTCGTGCAACTCTTCGACAGTTGGGTCGGCGCGCTCTCGCCTGCCGACTATCGTCGCTTCGTACTTCCACATTCCACACGCGCACTCGAACTCGCGGGTGGCGCAGGTGCACCAACGATCCACTTCGGGACGGGGACAACGACGTTGCTCGAAGACATGGCGGGCGCCGGAAGCGATGTGATTGGCGTGGACTGGCGTATCCCGCTGGACGAGGCGTGGCGAATCTTTCCCGACCGCGCGATTCAGGGGAACCTGGATCCAACCCTCCTGTTTGCAGGAGAACGAGCGATTCGGACGCAAGTCGCGGAGATTCTACGACAGGCCGGTGGTCGCCCTGGCCATATCTTCAACTTGGGTCACGGGATCTTGCCGGAAACGCCGATCGCAAACGTGCAGGCGATGGTCGACGCCGTGCACGAACCTCCGCGCTGAGCACCACTTGACGGAACAAACACGCGCCGAGAACCTTGGTCGCATGTTCCCGAACCTCAACGTCATCGACCATCCGCTAGTTCGACATAAGATCACAAAGCTCCGCGAAAAGTCGACGGCGACGCGCGACTTCAAGTCGCTCGTGCACGAGATCTCCATGTTGGTAGCCTACGAAGCCACCAGCGACCTTCCGCTCGAGGAAGTTGATCTGGAAACACCGCTCGAACGCACACGGGGTCACCAGCTTTCGGGAAAGAAACTGGCATTGGTCCCCATCCTCCGGGCCGGATTGGGAATGGTGGGGGGCGTCACTGAGCTCGTGCCAAACGCCCGAGTGGGACATATCGGCCTCTATCGGGACGAGGACTCGCTCAATCCCGTCGACTACTACTTCAAGATCCCGGGAGACGAGGAAGACCGGCTCTTCCTGGTTTTGGATCCCATGCTAGCCACCGGCGGATCCGCCGTCAGCGCCATCAACACACTCAAACAGGCCGGATCCCAGCGGATCAGGTTTCTCTGCCTCGTGGCTGCGCCAGAAGGCGTACAAGCCATGCTCGACAAACATCCGGACGTCCAGATCTATGCCGCCACCCTCGATCGCGAGCTCGACGATCGCGGCTACATTTTGCCTGGTCTTGGGGATGCCGGGGATCGTCTGTTCGGGACCCGGTAAGGGGAGAAGACGATGACAGAGTACCAGACCGTAATCGTCCGTCTGTCCGGGCGCACTCGCGACGACGAGGACGCGGTGACCGATCTCCTCAACGAAAGGGACCGCATGGGATGGATCTTCCATTCGAGCACTGCGCTCCCCCGGTCGAGGTTGTTGATGATCTTCAGACGGGACGCCTGAGCGCGAGTGGAGTCCCCGCCACCACAGACCCGTCGCACCGAACGCGCCTACGACGGCCGAATCGTCAAGGTCGACGTCGACACGATTCGCGCACCGGACGGTTCGACCCTCGAGCTGGAGATAGTCCGCCACCCTGGCGCGTCAGCCGTGGTCGCGATCGTCGACGACCCGGAGGCCGACGATCCAACCGTTCTGCTCATTCGGCAGTTCCGGCATGCGGCCGACGGCGTGATCTGGGAGGTTCCGGCCGGCGTGCTCGACCCAGGCGAGACCCCGGAAGCCTGTGCTCGACGTGAACTGACCGAAGAAACCGGCGCCACCGCGGACCATTTCGAACACCTGTCGACGGTGTTCACGACCCCAGGGTTCACCGACGAGCGGATCCACCTGTTCCTCGCCACCGATGTGACCCCTGGGGAACCCCAGCACGCCCACGACGAGTTCATTCAAGTAGAGGCAAGGCCGCTCTCGAAGGTCCTTGAGATGATCCGGGACGCTGAGATCGTAGACGCCAAGAGCATTGTGGCGCTTCTCTTCGCCGCCGGATACAGACTCAACCGTTAGGACAATGTCCTCTGGCGAGGACAGAGACTGCCCAGGGAAGCGGCTTGAACCGCGACCGAGAGGACGCCGTAAGTATCTGTCAAAGAGCAGCTTACACATGTTTCGCCCGCACGGACCGGCCATCGGAACGCTTCCTGCCTTGAAGCGACGTGAGAGAGGACGTGGGAGTCAATCGGAGGAGAGGCTAACGAACCTGTTTGTCTGACGAGGGAGCCGCGACAGCGGCCCAGGGAGCCATCACATGACAGCAGCACCTGCAGTTCAGCGGCGGGCGACCGCGCCCTCCGCGCTCGAACAACGCCAACACCTCTCCGAGTTGGATGATTCCGGCGTGGTGGCGGCGTACCTCGCGGGCAGCTCTCGCGGGTTCGATACGCTGGTCGAGCGGTACCAGAAGCGATTGCTCAACTTCGTCTTCCGCACCATTGGCGATCGCGAGCGCGCGGAGGACCTCGTACAGGAGGTCTTCATCCGAGTGCACCGACATCTCCACCGCTTCGATCAGTCGAAGAAGTTCTCGACGTGGATCTACACCATCGCGTCCAACCTGGCCAAGAACGAGCTGCGGAACCGGAGCCGGAGCCCGCTGGTCCTGTTCCAGACGATTCGGAAGAACTGGGAGGCCGATCATCGACCGCTGCAGTTCGAGGACCGGCACTACAAACCAGACGATCTGTACCGCAAGCGGCATTTGCGGGAGCTCGTCGAAGAATCCGTAGCGCAGCTCCCCGAGCATCACCGAGTCGTATTTGTGCTTCGGGAGCTCGAGGGGAAGACCTACGAGGAAATCGCAGCCATTACCAGCTGCAATCTGGGTACGGTGAAGAGCCGCCTGAACCGGGCGCGAAACCGATTCGCCCAAATTATCGGCCCTCGACTGCAATAGCGCAGCCGTTGGGCCGTCGGGGGTGCCACAGTGGGCGCGACGCAGCAGGGGTCGCGCCCACTGCTTTTCCGAGCATCTTTGACTGGAACCTTGTGTGGGGCCTCCGGTAGAAGCGCTTGGACATGTCTCATTCCATCAGCTGCCGAGAATTCCTCGACCGGTACTCGGACTACCGAGATGGGCACTTGCATGGCCTCGACCGGCTCCTTCTGGAATCCCACTTGTCGGCGTGCCCACGGTGTCAGGATTACGATGCACGAGTCTCCCGTGGAGTCATCGTGCTCAAGAACTCGGGAGAAATCGAGCCTCCACGCCGTTTGCGCCGCGAGCTCCAAGAGCGGATCGCCGCCTCCAACAATCGGGACTTTCCGCTACTGCCAACCTACGTGGGCGTGTTGGCAACGCTCACCCTGATCATCTCGGTGGGCCTGGTCCTCTGGGATCAACACGAAGCACCCATCCCCACAATCGTGATGGACAGCGCGCCCAGCGTCCCTATGTCGCCGCCACCCTTTGCGCGACCGGCCACTCTGGAGCAGCCGGATGTCAGCCTCGCGGTGCCTGCGTTCGGTGCCGACTGGCGAGCCCCCGGGGCCGATGACGAGACCTACCTGGTGTGGCCGACGGAAGTTCGCTGACGAAGGCTTTCTCTCGACAATTGAGGTCGGTAACTTGCGCCGGATATGGCGGCATCTCCCACATTCGAATCCGTCTTTCGCGACGTCAGGGATGGAATCCTCCAGCCCGTGTACTACTTCACGGGCCCCGAAGATGTTTTGAAAGACGAGCTCGCCAGACACGTCATCGAGCATGCGCTCGACGACACTGCCCGCACTTTCAATTTGGACGTGCGATCTGCGGGAGATCTCGACGGCGAGTCGTTGCACTCGCTGCTCGAGACCCTGCCAATGCTCGCCGAACGCCGCGTCGTCTACCTCAAGTACCTCGAGCAATGGCGGAAGAATGCCAAGGTCTGGAAGGTCATCGAGCGTTACGTCGCAGACCCGTCGCCCACAACCATCCTGATTGCGGTGCATGGCGCAGGAGAAACGCCTAACAAGGCGCTGAGCCGCTCCGCGTGCACGGTCGCGATGGACCCCCTTCGACCGGATCGCGCCATACGATGGATCGAGCGACAGGCGAAGAGACTCGGCTTTGAGGTCAACAAGAACGCCGCAACGCTCCTGCACCAGGCCGGCGGCGGCAACCTGCTCGGGTTGGCGACCGAAATGGCGAAGCTCGCGAGCGCCGTGGAGGCCGGCACGACAGTCGACGCGGACACCGTCGCGCACTTCATCGGGATGCGCCTCGGCGAGACGCCTGATGATTGGGTAGGCGCGGTCATCACGCGCCAAACGTCACGAGCCATTCGCATGTTGGACGGCGTGCTCGCAGCGTCGGGCGTGACGGCCGTGCGTCTCGTGTCGCAACTCGGCACGTCGCTGGTGGGAATTCGGCTCGCCCGTGTCTTGATCGACACCGGCACGACGCCGCGGAAGCTCCAGTGGGCGTTGTTCGATGCCATTCGGCAATCCCGACCGCCCGGGTTGGGAGATTGGAAAGAGACCGCCCTTCGTTGGGCAGAGGCCTCGCGAGATTGGACCACCGGGGAGCTGGAGCTGGCCATCCGTGCTGCGCGAGACGCCGACAAGGCACTAAAAAGCACAACTGTCACGTCGGATCGGGGTATCCTCACTGAAATGGTACTGAGCTTTGGACCACGGAAGGTGGCAGCATGAGGTACGTGACTGCATTGACGGCACTCGCCATGGCTACGGCACCCCTTGGCGCGCAAGAAGGCGGCCCTTCGCCACGGGATACTACGACCCGAGATACGCTCCTGCTGAGAGCAATTCAGCTGGCCTCTGAGGGTCAGGGCGACTCCGCTCGGGCCATCGTTCGGCGGCGCCTGGCCACCACTGCGACGACCGATTCGCTCTACCCTGAGATTCTGTACACAGCTGGTGTGATCGCTGGCGATGCAGACAGCGCCATGCTGCATCTGCGTCGCGTCAGCATCGAATACTCCCGGTCGCGCTGGGCCGATCAGGCATTGCTACGACTCGCGCAGCTCGCGTTCGCCACGCGCGATTTCCCGGCGGCTCGTCGTGCCGCCGAGCGGATCATCGAAGACTACCCGAATAGCGACGTCATGGCCGACGCTGGCTTCTGGGCCGGCCGGGCGCATTTCGAACAGGGCAACATCGAAGGGGGCTGCCAGTACTTGGTGGGGGCGGAGGCGGCAGCCACCACCAACGTTGAGCTCGCCAATCGCATACGGTACTACCGGCAACGCTGCTCGGCGGTCGCGGCTGCCGGACGGGACACGATCCCACGGGACACCGGGCAGGCAGGGCAAGTGCTCTATTCGGTGCAGGTCGCGGCGGTCAATAATGCGGCGGCGGCCGACAACCTCCAGCGCCAGCTCGCCGCTGACGGATTCGATACGCACATCGTAAACGAAGCTGGTCTGTTCAAGATCCGTGTCGGTCGCTTTGCGGTTCGCGAAGACGCAGCTGCACTAGTTGATCGACTCAAACGCGCGGTTGGGGGAACTCCTTTCATCGTCGAGGAACGATGACCCGACGCGGGTCCCATCGAGATGAAACACCCCTCATGCAGCAGTATCGTGAGATCAAGTCGGAGCATGCGGACGCAATCCTGTTCTTCCGCATGGGCGATTTCTACGAGATGTTCTTTGATGACGCGCAGCTGGCCGCCAAGGAACTCGGCCTCACGCTGACGTCACGCAACAGCGGCGCCGCCTCTGATGTCCCGCTTGCCGGCGTGCCCGTGAAAGCGGCCGAGGAGTATTTGCGACGGCTCATCGAACGCGGCCATCGCGTGGCTATTTGTGAGCAGATCGAAGATCCCAAACAAGCCAAGGGTGTCGTGCGCCGCGCGGTGGTCGAGACCGTTACCCCAGGTGCCATTCTCGCACCCGACTGGCTCGAAGGCACGCGCAACAACTTCCTGGTGTCCATGTTCGAGGGACAGGCCGTCGGCCTGGCCGCCATCGACGTTTCGACTGGTGAGTTCTTCTTAGAGTCCGTTGATCAGTCCGAGGTGGAGCCTGCACTGGCGCGGTATGGCCCGCGCGAAATCGTCATCGCCGGTGAACCGGGTGTCACAGTGCCCGGGACCGTCATGACCACAGCGCGCCCGCAGGCTGACTTCCGGCCCGAGGTCGGCACCACGGAGATCAACGCACTTTTTGGCATTCAGAGCCTCGACGGGCTTGGAATTACTGACGCCGATGGGGACGCAGTCGGAGCGGCGGGCGCACTTCTGCGGTACGTCGCCGAGTTGCAGCCCGCGGGCATGCCGCAACTGGCTCGTCCCATCGTGCGGCGTTCCGGCGACACGATGCCGCTCGACGAGATGACGCGCCGCAACCTGGAGCTTACCGCCCCCATCAATCCCAGCCAACGGGGCGGCACCGTCTTTGACGTCGTCAACCGCACCGTGACCCCGATGGGCGCGCGCCTGCTGCGTCACTGGTTGCTCGCGCCTCTCAGAGACCGCGTGCCGATCGAAGCCCGTCATGACGCCGTCGAGGTTCTCGCCGGTGACGCTCGCGGACGCGAACGCCTGCGCGAGGCCCTCGACGGCGTTCGCGACCTCGAGCGTCTGGCGGGCCGCGCATCTGGGCGGCGCGGGTCGCCGAGGGACTTCGCAGGACTCCGGGGGTCGTTACACCGGCTCCCCGACGTGCTGGCCGCCCTCGACGGCCTCACCAACCGCGAGCACAGCACGATCCTCGAACGCGTCGCGCGAGCGTTCGAGTTGCACACCGAGCTGACCGACTATCTCACGCGGATGGTGGTCGATCATCCACCCGCGCACCTCGGTCAGGCCGACGCAATTCGCCCACGCGCCGACTCCGAACTCGACGAGGCCCGCGAACTTCGGGACGGTGGCAAGGACCTGCGCGACGACCCCGACTATCCCGTCGGCTACAATCACGGCGACGGCGGCATCCGGCTGGCCAATGATGAGCGCACCATGGACGGCTACCGCCATTTCGCCAGCATGGCGCGCGGCATGGGCGTTGAGTACGAAGTCATCGACGCCGCCGAATGCGCCCGCCACAGGCCGGCTCTTCCAGTCGAGGCCTACGGCGGTCGTCGGCTCGAGCGGGAGCGCGAGCTATTCGGTCTGCTCGCAGATGCCGTGCGACAGCGGCTGCCGACCATTCAGTCAGCCGCCCGCTCAATCGCGACCTTGGACGTGTTGGCGTCATTCGCGGAAACGGCGATGCGCGAACGGTATAGCCGACCCGAGTTGGACGATTCCACGACCCTAGTATTGGAACAATGCCGACATCCGGTGGTCGAACGCGCACTCCCACCCGGTAAGTTCATAGCAAACGACGTCCATCTCGACCGTGCAGCGCGCGTCATGTTGCTCACGGGACCGAACATGGCCGGGAAATCGACGATCCTCCGTCAAGTCGGCCTCTCGGTGATCTTCGCACAAGTCGGCGCCTTCGTACCAGCAACGCGCGCGCGCCTCGGTATCGTGGACCGCGTGTTCACACGCGTCGGTGCGTCCGACGACCTCGGGCGCGGTCAGTCCACGTTCATGGTTGAGATGAGCGAAACCAGCGCCATCCTCCACAGTGCCACGGATCGAAGTCTGGTGCTGCTCGACGAGATCGGACGAGGGACCGCGACGTTCGACGGCGTTGCGATCGCGTGGGCAACGACCGAACACCTGCACGATCAGATCGGGTGTAAGACAATCTTTGCGACGCACTATCACGAGCTCACACAACTCACCGAGGAGCTCGCGCATGCGCGCAACTACAACGTCGTCGTCAAGGAGGTGGACGACAACATTTTGTTCTTACATCGACTTGAAGCGGGCGGCGCCGATCGGTCGTATGGCATTCACGTTGGGCGCCTTGCCGGATTGCCCGCAGCCGTCGTACAGCGCGCACGGGAGATTCTTACCCTGTTGGAATCCGGCCACCACGTCGTTGGTGAATCCGTGCCTCCACCCCCCGACGCAAGCCAACTCGCCCTTTTCGGAGCTGGCGAGCATCCGCTGGTTCGCGATCTTTTGAATCTCGATCCCGACGAAATGACACCCATCGAAGCACTCCAATGGTTGATGGACATGAAGAAACGCGCTGGAGAAGATTCGTGATACCGCGATGGCCACTCCTTATGGTTGTCGCCGCCTGCGCCGCCGAACCGCCGGACGCCACGGAGGCAGACCTGACCGACCGGCGGAACCCCTTCGAGGCGCCCGTGGCGACGAACGCTGAGCCTCCAGTCGCCTACCCGCTCGAGCTTTTCGAGCAGGGAGTAGAGGGAACGGTGATACTCCGACTCTTTGCGGACGAAACCGGGACCATCGTTCCCGAGTCTACGACCGTGGCGGAGGGTAGCGGTTACCCACAGCTCGACTCCGCTGCGCTTGCCGGTGTTGCGTCGATGATGTTTGCCCCCGCACGTCGCGAGGGCACTCCAGTCTCTGCGGTGTTCTACCAACCCGTGCATTTCCGATTGCCGAGCGCCACCACACAGGGAGAGCGACAGTGATCTATTTCCAAGCGTCACGTCACGCCGTTTGGCCGGCGTGAACTAGCCGGGCTGTCGGCCGCAATCTGTTCACCGCTCCTCCCTCCGTATGACACACACGGTCACCGTCCTCACCGGGGGCTCCAGTCCCGAACGCGATGTGGCGCTCGCGGGCGCAGCACAGGTCGTGGACGTATTACGGAAGCAGGGACACCGCGTGCTGGTGGTCGACACGGCGCACGGTCAACTCTCGGAGGCCCAGGAACGAGCCATCCTGCGCCCAGAGGTGCCGCGGACGCCGCCAGACGCCACGACGCTTCGCAGGCTCGCCGAGCGCGAGCAATCGATCGACCTCCTCGACTTAGACGCGATAAAGGAAGCGGACGCGGTGTTCCTCGTCATGCACAGCGGACAGGGCGAGGGCGGAGACATGCAGGAATTACTCGACGGCGCTGGAATCACGTATACCGGAAGTGACCCGGCAGGTAGTCGGCTCGCAATGGACAAGAACGCCGCAAAACGCCGCTTCGTCCAAGCGGGGATTCCAACCCCGCCGTGGATCATGTGGGAGGGGGACCCCGATGCTGACTGGCTCGGGCTCCCCCTGATTGTGAAGCCCTCGCGCGCAGGTTCCACGGTCGGCCTCACCGTGGTTGAAGATCTGGCGCAGCTACCCGATGCCGTGATGGAGGCCCAGGCGGTCGATGACGACGTGGTATTGGAGGGCTTCCTCCCCGGACGCGAATTGACTGTCGGCATCCTCGATGATGCAGCGCTCACGGTCGGGGAGATCATTCCACAACACGCCATCTTCGACTACGAGTGCAAGTACACACCGGGGATGACACAGGAGATATTCCCAGCCACAATACCGCCCGACCTGGCCGCCGAAATTGCCGACCTCTCCATCGCGGCCCATCGCGCGTTGGGGCTTCGTGATTTTTCACGGGTCGACTTCCGGCTGACCGCAGACGGGGCCCCTCAGTGTATCGAAGCCAACACGCTGCCTGGACTGACGTCCACCAGCCTCCTCCCGCAATCCGCCGCCGCAAGTGGGATCGAGTTTCCGGCGCTCTGCCAGTCCATTTTGGAACTCGCCTTGCGAAGGAGCGGCGCGGGGAACAAAGTGCAGGGGTAGGGGATGTTAGGAAAAGAGATGCGTGCAACGCCATTTTCTTTGACGCCCTGGGTACGAGGGCTACTGATCGCGAACGCCGTGGTGTTCCTGCTCACGATCACGGTATTCACGGGACCGTGGTTTTTTGATCTATTCGCGTTCCAGCCGCGCCAGCTGATCTTCCGATGGTGGACGCCGTTTTCGTATTTGTTCCTCCACAACGGCTTTATGCACCTGGCGCTCAACAGCCTGCTCCTGTTCATCTTCGGACCGGCTGTTGAAGAGAAGATGGGCAGCCGCTCCTTTGGGATGTACTACTTCACGTGTGGGTTTGGCGGCGCGGCACTGTCGTTCGCCATGCAGATCTTTGGGTCTGTAGCACCGATTGTGGGTGCCTCCGGAGCGATCCTGGGCGTTGGCCTCGCCTTTACTCTGAGTTGGCCGGACGCACCGATGATGGTGTTCCCCCTTCCCTTCCCCATCAAAGTGAAGTGGCTCTTCGGATTCATCGTGATGACCGACGTGCTCGCCGCCCTCACCGGTGCCAGTACCGGCATCGCCCATTTCGCCCACCTCGGAGGCGTGCTGTTCGGCTTCATCTATCTCAAGGGAGAGCAGGCCATCACGGGAAAGGTGGACCCGGTCATCGCCACGAGACCCCGACCGGCCAGCGTGGTGCCGCAGGCCGTCAAGCGGAGGGCACGGCGTGCTGCCGCTCCCGCCAACAACCAAGCACCACCCACGCGCACCGTTCATGACGAGGTCGACCGTGTGCTGGACAAGATCTCCCAGCATGGCCTGGAAAGTCTGACACCCAAGGAACGCAAACTGTTGGACGAAGCCAGCCGCCAATACCGGGACTCGTAGGTAGGAGCATGACACGATTCCGCGTCGAAGAGGGTGACATCACGAAGTATACCGGTGACGCCATCGTCAACGCCGCCAACAACCATCTCGTGCTGGGTGCCGGCGTCGCCGGTGCCATTGCGGCCGCTGGCGGTCCAACCATACAGGAGGAGTGCAGCGCTCACGGGCCCATCAAGGTCGGTGAAGCGGCAATCACCGGGGCGGGTGAGCTCCACGTCGACCACGTGATCCACGCCGCTGCCATGGGCGACGCTCCTGCGTCCGATGACTCGATCCGCGACAGCACGCTCGCAGCGGTCGCTCTCGCCGCGCAATACGACCTCAAGCGCATCGCGTTTCCGGTCCTCGGTACGGGCGTGGGCGGATTCGGCTTCGAGCGTGCCGCCGTCATCATGCGAGACGCCATTCAAAGCTCCCCGGACACCGAAACAATCGACGAAATCGTATTTTTTGGATTCCGGCCCGAGCAAGCGACGACGCTCCGGCGATTGCTGGAGCCATTAGGTCTTGTGTGAGCTAAAGGACCATTACAGATTGGTGGCGCCTCCATGCTCGTTAACCTCGTTCCCGAGTTTCTCGACGCCACGCAAGCCGCGGATCCCTTGGAGGCGTATCATCGCTACCTCGAACGCCATCACGCCGTCTTATCCTCGTACTGGCACAACTACATTCTCGATCTGGACAGCTCGCATGCGGAAGAAGTGATGCTGCGCGCCTTGCGCGCGCAGCGCCGGGATCTGCGTGCTCTGGTCGACCACGTGGACCTCGAGAAGATCGCGAACGACACCACCGAGCGCTGCGATGAGGTCTTCGAAATCGACCGACAGCTCGACCTCTATTTGATGGTTGGCGTCGGCGGAGCCAACGCCGGCGAGTTAGTCGTCGCTGGCCAGGGCGTGGCGTTCGTGTGCCTCGAGCATTTCACAGGACGTCCGAATCACGAAACGCTCGGCCTAGGCCTCAAACCCTCCCTCATCGCCCCCTGGATCGCACACGAAATCGCCCACACCGTCCGTTACACGTCCCCCGAGAGCCACAGCGAACTCGCGGATATCGTCCGTGAGTTCGGCGGCCACTACGACTACTGGGAAACGGGGAGCCGAGCTACCCTGCGTGAGTTGCTCGTGAACGAAGGGCTCGCCGTCACGGCCGCCCAGGTCGCGGTGCCTGGATTCGACGAGTGGGAATACCTCGGGTATGCTCGCCGCCAGTACCGCAGGCTTCGACAGCTCGAGTCTTTCCTCACGCGCCAGATCCAGAGCGAATTGGATTCGCGAGGGCTCGGGCTCCGCTTGCGGTACCTCTCTGGCGGGGTCGCTGCCAGTCAGCGGCTGGTGTGTGGCAAGGTGATTCCAGAACGGGCGGGTTACTACGTAGGCCAGCGAATGGTCGAGGGGCTCGTGAACCGGGACGGTATCAGCGCCGCTCTCCGCGCGCACGCTTCGGCATTCGGAGATATCGACGCGATCACAACCGGAATTCAAACCGCCTGATCACTTCCCCACACAGAACGTTCCAAAAACCACATCGAGGACGTCGTCCGGCGTGACCACCCCTATGATGTCGTCGAGAGCGGTCACCGCCGCCCGAAGGTGTACGGCCGCCACGACCATGTCCACGCCTTCATTGCGCGCAAGGACGAAGTGCTCGACCTCTTCGCGTGCCCGTGTCACAGCCGCGCGATGACGCTCGCGGGTAAGGACAGCGTGGACGTTCCCTTGCGCCGACAACGTCGAAAACGCGAGCTGGGCCAACTCCGCCCGTAGCGCCTCCAATCCCTCGCCCGACTCGACGGATACCGCCGTGCCATCCGCTGACTTCGTCGCCGCGAGATCCGACTTGGTCCTGACCGTCACACACGGCACTGCGAGTGTATCGCGGAACTGCTCCTCTTCCGGTGTGAGTGACCGTCCCTGCTCAGCGCAGAGCAGGACGAGATCGGCAGACTTGAGGTAGCGATGGCTCACTTCAACGCCGAGCTTCTCCACTTGATCGGTCGCGGTGCGCAGGCCAGCGGTGTCCACCAGAACGAACGGGAATCCACCACACGTGGCGGCGGCCTCGACCGCATCACGGGTCGTTCCAGGTATGTCCGTTACGATCGCGCGGTCCACTCCGAGCAGTGCATTGAACAGCGACGATTTCCCGACGTTCGGCTGCCCCGCGATCACCGCGAGGGCGCCCTCCTTCAAGCGTTGGCCCTCGGCCGCCGAAGCCAGAAGTTGGGACAGCGCCTGGATCAACTGTTCAGTGGCGCTCGCGATCTCGGACGGAGCGACCGGCCCACTGTCTTCCTCCGGAAAATCGATATCGTATGAGACAAGGGCCTCGATGTTCAACACGTGTTTCCTCAGCACCGAAATGCGTTGTGACAGTCCTCGGTCGAGTTGGTCGATCGCCGTCCGGCGCTGCGCGGGCGCCGTCGCGTCGACCAAATCCCCGATCGCCTCAGCCTGCAGCAAGTCGATCTTCCCATTGGCGAGTGCACGTCGCGTAAACTCTCCGGGCTCCGCAAGTCGCGCTCCGGCGTTGAGCAACGCGTTCAGGCATTCCAGAGGGACCAGCAGTCCTCCATGGGTCGAGATCTCGACCGAGTCTTCTCCGGTATACGAATGCGGCCCTCGGAACGTGACGTACAGCACCTCATCGAGCGTTTCGTCATCGCCACCCACGAGGGTGGCGAGCCGCGCCTGCCTGCACGGTTTGACCGCGAATGGCTCCAGCACGCGCGCCGCCACGTTATGGCTCCCACCGCCCGACACGCGAAGCAGCGCTACTGCAGATCGTCCAGGAGGGGTCGCCTGGGCAGCTATGACATCGGTCAACATTTCGGGGAAGGTAGGCGGGCAACAGCGCCTTGGTCAGATCAGCTGGTTACTCCACCGCCCGGCGGCGGCGCATCCGCTCCTGGGATATGAGCCACTGCTGTGGGATACTCGCAATGTTCGACACCGCGTAGTACAGGTTCAGGCCCGCGGAGAGCCGCAGGAAGATGAAGGTGAGAAAGATCGGCATGAAGTACAGCATCATCTTCGCCTGCGGGTTCGGCGGCACGCCCCGCTGACCGATTCGGGTCACGGCATACATCGAAAGGCCCATCAGCAGCGGAATGATGTACAACGGGTCTGCCCGCGACAGATCCGGGAGCCAGAGGAAGGGTACTCCGCGAAACTCGATAGTTTCACGGAACACGAAAAACAAGGCAAAGAGGACCGGCATGGGGATGAGCAGCGGCAGACACCCGCCGAACGGGTTTACCTGATGCTCTTTGTAGAGCTTCATCATCTCTTGCTGCAACTTCTGTGGGTCGCTCTTGTGACGCTCCTGCAGCGCCTTGATCTCCGGTTGGATGGCCTGCATGGCCATACTCGAGCGCATAGCCTTCTGATTGAGCGGCCATAGCACGACGCGGACGGCCAGCCCAAAGAGGATTAGGACCCAGCCATACTCGAGCGTCAGCGTCTCATGCATCCACAGCAAGACGATGACAATGAGGTTGGCAAACGGCCGGATGATCGGACGCAGGATCCAGCCGTAAGGATTGATATCCTCAAACTCATTCCCTATGCGCGAGAGCCGCCGGAATTCCTGCGGACCCAGGAACGCCGAGAGATTGAACGCTCCCCCAGGTGCCGGAAGCGATGCGACCACGTCCGTGTGGACGGCCGAACGACCCAGCCGGGGCCCGCCTGTGGCGACGGCGCCCCCAAACTGAGGCTGCCCTTCACCCAGGACGAGAATCGCCGTCACGAAATATTTCGATTTAATCGCGACCCACTCGAACGGCCCACTCAGAGCACGCTGCTCACCTGAATCGATAGAACCGAACTTCAGGCTCTCCGTCTTGTTCGCCTTCGTCACGATCGCGTACGAGCGGAAGTTGTCGACGCTGTCGGCCTCGATCTGACGAATCCCAGGGGCTAGACCGACTAGCAGCAATCCGCTCGCCGACCTTCCGCGGAACGTCCCCGTAATATCGAACACATACGACCCGGCCTCGAAGGCGTACTCGATCTCGACGGTCAATGGTCCGCGCGTTGCAGTCCATTGGATTTGACCGGATTCGCCCTCCGCGAGCGCGAGAGCGGACGAGCTCGGTTCGAAGTGCCAGTCGCCCAAGGGGATAGTGTCGTTCCCGAAAAGCAATCCGTAATTCAGGAACGACGCTTCGTCTGGGAGCAGACGCGCCTGCCCAGAATCGCCGGGCGCGAACGTCCTATAGTCCTTGAGGGTCGCGTCGACCAATCGAGCCCCTCGCGTGGAGAATACCCATCGGTACAGCGGAGATTCGACCGTAACCGAACGTTCGTCCGCGTCGGCACTATCCACCGGGGTCGAAAGGGGCTCCGCCTCGGGCACCGCAACGACCGCGGCCGGGCTGGGTGGCTCGGGCACGGCCGGCTCGACCACCGTGAGAGAATCGGCGCCTTCGGACGGCGGTGGGGGCTCCGGTGGGAAGAGCACGGCCGGTAAGACAGCCACGATCAGCATCAAGCCAATGGCGAGTACGGTGCGTCGGTCCATTATCAGATCACGGAACCGGGTCGTACCCGCTGGATCCCCAGGGATGGCAGCGCAGTATGCGCCTTAACCCCATCCAGACACCGCGCAGCACGCCATGCCGCTCGATCGCTTCCTTGGCATACATGGAACAGCTCGGGGTGTACCGGCAGGGGCTCGGGAACGGCGAGGCCACCACCTGATAGAATCGAATCAGGCCCACCAGCAGCACGCGCGGGGCGTGTGTCACCCTGAGAGCGTGCGTACCCATTCAGCCAAGTCGGACCGTAGGTTTGTCAGATCGGCCTGATGAGCCGGCAGCTTGGACCGGATGACCAGATCGACTGGGGGGAGATTGGGCACCACTTCGCGACGGGCAAGTTCTCTCAACCTCCGGCGGAGTCGGTTTCGCGCAACGTGTGTCTTCCCATGCAGCGGGACAACGAATCCGACTCGGGGATGCCCGAGATCGTTGGCACGCCAGCAGATGTCCATTCGGGGAGTGCGGCGACGGCGTCCAGCGCGAACAACAGCCGTCAGTTCTGAGGAGCGCGTCAAGCGCCAATCGCGTGGGAGCCCCTCGGGCGTCAACTCCCTCCGTGTTTCGAAGGCAGTCTGACGGTGAGACGCTTGCGGCCCTTTTTTCGCCGCTTGCTCAACACGGCCCGGCCCCAGCGGGTGCTCATGCGTGCCCGGAACCCGTGCTTACGAATGCGCCGTTTGTTTCGCGGTCTGTAGGTACTCTTCATTACCCTCGAAAACCCTGCTGAAAAGCGGGCCGAAAACTACCCGGGCAAGGTGTGGCGGGTCAAGGTTGACTTTTCCACATCCGCGCGGTAACATCGTGCGCCCTTTGAATACCTACCCGCTGTCAAACAGCAAAAGTTCGCCACAATTGATGGAACTGTCAGCACAACAAGCTTGGACCAGCTTACTCGAGGCGGCACGCTCGGAACTCCCGGAGCCGACCGTTCGGACATGGTTGGATCCCGCTGAACCGGTC
Source organism: uncultured Gemmatimonadales bacterium (assembly GCA_947259405.1). Lineage (GTDB taxonomy): Bacteria > Gemmatimonadota > Gemmatimonadetes > Gemmatimonadales > GWC2-71-9 > CAMYLY01. Next base: position 367,554 of record CAMYLY010000004.1, on the reverse strand, counting down.
GAACTCAAGGAAGGGCAGCTATTGGTCGGGGCACCGGACCAATTCGCCGTTGAGTGGAACCAGTCCAAACATGCTCCCCTTCTCTCCCGCATCGCGGTGGAGCGGTTCGGCACGCCGCTCGAGATCGTCTTTCAGGTCCAGGAGGAACGTTCGCAACGTCCCCAAATGGACTTCTTTGTGGCGACCACCTCGGAAGATGCCTCGTCGAAGCAGCGGCGGCACAACACTCGCCCCCTCAACGAGCGGTACCACTTCCGCAACTTCGTGGTTGGGAAATCCAACGAGCTTGCCGGCGCTGCCGCGCACGCAGTGGCCGAAGCCCCAGGGAAGACGTACAACCCCCTGTTCATCTACGGGCAAACAGGACTCGGAAAGACCCACCTCATGCAGGCCGTCGCACATGCCGTGGTGGAGCGGGATCCGAACGCTCGGGTCGTGTACATGGGAGCGGAGCAGTTCATCAACGAGGTCATCGAATCGATCCACAGCCGGACGATGGCTGAGTTCCGCAAACGATATCGATCGGACGTCGACATCTTCCTGGTCGATGACGTGCATTTCCTGGAAGGCAAGGAAATGACCCAGGAGGAGTTCTTCCACACGTTCAACGCGCTCCACGAGGCGGGGAAACAGATCGTGCTGACCTCCGATCGGGCCCCGAAAGAGATCCCTGGGTTGGAGCGTCGACTGGTCTCCCGGTTCGAGTGGGGCATGGTGGCGGACATCGGTCAGCCCGATCTGGAGCATCGGATCGCCATTCTTCGGAAGAAGGCTGAGCAGGACCATCTGGAACTCACCATTCCCGATGACGTGCTTCGCTTCATCGCTGAACACGTGCGGAGCTCGGTTCGCGAGCTCGAGGGCTGCATCATCAAACTTCTGCTGTTTGCGTCCCTCAAGCACCGCGAGGTTTCAATTGAGCTGGCTCGGGACGCGTTGGCAGATAAGATCCGCCAAATCGGCGGCGACGCATCTGCGGCGGCTCAAAGCCTCCCCAGCGTCGACCGTGTCCAGGAAGTCGTTGCCCGCCGCTGGGGCGTAACGCCGGAAGGACTTCGCTCGAAAGCGCGAACGCGTACCCTTACCGTTCCACGCCAGGTCGCCATGTTCCTCGCCCGGGAACTCCTAGGCATGCAGCTAGTGGAGATTGGTCAGGCTTTTGGCGGCCGCGACCACTCGACCGTCATTCATAGCTTGGACAAAGTACAAAAGGAAATGACACGCGATCGGAAGTTCCGCGACCGCGTCGACTTGGCACGTCGAGAACTCGCGGTGACATCCTAGTGGATTGTGGGAACGCGATGTGTATTGAAGTTGGAAATGCGCAAAAGGTATCCGTATTCGACGGAGCTTCCACAGCTTTACCCAGGATTGCACATGCGGTTCGCGACTGTCGTGACCAAGATTCCTGGCGCGAGCCTACTTATCAAGTTTTCCCCGCACTCTACTACTACTACTAGTTAGATAAATAGTACTGAGTAATAGAAACCTTTCCTCATTTGACGTCAGAGACTGACCGATGAAGTTCACGATCACGCGAGAACGCCTACAAGAAGGCCTGGTAGCCGTTGCAGCAACGGTACCGACGAAGACCACACTTCCTGTGCTCGCGAACATTCTGATCGAAGCCACGAGTGATGGCCTGAGGCTGTCGGCCACGGATCTCGATATTGCTGTGAGCACTGTTGTTCCCGCTGAGGTCGATGCCGAAGGGTCAGTGACCGTACCAGCTAAGAAACTCGTCGAGATCGTTCGAGAACTGCCGTCGGCGGCGATTCGGGTCACCGGATCGGGCGAACAGCGAGTCAACCTCGAATGTGGGCGGTCGAAGTTCAAACTGCTTGGCATCCCCAAGGAGGAGTTCCCGAATTTCCCGCCGGTGGGTTTCGACAAGGCCTGGTCAGTCACGGCGAGCGATATCGTGAAGCTCATCAGTCACGTGAGCTTTGCGACGTCGAGCGAAGAGAGCCGCCCAATCCTGAACGGGGTGCTTTGGCAGCTTCAGGGCAAAGAGATGCGAATGGTCGCCACCAACGGACATCGACTCGCAAAGATGGATATCCCAGCGCGCGGTCCAGATGCCTCGGCAGATCTGATCCTCCCTCCGAAAGCGCTGGACCAAGTGCGACGGCTTTTCGGGCCATCCGATGAACTCGAGGTTGCGCGCAGCGATAACCACCTCGGGTTCCGCAGCGGGAACACTCTCGTGTTCACCCGCCTTATCGAGGGGCCGTACCCAAACTACGAACAGGTCATTCCCAAGGAGAACGACCGCGAGTGTACGGCTGAAAAAGACACGATGGCATCGGCCCTACGACGAGTAGGCATCGTGGCGAGTGATCAGACGCACCGCGTACGGCTGGAGTTCACGCCAGGGTCACTTCGGTTCAGTGTCAACACGCCGGATCTCGGTGAGGCGCAGGACGAGGTATCGGTGACGTACGACGGCGAGCCGCTCGAGATCGGGTTCAATGCGAACTACCTGCTCGAGATCCTGAAGTTCATGCCCACCGATGAGGTGCGGATGACGTTCAAGGCGCCTGAACGCGCAGCAACGATAGAGCCGGTTGGGTGGGACGATCCCGCGTCGTACCTCTGCCTCGTGATGCCGCTGCGGTTGGTCGACTAAGAGGCGGCGAAACCTACGGCCGCGGTTCCATCGCCGCGCGCTTCACAACCCCGCCGACGCTCAGACGCTCGACGTCGGTTGAGCCGTTCGCAACAGGGCCCGATCCCGCGACGATCCCTCGTGCGGACCGTCCAATCGACACAGCAACGATCCACTGCTGGACGGAGAAGGAAGATCCGACGTCGAGCGCGACTCGGAGCGAGCCTGGGAAGTCCACCCCGGGCGAGAAGCCCAGCCCTGCTCGGTAGAGAGCGTCCACACCGCTACCGCCAACCTCCTCGGCGAGCTGGACCTCGCCTGAGGCTTCGAAGACCCGTGGAATGGCCAGCCAACTGAAGCCAACTACACCACCAAGGGGTAACGGTGTGTCCAGTGGTACGGGACGCCCAATATGTCGGAGCACGCCTGCCACGGTGAATGTCGGCGCAATGCGGTAGCGGAGTCCGAAGTCCCATCCTACCTCGTTCCCCTCGTCTCCTCCACGGTGCATCGTGAACCCGAAACCGAGGGTGCCGCGTGGGAATGGTAAACTCGCCGCCAAACGGAAGGTGTTGATGGAACGCGGATCGTCCTCGGTTGTGAGTGGGTTGTCGGGAAACCGGTCGCGTTGGTAAGCGAAGCCGATACCGTGCGAGTTGAACCCGAGCATCCACTGGCTCAACCGAACCTGGTCGGTCGCTTGCCATTCGAATAGGAAGTCGCCCATGATCGAGGCTTCCTGGATAGCGGCGAGCCCTGCGGGATTCACCCAAAGCGCGCGAGCATCGTCAGCCGACGCGGCAAACTCGTACTCCGCAGTCCGCGGGCGCTGGGCCTGCGCGGCGAGAACCTCGGCTGTCGCCGCGAGCGTGCAGCAGAGGATCCGGAGAGTTCGCAACGTTATGGTCTGCGAAGCAGAGAGTCGGCCCGAACCTGGACAATGGGGATCGAGAGCCCCATTGAGACCACGAGGGCATTCATGTTCGCGCTATCGGCTGCGTGGGCCCCGAGATAGCCGCCACCCACCCCGAGGTAATAGTGGCTATCCCGCACGCCTGTGCCATCCAGCCTGATCGATTGCCCCATCTGGGTACCTTCACCCGTCAGGACGTACTCCGCATGTGAAGTCAGGTGTAGAGCCTCGACGCCGCCATAGGTGGTCCAGCCTACGGCTTCGTGACTCGCCACCGAGACGATCTCGACGTTAATACCCCCGCGGTCGGTCGTGCTCGTCGCCGTGTCGGACCACGCCGCACCGGGAGACACGCCCTCTGGAGGGATGGGAGGAAAGAACTCTTCGAAGGTCTCATACAATTGCTGAATCAAGGCCACCGTGGTGTCCCCACCCGTGAACTCCGTGATTCGGCCATCGGCCGCGACGCGACCTGTGAATGTCACCCCAGCGGCGCTCGCCACCTCGGTGCTTGGGAACCCAGCCCCCTGCGCTTCGGACACCGAATCGACGCGGAAAGAGACCCGGAGATCATTGGCGGGTCCCGTCACGGACGTGGCGAAGTGCACCCGGAATCCGAACTCACTGGTCGTGGCCCCGCCGGGAACCTCCTGCTCCTGGCGGCCTTTTGAAACCGCGATGTACTGGCCCTGGTGCGGGGCGTACCGCACGACTACTGGAAGCGGGGGCCCGGGATCGGGAGTGGATGCCGCGCCGGCACAGGAGGCGAGAATCGCCAGCGGGAGGATGGCCGCCAGCCGCCTCACGTGGATTTGCGATCCAGAAGTTCTCCACGGGTGCGACCGAAGACGGCGGTGAGGTCGCCCTCGAGATCTGAGACGCGCAAGAGTCGCCAGCCTTTGGCCTTCATCTCGTTTCGCCATCCAATCAGACGCTGCCATCGTTCCGGTGTGGTCCGGAACACGCGGAGTTCTGCGACGTCCTCCCAAGAGTCAGGATACGGTTGACCCTTGGGCAGCTGTGCCTCGCTCATCGATTGTCGCGTTCGCATCAGCCGCAATGATATCGGTTGCATTCCGCGAGAGCCAGGCATGGTGGAGCCGTAAGCCGAGTTCTGTTCAGCACGTTTGCGCCGGACGGTCATCTATCTGGGATGGCGGTTGCCCGTCACCTCAAGCGACCTACCCGCGACTCCAGCGGCCCGGGCCGGGCCTCGTCGCCTATTTGGCCTTGCTCCAGCTGGGGGTTGCCGTGCCACGGGCTGTTACCAGCCGTGCGGTGGGCTCTTACCCCACCGTTTCACCCTTACCCGCTAGGCGGGCGGTCTGTTCTCTGTGGCCCTATCCGTCGCCTTTCGACGCCCAGGCGTTACCTGGCAGCTTGCCCTATGGAGCTCGGACTTTCCTCGAACGCGGACGTCGCGCCGCGACCGTCTCGCTCCACCATCCCTAAGCCTCAAAGGGAAGATAAACCCTAGACCAGTCAGCTGTTGAGGGGAGGGGTAGCGGTGTTGAGCGGCGGTTGAACGAGGGAGGCTACTGTCGGCGGCGTACGAAGCAAGGTGGCCCAGACCATGCGGAACGCCATGACCACCGTCGCCACTGTCGTAGAGCCGAGTTCACGGAGCCGACTCGAGGCTGCGGTTGGGGTCCAATGCCGGGCGTATCATGCGCTGACATTGCGTGAGGCGATTCGCGCGGTCCGAGAAAGGCCGGTAGATGCGGTCTTGGTATCCCCGCATGCTGTGGGACCAGATCAGCTGCGGTACCTGGGTCGGCTGGTTGACGGCTTCCCAGGTATCCCGACGGTTGCCGTGATGGCGCGTCATGATTCCAGATCGAGCCGCCACCTCCTCGCCCTCGGCGCGCACGGGGTTCGCGAACTCATCGACCTTGGGGAGCGACAGGGGTGGGCGCGCCTGCGATCGTTGGTGGCGCAACCCACTGGGCAGACAGCGGCTGCCGTGCTTTCGCGGGTCATTCCTGCGTTGGGACAGCCCTCCGGCGAGGTCCGACAGTTTTTCCAGCTGTTGGCTCGCCTGGCACCCGAGACTAGCACGGTGCGACAGCTCTGCCGAGAGCTCGGATTGCAACCGTCGACGTTTGTCTCGCGGTTTCACCGAGTCGGCCTCCCATCACCAAAGCGCTATCTCTCATCTTCGAGGCTTGTGTTCGCGGCCGCCCTCCTTGCCTCGCCGGGCCGATCGGTCGCCGACGTGGCCTACCGACTGGACTTCTCGTCGCCGCAGAGCTTCGGACGTCACCTTCGGAACATTCTGGGTGTGACCGCCGGAGAATTCCGACGGCGCTTCCCGTTCCAAGTTGCCCTCGACGATTTCGTCGATAGACTCGTGAGCCCGTTCCGGGCGGTCTTCCGCACCTTTCAACCGTTCAACGCGGGGTAGGATGCCTGAGGACAAACGGCAGCGGGGGCGCCGCCCGGAACCTCAGCCCCTTGCCAACCCGAGCTCGGCCAAGGAGACGAGAGTCACGAGCCCGTGACCTGACCCCTCAATGGCCTCTCGCCCGCCCTCTTCCCTGTCAATCACAGCCAGCACGCCCAGGACGTCCCCCCCTCCATCAACCACGGCTTCGATTGCCAGGAGTGCCGATCGCCCGGACGTGATCACGTCCTCCACGATCACCACTCGCTGACCCGGCTCAAAACAGCCCTCGACGCGGCGCCCGGTGCCGTGGTCCTTGGTGCTCTTGCGCACCGTGAAGGCATCGAAAGGCAGATCAGTGCCGACGCTCTGGCGCGCGATGGCGTATGCCACCGGGTCCGCCCCCAAGGTCAGGCCGCCTATGGAATCGGGTTTCCAGCCCCGCATGCGAATCGCTTGATGTCCCAGTTCGCCAATGGCCCGGGCTCCCTCCGCTGACATGGTGGTGCGGCGGGCATCGATGTAATAGTCGGATTGTTTTCCCGAGGAGAGGGTGAACGATCCGCGCTCGAGCGAGCGTTCCCGGAGTATGGTGACGAGACGATCGCGTGAGTCAGGCAATTCTAGTATTAGTAGTGATTACAACTCCTATAATTTCTTTGAGCCGAAGATGCCGCGGATCTTGGCTCCAAACCCTTTATCTGCAACAGGATCGCCGTTGGGTTTTGTCGGGGCCGCCTTCACTGTAGTGCCGTCCGATCCCTTTGGCGCCGATTTGAGCGCCGCGGCAAACTCCTGGACCGATCCGTGGCGCGCTTGCGGGTTACGCGACAGGGCCTTCATCACCGTCTCCTCGAGTTCTTCAGAGAACTTGAGTCCTGGCAGTACGTCATTGAGCGGTGTCGGTGGCTGCGTCAGCAGCTGCTGGAAGAGGTCGCGTGGGGTTCGGCCGGCGTAAGGGTGGCGAGCGGTGAGCAGGTAGTACGTAATCGTCGCCACGCTGTAGAGGTCTGCCGCCTCGTCGACGAGTTCCCCAGAGAGCGCTTCGGGGGCGACATAATTGAGGGTCCCGACAAAGAACCCAGCTCGGGTCAGGCGCTCTGCCGAATCTTCCTGGGCGTCACGGGCGATCCCGAAATCGAGCAGCTTGAGCGTGTTGGTTTCCGGATCGAACATGATGTTCTCGGGCTTGAGATCCCGATGAATGATGCCTTTGGCGTGCGCTTCAGCGAGCCCATCGCACAACTGGCCGATCACATCTGCGACCACGGCAGGATCCATCCGCCCATTCTTCTCAACGAAGTCCGCTAGCGGCACACCGGCTGCCCATTCGAGCGCCAAGTAGTGCAGGCCGTCCTCTTCTCCGTAGTCGAAGGTCCGGATGACCGCGGGGTGTTCGACACGGGTCCCGTATCCCGCTTCGCGAAGGAACCGCTGGACCGCAGTCCCGTCGTTTCGGGATCGCTCCTTGAGGACCTTCACGGCGGCGAGGCCACGTTCACCGTGTTCGGCCCTATAGACGGTGGCGGTCCCGCCTTCGCCGACTCTGTCGAGGAGGCGATAGCCGGCGATGGTTCGGCCAGTCAGGTTTTCATCGGGCATTGGCGTGGGCGAATGTAAGTCGGGTTTTCATCGGGCGGCAAGCGCGTAAATTCTGGGGCCCGTTGGCGGACTCCTGTGTCAGGATGGCCTAAGAGGGTCCCCAAACGGGAACACGGCAGAATACTTGCATGGTGTTGGAGGAGGAAAGGGGTGCGAATGACCGCACGTCGCCATCTCATCACCCTGGCGATTGTCGCTTGCGCAACGGCTCCGCCCGCGCTGGCCCAGATGTGGGCAGCGGCCGACGATGCCGGAGCGTGGCACGTGGTGCGCGAAGTGGGGCCGCTCCTCGAGCACGCCTCAGCCACGACAGTCGATGTGTTATCCGTTGTGCGCGCCGAACTCCAGCTCGGGCGCGCCGAGCGGGCGCGCGAGATCCTCCATCGCTTCCGCAGCACACTCGACTCGAACGACCTGGGAACGATCAGCCTACGGGCTCAAGCGGCACTCGCGGCTGGGGCCATTGCCGAGGCCGCGCAGATGCTCGCCCGGGCGGCCAGCCTCGCTCCCGATGGAGAACGAGGGTTCTACCATGCACGCGCCGGGGATGCGTACGAGCGCGCCGGATTCAAGCGGCTCGCCACCGTCCATTATGCCAACGCCAGTACCGCATTGCGCGAGATCAGTGGGTGGCTAGCGATTCGCCAAGCACGCGTCCTCGAAGATCCCGCCGAGGCATTCAAGCGTCTGCGACGAGCCACCCCGCCCGCCCGACGCCTGGCGTCCCTCGCCCGCGCCGACGTGTATCTCGCTGCCGGTGATACAGCCAGAGCGGTTGCAACGTACGCCAGCCTCGCTGAACACCGAGAAGCTGCGACGCTGGCACTGGCCTGGGGCAACCGGGAGAAGGGTCGAGCGGAGCTCTTCGAGATTCTGCAGGCGGGTGAGCGCGATGACGTGAATTGGGCGCTCGAGGCATTCGAGAGGCACTTCGAACCGGAAACCTCAGCCGAATACATGAGCTTGGCCCGCGGGTACCGGTGGTCCGATGAGGCCAGGGCAATCGAGTATGTCGGCCGCGTCGTGGCCGGCGGCGATTCCACAAACGCGACGCTGATCTTCTACGGTGACCTACAGCGCAACGACGGCCGTTTCGTGGAAGCCCTCGAGACGTACGCCATTGCGCGCGACCAGGGGAGTGCGAGCGCGTTCTACCGTCACGCTCGTCTTCTCGAGCGCGTGGGACGGCGGAGCGAATCCCGCAACGCGCTGCTCGCATTTGCGCAGACGCATCCGCGCGCGTCTCAAGCGCCGGTTGCAGTGTTCCTGGTTGCGGAAGCACGGCGTCAGCAGGGTCGTCGGACCGAAGCGGACAGTCTGTACCAGGCTATCAGCAAGCGGTGGCCGCGCGCGCAATATGCGGGACGTTCGAGGCTTCGGCTGGCGGCGATGGCACTGACGGCACGCGATACGAGTGGCGCAATGGGTTGGTACCAAGAGGAAATCGCGTTGCGCGGGCAGCAGCGATTAGCGGCTCGGTTTCAGCTTGCACGCCTGCGTCAGGGGACCGGTGACACCCTCGGATCATCAGCGGAGTTCGCAGCGCTGGCCCGTGAAGACTCGATCGGGTACTACGGGATGATGGCTCGCGATGCCGCGGGCCTGAAGGCGCCCCGTTTTGCGCCTCGACGTCTGATCGCGCCGAGCGAGTGGGTCGACCCCGCCCTGTCCCAACTCGACTTGCTTCGCGACGCTGGCCTGACGCCCGAGCTCGACGAATTTGTCAGGCACCTCACGGGTCTTCGCGACATCGCGTGGGTTGACATGCTTGCCCTGGCGGAGGGGCTCTCCGCTCGCGGATGGGTGGTCGAAGGAGTTCGGATGGGGTGGCGTGTCGCGGAACGCCATACGTTGAACGACACCCGCGTGCTGCAGGTCATCTTCCCATTCCCGCTTCGTGACCTCATCGAAAGGGAAGCGGACAAGCATGGGCTCGACCCATACCTGGTGGCGGGGCTCGTGCGGCAAGAGTCGGCGTTTCGACCTGCCGTCGTTTCGCGCGCCGGTGCCGTCGGGCTCATGCAGCTTATGCCGGGCACGGCGCGCGACGTGGCGCGGCGTGCCGGGGTGGAATGGGAGCGTCAGTGGGCTGAGGTTGCAGACGCCAACCTCCACCTCGGTGCCACGCACCTTGCAGGCCTACTCAAACGGTATGGCCAGGTGGCGCCGGCACTAGCTGCGTATAATGCCGGCGGTCGCCCAGTGACCCGTTGGCTCCGACAACCCGGTGCGACTGACACCCATCGGTTCATTGAGGGCATCACGTACGTGGAGACACGCGGCTATGTGCGCACGGTATTGCGCAATCGCGAACTCTATCGCGCACTCTACTCGGGGAGCCTTGCGTCAGCCGACTCGCCGTGAGCCCCGCCACCCTGCGGCGCGTCTTGCACGCGGCCTCCGCCGGGATCCTCCTTCTCGCACCACACCTGCCATGGCCCGTCTTTCGATTGATGATTGTTGGCCTGGCGCTGGTGTGGCTCGCCTCTGAATGGGTCCGCGTCCGCGTTCCAAGCGTTCGGGACGCGTTGCAGAGGGCCGTACCCGTGTATCGCGCAACCGAATCGCAGCGTATCTCAGGTGCGGGATGGCTGTGGATCGGGTACGCCGTGGCGGTATGGTTTCCCCCTTCGGCAGCGACGGCTGGCGTGCTGGTCGCGGCGGTGGCGGATCCGGCGGCTTCGATCGTCGGGACTCGCGTGTCGCCAGGTACGGGGAAGACGACGGCTGGCTCGGTCGCATTCGGGTTGGTGGCTCTCGCGATCCTGGCCGCCCTGGGCACGGCCATGCTCAGCGCCATCGCGGCGGCCATGGCGGGGGCGGCGGTCGAGCGATGGTCAGGCCGATGGAACGACAATCTGTTGATTTCTCCGACCGTTGCGGCCGTCGTGGCAGTGCTCGCTTGACAGTGCCAAACCTGCGGCTCAGAATGGCCATGGAGGACGTGTCGGGGATGTGGAGAAGGGCCCACGGACTCAGATCGACGGAAGGGGAATTGCTATGCTACGGGGGAAGGTGAAGTGGTTCAACGACTCGAAGGGGTACGGATTCATCGAGCCACAGGATGGATCGAGCGATGTGTTCGTTCATTTTTCAGCGATCGCGATGGACGGCTTCCGCACGCTCGCGGAAGGGCAGGACGTGGAGTTCGAACTTCAGAGCGGGGACCGCGGGCAATACGCTGCCAATGTGTGCCGACTCTGAGTGACCGTCCTGCAGTGATACCTCACGCCCCGTCTGATGTAGGCGGGGCGTTTCCGTAGGGGTTTTCTTCCCCATGTCTGCAACCCCGAAGCGGCTCTTCCTCATCGACGGCTACGCGCTCATCTATCGCGCGTTCTTCGCCATGATCAGTCGGCCGCTGACCACGAGTCGAGGCGAAAACACGTCGGCGGCTTGGGGTGTAGCCAATTTCTTGCATCGCCTGTTCGAGGAGCACCACCCGGACTACGTCGCGTGGGTCCACGATTCAGGATCGTCCTTTCGCGACGAGATTTTCCCCGAGTACAAGGCGACCCGCGAGAAACTCGACGACGAACTGCAAGCGGATTTCGATCGCTCGATTGAGCGCATCATCGAGCTGCTGAGAGCGTGGCAGGTACCGGTCGTGCAACTCCATGGGTATGAGGCCGATGATGTGATTGGGAGCCTCGCTGATCAGGCCGCGGCCAGGGGCCTGCGCGTCGTGATCGTCTCGGGCGACAAGGACTTCTACCAACTGGTGGGGCCCAATGTGAGCCTGCTCAATCCGGGACGGCGTGGACCGGCGAGTGTTGACGAGCAGTGGGTAGACGAATCGAACGCCCATGAGCGGCTTGGCGTGTCCCCAGAACGGGTGATCGACTACTTGGCATTGGTGGGAGATTCATCCGACAACGTGCCTGGTGTCCATGGCGTCGGTGACAAAACCGCGCGCAAACTCATCGAGCAGTTTGGCGATCTCGATGCGATCCTTGCGCACGCGGACGAGGTCGCAGGCAAACGGGCACGCGAGGCCCTGAAGAGAGACGCGGACAACGCTAGGCTGTCACGGACTTTGGTCACGATACAACGCGACTTGCCGGTTGATTGCGATTTGGACGCGTTGGCTGCACGGTCGGCGGATCCCGACCAACTGCTCCGCATTTACGGTGAACTCGAGTTCCACACACTTGTTGAGCGAATCGACGCCTCACCGACCACTGAACCTGAACACGTCGTATACGAAGTCGCTTCGACTGTTCAGGAGGTGGAGGAGGTGGTTGCCACCATACGGCACATCGGGACCTTCGCGATCGACGTCGTTATCGCATCGCCCCCGGTCATGCAGTCCGAACTCGTCGGCGTGGCGCTGGCGGCGAACGGGCGCGTGTGGTATCTGCCGTTCGGTCACCGCCCGCCGGGCGGCGAGCTCCTGACCGAGGCGATGCCCGCCAATCTGCCGGTGCTTAGCGACCCGGCGATGCGCGGGTTGGTCGAGATCTTCGGTGACCCGTCCCTCATGGCGGTGGGCCACGATCTCAAGACGGCCCTGCTCGTCCTGCGGCGCGCCGGCGTTGCACTGCGCGGCCTGTCTCACGACACGATGCTCGCCAGCTTTGTCATCGACCCGGGTCACCGCTCTCATGCGTTGGAGGTGCTGGCTCAGGAGCAACTGAATCAGACGCTCAGCGGGTCAGCGATGATACAGGGGAAGGGAAAATCCGCGCGCTCCCTGGACGTGGCCACGGTAGCCGAGGTGGCCCAGTACGCCTGCGCCAGACTCGCGACGGTAGTGGAGCTGCAGTCGCGCCTCGCGCTCGAGATGGAATCCCGCGGTGGGACTCGGCTGTTCCACGAAATCGAAATGCCGCTCATCGAGGTCCTGGCTGACCTCGAGTGGGAGGGGATTGAGCTGGATCGCGAAGCGATCGCGAGATTATCGACGCGGTTCGGTCACGAACTCGTTGACCTCGAAAAGCGGATCTATCACGAGGCGGGCGCCGAATTCAACATCAACTCAACGCCGCAACTGCGTCACGTGCTCTTCGAGAAACTTCAGCTGCCAGTCATCAAACGCACGAAGACCGGCCCTTCGACGGACGCTGATGTCTTGATGGAACTCGCAGCCGCAGGTCACGCCCTTCCCGAGGCGCTGCTCGAATATCGCGAGTTGTCGAAGCTTCAATCGACGTACACCGATGCCCTGCCGCGCAGCATCAACCGGCGCACGGGTCGCATTCACACTACCTTCAGCCAAACCGGGGCCGCCACCGGACGCCTGTCGTCATCGGATCCCAATCTTCAGAATATTCCAATTCGAACAGCACGTGGCGAGGAGATACGACGGTGCTTCGTCGCGAAGGCTGGGTGCCGGTTGATTGTGGCAGACTATTCACAGATAGAACTGCGGTTGCTCGCGCACTTGTCGGGGGACGAAGCGTTTGTCCGGGCGTTCAAACAGGGAGACGACGTTCATCGGGAGACCGCCGCGACGATCTTCGACGTTCCAGTGGATGAAGTCACAGGTGAAATGCGTGCGAGAGCGAAGACCATCAACTTCGCGACCATTTATGGCCAAGGAGCCTTCTCGCTCGCTCGGCAGCTCAGCATCACTCAGGACGAAGCCAAGGCTTTCATTCGGCTATATTTTGAGCGATTCGAAGGGGTGCGGCGATACCTCGACGCATGTGTCGAACGCGCGAAGCGAAAAGGGTATGTCGAAACGCTCTTCGATCGCCGACGCTACATCCCAGAACTCAAAGATCGGAACTACAACATCCGCGCGTTTGGTGAGCGTGTAGCAATGAACTCCCCGCTGCAGGGCTCCGCGGCGGACCTGATCAAACATGCCATGATCGGCATCTGGAACGCTTTCCGCGAGCGCGGCCTCGAGAGCCATCAGGTTTTGCAGGTGCACGACGAACTCATCTTGGAAGCCCCAGACGAGGAAGTGCCGGACGCCACGGCCATATTGCGGCGGGAAATGGAGCAGGCGGCTGCGCTCACGGTACCACTGGTGGTGGATATTGGCGTTGGACCAAACTGGGTCGATGCGAAAGCGTAACGGATTCTCGTTCGTCGAACTGCTGGTGGCCTTCACGCTGTTCACACTGTTGGCCGGCATCGCCGTTGTGCAGTTGGGGTCAGTCAGGCAGCGCGTGTTCACTGGCGTACTCAAATCAGACCTTCGGAACTTTGCGATCGCTCAGGAATCGTTTCACTACGACAACGACGTCTACGCGGCGGACACGACTGCCTTACAGGCCCGTGGGTATCAGCTTTCCACCGGCACGCAGATCACCGTCAACGAGGCAACTGTGGCGGGTTGGGCTGCGACAGCATCGCACTCGGCGACCTCCGTGCTGTGCTACATGTTCGTGCCGGGTGCCGCGCCCGTCGGCTTAGCCACCACTCCCGGGGTGATCGCGTGTGGGTGACCTGGCGCAAGTACCGGTTGTGGCGCCACGGCGTGCTTCACGCGCTCGACGGAGGCTTGTGGCTTCACCCGTTCGTGTTGCGGGGAGAACAGTGGGCCCACCTCGTGTCAGCGGACCGAGAGGCGCTGCTGACCGCGGGCCTGATGCTGGACATGACGGAGCGCTGGCTACAGTACCGTCCGCTCAAGCATCCTGAGACTGGTCGGCGGATGCCGGCGTGGCATTGGGACCTGAAGGGTGACCGGCTGCTGCGGGCGCAACGGCTGGCTGAGCAGGTGGAGATGGCGTAGCCGTCCGAGACTCGCGTGGGACCTGCCGCCGTCGGATACCGGGCCACCAGTTCCAGCGCCCAGCGATGTGCATGAAGGCCGGCACCAACACCATCCGGATCAAGGTCGCATCGAGCAGTACCGCCACGGCGAGACCGAATCCAAGCATCTGAGCGGCGAGCACCCGAGAGAACGCAAAGGTCCCGAACACAATCACCATGATGGCCGCGGCACTCGTGATGACCGATGCTGTGGCCGTTAATCCTTCCATCGTGGCTTGGTCATTGCGGCCGGTTCGTACAAACGATTCCTTGATGCGCGAAAGAAGAAAGACCTCGTAGTCCATACTGAGGCCGAACACGACAGCAAAGACCAGCACCGGAACGACGACAAATACCGCTTCCGTCGGCCCATCCAAACCGAGAAGCGAACTGCCCACGCCTTCCTGAAACACCAGTACGACAACACCAAAGGTCGCTGCCACCGACAAGGCGTTCATGACGATGGCCTTCAGGGGTACCAGCACGGAGCGAAACGCGATGGCCAACATCACCGCCGTGCTGATCAACACGAGCATGATCACGGTCGGGAATTGCGCGAGCAGGCGATCCTGCAGATCGACGCCCGACGCGTGAAATCCGCCCACGAAGATCATGGTCGAATCCAGTCCACGGATGCCCGAGTCAGCAATTGCACGGATGCGACGGACGACATCCATCGAACTCGTAATACTCGTCGTGTCTGATAGGAATACGTCGAACAAGGTCGTGCGGGCGTCCTCTGCGAGATACGCTGCGTAGAACTCCGGGGCTCGCGCTCGTGCGGTTTCGAGATTGGAATACAGCATCGTGTATCGCAGTGCAGACATGCGGGGCTGTATGTCCACAACGCTACGGACGTTTGCGACGCGAGGGTCAGCCCGAACCGAGTCGGAAAGACGGCGTAGGCCGCGGAGGTAGCGCGAGGACACGATCCGATCGTTCTCGGGTGCCTGGACCACCACGCGTACCGGTTGCAGGACACCCTGCGCGCCAATCCGCTCCAGGTCTTCCACGCCTGCGTTGGATTCGGTGTTCGATGGGAACCACCCCGCGCGGGGGAGGCCGATTCTGATATGCATGAGTGGGTAGGAGATCAGGCCCACGGCGACGAGCCCGAGCATGATGGCCCGCCACGGGTGATGTCCCAACCAGCGCGCCCACCGCTCCCAACCGGTTGGCGCGTGATACCATGACAGGCGTTTGGCCAACCAGCGCGGCCAGTCGACGCCACGCCCGAGCAGCGAGAGGGCGGCCGGAAGAAGGGTGACTGACAGGAGCACCGCGGCCCCCACGACGATCAGCCCTCCGATTCCCACCGAGCGCGTTTCTGTGAGTGGGGTGATCAGCAGTGATGCGAATCCAACGACCACCGTGAGGCCACTGGTGACCACGGCCCGACCAGCAGTCTCGATCGAGCGAATCGCTGCCTGCTTCGCGCTGTGTCCTCGGTTCAATTCCTCGCGGAATCGCGTGACCATGAGCAGGGAGTAGTCGATGCCCACCCCCAACCCGACCATCGAGACGATGGTCAACACGAAGACCGACATCGGGACGATCCCAGCAGTTACCTCGACGAGCGCCAAGGACGTCACAATGGCCGTGACGCCGATGCCCAGCGGCAGGAGCGCTGCCAGGAGCGCGCCGAACGCCATGACCAGGACGATCGCCGTGAACGGGAGCGAGCGTCGTTCGCCCTGATCGGTATCCTCCTTGCTCACCTGCCGCACGTCGTAGTCCAGCGCCGGAGATCCCGTCACGTTCGCGCTGTAGTCCGTGGCCCACGATATCCGTTCAAGCGTGCCGTGGATTGCCTCACGGAAGGCCGGGACGTAGTCGGTGTTCGATCCTTCGTAATTGGTCCGAATCGCTGCCACCATGAAGGTTGAACGCCGATCGACGCTCACGAGCGTCGAATCAGGGGTATCGAGATACGAAATGACGTGACTGACGTACGGTTCCGCGGTTGCGGAGCGGCTCAGGGAGTCCACGATCGCGAGGTACTGCGCGCTGTCGATTGGGATGGGGCCCGTGATGGTTACCGCGAAGAAATCCGCTACCGGCAAGGGGAACGCGTCACGGATAGTCTGCGTGGCGCGTTCGGAATCGGAGCCCGGGATCATCGCCCCTTCGACAGAGAGCGCCTCGTGCACGACGGCCGCCCGGGGCACAGCCAACACAGTCAGCAGCGTCCACAAGGCGATGACCGTCCAACGGTGCCGAATGATGAAATGCGCTGGTCGAAATGCCATGAATCAGCCGAAAATTCAGGCGGAGGCCCTGCCGTTGGTGGGGGCGAGGCGTCTGGGTCCGTGCTCGGAATGCGTTGCCATTCTTAGGTATAGGGCTCGAAAGGCCCGAATGATAGAGGTAGCGGCTTTCCAATGCCACCCGGGGCGGCTCATATTGACGGCGTGAGACCCTTCTTTGCCCTTCTTGGCCTGGCCAGCGTGGCCCTCGTGGCGCTTGCCGTGCTGCACGAGCCGGACACCCCGGCTACCCGGGAGGCGTCTACCCGCACAGCGGTCGAGGGAGGCGAGCTGGCGGTTGACAGCGTCCGGGCCGATCGGGCCCGAAAACGCCGCGCAATCGGTCAGGGCAGGACCTACTTGCCGTACATCGTGCGCCAGGATTCAACGCTTGTGCGGTGGGCCAACCGGAGCGCACGCCCGATCGCGATTTACTTCCCGCTCACCGTAACCACGCCCGGGTATGTACCCGAATTCAAGCGCGCTGTGTCCCAGGCGTTTGCGCGATGGGAGCGAGTTGCGGGTGTCCCCATTCGCTTTGGGTTTACACCGGACACGGCGGCCGCCGAGGTCACGGTGATCTGGCGTTCGCGGTTGCCGGGCGACCGCACCGGTGAGGCCGAGGTGCAGTGGGATCCGCACGGGTGGATCCGTAATGCGACCCTCACGTTGGCGACGTTGTCGAACGAGGGTGCTATCCTGTCGACAGACGCGGTGTACACGGTCGCACTTCACGAGATTGGTCACCTCCTGGGGATCGGCCATTCGGATCACGTCGACGATCTCATGCACCCGTCGCCGGGCGTCCACGATCTTACGGCACGCGATCTGCGAACGGCTGCTCTGCTGTATTCACTCCAGCCGGGTTCACTCCGCGACCCGGGCGCGCAGTAGCCCGCCGCGGCTCCACTAGCGGTGTTCGCGCCCATCCTCGTTCTCGCGCTGCAGGTCAGCGCGGAACAGCGCATCGAGCCCATCGTTCAAGGTGGAATCGACGCCGGCGCGTTTCCTGGGGCAGTGGTTGTGATCGGGACGCGCGAGCGGGTCCTCCACGCGCAAGGGTTCGGACATTTTACGTGGCAGCCCGACAGCCCCATCCCCGATCCGGATTCGACCCTGTTCGATCTAGCGTCGCTGACCAAGGTGACGGCAACGTTGCCTGCCGTGATGCGACTCGTCGAGCGAGGGCGGCTGAGTCTGGATTCGGCGGTGCAGTACTACGTTCCAGAGTTCGTTGGTCAGGGGAAACACCGGGTCACGGTGCGTCATTTGCTCGAGCATCGGAGCGGTATGCGCGCGTTTCTCCCGCTCAACACAGAGACAAGTTCTGTTGAGGAGGCACGAGCGCGAGTGTTGTCGGAGCCGCTGCGCTGGTCCCCCGCAGAGCGTGTGGAATACAGCGATCTCAATGCGATGTTGCTGGGCTGGGTGGTGGAAAGCGTGAGCGAAGCGTCGCTCGCCGCGTTTGCCGTGGAGGCAGCATTCGCGCCCCTCGGCATGCGATCGACGATGTTCACACCGCCGCCGACAGAACGTGACCGCATGGCGCCGGTTGGGCTCTGGCGGGGGCACGTTATCACCGGGGAGCTGCACGATCAGAATGCCGTTCGACTGGGAGGCGTCTCGGGTCACGCAGGGTTGTACGGGACGGGCATGGACCTGGCGCGCTACGCGATGATGTGGTTGGGTCAGGGCCGGTTCGGTGAGGCGGTCGTGTTCCGCACGGGGATGATCGCGCATTTCAGTCGACGGGGTCCAGGAAACAGAGCCCTCGGCTGGGAGATGCGAGACACCACCCAATCTGACAACACCGGCTCTCGGATGTCCCCGGCGACCTTTGGCCACACCGGGTTCACCGGTACTTCGATCTGGATCGATCCTGAGCGGGACGTGTTCGTCGTGCTGCTCACTAACCGCGTGTTCGCTCCCCGGACCAACCGCTCGATCAGCGTGCTGAAACGCGTCCGAGGCGCGCTCGCCGATGCGGCTGTCGACCTCAGATACGAGGCGTGCGGCCGCGCGCCCTCGTGCTAGCCGCGGGGAGGGTTGGCGATACGCCCAATCCGCCGCTGCACCCGACGCTGATCTACGATGATACGTGTGGTTTCTGTCGCCGGTGGGTGGGCCGCGCGCGTCGCTGGGATCACCGCGGCGTCCTCCGCTTCGTGCCGTTACAGGAGCCAGCAGCCGTCACGGTCAGCGGCCGCTCGCCACAGGAACTCGGGTTGGCCATGCATGTAGTTCGGCCGGACGGCGCGGTGTACGCCGGTGCCGCCGCAGCTCGAGAGTACTGTCGCTATGTGCGCGGCGGGAAGGTCCTACTGGCACTGTCGTCCATCCCGGGAGTGATGCCGATTGGCGAACGGGTGTATCGATGGGTCGCGCGCCGCTGGGGGCCGGTCTCGGAAGAAGCGTGATCGCTGAGTAAGTTATTCAGATGAACGAAAGCCAGTCGGCCAGTGATCGAACTGCACCCGACGAAGCCACCGTCCGGGACGCGCTCCGGAAGGTGAAGGACCCGGAAGTGGGGATGAACATCGTCGACCTCGGCTTGGTCTACGACATCGAGGTCGAAGGCGCCGCTGTTACGGTCCGCATGACCCTCACATCGCCCGGATGTCCGGTGGGTCCGCAAATCTTGGGCGAATCGGAGCAGGCCGTTCGAGACCTTGAAGGGGTCGACGAGGCCAAGGTCGAGCTCGTGTGGGAGCCCTATTGGACGCCCGAGCGGATCGATCCTAAGGTCCGCGCGTTCCTGGGTTTTTAATCGGCAGCGGCGGCCGCCCCAATGGCGCCGTCTCCAAGCACTTCGCGTTGCCAACGGCGTAACTCGGGCACCTCGTCTATGCGGAGGTCCCCATCGGCAGCCAACCTCGCAACAGCTTGAAGCGTTCCGTTCGGGCACAGTAAGCCTGGGTCGATCCCCACTACTAGCGCTCGCTGGTTCCGGAGGTCCTTGAGTTGCTCGAGCCGACGATCGTAGCTGGCATCATATCTCGGGCGTTTTCGCCGCTGGATCTTGGGGAGCTGGTCTTCTGGGACGTCGAGCGCGGTCCGGACCACTCCGATGAGCTCCCGCGCCCAACGACCGGCGGCCATGCGCGGCAGGCTTTTGATCTTCTTGAGGTCACTCGCTGTGGTGGGCGGGGTCTTGGCAATTTCGCTCAGCACGGCGTTGGTCATGATCCGGAAAGGGGCTCGGTCCAACTCGCGAGCCTTCGAGTCACGCCACTCGTAGGTCGCACGAAGCACGGCCCGTTGGCGCGGCGTGAGCGTACGGGACCCCTTCACGCGCAGGTAGGCATCCTCATCTGAGGTGTCAGGCCAACGCACGTCCTCGAGTCTGGCGAACTCCTCATTGGCCCACGCGAGCCGGCCTAGCTCTTCGAGCCGGGCGTGCAGAAGGTCCTTGAGCTCGATCAAGTGTCGGGTATCATCCGCGGCATAGGCGATCATCTCGTCGGTCAATGGGCGGACCGACCAGTCTGCACGTTGGAGCTTCTTGTTGAGTCTGACGCCGAAATACTTCTCGAGCAGAGCAGCGAGACCTACCGACTCCTCACCGGCAAATTGGGCTGCTACCCGGGTGTCGAAGAGTCGTCTGGCGCGGAAGCCGTAATCCCGATCGAGCGTTCTGAGGTCGTAATCCGCGTCATGGAAAACGACCTCCGTGTTTGGAGCTTCCAGCAGGCCGCCAATTGGTGCCAGGTCCTCGACGGCCAGGGGGTCAACCAGCACCGTTTCTGTACCTGAGCTGATCTGGATGAGGTAGACACGGTCTACGTACCGATGGAAGGACGCTGATTCGGTGTCGAGCGCCAAGCTCGGCTCTCGAGCGAGCCGTTCGCCAGCGTTCGAGAGCTGGCGTTCAGTCTGGATCAGTTCAAGAGACACGCCCGTATCTTTTCTACAACGGTGTCAAGATGTGTGGAAAAACATGTAAATGTAACCCAAAGAACAGGTTACACCGCCACCATACAGACCACCATCGCGACAGTAATACGACATATTCACGTCACCAACTTTCACATTTCTCCAGTGTGGAATACTCGGAGATCCGTCTGGTAATCTCGTAGTGGCGAGATAACTTTAGCCGCCCTTCCGCGAGGTGTGAACACATTGAGCCCAGTTCCTTCGGTTGAAGTGACGGTTCTGCCTGACGACTGCGACTCGTACGGCCACGTTAATCAGGCGGCGTTCCTGAGGTTGTTCGAACGGGCGCGATGGGAAGCCCTGGATCGCGGTCCCGGTGCCGATGTCTTTGAGCGTCACGACGTCTGGCCGGCTGCCCGCACCGCCACGGTAACGTATCACTCCCCTGCGCATCCCGGTGACCGACTCCGATTCGATACGACGCTGACGCACGTCGGTGAAACCAGCTTCACGCTGCACCAGGTCGCTCGTCAGAGTGCCGATCGCACCCTGGTCGCCGAGATCGAAACGGTGTTTGTGTGTATCGATCGGAAGGGAGCGTCCACCCCCGTGCCCGAGGCGATCCGTGCATTCTACGGGACACGCCCTTCTCTACGGTCGGGCGTCCAGCACATGATGGTGCGGGACCTTCCAACCCCCGTCGATGTGCAAGGGGACGGCGCTCCGGTGCTGTTCATCCACGGATTCCCGCTCGATCGCACGATGTGGCGGCGCCTGATATCGCCGATGACGGGTTGGAAACGCGTCGCGCCAGACCTTCGCGGCTTCGGCATGAACGACGCACCGCTCGACCCGCCGACCATCGGCGCATATGCCGAGGACACCGTTGACCTCCTCGATGGCCTGAGGCAAGAACGAGCGGTGATCTGTGGGTTCTCGATGGGAGGGTATGTGGCACTCGAGTTGGTCCGTCGCTTCCCTGAGCGGGTCCGCGCTCTCATCCTCGCAAACACGCGCGCCGCGCCGGATTCGAGTGCAGCGCAGACTGCGCGGCTCGACATGGTTCGGCAGGTGGAGCGGGACGGTGTCGACGTGCTCGTCCGTGCCATGCTGCCACAGCTGTTGGCGCCGGGCTCGTTGACGGCGCAACCGCAAGTCGTCGAACACACCAGAACGATGATTCGGAGTGCCTCTGTTCCGGGCGCCGTCGCGGCGCTTCATGCGATGAAGGACCGAGCAGATTCAACCTCGCTACTCGGCGAGATTCAAGTGCCCACCCTGGTCATCGCTGGTCGAGAAGATGCGATCGTGCCGGTGACCGAAGCGAGGCAGATGGCAGACGCGATTCCGGGAGCGCAATTCACGGCGATCCCCGAGGCGGGTCACCTCACTCCACTGGAACAACCCATCTCCATGGGTCGGGTGGTTAGGGAGTTTCTCGACGCGCTGTCCTAGTCGGGCCTAGAAGACGACGCTCGCCTCGCGTTCGAAGGGCTCGCTGTACTTCCCCGCATGGGCGTAGTGCTTGTTCCATTCCTCGCGTATACAAAATGGGTCGAGCCCTACGGGGTGGTCGACGATCAGCACGCCGTCCAGATGCTCGATCTCATGTTGGAGGAGTTCAGCCATCGAGCCCTCGGCCTCCAACTCACGCGTGTTACCGCTCACGTCCTGATACTCGATCCGAATCCGGTGGGCACGCTGGACGCGAACGAGGAGGTCCGGAATGGAAAAGCAGTCGTCCCAAACATGGAAATCCTTCGTCCCAATGTCGGTGATCGTCGGATTGATCAGGAACATCGGTGCATCGATCTCGATGTAGACGATCCGAATCGGGGCACCAATCTGGGGTGAGGCGAGGCCGCGCCCCATACCCTGCCGGGACCGTAAATCGTTGAACGTTTCCTGCAGGTCGTCGGCCACTACCCGCACCGCCGGCGAACGGACGTTTGCGACAGGCTCGCAATCCGCTCGAAGCGAAGGCGAACCAAGCAGCTGAATCGGTCGAATAGCCATGGGCTCGCCAATGTAGGCCTTCCAGGCGATTCTGGCCACGCCCGGGCACCAATCGCTTATCAACCAAACGGTTGAGAGTATTAGCAAACAAATTCGTTGAATTAGTTGCGTAACGGAGAGCAACCTGCTAGGATTCGCGTCCTATGACGCCGAATATCCCGGGCCTTGCCGGCCACAAAGGACTTCGCGGCGAGATCCTCGTCGAGCTCAAGCGAGCACAGCCCCTGACTGCCAAGGAATTGGGTGAGCGCTTCGCGGTGTCAGCAAACGCGGTACGGCGGCATCTGAAAGAGCTTGAGGCCGAGGGCCTCCTGAGCTACTCACGGGAAAAACGCGGTGCGGGTGCCCCCACGTTCACCTTCCGACTGAGTGAAGCGGGCGAGCAGCTCTTTCCAACGCGTTACGGGCAGGCGCTCACGGACGTCCTCGCATATGTGGCCGAAAGCGATGGGCGGGAGGCGGTCCAGGCGCTGTTTACAGAGCGGTTCAGAGGTCACGCGGAGCGCCTGCACGCGGAACTTGTCGACGCCTCGTTGGAGCAGAAGCTCGAGGCGATTGTCGACTTTTTGAGCCAACAGGGATTCATGGCTGCGTGGACCTTGGAGGGCGATCAATTGCGACTCGCCGAGCACAACTGTGCCATGCGTGATGTCGCCGAGCAATTCCCAGAGATCTGCCAGGCGGAAGCCGAATTCCTGCGCGACGTATTGCAGAGTGAAATCCAGCGCGACGCCTACATCCCGGATGGATGCAACGCATGCGAGTACTCGATCGGACTCCAAGGGCCGCGCGGCGACAACCGTACACCAGAGGATGGAACACGTGGACCGTAACGATGACCCGTCAGCAAGCGCGGCCATAGACCAACACGTACAGCAGCCGTACAAATATGGCTGGAGTACGGACATCGAATCGGATTTGGCGCCGCGTGGCTTGAACGAAGACATCATCAGGTTGATTTCGGAAAAAAAGAACGAGCCAGAGTGGATGCTCGAATGGCGCCTGAAGGCCTTCGAGCGTTGGCTGACCATGAAGGAGCCGTCGTGGGCGAACATCAGGTACGATCCCATCGACTATCAGGCGATTCACTACTACGCGGCGCCGAAACAGCAGAAGAAGCTAGAAAGCTTGGATGAAGTAGATCCCAAGCTCATCGAGACCTTCGAGAAGCTGGGCATCCCGCTCGAAGAGCAGAAACGGCTCACCGGCGTGGCGGTCGACGCGGTGTTCGATTCGGTGTCGGTGGCTACGACCTTCAAGGCGGAGCTGGCCAAGCACGGCGTGATCTTCCTCCCGATCTCGGAGGCCATCGTCGAGCACCCCGAACTCGTCGAGAAGTACCTGGGGTCCGTCGTGCCGCGCACCGACAACTTCTTTGCGGCCCTCAATTCGGCCGTGTTCACGGATGGCTCGTTCGTATTCGTTCCGAAGGGGGTGCGATGCCCACTCGAGCTGTCGACCTATTTCAGAATCAATGCGACGTCCACGGGTCAGTTCGAGCGCACGCTGATCGTGGCGGAAGAGGGTTCGCATGTGAGCTATCTCGAGGGGTGTTCGGCCCCCATGCGCGACGAGAATCAGCTGCACGCGGCGGTGGTCGAGCTCGTGGCGCTCGACGATGCGCAGATCAAGTACTCCACGATTCAGAACTGGTATCCTGGAGACGAGACCGGGTCCGGTGGGATCTACAACTTCGTGACTAAGCGGGGCCGATGCGCGGGACGGAACTCCAAGATTTCGTGGACTCAGGTGGAGACGGGGTCGGCGATCACGTGGAAGTATCCGTCGTGCATGCTCGAGGGTGACAACTCCGTTGGTGAGTTCTACTCGGTGGCGGTGACGAACAATCACCAGCAGGCGGATACAGGCACGAAGATGGTGCACATGGGGAAGGACACGAAGAGCACCATCATCTCCAAGGGGATCTCTGCCGGTCGTAGTCAGAACACGTACCGAGGTCAGGTGAAGATCATGAAGGGCGCGGAGAACGCGCGAAACTACTCTCAATGCGATTCCATGCTGATTGGGGATCAGTGCGGTGCGCACACGTTCCCCTACATCGATGTCCGTAACAGCACCGCGATCATGGAACACGAGGCAACGACCTCGAAGGTGGGAGAAGACCAGATCTTCTACTGCCAACAGCGGGGTCTGTCCGAAGAAGATGCGGTCTCGCTGATCGTCAACGGGTTCTGTAAGGAAGTGTTTCGCGAGCTCCCCATGGAGTTCGCCGTGGAAGCGACGCGTCTGCTGGGCGTGAGCCTCGAAGGCAGCGTCGGTTAACAGAGAGGAACGAAACGAGAATGCTCGAAATACGAAATCTGCATGCTGGCGTCGATGGCGTCGAAATCCTCAACGGCGTGAATCTGTCGGTGAACGCCGGAGAGGTTCATGCGATCATGGGGCCTAATGGGTCAGGGAAGAGCACGCTGGCACAGGTGCTCGCGGGCCACCCGACGTACGAGATCACCCAAGGCACCGTGAGCTTCGAGGGGCAGGATCTCCTTGAGATGGGGCCAGACGAGCGTGCAATCGCCGGCCTCTTCCTTGCGTTCCAATACCCGGTCGAGATCCGCGGCATCACCAATGGTTACTTCCTCCAATCGGCCATGAACTCCATTCGCAAGGCGCGCGGCCAGGAGGAGCTTGATACGCTGGATTTTGCCGAGCTCCTGGAAGAAAAGCTCAAGGAGATTGGCTGGGATGATAGCCTCATCCATCGTGCGGTCAACGAGGGGTTCTCGGGCGGTGAGAAGAAACGCAACGAGATTCTCCAACTGGCCGTCTTGGAGCCGAAACTCGCCGTGCTCGATGAGACAGACTCGGGCCTCGACATTGATGCGGTGCGATCCGTAGCCGAAGCGGTCAACCGATTCCGGAGTGACGAGCGAGCCTTCGTGGTCGTCACGCATTACCAGCGGATTTTGGACTACCTGACTCCCGATCATGTGCATGTACTGTCGAAAGGCCAGGTTGCGAAGTCGGGTGGGAAAGAACT
The DNA here is from genome assembly GCA_947259405.1 of uncultured Gemmatimonadales bacterium. Classification (GTDB taxonomy): domain Bacteria; phylum Gemmatimonadota; class Gemmatimonadetes; order Gemmatimonadales; family GWC2-71-9; genus CAMYLY01. The sequence continues at coordinate 342,207 of CAMYLY010000004.1, read as the reverse complement.
GGCGCTCGAGCTCGAAGCCAAGGGATACGATTGGCTCCGCGAAGAAGCGCCGGTAGGGTGAGGGATCGACGATGACGAAGAAGCGGACGCCCGTGGCCCCGGACCACTACACGCAAGCGTTCGAGCAGTTTGTCTCGAACGGAGCGGCACAAGCGCCGGCGTGGCTTAGGGACACACGCGCGAGCGCCATTCAGCGATTCGCGGACCGTGGTTTCCCCACCACGCGACAGGAAGAATGGCGCTTCACGGATGTGAAGCCGATCCTCCGACACGGGTTTGTCATGGCATCGGCTAACGACGGCCGCGTCACGGCCAACGATGTGCGTGTGCACTCGATCGATCCGTCGATTCCCTCAGTTGTCATGGTGAACGGCGTCTTCGAGCCGTCATTGAGCGAGCCCGCGGAAGGGGCCGGGCTTTCGGTCATGAGCCTTGAGCAGGCAGTTCGTGAATCCGAGGAGTTAGTGCGGCCGCACCTCATGCAACATGCGCAGGACGCGACCAATCCGTTCGTATCGCTGAACGCCGCGTTCTTGCAGGATGGTGTGTTTCTGCACGTGAAGCCACAGGGGGCAGGCGCGCCAATTCAGCTGCTTCACGTGTTTGCCGCCGATGAGGGAATTCCGAAGGTTGCACACCCCCGGGTTTTGATCTTGGTCGAAGCAGGTGCGTCCGCAACAGTGGTGGAGCATTACGTCACCGTTGGGGCGGGAACGACGTGGACCAACGGAGTGACGGAACTTGTCGTGCGGGAGAACGCCCGATTGGATACCTATCGGATCCAAGACGAGTCCGTGGACGCGTATCATACCGCTAGTACGTGGTCCTGGCAGGAACGGGACAGCCGCCTGTCGAACCTCGTTTTCGGGTTTGGTGGGGCGATCACCCGCCATGACATCGTGTCAGAACTCGATGGGGAAGGCGCCGAAAGCACGCTCAACGGGCTGTCCGTTCTGTCGGGGCGACAGCACGTGGATTACCATACGGCCCTGGATCACGCGAAACCCCATTGCAGCAGCTGGGAGTATTTCAATGGGGTGTTCGACGATCGCGCGCGGGGCGTGTTCAATGGACGGATCAAGGTCCGACCGGGCGCACAGAAGACCGACGCCAAGCAAACGAACAACAATCTTCTTCTCTCGCCGCTCGCACGCGCGGACAGTCAGCCGCAGCTGGAGATCTATGCCGATGACGTGAAGTGCACACATGGGGCGACCCTGGGCCCGATCGACGAAGCCCACTTGTTCTACATGCAGAGCCGTGGGCTCTCTCGCGAGCACGCCAAGCTCCTGCTCACGTACGGCTTTGCGTCCGAGATCCTGAACGGGGTTACACTGGAGCCCCTCCGCGACCACCTTGACCGAAAGGTGCGCGGCCGCCTCCAAGGCGAAGGAGAGTTGTAGCCCTCATGGTCGGCGTGCACGGTCTCTCGACGGCGCCGCGAGCAGGGTTCGACGTGGAGAGGGTCCGCATGGATTTTCCGATCCTCGAGCAGGTCCATGAGGGGCGCCGTCTGGTTTACGTCGACAACGCTGCCACGAGCCAGAAGCCACACGCCGTAATTGATGCAGTTACGCGCTACTACGAGAACGAAAACGCCAATATCCACCGCGGCGTCTATCGCCTGAGCGCACAGGCAACCCTGGCGTATGAACATGTTCGAGCTGCTGTCCAGCAGTTTCTGGGTGCGACCGATCCACATGAGATTGTCTTCCTCCGTGGAACGACCGAGGCGGTCAATCTCGTGGCGCAGAGCTTCGTGCGCCCGCGTGTCGGTCGTGGCGATGACGTGCTCATTTCGCATATGGAGCACCATTCAAACATCGTCCCGTGGCAGCTCGTCGCCGAACAGACGGGAGCGACACTCCGTGTAATTCCGATTACCGACGCCGGTGAACTGGACATGGACGCCTTCCGGTCGCTCATGACCCATCGGACGAAGTTCGTGAGTGTCGTCCACATCTCGAATTCGCTGGGAACTATCAACCCGATTGAGGATATCGTGGCGCTGGCCCACGAGCGTGGTGTCCCGGTAATGCTCGACGGGGCCCAGGCCGCTCCGCACATGCCAGTGGACGTGACCGCGATCGGGTGCGATTTCTATGCCATCTCAGGACACAAAATGTTTGGGCCGACCGGCATAGGCGCGTTGTATGGACGGGCAAACCACCTCGCGGACATGCCACCGTACCACGGAGGCGGTGAGATGATTCGCACGGTCTCGTTTGCAAAGACGACCTACGCGCCGGCTCCCGCCAAGTTCGAGGCTGGCACCCCCAATATTGCCGGCACGGTCGGGTTGGGCGCGGCCGTTGAGTACCTGAAAGGGCTCGATTGGGCAGCGATTCGACAACACGAGGACGATCTCCGCGACTACGCGACACGCTCCTTGCTCAAGGTCCCGGGGCTCCGGATCATCGGCACGGCTCCGCACAAGGCGGCGGTCGTTTCGTTCGTGATGGAGGGCGTCCACGCCCACGATGTCGGCACGATTCTCGACGAACGGGAAGTGGCGATTCGATCAGGCCATCACTGTACCCAGCCCGTCATGGATCGGTTGGGTGTGCCGGCGACCGCGAGGGCGTCGTTCGCACTGTACAACACCCGTGACGACGTTGATCGTCTTGTCGAAGCGATTCGAGAAGTGCGTGAGGTGTTCGGGACTTGAGCGACAACCTACGCGAACTCTACCAACAGATCATCCTCGACCATAACCGAAGCCCGCGAAACTTCGGCAAGCTCGAGGCCGCCAATCGCCACGCACAGGGATCCAACCCGCTGTGCGGCGACATGCTCGCGGTTCATCTACGCGTCGACGACGACCGCATTGCCGAGATCCGGTTTGAGGGATCGGGCTGCGCGATATCTCAAGCGTCGGCCTCGCTGATGACCAGCGCCGTGAAGGGGAAGACAACAGCAGAGGCGAACGCGCTGTTCCGCGCGTTTCAAGCCATGGTGACTTCGCGGCCCTCGACGCCGATCGATCGAGACACACTCGGCAAACTGGCGGCTTTGGGTGGAGTGCGACAATTTCCGGCCCGGGTGAAGTGTGCAAACCTATCGTGGCACACCTTGCACGCCGCGCTCGAGAGTCAGGAAGGCAAGAAAATCACAACGGAACGGGAACAAGAGTGAGGGCCGAATGCCAGAGGAGAACTTCGAGAAGGTCGCCGCACTCGATGACCTCCCCGAAGGAACGCCGGTGGGTGTGGAGCTGCCCAGTTGCGGTTCGATTTGCCTCGTGCGGATTGGATCGGACGTCTTCGCGTGTGAAGACGGCTGCTCCCATGCGGAGTACCCGATGAGCGAGGGCGAGATGGTCGACGATTACGTGATCGAGTGCGGCCTCCATGGGGCGCAATTCGACGTTCGAACGGGTGAGGTTCTCGAAGTTCCTGCGACCGAGGGGCTAAGGATGCTCGAAGTAGAGATCGAGGGGAACGACGTCTTCGTTCGAAGCGAGGAATAACCCGGCGTCAGTCGGTCGCCGCTTTCGAGCGACATTCATTGGCCATATCGACGACCTCTGGGCGGGTCATGGGTGCCGCGATCGCGCGGACCTGTCCGTTCTCCGTCCACAGTGCCACTTCATAGTCACCGCTCCTGCCGGAAACGAGCTGGTCTGACCGCACACTTCGACCGAATACCTCGCCTTCTGCCAAAGCGAAGTACGTCACCGGCTCCCCACGTGACCTGTACACTACCGCTGCGGATCGCTGCTTTGCGACTGAGGTCACCCGAGCTCCCTCGAGGGTTGCGTTGGTGATCATCGGAACCGCCACGTGGTATCCCAACTGGTGTTCGATCCACTGCTCAATCTGATCGGGATCCTGGCTCACGAGCATGGCCTGCGGTTCGATGGCTGCCTGAGCTGCGGCAGCCAATGGCGCGGCAAGCGCGTTGCCTCCGCCGAATCGAGTCACCGCCATGATCGTGACCACAGCTGCGGCGGCCAGCGCCGAGGCCCAGGCCCATCGCCGAGGGCTTCGAATGGCATGGGTTGCGCCCGCGCCGCGTCTGAGGGATTCGGACACAGCGGCTCGCAGACCCTCCGGTGCGTACCCTCGCCCGAATGCCGCGAGGCGCTTGGCCAGAGCCGCCTGCCGAGCATACACCGCCTGACAGGAGGCACACTCCGCGAGATGCGCCCACGCCTCGTCTGATGCGGGCCCTTCTGGACGCGGCCCCTTGGCAGGCCCGAGCTGGCGTAGAGCGGTTTCGCAGTTCATGAGAATTCCGTTGGTTCAGGCGCAGCGCACCCATGATTCCAACGCTGGACGGGGGCGTTCGGTTCCTCGGGGTAGAGCCCCGGTGGGAGCCGTGGTAGCTTCATCCTTCCAGCAACCCCGACATTCATGCCAGCAGCGTCGGTCGTAACCGTTAGTAGCATCACCAAGCGTTACGCCGGGCACACCGCCGTGCGCGAGCTCTCGCTCACGGTCCCGGCCGGGACGATCTACGGGCTTCTCGGGCCCAACGGTGCGGGCAAGACAACCACGATCCGCATGATCATGGACATCACGGTTCCGGATGAGGGCTCCGTAACGCTTTTCGACGAGTCGGGAACAGGGCGTGACTTCAGCAGCCGGATTGGCTATCTGCCCGAGGAGCGGGGCCTGTACAAGAAGATGAAGGTGCTGGACCTACTTGTGTTCCTGGCGGAGACGAAAGGGGTCACGCGTTCCCATGCAAAACGAGAGGCCACGCAGTGGCTCGAGAGGCTGGGTCTGGGCGATTGGACGCTCAAGAAGGTGAACGATCTCTCCAAGGGGATGCAGCAGAAAGTGCAGTTCATCAGCACCGTACTCCACCGTCCGGATCTGCTCATCCTCGACGAGCCGTTTTCTGGCTTCGATCCCGTGAATACCCAACTTATGAAGAACGAGGTCGTTGAATTGGCGAATGCCGGGACGACGGTCTTGTTCTCGACGCACATAATGGAGCAGGCGGAAAAGCTCTGCTCGTCGGTTTGCATCATTGCCCGGGGCGAGAAGGTCGTGGACGGTCAGCTCGCAGACATCAAGAGCAATCATGGCGGTCGGCACGTAATCGTGGCGGTGGCGGATGGCCTTCAGCGCGTGGAACGGGTTCTCAGCGACCGGACGTTGGTGCAAAACTCGGACAACTACGGCCAATATGCCGAGCTTGAACTCGTCGAATCGGCGGACCCGCAGCAGCTTCTACAGAACCTGGTGCAAACCGGTGCCCAGATCACACGATTCGAGATTGCGGAACCGACATTGAACAAGATCTTCATCGACCTGGTTGGTGCGGGGGCGATCAGACCCGAAGCGCTAGGTGAGAATGCCCATGCGTAAGATCTGGGTCGTGATCCGACGTGAGTTCCTCGAACGCGTGCGGAACAAGTGGTTCATCATCACGACGATCCTGGGTCCGGTTCTGCTAGGCCTCATGGTGATCCTGCCTGCCCTCTTACTCAGCAGATCGGCGGGCACTACGCACGTTGTGGTCTTAGATGCAACCACGGCTGAGTTTGGACGTCGGGTCACCGACAAGCTTGAAAGCAGCCCGCGGATGGAGCCTCAATATCTGGCGACGGGCATCGTGAACCTGGAATCGGTGGCCGACTCCCTCGCGGGAGAGGTTGGGGATGAGGCGATCGACGGGTTCCTCATCGTCACCGACGCGACCATCACCGATGGGCGCGCAGAATATCGCGGGTCGAACGTGTCGTCGCAGGTCGACATGAGTGTAATGCAGCGCTATGTGCAGGAAGCCGCGTTGGCAGAGCGTCTCGTGCGTCGCGGCATCGATCCCACCATCGTCGCGGATGCAAACATGCGTTTGCGGTTCCGGACAGTGAACATTCGGGGCGGCAAGGTCACGGATCAATCGGGTGAGTCCGTATTCGTTCTCGCATACTTCATGTGGATTGTCCTATACGTTACCCTGGCTGTGTATGGCGCCCAGGTGGCGGGGGCGGTCGTGGAAGAGAAATCGTCACGCGTCATCGAGGTGCTCGCATCTAGCCTCAGACCGTTCCAGTTGCTGGCGGGGAAAGTAGTCGGTGTTGGTGCGGTGGGCCTTTTCCAGGTGACGATTTGGGCCATGTTCGCGCGGGTGCTCATCGATCAGCAAGCCACGATCCTCGGATTGTTCGGGATCGAGGTGCAGGGTGACGGCGGCTTCAGGCTCCCTGAAGTGCCGTTGGACAGCATTGCAGTCCTGATGGTGTATTTCGTACTTGGCTTCTTCCTCTACTCGACGATGTTTGCGGCCGTCGGTGCCATGTCGTCGAGCGAATCAGAGATGAGACAAGCTCAGCAGCCAGTTCTCTTCTTGTTCGTTATCCCGGCCATGCTGTCTTTCGGAGTCCTCACTGACCCAAACGGAACGCTTGCAACGGTTCTAACACTGGTTCCTCTCTCGGCACCGGTTGCCATGCCGATGCGCTGGGGCGTGGCTGCGGTGCCACTTGGTGAGTTGGCACTTTCGGTCCTCATCTTGATTCTCACGTCCATTGCGGTGACATGGGTAGCAGCGCGCATCTACCGAGTGGGAATCCTGATGTACGGCAAGCGGCCCAGTCCTCGCGAACTCTTGCGTTGGATTCGCACCGCGTAACTCGCTGATCGCGGTACTCTGCGGTGGGTAGGCGCCGGGTTCCGGCGCCGATTATGTTTGGTGCCGCCATGTTCTACGACGTCATCGTGATAGGGGCGGGCCACGCGGGGTCCGAAGCTGCGACCGCCGCAGCGAGGCTCGGCGTTCGCACGCTTCTCGTGACATCAAATCTCGAGACGATTGGGCAGATGTCATGCAATCCTGCCATTGGCGGGATTGCCAAGGGCACGGTGGTCCGTGAAGTCGACGCGATGGGGGGAGTTATGGGGAGGGCGGCGGACAGCGCGACCATCCAGTCTCGGATGCTGAATCGGTCCAAGGGGCCGGCCGTCTGGGCGCCACGCGCTCAGTGTGACCGGGGCCTCTATCGAAGGGCAGTTCGGGAGCTGATCGAACAACGGGCTGGCCTGCACGTGATGCAAGGAACGGTTTCCTCGCTGCAGCTCGAGGGGGGTGCGGTTGCCGGGGTAGTCTTGAGCGATGGGCGACGGATTGCCGGTACGACAGTCGTCATAACGGCCGGGACGTTCCTGAGGGGCCGCATACACATCGGTCTCCACACCCGGGTTTCGGCCGGCCGGGCCGGCGATTCCGCAGTGATCGATATGGCGGAACAGCTTGAGAGCCTTGGACTGACGGTAGGGCGCTTCAAGACCGGCACGCCGCCACGCATCGACGGCCGCTCGGTCGACTTTTCCGTATTAGAAAGGCAGGACGGTGACCGGGACGCGTTCGGGTTTTCGTTCTACGCCAAGAGAAACCGACCGGATCAACGACCGTGCTGGATCACATGGGCGGGTGAAGAGGTGAAGTCGATCATCCGAACGTCTCTCCATGAGTCGGCCCTTTATGGGGGCGAGATCGCGGGCCGCGGACCACGGTATTGCCCGTCCATCGAAGACAAGGTCGTGAAGTTCCCAGACGCGGACCGCCATCAGATCTTCTTGGAGCCGGAGGGCCTCGACACCCACGAGCTCTACGTCAACGGTCTGTCTACGTCTCTTCCAATTGCGGCGCAACTTCAATTTTTACAAGTAGTTCCGGGTCTTGAGAACGTAAGGATGACTCGGCCCGGGTATGCTATTGAGTACGATTATTTCCCTCCGCATCAGCTCACACCCTGGCTCGAAGTGAAGCCAGTCGAGCGTCTGTTCTTTGCCGGCCAGATCAACGGAACGACGGGGTACGAGGAGGCGGCTGGTCAGGGGCTGCTCGCGGGCGTCAATGCGGCGCGTCGGGTCAAAGACCAGGAGCCAATCGTTCTCGGGCGTGAAGATGGCTTCGTGGGAGTCCTTATCGACGATCTAGTCACTCGCGGGGTCGATGAGCCGTATCGATTGTTCACGTCGCGATCTGAGTTCCGCTTGCTCACCCGCCAGGACAATGCTCTGAAGCGCCTAGGCCCACTCGCCGACCGGATCGGCATGCTTGAGGACGACGAGCGCCTCGTGCTCGAACGTCGCATGGAGAAGGAACGAGCATTACTCGACTGGGCAATGGCCACACGTCTGACACCAGCCCAGGCTAACACCGCTCTCATGGCGATCGGCGAAACGCCGGTCCATCAGGGTCAGCGGATTGGCGAATTGATTCGCAGGCCACGCCTCGGCCTCCGCGCCCTGGCCTCCGTGTCTGACTTGGCGAAGCCCGCGAACGGAGAGGAGTGGACGTCGGTCGAAATAGAGCTGAAATACGTCGGATACCTTGAGCGTGAGCGGGAGGCCGCGAGGAAGCTTGCGGAAATGGCCATGTTCCGGCTGCCGCCGGATCTTCCGTACTTGGAGTTGAACAGTCTCTCCACCGAGGCTCGCCAGAAGCTGGATACAGTGAGGCCGGATTCGCTTTCCCAGGCTGGGAGGATTCCTGGAGTATCGCCTTCCGATCTCCAGAACCTGGTTCTCGAGGTCGTCAAGCGCCGCCGACCTGCCGCCTAGCCAACTGGAAAAGGCGACTCAATTTCAAGTGTTTCACGTGAAACACTTGTTTTTCTTACGTTTTTGGCGCGCCCTGTTAGGATTCGGCACGGAATGTAGCGCGTTCGCAGCGCTACCTGTATATTTTGCGTCCTCCGGGCGCGAATCGCGCCCAATTGGGCATTTATGAAGAAGCTGTAAATTATTTAAATACAACAAGTAAGAGGGTTCTTGACCCGCATAATCGCGATCGCGAACCAGAAGGGCGGGGTCGGCAAGACGACGACAGCGGTGAATGTAGCGGCGTCGCTCGCGGCTGCCGAACGCAAAGTCCTGCTTATCGATGCCGACCCGCAGGCGAATGCGACCAGTGGAATCGGGATCGCGCCGGAATCGGTCAAACTCTCGTTGTATGAAGCGCTTGCTGGCGATGCCGCACTGACCGAGGTCGTGTTGAGCGGTGTCAATTTCCGCACGCTCGATGTCATTCCCGCGACGCAGGACCTTGTAGGGGCGGAGGTCGAGTTGGTGGGCCGCCAGCAACGCGAGTTTGTGATGCAGAAGGTGTTGCGCGGGTTTGCCGGGCGGTACGAATTCGTGCTGATCGACTGCCCGCCGTCATTGGGCATGTTGACCCTGAACATGCTCACCGCGGCACATTCCATTCTCATTCCCATCCAGTGCGAGTACTACGCGCTCGAAGGGCTGTCAAAGCTGTTGAACACGATCACGTTGGTCCAACAGAACTGCAATCCCGCTCTTGCGATTGAAGGTGTGGTACTCACGATGTATGACGCACGACTGAACCTCTCGAAGCAAGTTGCCGCAGAGGCGAAGGAGTATTTTGCGGGTCAGGTGTATCGCACCGTCATTCCCCGTAATGTGCGCCTCGCCGAAGCTCCGAGTTTCGGGCAGCCGATTCTCCTCTACGATGTGCAGTCGGCTGGAGCGAAATGCTATCTGACCTTGGCGCAGGAAGTCATGAAGCGTGCCGAGGACGAGGCGGCGTCGCAGATGAGGCGCCCCGCCGGCGCGGTTTCGTGACGCAAGGTCGCCGACGCCTTGGGCGTGGACTCGAAGCCCTGCTTGGGCCGACGTCGGTAGAGGATGCCCGAGCCGATGGATCGCTCACGGAGTTACCCGTCAGGGACATTCGCCCGAATCCGTTCCAGCCACGGCACGCGTTCGATGTCGCGCAGCTCGAAGAACTCGCCAACTCGATGCAGGTATCAGGGCTCTTGCAGCCGATCGTGGTGCGAGAAGCAACCGAAGGCGCCTACGAACTGATTGCAGGTGAGCGGCGGTGGCGGGCCGCACAGCATCTCGGCTGGGACCGTATCAGCGCTGTGCTCCGCGATGCCGACGATCAGGCCGTGCTCACCTTTGCGCTGGTCGAGAACCTGCAGCGGGATGCGTTGTCGCCGATCGACGAGGCGCGCGGGTATGCGCGCCTTACAAATGACTTCGAACTTTCGCAAGGTGACATCGGGGAAATGGTGGGACGGAGTCGGGCCGCGGTGGCGAACGCCTTGCGACTCCTGAAGTTGCCTGATCGCGTGCAGGACCTCGTGCACGCCGGCGACCTGAGCGCGGGTCACGCGCGTGCGTTGGTCGGTGTGGACAGCAATGGCGTGGTGGCGATCGCGAAAGCGGTGGTCGAGCGCGGACTGTCGGTACGCGACGTCGAGACGATGGTTCGCAAGCGTTCCAAGCGGCCACAACGGAAGAAGGGCACGGCTCGCGATCCTCAGATCCGCCGCATCGAGGACACGTTGCGCAAGCGGTTGCAGACGGATGTCGTCGTCTCTCCCCGTGGAAAAGACAGCGGTAAGATCTCGGTCAACTTCTATTCACATGATGATCTCGCGCGCATCATGGAGATCGTCCTGGGCGAACCGTACGACGGATGAGCAGTCCACAGATCACGGTCGTGGTACACAAGGATGGTGACGCCGAGTCGAGATCGGTGCGCCTGCCACTATGGTTCGTACGCGCAACGCTCTTCGGTGGCATGGCGTTCGTTGTGTTGGTAGCGATGTCCGTTGTGCTCTACGCCCCCATTGCGAGCACGGCCGCGCGCGTGCCCGGCCTCGAGCGAGATACGCAACAGTTGCGCAGCGCGAATGCCCAGGTGTTACAGCTGTCTCGAAGCCTGGAGACCGCCGAATCGAACTACCAACAGCTCCGCTCGATGCTTGGGGCCGACGTCGTGCCGGCGCAAACACGGTCGGGAGAGGTACCCGCGGTCGCATACCCTATCTTTGCCGCGACGCCTTCGGACGATCGGACGGACGCCGCGCTCCGTGCGCCGGTCCGGTGGCCCCTCGACGAGCCAGGCGTGTTGACCCGGGGCACCGTTCGGCCGGACGAAGGTGGCGAGGAGCACGCTGGCCTCGACGTGGCGATCCCAGTGGGTACGCCAATCCGGGCTGCGGGGGAGGGCCTGGTCGCCGAGGCGAGTTCGCACCCGGAATACGGGCTCTTCGTGCGGTTGCGTCACGAGAACGGATTCGAGAGCATGTACGGGCACGCGTCACGACTCCTCGTCAGCACGGGGGATTCTGTTGCAGCAGGGCAAGTCATCGCACTTTCGGGATCAACCGGGCGGTCCACCGCCCCGCACTTACATTATGAGATCTTTCGTGGTGGTCGCTCTGTCGACCCCCGGACGCTGTTGAACCAGGAGTCGAACTGATTATGGCGGGAAAGCGGACAGATGCGCCGGGGCCGGACGATGGCAGCTTGTCAATCATCGGAGTCGGACTCGATGTGGTAGGTGAGGTAGCGACGGACGGGATCGTGAAGATCGAGGGGACCATTACGGGGAGCATCCGTGCCACCCGACAGGTGCTTGTCACGAAAGGTGGATTGGTCCAGGGGGACATCTACACGACCGAGGCGATCGTTGGAGGCGAGGTCCGCGGGTCGATCTATGCAGACCAACGCATCGAGGTTCAGGACACGTCGGTGATTCACGGCGATATCGCTACCAAGCGTCTCGTTGTGCAGGAGGGTGGAGAAGTGAATGGCCATATCCGCATGGGTGACCCACGGGCGCTCGAATTGGGTGCGAAAGTGGCGGTTCATGAACCGATGGCCGTGCTCGAGCGTGAAGCTCTCTGAACTCACTGCCTATCTCGATGACTATCTGCGTATCGAGGAGATCCCTGATTATCCGAATGCGCTGAACGGCCTACAGGTCGACGGACCGGACGATGTCTCGCGCGTCGCGGTCGCAGTCGACGCCTGCCAGGCGACGATCGATGGCGCAGTCGAACGGGGTGCGGAGTTGCTCCTCGTCCACCATGGACTGTTTTGGAAGGGCCTCGAACCGGTGACTGGCCGACACGGCCGTAGGCTCCGCGCCCTGTTGGCCAACTCGGTTGGCGTGTACGCCGCGCATCTCCCGCTGGATCTACATCCGGAAGTTGGAAACAATGCGGTGCTGGCCGGTCAACTGGGCCTGACCGAGACGGCCCCTTTTGGGGATTACCAAGGTGCGGCGATTGGCGTTCGAGGTAGCCTCACGGTTGACCGGAATAGACTAGTGGAGCGCTTGGAGGGCACGCTCGGTGTCCGCGCACACGTGATCCCCGGTGGGCCGGACCGGACTTCAGAGGTCGGCGTCATCACCGGCGGTGCCGGTTCGATGATTGAAGAGGCGCACGCCGCAGGCCTCGACACATTCATCACCGGCGAGGGTGCCCACCACACACATTTCGATGCCGAAGAGCTGGGGGTCAACGTGATATACGCTGGGCATTATGCGACCGAAACAGTGGGCGTGTCCGCATTGGGCAGGCATCTCGGGGAGCAGTTTGGTCTGACGTGTGAGTTCATCGATTACCCCACAGGTCTCTGATCACATGAGGACCCGTTCCCTCATCTACCGTGTCGCGCTGTTGGCCGCCTTTTCGACAACGGCGCTCGTCGCGCAGCAGCCGCACCCACCGCGCGTGTGTGCCGGCGGTGATGTCCTCTTAGGTTCGAATCTCGACACGACTTGGGCCACGCGGGCCGCGGATCGGTTGATGCACTCGGTAGAGGCCACACCGGATCCGGCGGCCCTGATCGCTCCACTCGCGCCACTCGTTGCGGATGCCGACATCGTTTTGCTCAATGTCGAGGGGGCGATAGGCACGGGAGCGGCACCTGCGAAATGCCGTCCCGGTTCAACAAGCTGCTACGCCTTTCGGCAACCGCCGACTGCCGCAGCTGCCTATCGGGGAATTCTGCCGAACGGATTTGTGGTGGGGAACCTCGCCAACAACCATGCGATGGACGCGGGACCTGAGGGCTTCATTGAATCCAAAGAGCGGCTGGAAGCGGCTGGGGCGTTTGTGACCGGTGTCGATTCCCTGCCAACTCTGGTGCCAATGTGGAACGGGACGGTGGCCTTCCTAGGCTTCGCGACCGCACAGGCGGGTCCCGACCCGCGTGATCTGTCAGCAGCGCGTCGGCACGTTGGCCGGGCGGCGGAGGTGGCGCCCTGGGTTGTCGTCACCATGCACATGGGCGCTGAGGGCGCCCGGGCCCAGCGAACGCGGGACACCACCGAGATGTATCTCGGCGAGGATCGCGGGAACGTGGTCGCGTTCGCCCGTGCAGCTGTCGAGGCTGGGGCCGACCTCGTGGTTGGTCACGGCCCGCACGTCCTCCGCGCGATGGAGTGGTATCGAGGTGCGCTGATCGTTTACTCGCTCGGCAACCTCCTGACGTACGGCCCATTCAACCTGGCCGAGCCACTCAATCGGGGCGCCATCCTGTGCGCGACCCTCGCCGACCAGGGAGTGGAAATGCTGTCCCTGCGTGGCACGGTGCAGCAGCGGCCTGGCACGGTAAGGCCCGATTCTTCGGCGCGCGCCGCCTTCTTGATTGATTCGCTGAGTGGTTTGGATTTCCCCGGGAGCCGAGTGCGCTTCTTCCAGGAAGTGACGGCGAGGCGCCCTCGTTAGTCACGTGTCAACGGGACGACGAACCGGACCAGCAGCGTCTCGGCTGTTTGCGGCGCGACCCGGCAAAAACACTCTTGGCCGATCAGGCGCTTGACCCCGAGTACCTCGGCCTCATCGATGCTCGGGACCTCGCGGTAAACGACTTCAAACGTCTGCCCGCTGATCACTCGATATTGGACTGGTCGGCCCACTAGACGGCGATGGGGGTCGACCTCCGGAAGCCCAACCTCCAGTCGTTCCTGGAGCGTGGTAAGGCGTCGGCGGAGGTCCGGATCCCTGACCGCGTCTGGGGTATCGGCCATCAGGCTCTGTTTTCTCGAACGAGCCTGGCATTGCGGCGCATGCCGCCCGCGCCAGCCCGCTCCATGGGGGTCCAACCGTACTTCGTATCGAATGCTGCGTCGTCGAGTGTCGCCAGCTCCGTCAGGTCGAGCCATGCCAGCGCCCCCTCAAGTTCTAAGTACTCGTCGGGCGCTGCTCGCGCAAACTTTTCGTTCCACGGACAGACCTCCTGGCAAACGTCGCACCCAAACACCCAGTCGGTCACCAGTGGGCGGCGCTCCGGGTCGAGTTCGCCTCGATGCTCGATCGTCAGATATGAGATGCACCGGCGACTGTCCAGGACTCGCACGTCCGGAAAGGCGCCCGTCGGACACGCATCCAGGCACCGGCGACAGGTGCCGCAGTGGTCGAAGGTGAACGGCTCATCGACAGCCAATGCGAGGTCGGTGAAAACCGACGCCAGAAAGAAGTACGACCCGCGCTTCGGGTCGATGAGCATGGTGTTCTTGCCAATCCAGCCTAGTCCCGCTCGCTGGGCGAGTTCTCGCTCTGGCACAGGGCCCGCGTCGACGAACACCTTGGTATGGATATCACTCGGCTCGAGCGATCGAATGAATGCGGCCAGATCTTCCAGCGGTTTGCGGAGCGCAACGTGGTAGTCGCGGCCTCGTGCGTATCGGGCAACGCGGCCGCCGTTCGGGTGCTTAGGTGCATCCTGCGTGAAATACCCTCTCGCGAGCATCACGACATGCGTTGCACCAGGCACGATGGAGGCCGGGTTAGTCCTGCGGTCTGCCTGCCGGTGCATGTATTCCATGGTGCCGGCCATCCCAAGATCCAACCACGACCGTACGGCGTTTGGGTGAGGTGGGGGCGACAGATCGGCGATGCCCACGGAAGCGAACCCGAGTGTCAGCGCGCGGTCTTTGATACGTTGAGAACGGCCTTGTGGTGTCACAGGCGCATGACTTCCCGCCGCCAGCGGGCAAACCGAACAACGTCGTCCAGCGGCGGCACGGCCCGCTCGTCCCCATACGCGGTGTACATGCGCCACTGCATATAGGTTCGAGGAGGAAGTGGGAGAAACGGGAATCTTCGGTACCAGTATCTTGCGCGGAATGCCCAGACCATCCGGATCAGGTCGAGAGCCAACCGCGGCCGTATCACCCCGCGTAAAGCGAGCGCGACGGTGAGTCCCATCCAGCTTCGCTCAGAGTGAGGCGATTGCCCATGCAGCTGATCTTGCAAGCAGTATCCCTGGCCGGAGCCGTGTGTATCATGGTGGCGTTCGTGGCGCTCCAGCGGCGCTGGTGGGCCAGTGAAGCGCCGGTGTATCTCTGGTTCAATTTAGTGGGCGCTTTGCTTCTCGGAGTGGTCGCCGTGGCGGATCGACGAATCGGGTTCATTCTGATCGAGGTGGTGTGGGCGGGCCAGAGTGTAATGTCGCTCATGCGTGTCGGTCGGTCTTCTCGGACCGCAAATGCGTCCTGACCCGCGCGGGTCCATGCTGGTATATTGGCGCCCATGACCGTGGCAAATCGTGCGTCCGGCCACACCCTGGCCCGCTACCGAGCGGAATTTCCCATCTTCGAGCACCAAACCTATCTGAACACGTGCTCCCTTGGTGCGCTGTCGGGCCGCTCCCGCCTCCGGACGACGGAGTTCCTCGAAACGTGGGACCGCCGAGGCGCCGCCGCCTGGTACGATGTGTGGTGGGACGCGTTGACGCAGACGAAAGAGGGCTACGCTGCGTTGATTGGAGCGCATCCCGGCGAGATTGCCCTTCACGCGTCCGTGTCGACCGCTTCGGCGGTCATTGCTAGCGCACTTGACTACACGCAGCGCCCCCGGGTGGTCACGACGGCCCTGGATTTTCCGACGATACCGTATCAGTGGTTGGCCAAGGAACTGCAAGGCGTCGAGGTGGTCATCGTAGAGAGTCCCGATGGTGTGTCGGTGCCGGTCGAGGCCATCGCGGCGGCGGTGGATGAACGGACCTCCCTCGTGGTCACATCGCACGTGTATTTCACCACCGGGGCGATTCAGGACATCCGGGCGGTCGCGGAACTCGCGCATTCGCATGGTGCCCTGTGCTTCATCGATGCCTACCAGAGCGTTGGTCAGATCCCGGTCGATATCTGTGCGACCGGAGTGGACTTCCTCTGCGCCGGCGGGTTGAAGTGGCTCATGGGCGGACCGGGTATCGTGTTTCTCTACGTGCGCGACGCCCTGCACAACGCCTTGCAGCCAACGGCAACCGGGTGGTTTGCCCACGCGCGACAGTTCGATTTCGATGTGACGGTCATGGAGTGGGCGAAAGACGCGAGTCGGTTCGAGCAGGGTACGCCTGCGCTTGCTGCCGTCCATGCTCAGCTGGGCGGCCTCGAAATCATTCATGAAATCGGCGTCCCAGCCATCCGGGAGGTTGTGAAAGAGCTCACCGAAGATCTCGTCTCGAAGGCGGAAGATGCGGGACTACGGCTTACGATCGCTGCCGACCCCCGCGATCGTTCCGCGATCGTCATGGTGCAGGACCCGCACCCCAAGGAGTCGGTTGCCCGGTTGGCTAAGTCGAATATCGTCGCGGACGCTCGACCCGGCCACGTTCGCCTTTCACCATTCTTCTACAACATTCCTGATGACAATGCCGCAGCCATCCAGCTCCTCTAACGCCGACCGAGCGGCGCTCACCACGACGGCTGATGAAATCCTGCTCGAGAAACCGCGTGGGATCGAGCGAAGACTCTTCACGAGCACGGATCCGTGGCGAGTGTTCCGAATCATGGGCGAGTTCGTCCAGGGATTCGACGAGTTGGCTGACATCAGGGCGGCGGTATCGGTTTTTGGATCGGCGCGGTCCCGCCCGGACGATCCCATGTACGAACTCGCGCGGCGCACGGCGGAATGCCTAGGGCGTGCAGGCTTCGCCGTCATCACCGGTGCGGGTCCAGGCATCATGGAAGCTTCAAACAGAGGCGCGCGCGATGCGCGCGCCATGTCGATTGGCTTGAACATTGAACTGCCGAACGAACAGGGAGCCAACCCCTACCTGGATCGGCTCGTCAACTTCCGGTATTTCTTCGTCCGGAAGATGATGCTGGTGAAGTATTCGTCGGCCTTCGTGTTCTTTCCGGGCGGATTCGGCACTTTGGATGAGCTATTCGAATCCTTGACACTGCTGCAAACCGAGAAGATTCGAAACACGCCAGTGGTGCTCGTCGGGTCGGACTATTGGAAACCGCTCCTCAAGTGGCTGAAGAAGACGGTCGCACATGAGGGCAAGATTGCGCCGGAAGATCTGGAACTCTTCGAGGTCTTGGACGATCCGAACGAAGTGGCCCGATTCATCTCAGAGTCGAGTGACGGGCATGGGGGAGATAGCATCTAGTGAACGACAAAGAACGTCTGCTGAGTGGGGCTTCGATCGAACCGCAGCCAATCACTGGCGGCGAAAGCATAACGGATATGGTCGACGGCGTCTTCTTTGCCTACAACGCCGGTCGCCTCCGTGAGGCATGCCAGCTGTTCGTCCGCCAGATGCTGGACGACGATTGCACCGTGGGGATGAGCATCACTGGTGCCCTCACACCGGCGGGACTTGGGATGTCGACCGTTATCCCCCTGCTGGAGTCGGGCTTCGTCGATTGGGTGGTCTCGACAGGTGCGAATCTGTACCACGACATGCACTTCGCGCTCGGCCATTCGATGCATCGTGGCACTCCTCGTGTGGACGATGTCGAACTCCGCGCGAATGGCGTGGTGCGCATCTACGATATCTTCTTCGACTACAAGGTCTTGCTGCAGACAGACGAGTATCTGCGCCAGGTCTCCATGCGCGACGAGTTCCAGCGACCGATGAGTTCAGCCGAGTACCACTATATCCTCGGCGGCTTTCTCCGTGAGCGAGAGAAGCAACTCGGGCTCGAGCACAAATCCTTGTTGAGCGTCGCTCATGAATGTGGGGTGCCCATCTATACATCGTCGCCCGGCGACTCGTCCATCGGTATGAATGTGGCCGACCTCGCTCTCGAGGGCTTCAAGTGCGCGTTTGATGTATCGGCCGATGTCAACGAGACGGCCGCGATCGTGCTGGACGCCAAGCGGAACGGTACCAGTGGTGTTCTCGTGGCCGGGGGCGGCAGTCCTAAGAACTTCGTGCTTCAGACCGAGCCACAAATTCAAGAGGTGCTCGGTATTCAGGAAAAAGGGCACGACTACTTCATCCAGATCACCGACGCGCGCGCGGACACAGGAGGGTTGTCCGGTGCCACCCCAGGTGAAGCCGTGAGTTGGGGGAAGATCGATCCGGATCTCCTTCCCGATGCGGTCGTATGCTACCTCGATACGACCGTGGCACTGCCGCTATTAACGTCGTATGCCTTGGCCGGTCACCCACGCCGCAAGCTCAAGCGCCTCTATGATCGGCGCGGCGAGTTGATGGACAACCTGCAATCGGCCTTTGAGGCGGCGCGAGAATTCCGCGACGCTCGCCCGGATGGCGAGGCGCTCATCGACGTCGAGCGCTAGGACAAGTCCTGGTCCTCGAGTTCGTCTCGGAACGCGTTGTTGCGTCGTGCAAGCTCATGGTAGGCAGCCAACTCGGCACGGCGGCGATCCTCATCCCAACCCATCTCCTGAGCGGCAAGATCAGCGACATCCTCCACGACGGCGAGGGCGTGATCGGGCGCCTCATAAAACAGGTGTGTACGGCGGACTAATAGATCACCGAGCGTCAAAGCCATTTCGCGACGCATGGCGTGAAGTAACTGTGCCCACGTCGCTGGATGGGTGGCGATCACAGGCGTTGCCAGGCGGGGCTTGGTCTGCGCGAGCCGGATCACGGCTGGCGTCTCGCTACCATGGGTTCGTACATAGTGCTCGGCAGCTGCCTTGGAGAGACCCTCATCTTCGGCTGCGGCAATGAGGATGTCGAGCTCCTGCGTTTCACCGCCAGGAAGTGGGTGCCGATCCGTCCGCGCTCGCGGTGGCAGCGGTCGTCCGTCGACAGATCGCAATCGGTTCGCAACGCGGTCGGTCACCTGAGCCGCCATTCGCCGAAACGTCGTGAGCTTACCTCCGACAATGGACAGAAGACCGCGGGAATCTTCGAGAATCCGATGTTCTCGAGAAGTAGCCCCAGGGTTGTCTGGGTCGCCGAGTGGTAGGAGTGGCCGCAGCCCCGCCCACGTGGCTTGCACATCGCCTGGGGTGAGGCGGGCTTCCGGAAAGAACGCGTTCGCGGTCCGAAGTAGGTAGACCACATCCTCAGCGGTCGCCCGGGTTTCGTCCGGACTAGCTTCCATCTCTGTTTCGGTCGTTCCGAGGTACGTGAGGTTGCCCCACGGGACGGCGAATAACACGCGATCATCGATAGGTGAGATCATCGTCACGGCCTCGTTATTCCCGATCTTACTCCGTGGCACGAGTAGGTGAGCCCCCTTGGTGGGGTGTAGTGTGGGCGTTGACGCTGGTATTCCGGCGACCTCGTCCGTCCAGGGACCCGTGGCGTTCACTACGACCTTGGCCCGTATCGAGATCTCTTCGCCAGTGACCAAATCCACGACATGCGCTCCACGGACCGCCCCGTCGGCCAGCTCGAGCCGCTCCACCTGGGCATAATTGGCCACAATAGCTCCGTGCCGGTGTGCGTCGCGGACATTTGCCAGGGTGAGACGTGCGTCATCACACTGGGCGTCGTAATACCGCGCCCCGCCCTTCAGGCCACGCTCGCGAATAAGCGGTTCGGCTCGCAGGATGCCGCGCTTGCCGAGCATCTGATGCCGGCGCACATTCCGGAAGGCAGCTAGGAGGTCGTAGAGCCAAAGGCCGGCCAGGAGCGTCCATCGATTGACGCGACAGCCGTCGTGAATTGGGAAAATGAACGAACGGGGCCAGACCAGGTGGGGAGCGATTCGAAGGAGCACCCGGCGCTCTTGGCTAGCCTCAAACACGAGCCGCCAGTGGCGGTGCTCGAGGTAACGCAGGCCACCGTGGACGAGTCTCGATGAAATCGAACTCGTTCCGGAGCCAAAATCAGCCTTGTCGACGAGGGCGGTCGAGATTCCCCGCATCGCTGCATCACGCGCGATGCCGGCGCCAGTGATTCCGCCCCCGATGACGAGTAGGTCCACGGATTCGTCAGCCAATTGTTGGAGATTGGCTTGCCGGGTCTCATACGAAAGAGGAGTGTCCACTAGCGTGTCGGCTTCAGGCGATCACGAATTGCCGAGTACTTGGTTCGCTTGGCATGCCGATCTCATCGCTCCGGGGATGCGGATCCTCGATGTTGCCTGCGGAACGGGCCGCCATGCCATCGCCGCCGCCGCGCGCGGTGCTGACGTCATCGCGGTCGACTCAGACGAGACACGAGTGCGGGCTGGCGAGAAGCTGGCCAAGAAGTCGCAACTCCGGGTCGAGTGGCGCGTCGCCGACCTCCAGACCGATCCGCACGACGGCCCGTTCGATATGGTAATGATATTTAACTACCTCGATCGGGCTCGCATGCCGAGTTTCCTCGACTGGGTTCGCCCGGGCGGGTATTTGTTGGCTGAGACCTTTCTCGAGCAGCAACGGGAACTGGGTTGGGGGCCTACCGACGACGCGCACCTCCTCCGCCCAGGGGAGCTATGGTCTTTGGTCGACCCATTCGAGATAATCTTGGCCCGCGATGTCCTCGAGGTCCTCGAGGGGCGGCCAATGGCCATCGCGAGTATTCTCGCCCGTCGGCCCAAGGACTGACGGGTATTGCGGCGCAGCCCCCGCCAATAGCACGGTAGCAGGCTCGGACGGCACCGGCTAGGTTTCGCCCATGTCCGCAGTCGACAACGCACGCCGCGTGGCCGTGGTGGGAGGTTGCCGTACGCCGTTCTGCAAGTCCGGCACGGTGCTGAAGGACATATCGGCAGTTGACCTGGCAAAACACGCGGTGGTCGAACTGGTTCATCGACTGAACCTTGATGGGCGCATGGTCGATGAGATGTACTTCGGCCAGGTCGTCCCGAGCGCCCTCGCACCTAACCTGGCGCGAGAGGTGAGCCTGCTTCCGCAGTTCCCAGCCCATGTCCCTGCGGCCTCGCTCAATCGAGCGTGCGCCTCCGCGAATACCGCGATCGCGACAGGGCACGACCAGATTTCCTTGGGGCATGCGGATGTTGTGATCGCGGGTGGTGCCGAAAGCCTCTCCGACATTCCCATTCTTCATTCGAAGCGGTTTTCAGAGACGCTCGTGGGGCTTTCGAAGGCCAAGAGTCCCAGCGCCCGCCTCAGACTCCTTGCATCGGTGCGCCCCCGGGACCTGAAGCCGGTAGCACCCGCCATCGCCGAGCCGTCCACCGGTGAGTCGATGGGGCAGTCGGCGGAGAAGATGGCGAAGCTGAATGGGATCTCCCGAGAGGAGCAGGACAAGTTTGCCCTGCGAAGCCATCGATTGGCGCACGCGGGGTCCGAAGACGGACGCCTCACCGCGGAGATCGCGCCGATCTTTCCTCGGGACGGGGGCCGGCCGATCATCAGAGATAACGGGATTCGTCCTGACGCGAATCTTGAGCAAATGGCCAAGTTGCGGCCCGCTTTTGATCGGAAGTATGGGAGTGTCACCGCAGGCAACGCCTCACCCCTGACAGATGGGGCGGGTGCGGTCCTGCTGATGAGCGAGACTGCATCACGGTCGCTGGGCTACCAACCGCTGGCGTTTATCCGGTCACATGCCGTGTCCGCCCTCGACCCTGGCGACCAGCTGCTGATGGGGCCCGCGTACGCCGTGCCCAAAGCACTCGAACGGGCAGGCATCAACTGGTCAGACCTCGATATCGTTGAGATGCACGAGGCCTTTGCCGCGCAGGTCCTGTCTAATGTCCAGGCCTTCGAGTCGGACCGCTGGGCCGCCGAGCACCTGGGTCGATCGACGGCAATTGGCCAAGTGAACTGGAACACTCTGAATGTCATGGGCGGCTCGATTTCGATCGGGCATCCCTTCGGCGCAACAGGGGCTCGCATCACGTTGACGTTGGCCCACGAGATGGCGCGCCGCGATGCACAGCTCGGTCTTATCTCGGTCTGTGCTCAGGGCGGGATGGGGTTTGCCATGGTTCTCGAGCGAGCGTAGTCACATGGGCGCCTTCACGGTCACTATTGACGACGGCCTTGCCCGCGTCGTTCTCGATCTTGTTGGCGAGCCGATCAACAAGATCACGAACGCCGTTGGAGAGGAGCTCGACAAGCTCCTTACCGACTTCGAGGTCAACGACGACGTTCAGGTCGTCATACTCCAGTCAGGCAAGCAAGGATCGTTCATCGCCGGTGCCGACATCGACGAGTTCGTCGCTCTCAGGTCACGCGACGAAGCGTACCAGCTCGTTCGCCGCGGTCAGCGACTCATCAACCGTATCGACGACCTTGGCAAGCCGGTCGTCGCCGCCATCCATGGCGCCACATTGGGCGGTGGACTCGAAGCGGCTTTGGCGTGTACCTATCGGATCGCGACCAATCACCCGAAGACCATCATCGGACTTCCCGAAGTGCAAATCGGCATCATCCCGGCTGCTGGAGGGTGCCAACGGTTGCCGCGATTGGTCGGCGTCCGAGCGGCGCTCGACATGATCCTTGCTGGTAAGCAAGTCCCGGCCAAGCGGGCCCACCGTACGGGGATCGTCGACGAACTCGTGCATGCATCCATCCTTGACCCAGTTGCTGAGCGAGTGGCGAGACGTCTTATGTCGGGCTGGCGCCCAAAGCGGCGCAACAAAGGCCTGGCTGGCCTGGCGCTGGACAAGAACCCGATTGGGCGTGGCGTCGTGTACAAGAGTGCTCGCAAAGAGCTAATGAAGAAGACCGGGGGTCATTATCCCGCGCCGTTGGCCGCGTTGAAGGCGGTCGAGCACGGGATGCGGTTCGGGATGCAAGCGGGTCTGGATATGGAAGCCGCGAGCTTTGCGGAGTTGGCGGTGGGTCCAGTGTCACGCCAGCTCGTGCAAATCTTCTTTGCGTCGACGGCGTTGAAGAAAGACCCCGGCGTACCGCCTCCTGTCCCGGACGCTCGCCCGGTACGGAACCTTGGTGTGGTGGGAGCCGGCTTCATGGGTGCAGGAATTGGGGGTGTGGCGGCCGTAAGAGCAGGCGTCGACGTCCGATTTCAAGACACGACACTTGAGCAGGTCGCAAAAGGTATCGGCGGAGCGCGGCAGATTCTGGATACGCGCCTCAAGCGCAGGCGAATGTCCAAGTATGAGCACCGACGTCTGGTCCGGCTCCTATCGGGCGGTGTGGATTGGGCGGGCTTCGGTCGTGCGAACCTCGTGATCGAAGCGGTGTTCGAGGATCTCAGTGTCAAGCACGACGTGATGAAGCAAATCGAGGCAGCGGTGAACGACGAGTGTGTGATTGCCTCGAATACGAGCACGATTCCGATCCACCGAATTGCCGAAGCCGTTAGTCGGCCGGAGCGCGTGTTGGGCATGCACTACTTCTCCCCGGTGGAGAGGATGCCGTTGCTCGAGGTCATCGTCACGGACAAGACTGCACCATGGGTTACTGTGACCGCCACGAGTTTCGGTCGCTCGATGGGCAAGACAGTAATCGTGGTCAAGGATCATCCGGGGTTCTGGGTGAACAGAATCCTCGCTCCATACATGAATGAAGCGGGGCGCTTACTTGAAGAAGGTGAGAACGTCGACGCGATCGACAGCGCGATGACACGATTCGGGTTCCCGGTGGGTCCGGTTGCGCTACTCGATGAAGTAGGTCTCGATGTGGCGCACAAGGCGTCAAAGGTCATGTTCGAGGCGTTTGGTGATCCAACGCGTTTGTCCGTATCGATATGGAGAGTTCGAAATACACCGGGCGCACTCTCAGTCTGTTTCATCGGGATGTTCTGCCTGACTATCGAGATCATTGGGGCGTTGCCTGACTCGAAAGTCCCACGCGAAGACGTTACGGATCGATTGTTGTTTGCAATGCTCAACGAAGCCGCTCGAGCGCACAGTGACCAGGTTGTGAAGAGTGCCCGAGACGGTGACGTCGGTGCGGTGTTCGGGATCGGGTTCCCGCCGTTTCGCGGTGGCCCATTACGCTACATTGACTCCTACGGGGTGGAACAGGTCGTGATGATGCTCGAGGAGCTGGCGGGCAAGTATGGTGAGCGGTTTACGCCCGCCCCAGTGCTCGAACGCATGACCAAACTAGGCACGCGCTTCTACCCCCAGGCATAGGACGGTTCCCACCCCACATGCTTCGAAGCACCTTTCTCTGGCTGAGCGAGCGCCCGTCCGTATTCGAATTTCTGAAACGAAACCGGCTAGGGCGTGGCATCGCAGCGCGGTTCGTCGCTGGTGAATCATTGGAATCAGCCGTCCAAGCCGCACAGGCCGTCGAAGCTCGGGGAATCAAGACGACGCTCGACCTCCTGGGCGAAAGCGTATCCAGCGGGACCGAGACACACGCGGCCCGTGACGAGGTGATCGAGACCATCGATGGAATGGCGGACGCTGGGCTCGAAGCGAATGTGTCGGTGAAGCTCACGCAATTGGGGTTGGACATCAGCGAAACCTCATGCCTTGACAACGTAAGGCGCATCCTGCGCCGGGCGGCTGATCGCAACGCGTTCAACGCGTTTGTCCGTATCGATATGGAGAGTTCGAAATACACCGGGCGCACTCTCAGTCTGTTTCATCGGGATGTTCTGCCTGACTATCGAGATCATTGCGGTGTCGTAATTCAGAGCTATTTGCGGAGGTCTGGGAAGGACGTTGCCGCGCTTGTGACCGCCGGAGCTCGCGTGCGGCTGTGCAAAGGGGCGTACGCCGAAGCGAATGACGTTGCCTTTCAGGACAAAGAGGACGTCGATCGAAGTTTCGTGGATTTGATGGGTACGCTACTCGAGTCGGGGAACTACCCTGCCATCGCGACCCATGACGTCGATATCATCACCAAAGCTCAAGCTTTCGCCAAGGACCATGGCATTCCCCCAGATCGATTCGAGTTCCAGATGCTCTACGGTGTGCGGCGCGACCTCCAGGATGCGCTGTGTGCCAAAGGGTTCAATGTTCGGGTCTACATCCCGTTCGGAACGGCGTGGTATCCGTACTTGATGCGACGGCTCGCGGAGCGCCCTGCCAACGTCGGCTTCATGGCGAGCAGTGTGATGAAGGAGGTGTTCAGCCACAATGATCGATCGGCCTGAAGCACCTCCTGATTCGACCTTCGGTGGCTACGTGACAGAGCATTCACGACCGCCGGCGTTCGAAGGCCGCGACGGCGCCGCGTACACGGCGTCGGTATACGTGTCCGACTTCCCCGATGACCGAGGACAATTTGGCGCCGCCGTATTGTTCGTTCGCTGGTCGCCGGCGGGCGATCAGCCCATGGGTCACGTTGAAACGCCGGTACTCGAACGCGCCGCGACGCGCGCGCAAGCGACTGCGGCAGTGGAAGCGAAGAGCCTCCACGAGGTGAAGGCGCTACTCGACGAGGCAATTCGCGTCAGCGAGGAGCGTCCGGACTGGTAGCCGAGCGTTCGGGGGTGGTTCTGTCGAAAACGGGCGGAACCTACCGTGTCGCCATTGGGCGCGAACTCATCGAAGCGCAGCTGCGTGGCCGGCTCAAGAACGGCCCGCGCCGGGCGTTGGTCGGTGACACGGTTAGGACCTGTGAGCATTCGGACGGATCGGTCACCATCGAGGAGATCACACCCCGAACGAGCGTGCTCAAGCGGCGAACGCCTGGCAAGCGACGGGGCACCCGTGCTGTCGCAGCCAACCTTGATCAAGTCGTGGTTGTTGGGGCCGCTCGCGACCCACGATGGGATCAACGACTCATCGATCGATTCGTGGTGGTGGCTGAGGCGAACGAGCTACCGGCAACAGTGGTTGTGAACAAAGCGGACCTAGCAGACGACGCTCCTGAGCTTGCGAGACCGTATCGCGACGCCGGCTATCCGACACTGATCACCAGCGTTCCCAAAAGCCTGGGGCTCAACGACCTCGCAGCGAGGTTGCGAGACCATGTCTCCCTGTTTACTGGACCGACGGGCGTTGGGAAGTCGAGCCTGCTCAACGCTGTGCAGCCGGGTCTGGATCTCCGGACTGGCACCGTGAGCCCGCGGTCACGCGCCGGGCGTCATACCACGGTTGCCGCCGAGATGTACATGCTGGACGGTGGCGGGTTCGTGGTCGATACTCCCGGTCTTCGTGACATACGGCTGTGGGGCATCGATCCGATCGAAGTTGCCAACGCGTTTCCGGAGTTCGGGCCCTTTGTTGATGAATGTCGGTTCGATGACTGCCGCCACACGGCGGAGCCAGGCTGTTCGATAACGGCGGCGGCGGAGGCTGGCCAGATTGACATGGGCCGGCTCGAGTCGTACCGCTCACTTCTTCAAGAAGCCATTGACGCAGGGCGTCAGTGGGCTTCCAAAGGCACTGGATGATTCTACGACTCGTCGCGCCCTTTCGGGCCGAGCGGTTTGCGGCTCTCGACGCGCTGAGCGACTTGATCTCTCCGCCGTACGATGTCATATCGCCAGACCAGCGTGCGGCGCTTGCTCGGAACCCTCACAATATTGTGCACCTGATTCTGCCCGAACCGGCGGACACCGACGAAGAAGCGGATCGGTATGCACACGCCCGAGCCACCCTCGACGCATGGCGGACCGATAGCACCCTCGTACCCGATGGCGATCCGGCTCTGTATGTGATACAGCAGGGGTTCGTAACGCCGGACGGTGTGGAGCGCGTCCGCACGGGGGTGTTGGCGGCAGTCGCCGCGGAGCCTTTCGAGGATGGTCGCGTCAAACCACACGAACGAACCCACGAGGGGCCCAAGGAAGATCGACTCGCTCTAATGCGGGCCACGGATGCGATGTTCGAGTCGTTGTTCATGTTTGCTCGCGATCGCACCGGCGATTTACGGATACACCTTGCAAGCACTACGAAGACTGCGCCACTGGCGACAGCCTCGCTCGGGGGCGTGACGATCACGATATGGCGCGTGACCGGGCCGGACGCGACGGTGATGGCGAGCGCGGCGGGCGATGAAGCACTCTACATCGCCGATGGGCATCACCGATACGAAACGGCGGTGGCATATCGTTCAGAGGCGCCCGCGGCCGGTCGCGTTCCGGCTCTTATCGTTCCAGTAGACGACCCAGGCCTAGTGGTCCTTCCCACCCACCGGCTGTTGTCGGGTGTCATCGACCGAAAGGCAGCTATTGAGAAGCTGCGCGATCGGTTTCAAATTCGTGAGCTCGACGCGTCGGCAAACTATATGGAGGATCTGGCAGGACTCAGAACTCGGGGAACCGCGTGTGTGCTCGTGTTTGCGGAAGGGCCTGCGCTCGCGTTGCTCTTGAAAGGCGGAACGAGCCTGGGTGAGCTTCCTCTGGCCAATGAACCAACGGTTGCAAAGCTCGATATCGCGCGCGTGGACGCGCTGGTGGTCGACGCGTTGATGGGTGTCATGAATGGGGCGGCGATCCTCTCGTACAGTGCCGACGAACATGCGGTCATCGATGCCGTGCAAGCGGGAACGGCCCAAGTAGGTGTGCTCGTCAACCCAACGAGTGTGGAAAGTGTACTGGCCGTGGCCGACGCGGCCGCTGTGATGCCTCCGAAGTCGACGTATTTCATGCCAAAGGTGCCGAGTGGGTTGGTAGTCATGCCGCTCGGAGGGCAGGAGTGACATGAGCCCTCGCCCTCGTGAGCGGATTCTGGATAATCTCGAAGTGGTCTATCGGGAGGCCTACGCCCGCGCGAAGGACGCAGGGGACGATGCGCGTATGATGGACCTCGATTCGTCCTATCAACGCGAGCAGTTGATTCTCGAGGTGCTGCTCGATATTCGGGATGCGCTGGCCCATATGGGCGAGGAGTCCGCGACTAAGGGGAGCCTGGAGAAACTCGCGGCTCTGCGTCGGTTAACGAGGTTCAAGTAGCAGGGCGCTGTCCTTCAGCGATATCTTGTAGCTAATGACGACCCCCGCCAAATCACGCGCGCCCTCCCGCAAGCGCTCCCCGGCGTCAAAGCTCCAGAAGGCCGACTTGCACGAGCTCTACAGGCTGATGTACATGTCGCGTCGGTTGGACGACAAGGAAATTCAGCTCAAGCGTCAGAACAAGATCTTCTTCCAGATTTCGGGTGCTGGACACGAGGCGGTACTCGCCGTTGCGGGCAAGTTGCTCCGACCGGCGTACGACTGGTTCTACCCATACTATCGCGATCGGGCGCTCTGTCTCGCGCTCGGCATGACGCCAACAGAAATGCTCCTATCGGCCGTCGCTGCGGCCGATGACCCCAACTCTGGTGGGCGGCAAATGCCATCCCACTGGGGTCACCGACAGCTCAACATCGTCTCATCGTCCAGTCCTACGGGAACCCAGTTTCTCAATGCTGTGGGGTGCGCGGAAGCGTGGTACCGGTATGACAGGATCGAGGGCGTTCCGGATCGCG
Source organism: uncultured Gemmatimonadales bacterium (assembly GCA_947259405.1). Lineage (GTDB taxonomy): Bacteria > Gemmatimonadota > Gemmatimonadetes > Gemmatimonadales > GWC2-71-9 > CAMYLY01. The sequence goes on along the minus strand of CAMYLY010000004.1, from coordinate 314,033 downwards.
ACGAGCGGATCCAACCAGACGAGGTGGTCTATTGCAGTGCCGGCGATGGGACCACGAGCGAGGGGGAGTTCTGGGAGGCGCTGAACACCGCCTGCAATCTCAAGCTTCCCGTGTTGTTCTTGATCGAGGACAATGGCTACGCCATCTCGGTGCCGGTCGATGTCCAAACGGCCGGAGGATCGATCTCGCGCCTCGTCGAGGGTTTTCCAGACTTGCTCGTCCGGGAGGTCGACGGCTGCGATCCCATTGCGTCGTACGACATCCTTACCGAAGCGATTCAATACTGCCGCGGCCGGCGAGGGCCAGCGCTCGTGCATGCCCACGTCATCCGACCGTACTCCCATTCGCTGTCTGACGATGAAGTGCATTACAAGCCCCCCCACGAGCGAGAGGCAGAAGGAGAGCGAGATCCGGTCGTCAATTTCGCCCGGCGTCTTTTGGATGACGGTGTGGCGACCCAAGAAGAGATCGAAGCGATCGAACGCTCGGTGGACGAGGATGTGGAATTGGCAACGGAAGTTGCGTTGGCGTCCCCCCAACCGCAGCCAAACACAGTCTATCATTTCGTCTATTCACCGGATGTCGATCCGACGGCTGAGCAATTCGACACGGAGGACGACCCACAATTTTCCGGCGATCCAACGACGATGGTCGATCTCCTGAACAAGTGCATGGCAGACGAGATGGAGCGTGACTCACGAATCGTGCTGTTCGGTGAGGACATTGCAGACGTGTCTCGCGATCAGCACCTCGAGGACGTGAAGGGCAAAGGCGGGGTCTTTAAGGTGACGTGGGGCCTCCAGAAGAAGTTCGGGGGAGACCGCGTATACAACTCGCCATTGGCTGAGGCGAATATTGTGGGGCGCGCAATTGGATTGGCCACGCGCGGGATCAAGCCCGTGGTCGAGATCCAGTTCTTCGACTACATATGGCCGGCCTACCACCAGCTACGTAATGAACTTGCAGTGCTTCGGTGGCGATCAAACAACGCGTTTGCGGCACCCGTGGTGGTCCGCGCGACGTACGGCGGGTATCTGAAGGGTGGCGCGGTCTATCATTCGCAGACAGGCGCGGCGATCTATACGGGCGTGCCAGGCTTACGGGTTGTTTGCCCCGCAACCGCGCTCGATGCAAATGGGTTGCTTCGGACCGCGATTCGGTGCGACGATCCGGTGCTGTTCCTTGAGCACAAGCACCTATATCGCCAGACCTACAACAAGGCCCCCTATCCCGGCCCGAACTTCATGATTCCGTTTGGAAAGGCAAAAACGGTACGGGAAGGAACCGACCTCACTGTCGTGACCTACGGCGCCGTCGTCCAGCGCGCGCTCGTTGCCGCGAAGGCGCTCGAGGAAGAGAAAGGGATCCGTGCGGAGGTCATCGACCTGCGTTCACTCAACCCGGTGGATTGGGACATGATAGGCGAGTCTGTCCGGAAGACCAGTAAGGCCATCGTTGCCTACGAGGATTCCTTGTCCTGGGGTTACGGCGCCGAGATTGCGGCGCGCATCGCCGACGAGTTATTCCCTTGGCTGGACGCACCCGTCAGACGCGTGGCGTCAACGGACACGTTTGTGGCGTACTCCCCAGAGATGGAGGAAGTGATTCTCCCGCAGGCGGCCGACATCCGAGCCGTGATCGAGGAGATTCACGCCTTCTGAATCAGTTGGGTCGGCCCAGCGCTTCCCTGATTTCACCTGCAGCATCGATCGCCGCCTCGACGTCGATTTGCAGTGCGCGGGCCTCTTGCGTGGCGGAGGTGAGATCGCTCAGTACCGCGTCGACGCCGGCCGAGCGCAGCCGTAGCAAGTCAAAGCGCACGTTCTGGACGGCCAGGACGCACGACTCGAACTGCCTTTCGAGCTTTTCTCGGCGTTTCATCAGCTCGGCGAGGGCCGTCCGCTGACGCTCGAGGAGGCTGAGACGTCGGTCACTCTCTGGATCGGCGCCCTCCTGTTTGAGCGCTTTGATGCGCTCATCGAGGGACTCGAGCGATGTGCCACTGACATTCCCCTCCATCTGTCGCAGCATCGTGGCCAAGTCCACGGCACGTCCCGCCAGAGAGTCAACTGTCTTGACGACTTCCGGCAGCAGTTCGCGTTCAGCAGGGGGCAGCTTCTCCACAACCTGGAGAATGGCTTGGCGATCCTTCCTGATCTGTCGAATTGGGTCGGCCCGCGTTCCGTACTCGCCAGTGGTTGGCTCGGGCATCGGCGCAATCGCACGCGCACCCGGGAGTTTCATTTTCGCATTCGGACCGACCGGCAAGGCGTCAGGTGCGGCGGGTCGGTTCAGTACGTCGCGCATACTGTATCCCGAGGTCCAGAGTCTTCCGTATTGCGACGCGAGCCCAATGCCCCACCCGATGGCGGGAAACAAGAACCATGGGGACTCCAGACCAGTAACGACGTTCATCAGTAGGAGGCCGCCGTTCACCGCCACGTAGGATGCAAAATTGGAACGGAACTTCCGAACGATCGATGGCTCCGACGCCTTGAGCTGCTCCGGCGGTTTGGCCTGCCCGGATTGCAATGCTGGTCGGCTGCGCGGTCGACGTGAACGGTCCGGAAGCGGGCGACTTCCCGGGCGACGGGACCGCGGCGGACGCGGTGCAGCCTTCTTGTCGTCGGCGAACCATTCCCAGAACTCTCGGTCTCGCTCTCGCGAAGCACGCGCGGGTTTCTTCGACAGCGGTGAGCGGGGACGGTACGGCTTCGTCGTTCGACTCTCCAGCGCACGGCGCAGGGCATCAGCAGTTGGCCAGCGGTTTTGGGGGTCCTTGTCGAGGCATCGCATGACCGTCGAGGCGAGTTCGTCCGGACAGTCCTCACGCATCGACACGACTTCAGGCACTGGCTCGGACACCTGTTTGAGGAGAATCCCTGCAACCGTTGGCGCCTTGAAAGGGATATCACCGGTGAGCATTTCGAAGCCCACCACGCCAAGCGAGTAGATGTCAGAACGGGAGTCGATCTCTCGCTCGCCGGATGCTTGTTCGGGGGACATGTATGCCGGTGTGCCGATCGCGACGCCCGTACCAGTGAGCGTGCCGCCGCCACCCTCTACCAGCGCCTTGGCGATTCCGAAATCCGTCACCATGACGCGACGGCGAGTGCCTTCGAGAAGGATGTTGTCCGGCTTGATGTCACGGTGGATCACGCCCATCGCGTGGGCGAGCCCCAGGGCGTCAGATGTTTCTTTCATGACGCGACGCGCTTCTTCGACCGGTAACCGCTCTCGTCGACGCAGACGCGCGGCGAGTGACTCACCGTCGACGTACCCCATGACGAAATAGACCAACCCACCTTCTTCACCCACGGAGTGGATTGGGACGATGTGAGGGTGCTGCAGGCGAGCGGCCGTCTGCGCCTCTCGCGTGAACCGCATGCGGATCTCTTGACGGAAGGCAAGGTCCGGGGGCAGAACCTTGATAGCCACGCGGCGCTTGAGCTTCAGATCGCGTGCGCTATAGACGATCCCCATGCCACCGCGACCGATCTCTCCTTCGATCTCGTACGCGTCGGAGAGAATGTCGGCCAGCCGGGAGGCTAGCGATTCCTGGTTGGCTTCTTCCATGTAGCATCTGCCCCCAACCCGGCATACATTAACGTACCCCTAAAGGCCGGGCAACCGGAGTCATACTACTGAGTTAGACAATCATGCGTTGGGTCTCGGACGATGCTGGGCGACGGTGGTCGGCTGAACGAGTCGGCCGAACGTCCGGGTTGATCCCCGTCAAGAACAAGAAGGGGAGCTTCCCGGAACCGCAGGACATAGTCCGATTCAGCTGCGAATCGGATCATGCAGAACGGGCCCGAGAGGTCACGACCAAAGCCGGTCTCCTCGAACAACTCACGGACTCGGAACTCCGTGCCCTTCTCAACATCGCCCCCAAAGCGCCTTAAACCCACTCCCTAACGGTCAATTCGGCAGAAAGTGTCAGGTTCGTGCCCATGCGGCAGGAACTCCTGGCCTTTTCGGTGGTCTGAAGCTCTAGACGCTGCCAGATCGGGAGTGTACCCTGGCACAGGCTCTGCGCGTCGAGAGTGGATCACGCATCCAGCGACATTCGCCTGGGGAAGCCGAGGATCAACATGACTAGTTCGAACCGTGGCATCATGCGTCTCCCAGTTCTAGCCTTGCGGGAGACCGTGCTGTTCCCGGGCGTCACGGCGCCAATCGGCGTTGGCAGGCCCGCTACGTTGCGGGCAATCGAAGCCTCGCTGGAAACCGAAGACAAGCTGGTCTTTGCGGTCGGCCAACGTGAGAACATCGAGGTCGCGAGACCGGAGATTCTCTACACTACCGGCGTCGTGGGTCGCATCGGGCAAGTTCAGCGAGGGCTGGGCGGCATTCAGCTTCTCTTGAGCGGCGAATTCCGGGCCACCGTCCTCCAATACAATCCCACCGACGCATACATCGAAGCCGTCGTGCAGGAAGCCACCGACCTGCCGCCCGTCGATCCTGACGACGCCGCATTTGTGGCGCTGCACAAAGAGGTGCGCGAGCGAGCTGCCGAACTTGGCATCAAAACCGGTCTGCCCCAAGAGGTCGTGAAGCAGGTCCTCGAAGGGGTCGAAGATCCCGGTCGCTTCGCCGATCTCGTTGCAGGCCATCTCGATGTGTCGCCGTCGGAGCGACAGGCGCTGTTGGAGACCCGAGGAATCGAAGAACGCCTGCGTCGCGTTCTCATTCACGTCCAGCGACAGCTCGAGCTGCTCGATGCGCAGGAGGATATCAAGTCCAAGGTGCAGGAAGAGTTGGGTGAGCGGCAACGCGAGATGTTCCTGCGCGAGCAAATGAGGGCCATCCGCGAAGAGCTCGGAGAGGTGGATGAGGTCGGAGAGCTCGAGGAACTCAAGGTGCAGATCGCCAAGCTCGACCTGCCCGATGAAGCGCGCAAAGAGGTCGACCGAGAACTTCGCCGCTTGGAGCGAGCGGGTCGCGAGTCGATGGAAGCACAGGTCATCCGTACGTTCCTCGAGACCGTGGCGGAGCTTCCGTGGAATGAGCGGAGCGTGGACAAACTCGACCTCGCAAACGCCGGTCAGATTCTCGACGAAGACCACTACGGACTCAAGGATGTAAAGGACCGGGTGTTGGAGTTCCTGGCGGTGCGGAAGCTCCGCGATGAACGGCGTTCGGATGAGGACGAAGCTGATGAGAAGCCCGTGGACGTCGAGACGGGCGAATGGCGCGTAGCCGGCAACTGGGACGATCGGGGATCCAAGGGCTCAATTCTACTGTTCGTGGGCCCCCCGGGTGTGGGAAAAACGTCGATCGCCAAGTCGATCGCACGAGCTATGGATCGCAAGTACGTGCGGATCTCTTTGGGTGGTGCACGTGATGAAGCCGACATACGAGGACACCGACGGACCTACGTCGGCGCGATGCCAGGTCGCATCGTCGAAGGAATGAAACGGGCCGGAACGAAGAACCCCGTCTTCTTGCTCGACGAAGTGGACAAGCTCGGCGTGTCGTTTCAGGGCGATCCGGCTGCGGCCCTCCTCGAGGTGCTCGACCCGGCACAGAACGATTCGTTTACCGACCATTACCTAGGCGTACCGTTCGACCTTTCGGAAGTGCTCTTCATTGCGACGGCCAATTTCCGTGAGATGATTCCGGTTCCACTCCTCGATCGAATGGAGATGGTCGAGTTCTCGGGCTACACGGAGCACGAAAAGGTGGCCATCGCCCGGCAGTACCTGATTCCCCGCCAGCTGGACGAAGCAGGTCTGACAATGGAAGAGTTGGCGATCGAAGACGATGCGCTCCGTGGTCTGATCACTGGATACACGCGCGAGGCAGGTGTTCGACAATTGGAACGCGAAATCGCCAAGGTTGCCCGAAAGGTTGCTCGACGCATCGCGGCCGAGGAGGTCGAACGCGTGATCTTGACTGATGGCGAAGTGACCAACCTGATTGGCAAGCCCAACGTGCACCCCGAGCGTATGGCCGAACACGAAGCGGTCGGGATCGCCACGGGGATGTACTACACGCCGGTCGGAGGCGACATCATGTTTGTCGAGGTCTCCGTTATGGACGGGCGCGACGACCTCGTGCTTACTGGACAGTTGGGGGACGTCATGAAAGAGTCGGCCCGCGCCGCGTTGACGTACGCCAAGACCCACGCCGAGGAACTCGGTATCGAAAAGGAGAAGTTGAGCGGCAAAGAGATCCACGTGCACGTGCCGGCCGGGGCCATTCCCAAAGACGGACCGTCTGCTGGAATCACGATGGCGACAGCCCTCGTCAGTGCGTTGTCCGGCCGTCCGGTGCGCAACGACGTGGCAATGACCGGTGAAGTCACGTTGTCAGGGCGCGTGTTACCTATTGGCGGCGTGAAGGAGAAGGTCCTGGGTGCATGCCGGGCCGGGATCACGACGATCATTCTCCCCAAAGAGAATGAGGCGGACCTCGATGAGATTCGTGAGGAAGAGCGTAACAAACTCAGCGTTCATGCGGTCGAGACCTTGAGCGATGTGATCGCTGTGGCTTTCCCTGCCGATGGGACGGTGTCGGACATCTTATCCGAGGATGAGACCGGATTCGTTCCGGTGCGTAACTGACGATGGCAGGAGGCGGATTCTCGTCGTCCTCGATAGGACTATCGACGCTACCATTGCAGCGATGTGAGCAACAGATCGGTCGTGGCGGCCAACCAATGTGCGGGGTCCTCACCATCACGTTGCATCACGGGTGAGTAGTCGAAATACCCGAGCAACAGTGCCAGAACCTGTCGGGCGGCGAGCTGAGGATCAACGTCGTCTCGAAAGAACCCCAGACCTTGTCCTTCCGAGACGGTTGCCGCAATCTGGTCGAGCGCATCCCGGCCCCACGCCTGGGCGTGCTGCTGCGAGTCATCCTCCAATCCCTTGATCAAAACGATGGTTAACGATAGGTCCGCCTCGAGGCCCTCAAATAGCTGTCGCAGTTGGACGCGAAGTCGCTCACTCGCCGATGCCCCAGGCATCACGGGCTCGGCGGCGACCCGCACCCTCGCGGCAGCCTCGCCTGCCACCGATTCAAAAAGGCGTTGCTTTGAGCCGAAGTAGTAGTAGATGAGCTGCTTGTTTACCCCGGCGCGCTTCGCGATTCTATCCGTTCGCGCACCGGCGAAACCATATTCGCCGAACTCCGAGAGCGCGGCTTCCACGATGCTATGCTTAGACTTAGAGCTCTTGTCTGTCATTCAACCAACTAGTTGGATGACTACAACATCGATGATGCGGCCAGTTGCGTCAAGCGGTACATCCAATCCGGCGGCAATTGAACGTGGCTGACCGGATGTCCGAACGACTGGCGGGAGTGGCCCTGGCCAGTCATTGACGACACGGCGATTTTTCTGCTTATGCACTTCACGAGATACTCGAGACGGATGTGTCGCCCCGTTCTTTTTGGGGCTCCAGCCCGCGGGTGCTTCAGTGCCGTCGGATTCTGTGTGGCCGTCGTTGGGTGTGGCTCAAGTAGCCCTTCGGAGGTCCAGGCGATCTCCGGCGCCGACCAATCGGCCCAATCCGGTACCGTGCTCCCTGAGCCGATCCGCTATCGCGTCGTTGACGAAGCCGGAAACGGTGTACCCGGCGTGTTTGTGTTCCATACGACCATCGGCGAGTCGGGTGGCCTGATGCGCACGGCCACCTCGCCCCAGAGTCAGACATTCTCCGACACGACCAACGAATTGGGCGAGGGCGAATTCTGGTGGGCTTTGGGTGGACCCATCGGTGAACAGCTTGCGAGCACGACAGTCGTCGACGACCTCCAACGACCAATCGACGGAGTCCGAAGCGTGTTGTATCGGGCGACGGCATTGCTGGGTCCTCCCCACACCATCACACCTCTTAACGGTTCGCTCGGGTCTGCCGAGGTCGGTCAGGCGGCGGACCAGCTCGTCGTGGGTGTCTACGACTCGTTGCAGAATCCGATTCCCAATGTGGACGTGGCATGGGCGGTTGTTGCTGGTGGCGGTGCCGTCGCCCAAATGACCTCAACTACCGATTCGATGGGTATGGCCACAACCGTCCTCACGGTAGGCCCATCGGTTGGCGACAATGTGGTTACGGCGACCGTAGGGAGCCGCCAGCCGGCTACGTTCTCGGTCATCGGGCTCAACCCCGTTCCGGATGTTGTTGGAGATCGGGTACCAGGGGCGGGTGGGGTACCACCGGACCTCGTCGCCTACGGAGCCGTTGTTGTGGATGGCACCGTTGTCTTTCACATGCGGTTCGCCCAGGACGCCCGTTCAAGTGTGGAAGGTGGAGCCAACACCGTCCATGGGTTCATCGAAATCGACATTGACCAGAACCCGAACACTGGGAACCTCCCTATCATCGATGTGCGACCAGACACGACGATCTCCGGCATGGGGATCGAGTTTCGGATCCCAATCCAGCTCGTTAGTGGTCAGCATACCGTTTCGATCCTTCCGAGTGGCCAGACGGTGTACCGTGCGCCGGCGGAGTTCTCCGGCAGAGTCATCACGGTTCGGGTCCCGCTCACCGCATTGGGGGATGACGGTAACCTCGACTATGGTATCCTGGTTGGAACTCCACAGGCCGGCCTGGGGATACTCGATTCGACGGCTCCCACCGATTGGTCACCGGACTCGGGTGCGGAGACGCTCGTCCCCACTGCAGCAGCCACGTATTCCCAGCGGCGCTGATCGGATGCACGCGTGCCCGACGTTCTGACTGCACCGGCTGCCGACGAATTCGATCAGTTCTACGCCGGCTATATCGGCCATGTGAGCGATCGCGATGCCCGTGCGGTGATTCACGAGCAGCTGCAGGCGCTGCCTGCACTCCTCATCACCGTAGCGGACGCCGGATTCCGATATGCGCCTGACAAGTGGACGATCAAGGAAGTGATCGGGCACTTGTGTGATACCGAGCGTGTGCTCGCGTACCGCATGATGCGCATCGTTCGTGATGATCCGACGCCCATCCCGGGCTTCGACGAAAATCAGTACGTGCCGGCAGGTAACTTCAATGCGCGAGAGCTTGGAGACCTGGTAATGGAATGGGAAGCCTGCCGGCATGCGACGCTGGCGTTGGTCGAATCGATCGAGTTCGCGAAATGGACAAGCCGTGGTACCGCGAACGGACAAACCGTGAGTGCGCGGGCGCTGGCCTATATCGTGGCTGGCCACACGCAACATCACCTGGAGATTCTCCGCACTCGGTATGGCGTCGGCAGTGACCAGCCCTGAGTTGGATCATCGATAGCAGGCCTTCCGGGGGTGAGTCCGACGGCCCGCGAGAGGCGGTGACGTGAGGGCAACCACCCAATCTTGACAGAGACCACCGAAGCGCCATCAGCGATCTTCACGCTCAACGGACGTGTGGTGTGCGTGCGGACCCCGGATGAGGTCACGGCGACGTCCGTGCGGAACCTGTTTCCCGCGTATGCCGATTATTTGGGGGACGAACGTCCAGCCGAAACGAGCTGCGTGTTATCCAAAGAGAGTGACGGCTGGGCCGTTACTGATGCACTGGGCGGGCGTACCCTCTTTACGAGCATTCACGACGCGATCAACGCGATCGAGTACGCCTTGACCCTCACCCTGCTCACCGCGCTGCCGGAGTTCTTGCACTTGCACGCGTCGGGTGCCCATGGCTCCGACGGTGCCGTCTTGGCTCTCGGTGGTTCCGGAGCTGGAAAGAGCAGTCTTGCTACAAGCTGGTGTGCCACCAAGATGCCGGTCTTGGGCGACGACATCGTGCTCATCGGTCCTGATGGTGTCGTGCATCCATTCAAACGATTGTTCGGCGTGCACCCTCATCGATTGGTGGATCTTGGTATCACACAGTCTCCTGAGCTCGCCGCGCTGTCCGACCCCGGCGAGTCGTACTTCGATCCGGGTCCGGTATCCGGGTGGGCAATGCCGCAGCGGGTCAAGACGCTGGGGATCGTGCAATACAGGCCTGGTGCGTCGCTTTCCATGGAGCCGGTGAATACTGGTGCGGCACTCGCGGCGCTCGTGGCGTCGGCGATGCCATCGGGGTCGACGGCCCAGCAGCGCTTTGAGGGACTCGCCCGCGTCGCGGAACGAGCGCACGCCGTGCGAGTGACGTTTGGTGATTCGGTGCAAGCGGCCGAGATGCTCGCATCGCTATGACGTTCGATCTCACGCCAGTCCATCGCTATTACGACGCGGTGCGCGTGGTCGCGGAACGCGTTGGCCGATCGCGGAATATCCCGGAGTTGCTGCTCCGGCTAGGATTCCCAGGGCTCATGACCCGGGTCGGCGTTGATCCTCCAGTCTTGAGCGACCCCAACCTTTTGCGCGCGCAAAAACTCTATCACGTGATTGTCCTTGAGGAATCGGACCGTCTCAGTGACGCGCTTCGGACGCGTCGAATCCAACACTTCTTTGCGAAAGGGGTTGCGCTTGCGGGGCGCGTCTATGAACCAGGCGATCGATTCTTGGGCGATATCGACCTCTACGTACCGCCCGGTTCCCGGCAGGAAACGCTCCAAGCGCTTGCCCACCTTGGGTATGATCGTTTGCCTGAAGGCCAACAGGCCGGTCCTCCTGAGCTTCGATCGGCTCTCGCCCTCGCGCGTCAACCCGCCGGGGAGATCACCAGTGTCGGAGTCGACCTGCACTGGACGCTGGATCCGGTGGACCGAATCCTCCCGCGAAACGACCACCAACTCCCCGCCCGAATCTGGGAGTCGGTCGTAACGACGGGAAGACGGAACACTCCGGCTCCGGAACACCACGCCGCGATTCTAGCTCATCATCTCGTTCACACTGATCTGCTGCATGTGCGAGGCCTGCTGGATCTGTCGTTTGTCTTTCAGGAGTTCGACGATGAAGGGGGCAGCGAGTATCTCGCGGTGGCCGCCGACCTTGGGGTTCGCGATATGGGACACGCACTGGCCCGAATCATGGATAGAGATCTCGGAGTGCGGCGCATGAAGGCAGGAGCGGGAGCGAGCCCTGCAACGACAAGCACCTTTCTCCGACGACTCAATCTCGTGCAGTGGCTCGTGATCGTCGCGGGCACCGATCCGAACGACGAGAATCGCATCACGGTCAACCGCATCAGGCGCCGGCTACGCGTCGTCGACGAGAATGCGATGCGGCGATTGGCTGCTGATCTATTCTTCCCCCCGAGCACGTTCCTGGAATGGCGTTGGGGGTCACCCAGATGGCTCGCACGTATCCGCCACCTGCGACAACTCGCCCGCAAAATGGTCCGCAGTGCGTGAGCCGTCACGGACAGCACCGACTCGAGGAATACCATGGAGAAGATCACACTCTCAGCCAAGCTGGCGCAGATCACCGATTTCTGGGATCCCAAGATCGTCGCCGAACTCAACGGGCAACATGTAAAACTCGCGAAGATCAGAGGTGATTTTGTATGGCACCGTCACGACGACGAGGATGAGCTCTTCGTTGTGCTGAAGGGTCGGTTGATCATGCACCTCAGAGATGGTGACATCGAACTTGGCGTTGGGGATTGCCTGGTCGTTCCTCGAGGTATGGAGCACCGGCCAGAAGCGCCGGAGGAGACGCACATCATGATGTTCGAGCCCGTAGGCACCCTCAATACGGGCAATGTCGACAATGAGTTGACGAAGAAGACGCCGCAGCGAATCTGATCTCCACTCGCGGCAACTTGTTTCGGACCTTCCGAGCATCTTAGTTTCGCCTGCACAACTTGATGAGGTTCTACCGTGCCGCCAAAGCCCACGGGCCCCGATCACGATCCGCTTGCAGCCGAGGTTGACAAGCTGCTCGAAAAACTACCGGGAGCGGACCCGTCCTTGCTGGGCGAACGCGACAACCCGCCCGGACGCGGAGCGCGTTTGTCGTTTGGCATTGGGGGCGCTTCTGCCCTGGCGGCCGGCCCGACCCCACGGGACCGAAGGATGACCTGGTTGTGGGTTCTGTCCGGTGTGGCGCTCGGTGCGGGCATGACTCAGTGGCCGTATCTCAAAGCGTGTGGGCTTGCTCTGGTGGGGTACCTCGTGCCCGTGACTATCATCGTGGCGATTGGGAGCCTGGCGGCAATCTCCGCGTGGAGCACCCGCATGGCGATTGCGCACGTTCTCGCGCTCGGCGTGGTTGGGTGGGGAGTGTGGCTGTGGACGGGCCAGGTACTGCAGCGGGTGGGCTACGCCAGCACGAGCGCCACGTGGGCCTGTCGCGCACCAATCATCGACTACGCATCACTTCCACGCGGTGGGTACATTGGCCGACCCGACAACACGAGGCTGTTCTACAAAGATGTCGGGAGCGGAACATCCGCCACTATCGTTACCGATGCTCGTTTGTTGCCCTCAACGCTCTCGTCATTGTCGGATGAGCATCGCCTCATCTTCTACGACACTCGCCATCGAGGAGCGTCGGTCCCGGCGTCGACCAGCGGCCACGACCTCGAGACGGCGCTGTTCGACCTGGATGCTGTACGAGAGTACCACGCGTTAGAGAGGGTGGCACTCGTCGGGTGGTCGCATTCCGGTCCGGCGGTGGCCGAGTTCGCACGACGGTTTCCAGATCGAGTGAGTCGCATGGTGTTGATTAGCCCGCTCCCCCCGACGCGCGCTCAATATCGGATGGAGTGGGACCGCGGAGTCGGGCAAGATGCGATAGGCGTGCAGATCTTGGACCTCATGCGTGAGCACGGCGACGATCGCTCCCGACCGCTCGAGTATTGCGAGTCGTATTGGACCACCGCGATCATTCGGCCGCGTTTGGGGAACCTCAATGCCCTTCCGTCCGGTGCTTTCGGTCTCTGCCGGTTCCCGAATGAACAACCCGCCCGGTGGGAAGCCGCAAACGAACAGCTACTGACGTCGCTGGGGAACTGGGACTTTACGACCGGCGCCGCGGCGTACACAGGCGATGTGTTGGTGATTCACGGATCGGCCGACCCGATGCCCATCGAGGGTGCGGTGGCTTGGGCCGTCGCGTATCCCAATGCGCGTCTTCACAGGATCGAAGGAGCTGGGCATTACCCGTGGCTGGAGCAGCCCGAGATGGTGCGGTCCGCCGTGAGGACATTCTTGAACGGGAGGTGGCCGCAAGCGCCGAGTAACTAGTTGTTTGAGTCTGTCAGGTCCGCCACCGCCGAAAGCATGCCTGAAGGGACCCAACCTAGGACGCCCTTGTCGTTCTCGACGAGATAGTAATCACCGTAGGTACCGAGGAGCGGCACCGTCTCACCCGGTACGACGGTGTCCTGGGCGACGGCGACCGAGCTGGGCCCGCTGAGGATCGCTGACCCCTCCGCAACAGTCAGCAGCCGGACCGGCGTGTCCATCAACTCCACGCGTTGTCTCGGCACAAATCCCTCCCGCGCATCAGGTAGTCGTACGCGATACCAACTGCCGCTGCCGGCCAGGATCTCGAACGACGCGTGCTGCGGCAGCTCACTGAGGACGGTCGCCCGAGTCGATGGGCGTGACCGCAGCGCCACGCCCGAACCGGGAACGCGCGCGAACTCGCCGACCCACCCGAGCTCTCCGGCGAAGGTTGCGGGTTGATTCGGAGACTCGTAGAGCTGCGGGTACGGGTCGACCGCACCGGCACCACGCCAGTAGATGCCAAAATGCAGATGCGGGGGTGTTGTCCGTGCGTTTCCGCTGTTGCCGACGAAGCCAATCGTATCGCCAGGCTCAACCCAGCGTCTCCGTTCGAATGCCCACCGATCGAGGTGTGCGTAGTACAGGCTCCGTCCGTTCTCGTTGTCTCGCAGCCATACGATGTTGCCGCCCAGGCCGTTGGTACTTGGACGGGCCTGACCCGCGACGCCTGCGAGAACCGGCGTTCCGCGACGCGCGAAGATGTCCAACCCATGGTGTTCGCGTCGGCCGTCATCACGGGGAGCGCCGAACCCGCTTCGCACCGCCCCCAGGTCGTGGCCTGCCACGGGGAACGCCAGCGACGCGTGTGCACTCATCGTCATGGTGAAGCGGCCGCCGCGCAGCAATTCAGGCTGCATCCGTAGGATGTAATTACCTGGACGTCGCGCCACGTACTCGACCTCCCACGAAAGGCTGTCGGCGCTTCGCACGAGATTCACCGAACCCAGGCTGTCCAATTCGTAGAACAGATCGAGGAAGATCTGAAGCTCTTCTGTCGGCGTTGCCGTTTCGACCTTGGCCACGAGACGTTGTCCGCGGGCTAGTTCGACACGGTACGCGATGGCGACAGCTCGCGAGGGATCGAGGTACGTCACCTCACGATATGGCGTCTGAATGGGGGCCGGGCGCTCCAAAGAATGTTTTGCCACCCGGAGCCAATCACGGCCCAACGCAGTCTCGTTCAACCCGGCCTCCTGCAGGCCTAGCTCATACACGTCCCGCGGGGTGGCCAAGACGAACCGAGCCTCGACTCGGCCACGCTCAGTGCCGCAACCCGCAAATGCCAAGCAGGTAACAGCGATAGCCAGCCAGCCAATGTGCCGTCGGGGCACAACCGTCAGGTTTGGTCGATGCATCTTCCTGGCAATGCCTGTCCTGGTGGATGAGGTCTCAATGGATACCCCCTCCTGCAATCACGGTGCCGGTTTCAGGGCTGAACGACCGATGCGATCACCGCCAGTGCGGCTCCGAGAATGAGGGGCTCCGCGCTCCAGTAACCGCGCAGATCGTCGGCGTCCCCCTGACCAAGCACCCCTATTTCACCCGCCGCGAGTGCGAGCGGCAAGACCCCCATCTGTCGCAGGGCCACGGATTCATCAATCGTGTCCGCCTCAAGCGGAAGCCCTGTTGCATCACCGTAGACCCACAGCTGCGTCGCTAGGCCCTCGGTTTTGCGCTTTCGCCAGATTGGGGCCGCCTCCTGCGCTAGGCTCGCCGGACCCAGATACTGCACTGGGCCCAGGGCCCGTGTTGCCGTGCGCAGGATGAGCTGTCCGAATTCTCTTGGGCCCTTGAACTCGGCCAGCGAAGGGGAGCCCGCCTGGCTCAACCGATCGAGTGCCGACTCCAGATCCTCGAGATTACGAGCTTGCTTCTGACTGATGAGAGCCTGGAGCGACGCCGGGGCCAGCGCGCGGTAGGTCTTCGGATTCTCCCTGACAATCCGAGCGGCACCCTTGGTCACGAGGCCATCAAGCGCCTGGTAGGCGTTCGCCCGCGCGATTCCCAGTGACTTGGCAACAGAATATCCGGATGAAGGACCGAGGTCAGTCAGACGCTCGTAGACCGATCCCTCAGTACGTGTGAAACCGAAAGGCGTAAGGTTTAGCATTAGTAGTATTTATTGCTACTAATGTCGATTCGTCAAGCTATTGCTGAAGATAGCTGCTCACGCGAATTGCAGCTCCCATCCTGCCAGTTTGGCGATCAGCGCAAGCCGGAATGTCACATCCGCCTGACGACGGTCCACCGTCTTGCCGTCGAGTTCGAGTGGGAAGGCGAAATCCGCCACCTTGGAGGCGCTTTTCGGCATCGAGCGGACGTTCTTGGGAGACCAAACCCCGTCAGCGTCGCAGTCTCGCAGAAGCCTGGCGAGGATCCGCTGTGCGACCGTTGAGGCTTCGAGGAGTTCGAGCCGCACCAACAGCTCGATCCAATGGAGCGCGAGTGGGAGGTCCTTTGGAGCGCCAGCTGAGGACGCCTGCAGGGGGTCTCCCAACAAGATGTGCGTGGGCTTGATCCCTCGGCGCCCGAGTTGGATGACGTAGGAGCGCTTCGTGGCTTGCGCCGAGATGTAGGCACCCAGACGGTCGGCAAACCCAGCACGCTCTCGCTGGAGCCCCGGCATGTGCGCCAACATTGCCACCGAATAGATCGTGGGCGGGTGGGCATCCGGATGTAGGACGTTCTTGTTCGACCGTCGGATGATTGGCTTTTCGGCTAGATCACTCCGCAGAAAGGTCGAGATCGCCGTGGCGATCTTGTGGGCTGCCCCGCGGACCCGGGGGTCGTCGACGTAACCGGCCTGGGCGAGGGCCGCCACGGCACCCTCTCGGAACTGCTGACGGGCCCAGTCGGCGAGCTCGTAGTTGGCCTTGGCCCCCGCCTTGTATTCGAACAACAGAGCGGGGTCGCTATCCCGGGACAGCAGGCGGTGGAAGACGCGCTCCGCGCTGCGAAACACGCGTTCGCCGCGGGGAACCCCGAGCTCAATAAGGTGCCGGTAGCTAGCCACCGTGCCGACGTCCTTGATCCCCTGAGCCTTGGCAGTCGCAACGCCGAGAATGTTGCCCCCCCACACTCCCTTCCGCTGCTTCCGGATCGTCTGCGTGACTCGCTTGTATTGGAGCAGCTCTTCCCTCAAGGCCGCGACATCGGATTCAGCCGCAGAGTTGGGCGGGAGGATTTCGTTGAGCGTACGCCAGCGGATTGGGGCGCACGCCTTTTCGCGGATCCAGCCGACCGGAACGCGATGGGTCGTTGGGAGCTCCAGCTGAACGGCTCCTTCGCCAAAGAAAATGGGGCGGGAAAATCGGGCGGCATTATACCCGGTTTGCTGAAGATCAGCTAGGTGCTTCTCAGAAGCCGTTGTCTTGTAACCCTTTAGAGACCGGGTCGGCACGACACGACGTGGATGGGTGCCCGACCGCTCTTTTCTGACTCACTGGTCAGTACGAGACGGCTTTCGTCCAGGAAATCGACTGCCTCCCCCTGCGGCTCTCGAGGTCCAAGCCAACACACGAACTGTCGGGTCAGGCGATCTCGGTCCATCCCGTAGTAGAAGATCTGGGTGTATGTGCGGGCCACGAGAACGGAGCCGTCCGAGGATATCGCCGCTCCTGTCACCAGCTGGCCGAGGGTCGGTGCTGGATCGAAGTCCATTTCGAGCAATGGCTTAACTTTTATTGAATCATGGGTCAATTCACTGCGTGTTATCCGGAAGGCAAAGATAGACGTGTCCTGGAGTCCTTTAGAGATGAGCCAGAGGTCGCCGGACGGGTGGGTGGCCGCCGCCTCAATATTGAATGGGCGGTCAAAAATAAGTTCGATGTGGCGTGTGGGCAGCGATTCTACTTTTAGCGGCACTTCCGTCGGCTCTCGGGCAACGTAGATACGTGCGCTGAGTCGGCGTTGCGAGTTGTCCCCGGTGTCGGCCAAGTAGATGCACTGGGCTGGCGAGTCAGGGCAGACGCCGACCGTGATGTCTTCCCAGTCACGGGCGCGGGCCCCCGTGAGGGCCAGCTTTCCCAGGTTGGCTCCGGAGAGATCGGTCAAGTAGACGACGGGCTCGTCGCCCGAGTCGTTGTGTGTCCAGAGGTAGCCCGGATGTTGCCGGCTCGCGGCCACGCCGGAGCTTTCGGTGAGGTTGGGGGTTTGGAATACGCCTGTCTCCTCGAACTGGGTTGGCCGCACGAACGGTTCGGGCTGGCGCCCCTGATCGGACGGGGAGCAAGCGCTGAACGCCACGGCCAACGAGGCGGAGCGGGCGAAGGAGTGCCATCCCATGGCGCGGAAGTGTACACTGATGGTCGTCCAGGCAGGAGGGTTTGATGCGGAGTATTCGAGTTCTGATGATGGGCATGTTGCTCAACACGGCGGTCGCGGCCCAAACCACCGATCTGGAGCAGCGAATCGCCGGCCATGTTGAAGCGAACGCAGCGAATGCCATCTCGCTCCTCGAGCGCGTAGTCAACATAAATAGCGGGTCACTCAACCTCGCCGGGGTGCGCGCGGTAGGTGACGTGTTCATGAGTGAATTGGACGCCCTAGGGTTCGAGACGTCTTGGGTAGACGGAAGTGCGTTCGGTCGCTCAGGTCACCTCGTGGCAACACGAGCGGGCAGCGGTCCGCACCTGTTGTTGATCGGGCATCTTGACACCGTATTCGAGAAGGACAGTCCGTTCCAACGCTTTGAGATGAAGGCAGACTCGCTGGCGACGGGTCCAGGCGTGATTGATATGAAGGGCGGCAACGTCATCATCGTCTACGCGCTAAAGGCGTTGGATCAGGTGGGCGCATTAGACGATCTGAGCATTACGGTTGTGATGACCGGTGACGAGGAGCGCAGCGGTCGCCCTCTTTCTCTCGCCCGCCAGGCCTTGATCGAGGCCGCGGAAGTTGCAGATATCGCGATAGGCTTCGAGAACGGTGACTCGGATCCCCGCACCGCGGTGGTTTCCCGTCGTTCCTCCAGCAGCTGGCAACTCACGGTGTCTGGGCGCCCGGCGCACTCCTCGCAGATCTTCCGCGAAACCGTCGGGGCAGGCGCCATCTACGAGGCGTCTCGGATTCTGCATCAGTTCTATACCCAGCTGTCGGAGGAACAGTACCTGACCTTCAATCCTGGGTTGATCCTCGGCGGTACGGATGTGGACTACGATGCGGCCCAGGCTCGCGGTAATGCTTTTGGCAAGAACAATGTCGTTGCAGAACGGACTATTGTCTCGGGAGACATCCGGGCTATATCGCCCGAGCAACTCATGAGTGCGAAGCAGAAGATGCAGACGATTGTTGGGGAGCATCTCTCGCATACGCGGGCGGAGCTGACGTTCAACGATTCGTACCCTCCGCTCGCGCCCACAGCGGGCAACGAACGACTGCTTGGCATTCTCGACCAAGTGAGCCGTGACCTTGGGCTGGGTCCAGTGACCGCGGTCGATCCGCGGATGGCAGGTGCCGCCGACATCTCGTTCACGGCCGGCCTGGTCGACATGGCGATGGACGGTTTGGGCCCCGGTGGTGCTGACGATCACACGGTGGACGAAACCATCGATCTCCGGTCCGTGGCACTGCAGACAAAGCGTGCCGCGGTGCTGTTATACCGACTCAGGAAAGTGAGCCCGACGAACTAGAAACACCTCGTGGGATCAGCAGGTAGCTTTGCACGTATATGACAGAATCGCTCAAGCATAAGACGATAACAAAACGCGACGATCG
Source organism: uncultured Gemmatimonadales bacterium (assembly GCA_947259405.1). GTDB lineage: Bacteria > Gemmatimonadota > Gemmatimonadetes > Gemmatimonadales > GWC2-71-9 > CAMYLY01. The sequence goes on along the minus strand of CAMYLY010000004.1, from coordinate 295,220 downwards.
ACTCCGTTTCGATGGTCGCGTGTTGTTCCTCGTGGATGATGCCGACCTCGTGAGGCGCCAACTCGAGGGTGAAGACTTGGCATGGCCGGTCGGCGCGCCCCTGCGTGATAATATCTCAACCGACGAAATCACTCCCGCCTACATCTGCTATTACTATGACGAAACGCTCGGCGAATTTCCCTACTTGGGCCTCAAGGCGGGGGACGCGTTCCCGATTGCACGGGGGAGCGTCAAGCAGGGTGGGTTCGTTTGCTCCGTCTCGGGAAAGCGGCGGGGCAAGGGATCGTCACGCGAGCAGTCTCCGTACGCCGAGATGTGCGCTGGAATCCAGCTTGTCATCGCTGAGAACATCGAACGCATCTATGATGAGAACTGCCAAAACCTCGGCATCCTGACCAGCACGGACTTCGGCCTGATCGACCGGCTCCGGGCGGGAGAAGAGATCCCCTTGAGTGAATTCACTGCGGGCAAAGGTGAGATCACGAGGGGCATCGTCGAGCACGGGGGTCTCTTCCAGTACAATGTGGCGCGCCTGCAGGGAGCGATCTCGGTCCCCCCCGTGACGTCTGCAGAACGTCCCATGACGCTTGCCGAGAAGATCATTTCCCGCCATTGGGTCACGGATCTTGCGACGGGCGAGGTCGGCGTACCGTACGTCAGACCGGGAGACGAAGGGTTTGTCCGCACTGACATTCGGTTCAGCCACGAATACGTGACGCCAATGGCGGCCATCTTCTGGCGTGATCTGGTGGGCGAAGAGGAACCTGTGGTGGATCCCGGTTCCATCTTCTTTTTCCGCGACCACCTGACGTTTCTCGAGATGGTGATGACCGACGAGCGAAAAGCCGAGGGGTTGCTGGACGTCGCGCTCGAGTTGAAGCAGAAGCAAGAGGACTTCTCCGAACGGCAGGGCGTCAAGCTCTACGGTGAGCTGGGAAGCCAACTGCGCGGGCACATGGGGATCCCCACAGGCTCCGAAGCGATCTGTCATTCCAAGATCCTCGAGCAGCACGCGTTACCCGGTTACCTCATTGTCGGGACCGATTCGCACACTCCCCATGCCGGCGCCATCGGTTCGATCGCGTTCGGCGTTGGGACGACGGCCATCTTCAATTCATGGCTCACCAAAGACGTGCGGCTCAAAGTGCCGCACTCGGTGTTGATTCGCGTGAGCGGTGAGAAGCCGGCAAATGTGACTGCCAAGGACTTCATGCTCCAGATCCTGCGTCACCCGTACGTCAACGATGGGCACGCCATCGGTAAGATCGTGGAGTATGCCGGTGAGGCGGTGCGAGCTCTCTCCATCGACGAGCGTGCGACCATGACGAACATGGCCGCCGAGGTTGGGGCTTTCACGGGCATTATTCAGCCCGACGAGAAGACGGTGGAATTCTTGGCGCGAGAGCGCGGGGCGGATGCGAACGCGTCCCGCGCGCTTCTGGCGGGACTGCACTCGGATCCCGACGCCGAGTACGAGACGGTCATCGATGTCGACGCATCGAGCCTCAAGCCCATGGTTGCGCTCCCCGGGGATCCCGGGAATGGTCTGTTTCTCGAGGAATTGGGGGGACCGGTCAAGATCGACATCGCGTACGCCGGATCGTGTACCGCCGGCAAGAAGTCGGATATGGATATGTATGCGGCAGTCTTTAAGTACGCGCTCGAGCGCGGGGAGCGCATACACCCCGCCGTGAACTGTTTCATCCAGTGTGGGTCACAAGAGGTGAAGCGCTATTGCGAGGAACAGGGGTATCTGGACGTGTTCCGTGAAGTCGGGGCGGAGTTCATCGAACCGTCGTGCGGTGCGTGCATCAATGCCGGGCCGGGTGTCTCATACGATCGCGAGACGGTGACCGTGAGTGCGATCAACCGAAACTTCCCGGGACGGTCGGGTCCGGGGCAGCTGTATCTGGCAAGCCCCTATACGACCGCGGCAAGTGCGGTGGCGGGCTACATCACGTCGTGGGAGATCGAGGCGTCCCTCGAACCGGTCGGCTAGCGGCGGTTCGAACTCCCTAGGGTCGGTGCTGAAGCCGGTGCTGGTGCGGGATCGGGACGGAAGGCCTCGACGGGATACACACCTCGGGCGTTCCAGAACACCCAATCAGTGATTCCGAGGTCCTCCACCGCTCGAATCTGTTCTCGTAGTTCGGTCGCGGTATAACGCACGCCGCGAATCGAAAACGACTGCAGGTACGGCCGGATCTTCGCCGCATTCGGTATCGATGCTGACCGTCGGATCCCGTCCTCCAATGCCCGCCGAATCAGTTCATACGGTTCGGCGTTCGGGAACCGAAGGCCGTAGGACCCTCGCCCGTAGTGGCTGGGATACACCATTGGAAGTAGCACGTCAGCCAAGGGCGAGAGATCGTCCCAGTACTGGCCAATCCCAAGGTCGTCAGTTGCGCTCGTTGTAAGTCCAAAAAGATCGAGTGTGAACGGCACACCGAGCGGTTTGATGTACTCTCCCAACAACGCGACCTGGCGACTGATGGCCGCTCGGCGGCTTTCAGAGTTTCGTCGAGCGGCAAACACGGCATTCCGCATGCGGTCGGCGCGTTCATCAGGAAATCGTAGATAATCGAATTGGATTTCGCGAAAACCCATCAACACCGCCTCGGCGGCGAGCTCTGCGGCGTAGACCCACACCGAGTCGTGGTAAGCGTCCACCCACGGATCACCGAGGCCGTCGATCCATAGACCACCACGCGCATCTCGCACAGCCCACTCATAACGGCTCTCCGCAAGCAACTTGTCACGCGCCACCACGATTCGTGCGATGGGGTGAATGCCCTTCTCGTGCAGGAGTGCCAGTCGTTCCCGTGCGTTCTGGGCCCGGACGTTCTCGTTCGCGCCTATGGACACAGCGGTCGGCACACTCGACGGATAGGTGATGTACCCGGTTGCGTCCTTCACGTCGATGACGAGTGCGTTGACCTCGGTCGAATCGGCAATGGCAACGAGATCGTAGAAGCGACGGGATCCGAACGTCCATCCGTTCATGAAGAGACCGCGCACCACAGCCGGTACACCACCTGGCGGTGGCGCAGGGACCGGTACGGTCGGGAAGCCAACGTTCGCGATCGAATAAACGGGGTGGCCATCGGCGTGATGGAAGTGCCGGAGGCCGGGCGCTTCCGCTGGTGGCAGCGGCAAGGATATCTCGCCGCCCATGCGTCCGATTTCGAGGAGGTAGTCTGGAGTATCCGTGCTGATCCGCATGATTGATGACAACACCGACCCCTGCTCCTGGGCGATCGCCCCCGGTGCGGTCGAAATCATCAAAGCGGTCAGCAGTTTCTTCAACATTTGCCTTGTAGTTGTTGGGCGGCGAGAGGCGGTGGGACACCAGTCCCACCGCCTCTCTCATGTACAATGTGCCGTTGTTTTCTGTCGCGCTAGTTGCCGTCTCCTTCCTCGAGCAGCTTCAGCTCGACACGACGGTTCTGGCGTCGGCCCTCGACTGTGTCATTCGACGCTATCGGCTCGTCAGGTCCGTAGCCGCGTGTTTCCATACGATCCGGGCGGACGCCCTGTCGAGCGAGGTAGGCCTTGACGGATTGAGCACGTTGCAACGACAGCCGCCGGTTCACGGCCATCGAGCCGGTGTTGTCCGTATGACCGGCAATCTCGATCCGTACGTCTGGGTTGGCCAGGAGTGATTGCGCCACCCGATCCAACGTCGCCGACGACGCGGGCGTCAGTGACGAACGGCCCGTCGCGAAGTTGACCCCGAAAAGCACGACGGTCGTTCTTGCGACACCCTCCACCTCGAAGAGCTGCGGGCATCCCACCGCGTCGACATTCTCGCCAGGCTGCGTATCGGGGCAGCGATCCCGGCTGTCCGGAATGCCATCGCCATCGGTGTCGGATTGCAGGGCGCAGCCGCGACTGTTGACGACCGTCCCTGGGGCCGTTGCGGGACACTCGTCGAGAGTGTCGGGTACGCCGTCTCCATCACTGTCGAGGTCGACCTGGCAGCCGCGAATATCGACCGTGGCACCAGCCGGCGTTCCTGGGCACGCATCAGACCCATCAGGAATTCCGTCGGCGTCGGTATCTAGTGGGCAACCCTGATCGTTTACGACCTCGCCGGCGGGGGTCCCGGTGCACTGGTCGAGTCCGTCGTAGACCCCGTCCGCGTCCGTGTCCATTGGGCACCCTTCAGCGTCTACCACGGCGCCGGCGGGCGTGTCAGGACATATGTCGATGCCGTTCAGCACGCCGTCGGCATCGCTGTCGCTGGGGCAGCCGGTTTCATCCACCGTGGCGCCCACTGGTGTGTTGGGGCACACGTCGATGCCGTCCACTACCGCGTCACTGTCCGAGTCGTTGGGACACCCGGAGGTGTCGACGGAAGCTCCCGCCGGCGTATCCGCACACTGATCGAGCCCGTCGAAAACCAGGTCGCCGTCTCCATCTGTGGGGCACCCTTGGTCGTCCACCATCGCCCCGACGGGCGTGCCGGGACAGTCGTCATTCTTGTTGGCCACAGCGTCGCTGTCATCATCACGAATCGGCCCGCCGAAGGCGAAGATGGAAATGCCCAATGCGGCGGAGATGTTGAGAGCGCTGGCGCTGGGGGTAGCCAAGTTAGTGTTAGGGATATAGTTGAGACGTCCCTCGAGCCTCACGGCGGTTCGACCGCCAAGGGAGAATCGGTTTCCGAGTATGGCCACGCCTGCGTTGTCGTCGACATCCGCCGTGCCGCGGTACACCAACCGCTCGAATCCGAGGCCACCGTAGAGCGTGCCGATCGAAAAGCCCATATGAGCCAGGACGGCTCCCCCAACCCGCGCCACACGCATTTCGGTCCCCGTGGCGTCGAATCGGGTTTCGGTGAAATCGCCGAACCCTTCGATCTTGAAGGTCTTGGTTATATAGAACCCCGCCCAACCACCGGCTCCGAGCTCTGACTGGAAGCCGAGATTGGTCTGGTCGTAGCCGGTGTAGATGCCGAACCCGCCAAGCTCCACCTGGCCGCCGGTTCCGGACTGGGCCGTCAGCGGCGGCGCACAGAGCGACGCGACCACGGCCATTGCGACAGCCACTCGTACCCGAACGTGCAACTCCTTCATATTCTTGGTCCTTAGAGGCTCAAGCGCCAATCTATAATGTCTCGGATACTCTGTCAGATTCGGTGTCCTGTGTCACAGCTGCCAGGGGCCTGGATGGCCGCGTCAACGCGTTACTTTGAGACCAGAGGCCAACCCGAGGAGCCAGCCGTGAAAGTCGCGATTCAGTACTGCGTGGTCTGAAACTACCGACCGCGTGCCGCTAGTTTGGCGGCAGAGATCGAGGAGTCATACCCGGATGCCCACGTGAAGCTCGTCGACGGATCGGCGGGGGTTTTTGAAGTGACCGTAGACGGCGCTCTCCTGTTCTCCAAGGCAGAGCTTGGGCGCCACGCCGAGCCGGGGGAAGTGCTCGGCCTTATCCAGGAGCACGTGTCGTAGCGGATGCGAGTCGCAGTCTCTACTGGGGGCGGTGATGCGCCGGGACTGAACGCTGTAATCCGGGCTGTTGTCCTGGGCTCGCTCAACCGCGGCTGGGAGGTCTTGGGCATCCGCCGAGGGTTCGGTGGACTCCTCGGCGACGCGCGAGTGGTCGAGATGAACCGCGACGCTGTGCGCGGCATCACCCATCGTGGTGGGACGATTCTTGGCACCACGAATCGGGGCAATCCATTCCGCTGGCCAACGTTGCTCACCGACGGAACCTGGGTCGAGGAGGATCGTTCACCGGAACTCATCAGCACGTTCGGTGCTCTCGGGATCGATGCTCTTGTCGCCGTTGGGGGTGACGGAACGCTTCGGATTGTACGAGCACTATGCGAGCGCGGACTTCCGATTGTTGGCGTACCAAAGACTATCGACAATGACGTGGCGGGCACCGACTACACGTTCGGGTTCGACACGGCCGTGCAGACTGCGACGGAAGCGCTGGACAAACTACACTCGACCGCAGAGTCCCACGAGCGAGTGATGGTCGTCGAAGTCATGGGTCGCACGGCCGGCTGGATCGCGTTGACGGCTGGACTCGCGGGTGGCGCCGACGTCATCCTGCTTCCCGAGATTCCGTTCGACATCGACAAGGTCTGCAACAAGGTCCGAGAGCGCGAAGCCATGGGTAGGCATTTCAGCATCGTCGTGGCTGCCGAGGGAGCTACCCCTCGCGACGGCGAGTCCGTCTTTCAAGACGGCGCGGCTCCGGGTGGCGATGCTCGGCTGGGCGGCATCGGCGCACGGGTGGCGGACGCCATAGCCGTTCGGACAGGTAAGGAAACGCGGTCCATCACCTTGGGTCACCTTCAGCGCGGTGGTTCGCCAACAACCCGAGATAGGCTCCTCGGGCTTCGCTTCGGTGCCGCCGCGGTTCGCGCGGTCGCCACGAAGAACTTCGGGGTAATGATCGCGCTCGACGGCGTCGACATGAAGGAGATCTCCTTGGATGCCGTCGAGGGCGAGCCGCGGCTGGTGTCGCTTGATTCGGAGACGTTGCTCGCTGCTCGCGAGATCGGCGTCACGCTCGGCGACTAGCGTTCCTCCCACGCCTTTTCTGACAACATCGCGACAATGACCGTCCGACATCACGTTCGGGATCATTTTCTTCCGCCTGATCCGGAGGCGTATCGGCGAGCGGAACCACCGAGCGGCCGTGTCATTGTGATCGCTCCAACTCGCGCCGCTTGCGAGACCATCGAACTCGCCTGTCAGCTCGAGATTGATACCGTGATGGAACGCGAACACGGTGACGAGTTGCGCGAGCTGGCTCGGTCAAACAGGGGATTCGGCATCATGGCGGCCACGGGCACCGGCAAGACGCTGGCCATTAGACCGATTGCCGAGGAGATCGTGGGCGCGCCGTTGCGCATTGGCGTTGTCAATCGCGAACGGGAAGCGACGCCCGAAACGCCCACCTGGAACGTGGTAATCGTCACCACCGGAATTGCGCGTCGTTGGTTTCAAGACGAACTGATTGACGCACGTGACACTCTCGTTGCGGACGAGATTCATCAGACTTCCGCGGAGCTCGAGCTATGCCTCGCGTTGGGTAAGCGCGTCGGATGTCGCTTCGTTTGGCTCTCGGCCACTGTGGATCCATCGTTCTATCGCGACTACCTCGACTCCACAAACGTCATCGAATCTTCCGCGTTCGATCCGGAGAAGGCGGCGGAGGTTCGCACACAGATGTCCAAGCCGTTTCAGTTCCTGGACGATCGTTTCCTGACGCGTGTTGTCCGCGAACGCCGTGGTGTGGCCGTGTTCCTCCCAACGCGCGCCGAGGTGGAGGCAGTGGCCAGCGAAGTCGCCGAACGCTGGCCACGGGTCAACACCGTGTTCTATCACGGCGGCGAGCCCATCAGAGTTTTGCGACCGTTTCTTGACGGAACGGCCGAAAAACCGTTCCTGCTCACCATGACGCAAGCCGGACAGTCTGCGTTGAACATCACCGGTCTCGACACCGTGGTGATCTACGATGCGTGCTATAACAACCACGTGCTCCGTGGTCGTAACGTGTTGATGCGAGATCACCTGGGTCCGAACGAGATTCTGCAGATGGCCGGCCGCGTTCATGGCCGGGTCGAGCATGGCGAAGTGCATATCCTCACCGACCGAGATCTCGAGTTCGCGGCGCTCGCGCCAGAGCCACCCCATTTCCAGCTCGCTGGTGACAGTGAGCGGGTGGCGCTCACCGCGGCTGCTCTCGGCGTGGACCTTACGGAACTCGAGCTACCAGTGCCGCTGGATCGCCGCGCGTACCGCGAAGCGATCGATCGACTCGAGCACCGCGGTATCGTCGAAGGCGGGCGCCTCACCCGGTACGGTCGCGATGTCGAGGCGATGCCCGTCGATAGGCCATGGGGTGAACTCCTCGTTCATGCGCCGGACGACCTCGTGCCGTTCGTCGCTGTCGCCGCTAATACCGATTCACTCCACCGCCTGACCCGCGAAGAAACGGACCTGACCGGGCTCGTCGCGTTCGGGAGCGACCATCTCACCGCATACAACGTCTACGCGGAAGGTGTAAACCTGCACGGCGAACTGGGTCGAGTATACGGGTTGGCACGACATCTCTTTGGTGAGGGCGCCGACGAATGGGCAACCGACCGTGGTGTGCTCGTCAAAGGGATTGAAGACATCGCACTCGGGATGGCGTCGGTGTATCGAACGCTCGAGCTGCCCCTGCCCTCCGCGCTGCCTCGAGCCGATCGCAAGATCCTGAAACAGTTCCGGGATCTCGTCGCCAGGATCCAACCCTTCGATCTGGTCGTCGACGGGGAGACGGCTGAAGGGGAACGTGTGCGTCTCTCGGACTCGTCTGTGTGTTCCGGTCAAGGGATCATTGCGGGGACCATTAGGTACTTCGCGGATCGCTTTGGAGTGGCGCGCGGGGCCCTCGAGGGTACTGATCTCCCCTTCGAGATCGTGCGCAAGCATGTTGTGCCCGGCGAACCGAAGGTGATCTACCAACGTGGGAAGGGGCACAGGCTCACCGTGGTCGAGGAGTCGGCGTACTTCGGTTTCGTGTTTGACCGGTCGCGGAAACCCCTTAAGGGACGCTTTCCACAACCACTGGTGGAGAGCGCGCGTCGCGCCTTGGCGCGTGCGCTCATCGAAGGCTCGACGGATCACCCGGCGCAGGGGCGCATTGCTCACACCGCATTCCGGCTCGATGAACTCTGGCGCCGTTCGGGAGGGAAGGTAAATGCGGATGCCACGGTGATCGAAGATCGCGTCGTCTCGCAGCTCGCAGACGCGGGCAGCGTGGATGACTTCCTTGGGACACACGTAAACCTCGACGTTGACGAGTTTGTCGAGTCGACCGAACGCGCGGCGTTAGAGGCCCTGCCGGCTTCTGCATCGATACTCGGTGATCGCATCCCGCTGCGGTACGAGATCGAGGACGGACGCGGCGTTGCCGTGCTCAGCTTGCGCGAAAAGCAGGCGCGTCGGCTGAGGCAGAAGATGCTTCCCGAGGTCGACCGGCCACTGAGGCTTGCGGTGCGGAGAGGACGCCGTGAGGTGATTCGGGCCAATGACATCGCGGCACTTCGGGCCGCCTTGGAGAGGCTCCCGCAGTCGGCTAAACAGCGCCGCCACCGCGGACGGCGGCGACGCTAGCTCCGCGCCAAAGACAACACGCCGAGCCAGGCCGCGGTGTACGCGCCGTTCAAGGCCTCTGAATCAGCCCCGCTCAGCAACGCCGCCTCTATTCCCGTCACGATAGAGGAAAGAAGCCAGCCGAGCTCGTCTCGGTCGACCGTTAGAGTGGTCCCGAACGCCTCGAACAGATCAAAGCCGGCCTGTCCCAACACTCCTGCGAACCCTTCGGCGAGTTCCTTGACCACTCGGTCAGAAATACTTGAGTTTGGACCGAGGAGCGAGGCCCATGCCAACGCCACCCCGTCATTTGACTCTTGGGTCAGTACTGTCCAGGTCTGATCGATTGCGTCGGGTGGGGTGTTTGCTTTGAACGCAGCAGTCCAGCGATCAGCGCGGCTGATCGCCAGAGCGCGCCCCGCTGTTTCAAAGAGCGCCCGCTTGGTTTTGAAGTGATAAAGGACCAGTCCCTTTGCGTGATTGGATCGCTTTGCCACCGCCTCCACCGTCACAGTGCTGGAATCGCTCGCGCAGAGTTCGGCGATCGCGGCGTCCAGAATCGCCTGTTTGGCCTTCCGTGCATCCCGAGTTCTTTCTGCCATTCGTTTCTCGACTGACCGGACAATCAATTATATGAGGTCCCGTAGTCTGTCGCTAGTTGAAACCCTACAGGATGCAGGACGTACGAAATGGGTACGGAGCCTTACGACATGCCTGAATCTGCTTCTCGATCTGTGACCCCGTTCGTGCGGGCCCTGCTAGATCCCCTCCGCGAGGGGGTGATCGTCTTCGCGCCGGACGGCAAGCTCGTCTATGCCAATGCCGCTGCTGATACGGCCCTTCGGTCTTTCAAGAACAACGGTGACGTGACCCGGGCGGTGCTTCCTCGGCTGTCGCGCCTGGGTGCGAGGATCTCACCGCTTTGGGTGAATGGGGCCAAGATCGGGGAGGCAGTGTATCTCCCGCCACGCCTGCAAGTGCAGGACAATTCGAGCACGCTGGCGAACCGTGAGCGCCAGGCAATTCTCGAGATGTTGGAGTCGACGGGGTGGAAGCTCACTGAAAGCGCCAGCCGACTCGGCATCTCGCGCACGACACTTTGGCGACGGCTCCGCGCGTACGGCCTGGAGCGCGACAATCGCGGTCGATGGTCGCAGCCCTCCTAGTCGCTGCCCTCGCTTCCCAACAAGTCGATACCGCCACGTTCCAGGACGCCGCGACTGCGCAGTTGTATGCGCTCGCGCGAGCGCGACACATACACCAAGACACCGTCGTTCGGGATTACGCGGCGTCCGTGCGCACGAGGCTCGAGGCCTCCGCCGGAAAAAGTCGTTTTGCCCGACAGACCACGCTCATGGCGCACGAGACGATGGCGCGGATTACGTGGAAGGCACCGAACGATCTCAAGATCGATGTGCTAGGCACGCGGGCGAAGATTCCGCTTGTAGCAATGCTCAGCGGGCTGGCAGACGTCGACGACGCTGTCGAACGCGAACTCCGGACCGAGCTGGTGATGGACCGCCCGTGGTTCATCCCACGCGCGTTTGGCGACAGCATTCGCGTCATGGGTGTCCCCGAACATGCAGCTCTGCACCCGTTGGCGGCTTCGGGAACACGGTACTACCGATTTGCCATTGCGGATTCCGTTGAGCTTCGTGTCCCTGGCCGTACCGTGCGCGCGAAAGCCATGAGAGTGCAGCCAAAACAAGGTGGGCCGGCGCTCGTTGCCGGTACCATGTGGGTGGATACCGAGAGCGGGGATGTGGTCCGGCTGCGCGTGCTTTTCCTGGGTGACTACCTATGGGACGAGCCTTCGGGCGACACGCCAGAAGACAGTGCGAGGGCGCGTAAGGACAATGCTCGGGCCAAGCGCATACTGTCGGTGGAGGCGGAAGTCGAATATGCGCTGATCAACCAGCGCTTCTGGATGCCGTACCGTCAGTTTCTGGGCATCACCGCTGAAATTCCCTACTTGGTCAACATGACCATCCCGGCCCGAGCCGTCACCACGTTCTCCGAGTATGACGTCAACGCCGACCGGGTACTCACGTTTTCCATTCCCGAGGATTCCCTGGCGGAGGATCCCCGAGAGCGCTCCGAGGTGCGGATCAAACTGGGAGGTCGGCGACCACGCGCGGGCGAATCGCCGAAATGGGACGAGGACGACGAGCGTCGGGAATATGGGTACACGCGAGGGAACCGATGGAGTGACGGACGGTGGGAGATCGACGTTCCGCCGGCGGATTCGCTCGAGGCCTTCGATTGGGGAACTGAGTTTCAGACTGAGCTGGACGCCGCCGAGCAGGAACGTCTACGCGAGACCTTCGCTGACCTCGCGAAGCTCGAAGACGAGTTGCCATCCGAGTGGACCGGCAAGCGCCGCTTCGGCCTGGCCTGGCAGTCCAACCTCTTCCGCTTCAACCGGGTACAGGGTCCGTCGCTGGGGTTGGGATACGAGGTTCGGCCACGCGGCGTCCCCTACACCTCCTTGTTGGCCAGTGCACGTTTTGGATTCGGAGACAAGCGCCTCACCGGATCACTGACGGCTCGTCGTGACGGACCGTATGCCCGGATCGACCTCAGTGGATACCGCGACGTCCAAGAGGTCGAGCCGTGGACGAAGGGACGCAGTCTTGGAAACTCGTTGAATGGACTCTTTGTCGGCCATGATGACGCCGACTACTTCTTGGCTACCGGTGGAAGGCTTGAGGTAACCTGGAACGACCGGTGGCGACAGAACATGACGCTCCATGCGGCGGTCGAACGGCACGACAGTATGGTGACGGAGACGTCGCACAACTTGTGGGGCAGCGCCGTCCTTTTGACGAATCCTCCCGTCGTAGAGGGAACGTTCTTCAGGTACGGATTGAGCCGCGACGATCGCATCGGGCGAGCTTCGGTCAAGACGGGCGTTGAGCTGATTACCGACATGACGCTCACCGCAGGGCGCGGTTGGGCAGCCGCGGAGGTCCCGTTCACCGTTGTTGGCCGGACCGGACGCCTGGTGATGCGCGTCGGTGCTACCCGCGGCGACGATCTGCCGCAGGTCTTGCTCCGCGTTGGAGGTCCGCAGACGGTGCGGGGGTACCCGTACGGAACGCGCACCGCCAAGGAATTTTGGTCCGCTCAGCTCGACCTGGCCGTGTTCGACCGAGGCCTATGGACTCCCGTCGTCTTTGCAGATGTAGGTGATACCTTCTCGAGCGACCCGCTGGTCGGCGTCGGTGCCGGACTCTCCGTGTTCAACGGCCTCATTCGCGCCAATGTCGCGAAGGGGTTACGTCCGTCTGCGGAAATACGGTTCGATCTACTGTTCCGAGCGTATCGCTGACCCCGGTCATGGCGTAGGCCGCAAGGGCGTTCTACGTTGTGTGCACAATGCCAACCCCATTCTCCGTTGATGAATACGTCCGCTGGTCGGATGTGGACTATGCCGGCATCATCTTCTACGGTGCGTACGTGCGCTTCTTCGAGATAGCCGAGACGGAACTGTTCCGCCATGCGGGGATACCGTATGGAGAGGTCTTCGATCGCTATGATATCTGGCTCCCTCGTGCCCATCTCGAATGCGACTTCATGTATCCGGCGAAATTGGACGATGAGCTGCGAGTCGCGGCCTACTTCACGCGGTTCGGGCGGAGCTCGATCCGCATCCACTTTGACGTGGTCCATCGTGGAGCTGGTGTGTTGGCCGCAACGGGGCACGAAATCCTCGTGTGTACGAACCGTGCCGACCTGCGGCCGGTCTCCATTCCAGACGATCTTCGCACCCAACTCGATCCATACCGCATGAGCACGGAAGACGCGCGGGCTGCACTCGGCGTGGAGGGACCGGCATGAGGCAATGGGTCTGGGGTTTGGCCGTGATGGGATTTGGGTGCGGCAGCGACGAGATCCCGCAGCCCACCGACGGCATGACCGAGGATGAGGTGATTGACCAGATGGAGGCCGTCCTGGATACGTCAACGATTCTGCCGCTCAAGGAGCCGAATCGTGGGGAGCTCACTATTGCGGGCGTGGGCAGCCATCATTTTCAGGGGTTGTTCACCGCAGAAGCCTGGCAGTGCGACGAACCGCGATTCGTGAGTGTCGTTGTTCAGACTGATAGCATCGATGTGATCTTCCTCTTCTATGTGTCCAGCGTTGACCCTATTGCTGACTACCGCGTGACACCTTCGACCGAACAATTGTTTGCGGAAGGAGAGGTTCGGGTCGGTGTCCAGCTGATCCGCGGTCGGCAAGGTGCGATCTTCCGAGGCACTGGAGGTACCGTCAGGTTCACCGACGGTAGTGGTGCAAGCGGCGATTTCGAGGTCACCCTCGAAGAAGTGGCTACCGAAGCCATCGTGACCAAGATCAGAGGACGTTTTCACGAGGTTGACATTCGGCCAGCCGATCCTGAGGAGTGCACGTTGAACGCCACCGCCTTCGTCGAGCCGGAACCCGGAGATAGTGTCCCTGCGGCACGCGAAGATTCGACTCCTCCCGATTCGGTCGGATTCCTCGCAGTACGTTAGATTACCTCCCCTATGAACGACCTGTATTACCGAAAAGGCTTTGGCCTCAAGACCGAGGTGGCCGGTGCGCTGGTCGACGATTACCACAGCCAGATCGTCGATCGAATCCGCTCGGGTGATTCTACACTCTGCGCGGGCGATCTTACCATCCGTTTGGCGAAGGAGTTTGGCTTCTGCTACGGCGTGGACCGGGCAGTCGAATACGCCTACCAGAGCCGGGAGAAGTTTCCAAACAAACGGATCTTTCTCGTTGGTGAGATTATCCACAATCCGCATGTCAATGAGAAATTGGAGCGGATGGGAATAGAGATCATCTACCCAGGCGATGACGGGCGCTTCGATTTCGCGTGTGTGCAGCAAGATGATGTTGTGCTGATTCCGGCGTTCGGTGTGCGGGTGGAAGACTTCGCGACGCTCCGCGAAATAGGCTGTGTGTTAGTCGACACAACTTGCGGTTCGGTGTTGAACGTATGGAAGCGCGTTGAACGATATGCGCAGGACGGGGTCACGGCGGTGGTGCACGGTAAGCACTACCACGAAGAGACCAAGGCCACGGTCAGCCAAGCAGCCAAGTATGATGGAGGGCGCTACCTCATCGTCCGCAACATGGACGAAGCTGATCTGCTGTGCCGCTTCATCCGTGGTGAACCCTTACTGACGGACATGCAAGCGACGTTCGGACACAAGGTGTCGGAGGGATTCGACTTCGAACGTGACTTGAACTGTGTCGGTGTCGCCAACCAGACTACGATGCTTGCCTCGGAGTCGCTCGAGATGGCTCGACGCATCGGCGAGGCGATGGAAGACCGGTACGGGGCCGATCAGGTCGACGAACACTTCCGGACGTTCGACACCATTTGCTCCGCTACGCAGGAACGCCAGGACGCGGTGCTGGAGCTCATCGAGGAGCCGCTGGACGTCATGGTCGTCGTAGGAGGGTACAACTCAAGCAACACCAATCACCTCGCCAAGATCTGCTCCGAGCGGGTGCGCACGTATCACATCGCTGATGCATCATGTATCGAATTCGAATCGGGAGCCATTCGACACAAACCCGTGGACGTCGAAGAGGAAGCCAAGACGAATGATTGGCTCGACGACGTGACCCGGATTGGGATCACGGCGGGTGCATCGACTCCGAACAACAAGATTGGCGAGGCGATCGAGCGAGTGCTGATGACGAAGGGCGTTGAGCTACCAGGCTAGCCCCAACTCTTTGCGGTTGGCGGGTTGCGACGGAGCTGTTTGAGGTATTTGAAGGGAGAGGGGACGGATGGGACGGATGGGACAGTCCGGTGGAGCTTGAGTGGGCTGATACGGTCCGCAATGATATTGATTGTCCCATCGTCCTTCGCGAGCTTGCCACACACCCACAAGAACGACTCACCTCGAATCGCAACGCGATCCCGTTCGTAAACATCTGGCCGGACAACCGCGTTGATCATGCCGGCTTCATCCTCCATGAGAATGAAGACGAAGCCCCGCGCCGTCTCCGGCCGCTGCCGAGCGACCACGAGTCCCGCAACCTCGATCGACGACCCAGCCTTCAGCTGTGGGAGCATGTCACTACGAATGACATGCGGCGGTAATGCATCCTCGATCAGCGACAACGGATGCCCACTGGTGGAAAACCCCAACATCTGATATTCAGCAACGAGTCTCTCGTCAGCGGCCACGGCCCCAAACTGTAGCCCTTCATACGGGTGTGTGAGTGGCAGTTCCAACTGTCGACGGACCCGCTTGCTCGACGACTCTGCTTTGGGTGGTAGCCAGAGACCGACCTGCCAGAGCAACTCTCGGCGGGTGAGCCCGAAACAATCGCATGCCCCGACCCAGGCCATGTTCTCGATACCGTCACGTGACAGCCCGGGTGGAGATCGCCGCACGAGATCACTCAAACTGCGGAAAGAACCGTGACGTTCACGTTCGAGCACAACGGCTTCCGCAATGTCCCAACCAACGTCCCGTACGAACCCCAAGCCTACACGGAGTGATTGGTCCTCGACCTTGCAGTACACATCACTCGCATTGATGTCTGGAAGCCTGACGTCGATCCCATGTCGTCCGGCATCACGCCCGAGTGCATCCAGTGAATAGAACCCCATTGGCTGGTTGTTGAAGAGCGCCGTGTAGTACTCAACGGGATAGTAGTACCGCAACCAAGCGGATTGGTAGGCGAGTAACCCAAAAGCCGCTGCATGTGATTTCGGGAATCCGAATTCCGAAAAGGCCGTCACCTGCTCGAACACTCGCTGCGTCGTGGTCAAGGGCACCCCATTCGCCTGGGCGCCTTCACGGAACTCGTCCCAGAATCCTTCGATCAGCTTTCGCGAACGACGCCGGCTCATCGCTCGACGCAGGGCCTCCGCCTGCCCAGCGGTGAATCCTGCTAGTGATTGACATACCTGGAGTACTTGATCTTGGTAGATGATGACGCCAAGGGTCTCGCCGAGGGCTTCCTTGAGGAGCGGATGCTCGAGCGGCGGCTCATACAGTTCACCTCGTTCGCGTGCGTAGCGTTGCTCTTCGCGGCGACGAACGTACGGGTTCACTGCACCGCCCACGATCGGACCTGGCCGGACGATGGCCACCTCCATGGCAAGATCCTCGAGGTTCCGCGGCCGAGTGCGTCGGACCATCTGGATCTGCGCGCGACTTTCGATTTGGAAGAGCCCAACCGTGTCGCCACTGCAGATCTGATCGTAGACAGCCTCATCCTCGAAGTCGATTCGGCTCAGATTGGGCGGCTCGCCCTGGTCGATGGCAATGAGCTCGACACACTCTTCCACCAACGAGAGCATTCCCAAAGCCAAGAAGTCGATCTTGATGAACCGCGCGTCGTCACACGAATCCTTGTCCCACTGACACACGACACGGTCTTCCATGGCGGCCCGCTCGAGCGGTACGAGTTCGACCAGCGGGCGACTCGAAATAATCATTCCTCCAACGTGCTGTGACACATGGCGCGGTAGCCCTGCGATCTCCTCAGCGAGATCGCAGAGATCCCGCCAAAGCGGCGCGTCGACCCGTCCGGCGAATCCCGGGAGCTTGGGCAGTTCTTCGCGTAGCAGATTTGCAGATCGGTGTTCGGCGAGCTTGGCAACTTGCTCGAGCTCCCCAATGGGGAGGTCGAGCGCCTTGCCAAGCTCACGTACGGCGGAACGCAGCCGGTAGGTTGGGAAGGTGCACACGAGTCCGGTGTGGTCGTGGCCATAGCGTAGGTAGACGCGCCGGATGAGTTCTTCACGAATTTCGCGCGGGAAGTCGAGGTCGATATCGGGAACCGAAGCCAGCGTCTCGTTCAGGAACCGGCCAATGAACAAGTTGTTGGCGACCGGGTCGATATGTGACAGGCCGAGGAAGTAGCAGATGATGGATGAAACGGATGACCCTCGGCCTCGTCCCGGCAGGAGGCCGCCGCGTGCGCGCCGCGTTCCGCTCCGGACATCGGTAGCCACTTCGCGCGCCAGGTCGAACAGATCATGGTAGACCAGAAAAAAGCCACTGAGTTTGTGATGTTCCACCAGACGTAATTCCTGGGTGAGCCGTCGCTCTGCTTCATCCCGGTGCTCGGAGCTGCAAGGATAGAGCTCATCGAGCTTGCTTCGACACAGCTCCGCCAACGCCCTGGGTGCGGGTGCCTGATCCGCCCCCCGAAAGTTCGGGAACGTGTAACCCAGATCCCGAGTGAGGTCGAACGCAGCGCAGCGCTCCGCAATGGCGACCGTATTGGCGACTGCGTCCGGTCGATCGCGAAACCGTGCCGCCATCTCTTCGGGGCGTTTGAGATAGAAATCGCTATTGGGTTTCCGCGCGTCGTGTGACCCGTCGAGCGTCGTTCGCTGCCGGATCGAGACGAGCGCATCGTGCAGCCGGTGGCCGCTCTCACGATGGTAATGCACGTCACCGGTCGCAACGACAGAAAGGCCAACGGTGTCAGCGAGTTCGCAAAGCGTGCGTGTGCGATGCCGATCGCCGAAGACTTCGTTACGCTGAAGCTCGACGAAGAAGTTGCGTGCGCCGAACACCATACGACAGCGTTCGGCGAACCGGCGAGCGGCCAATGGGCCTTCGCGCTCCAATACCGTTGGCAGGAGACCGCGACGGCACCCAGAAAGCACAATAAGTCCATCGTGCCGTCGCTCGAGTGATGCGAAGTCGAGACGTGGATCACGTCGATTGTCACGACCCAGATGTGCCTCGGTGATCAGGCGGCAGAGGTTGGCGTATCCTGTTGGCGTTTCAGCCAGCAAGGTGACGTGTGACCCGTCGAGCAGTGTTACTTCGGAACCTGTGATTGGCTGTAGTTCCAATTGCTTGGCGGCCTGCGCGAAGATCATGGACCCGTACAGTCCGTTGTTGTCCGTCAAGGCGAGCGCGGGATAGCCGAGGTGCTTTGCCTCGAACGCGAGCTGGTCTGGTTGTGCGGTGCCGTCCAGAAAGGAAAACGCCGAATGGCAGTGAAGCTCGATGTACATGGGAGGGGTCGCCAGTCAGGGCTTTTGCAGAAACCACTCGCCGCTCACGAGATCCTGGAACACGATGACATGACCACCGCCTGTCAGCACGACGTCGAGGTAGCGGCGGCTGATTGGGTTGCGCCACCACTCATCGTCGATACGCCAGGAATCGACCACTGCCTCGACACCGACACGCTCGGGTTGCTCGTCAGCAGGCTTCCGGTGGTAGACGATGGCGACAAGCCGTTGCTGGTGATCTGTCTCGACGGCGATGCGGGTAGGCTCGTTCAGTGCTCGAAGTCGATCAACGCGTATCGGCGCTCGGGAATGCGCGACCATGGTTGTACCTCGATGATGTGGTGGAGCATTGGTCGTTTCATACGATGCGTGATTTCCGTAGCCGCTCGCCTAAGCGCCTGGCGCCGCCCTGCACGGACGGCGCTGGCGGCATCACGCGCGAACAGTTGTAGCTCTTGCGTGCCACGTGCGAAGTCCGTGAACTCCACGGTGAGATGTTCCACTGCGCCGGTCGGCGGTGATTGCTCGAGTCGAGCTTGCAGCGGTGCAACGATTCGCTCACTGAGCGCGGCGGGATCCTTGTACGTCACATCGGTGAGCCAAGACGCCGCGTGTTCGAGCTGTGCCCGCACACGAGCGGCCTGCACGCGCCAGCCGATACGTCGTGGATGTTCGAGCGCACGCTCGACGAGTTTCTCGAGCGCGTGCACGAGCATGAGTCGATCGGCAATAGCGACGGAAAAGTGGAGCGAGGCCGTGATGGGTTCGGGATGTTCGAGGCCGACGACCGGATCCTGTGTGATGCCGCTGGCCAGGCGCCACGCGTCACGGCCTTCTCGGCCAAATTGCGAGACCATGGCGACCTCGGGTAGCCGTGCGACGTCCTGCAAGGTCTTGAGCCCGAGTTGCACCAAACGGCGATGCGTATCGGGGAGCACAGGGAGAACGGCCGTCGGCTGAGAGGCAACGAAGGTTGGAGCGTCGGTATCGTGCACGATGACCGGTGACCGGGGTTTGGCTCGTGCGGCCGCTACCCACGCGACGAATCTCCCACGGCCCCACCCCAGTCGAGCCACGTTCGACCAAGGCGCGCGCGTGTTGATGGCACGCTCGATGGCAGCCAACTGCTGTCGTGGCGAGCCCACCAGTCGCTCCAGCCCATCGACGCCGATGAAGGCGCGGCCGAGTTCGACGGGTTCGACTACCGGACTCACGTTGGCCAGCGCGCTCACAATGTGCGTGAATTGTTCGTCGTAATACACGGGATCGGGCTCGACCAACGTCAGCGCGGGACAGAGTCCGATGGATTGACTCACGGTCATCCCTGCGGAGACTCCCGCGCGCCGCGCGGAGGGTGCCACCTGCCAGACGCGCCGCGTATCGGTCGACGAGAGTAACGCGAGTGGTTTGTGCGCGAGATCAGTGCGCCGCAGCACCTCGCAGCGCAGCGGAAACAGGGGGATCCAGAGACACGCCGCCCAATCGCTGGTGAGTGTGGCCGACGGCATCAGGACTGCCAGAGCGTGAGTTGCGGCGACGGGACGGTCGGTGGCTTGGTGTAATCACGCTCACTCCCGGTGTCGTGAATACCGAATCGCTGTCCGATCTCTCGAAACCGCGCGCGCAGTGCCTCATGGTAGATGTCGGAGACATTTTGATCGTGATAATAGTTTTCTTTGTAGCGGGCAACGAAGTGCGGATAGACTTTAGCCAGAATTGGAAACACGCGCGCACGGGTGTCGGCGTACATCCTGAGCGGTACGGGATGGGCGAAGTGCGCTCCAGCCGCCCGCGCTTCGGTCATGAGTAGTTCGATTTGTGGAACCGTGTCCGTAATACCGGGAAGCACCGGTGCCACGAGCAGACCGGCGCGAATGCCGTTACCCGTGAGCTTCTGCAGTGCACGGAGCCGAGCGTGCGGCATAGGGGAGCGGGCCTCGAACTGCTTGATGACGCTGATGTCGGCGCTGATGAGTGAGATATAAACGGAGACGAGGTTGCGCCGTCCGACTTCTTTGAGCAGGTCGAGGTCGCGACAGATCAGCGGACTCTTCGTAATGATCCCGATGCGGATGCCACGCTCGGCGCGCAACCGGTCGAGGATGGTTCGCGTGATCTGGTACAGGCGCTCGGCGGGCTGGTAAGGATCGGTGCCACTACCGATGAGCAGCGTCTGGGTTCCGTCACGAATTTTTCGACGCCGGAACTTTCGTAGGTCGATATCCAGCGCACGCAACACCGACGAGCGGCGTTTCACGAAGATGCGTTGCTCGAACGGCTCGCGACCGAGCGGAACGTGCAGGCGACCGCGCGTGCGCGCACGGTCGACCACGTACGTGTGTGCGAAGCGGGCGTAACAATACGAACACCCGAATTCACATCCGACATAGGGATTGACCGACCAGAACTCCATGCCGGTCGATTCGGGAGTGTTGATGATCGATTGGCAGGGAAGCTCAACGAACTTCGTGCCGCGCCGCCGCTCGGCGACAACGGACAGGGCGCTTTCCGCGTGCTGCGGGAGCGCGAACAAGGTGGGCTCGGAGCCGGCCGTCACCCGCAGCGTCCCCAACCGCACGACAGGCAATACAGGCAGGTCGACGCGTGGGCCACCGGCCCCCCGCATTCTGGGCAGATCGACCCGGATCCCCAGGTTTCACGGGGATACCGGGGGTGATCCGGCCTCGGATTGAACTGCAGTTCGCCACCCGGCCGCCGGGCGGTCTTCGGTATTTGTTCGGGCATCTATTCCCGAATATAAGCCGAAAACGGGGTGCTGCAACCCCGCCTTTGGGAGCTTCTATCCAACCATAGTTTTGCCGTTACATTTCTGCCGACTCTTTCGCGCATAGAGCGGATTCTCGCCACTCGCCTGCTCATCCTTTGAACGCACAACGCGCTCCCGCATCTCAGCCGTCGCCACTGACGCGGACGCACCCAGCGCTCCGCGTGCTAGCGGTGATCGCGTTGCTCTTCGTCTTCCTCCTTGGCGTGAACGGGTTGGGCGACGGGTTCAAATCGCTGGGCAGCGGGCTCCTCGAAAGTTTCTTTGCGGCCACCGAGAATCCGTTCATGGGGCTGATGGTCGGCATTCTCGCGACCACGCTGGTGCAGAGTTCATCGGTTTCCACTTCGTTGATCGTGGGACTGGTTGCCGCTCCCGAGAATCCGCTACCCGTTGCCAATGCGGTCGCGATGATCATGGGCGCGAACATCGGGACGACGGTGACCAACACGATCGTCTCGCTGGGTCACATCGGGCGGCCCGAAGAGTTCCGCCGCGCTTTTGCGGTCGCCACATGTCACGACTTCTTCAATTTCATTGCCGTTGCCGTGTTTCTCCCGATCGAGATGCTGACGGGATACCTGCGCCGCACCGCGACCGCCCTCTCCTCGTCGCTCACCGGGCTCGGGGGCGTCGAGTACGAGAGCCCGATCAAGAATGCGCTCAAGGCCGCGCTGGCGCCGGTCAAGAGCGGGATCGCGCTTGTCTTTGACGGCCCTGGGGCGCAGGGCACAACACTCATCGTTATCAGCGCCAGCTTGATCTTCACGGCACTCTATCTCCTCGTGCGGGTCATGCGCTCGGTCATGCGGTCGCGGGTCGAGGGATTGGTGTCACGCGGACTCGAGCAGGCCCCGCTGCTCGCCATGATCATCGGTATCGTCGTGACGGTGATGGTACAGTCCAGTTCGATCACGACGTCATTATTGGTGCCGCTCGCAGGTGCGGCGCTCATCACGGTGCGCCAGGCGTTTCCGATCACAGTGGGTGCGAATATCGGTACGACGGTGACCGCTGCATTGGCAGCGTTGGCAGCGACCGGGGAGAATGCTTCAGCGGGGATCACGATCGCGGTCGTGCATTTGCTCTTCAACTTGAGCGCGACCCTGCTGATCTTACCGTCTAAACGCACTCGCGACATTCCGGTCCTGGCGGCCGAGCGTCTGGCCACGGTCGCGGTGGAATCGCGCCGGTGGGCTCTACTCTATGTTCTCATTCTCTTCTACGGTGTGCCTGCGCTGTTTGCCGTGCTCAACCAGGTACTCGGGTAGACCGGAGGGGGTAGTATGCTGCACGAGTTACTCACGTTCTTCCGTTCGGCGAAGCCGCTCGAGGAAATGGGCCAGAACTTTTTGAAGATGTTTGAGATGGCCTATCATCTGACGTGCGAGGCGGGCGAGCTGTATTTCAGCCCGCAGAGTTCAGCCGAAGACCGCACGCGCGTCTACAAGCGTGACGTGGAGATCAACAAGTTGCAGCGGGCCATCCGCAAGCAGGTGATCGCCCACCTCTCGCTGCGCGGGACCAGCGCCAATCTACCGTACTGTCTCGTGCTCATCAGTCTGGTCAAGGACGTTGAGCGGATCGGCGACTATGCCAAGAACCTGACCGAGGTGGATGACTTTCGACCCGAGCCGCTGCCCGATGATGACATCGTGGCAGAGCTTGCGGAGGTCCGCGCTGGGGTTGAATCCGCGTTTGGCCAGGGGAAAGACGCCTTTGCGAACTCAGATCAGGAGCAGGCGCTCGTGCTCATTCAGCAAGGGCGGGACATGGCGCAGCGGTGCGATGTGTTGATCACGCGTGTCGCCCACAGCGACTACGATGCGGCGACCGCTGCCGCGGTCGTGTTGGGTGCGAGATTCTACAAGCGTATCGGTGGTCACGTCCTCAACGTGCTCTCGAGTGTGGTGATGCCGCTGCACAAGCTCGACTATTATGACGAGGACAATGGCACACGTGCGGCGGGTGGCTAGGCCGGCTCCGCCTTCTTGGTTTTCGCTGCCGCGAAATCAACCATCATGACGTCGCCCGTGTAGGTCGTCACCGGTGCATCTGCCAGGCTCGTAATCTTCCGCACGTTCCCTGCGATGCGTATGGCCGCGTCGTGAATGGCTTGGGCCGATTCCTTTTGATCTTCGGTGAGGCTGGATTCCTGATCCGACAGCAACTGGCTTTCGGTGACAATGGCGGTGAGCGCGTTATTGATCTCATGCCGAATAGCGATGGCAAACTGGCCAATGGCTGCCATGCGCTCATTCTGGAGTGCGCGACGGTAGTAGTTGTGTAACTCCTCTGACAACCACCCTACGCTGATCGCAAGCGTACCGTAGGCGATGTAGATCGGTACCGTAATCCGCCAGTCATCCGGTGTGTAGTTCAGCGCTACCACGGTCTGGACAACCATGAATAGGGCTGTGCCCATGGTGAGACCGGCAAACGCACCTTTGAGTCCGTAGTGCAGCGACAAGAGAAACGCCGGTGCGAGCGTAACAAGCCATACCAACTCGTCCGTAAGGGTCGGGTCCTCCGGCAATGCGACCTGGACAACGACCGGAATCAGGTAGGCCGCGGAGCAGTAGATCCAGAACCGTGCCGAGAGTGGCGGCCGGTGGGAGAGCGGTGCAAACCCAACCATCTCGATGATGCGGGTCTTGAGCGACATCGCGGGCGTCCGGTGAGTGAGTAGTTGGAAGATGTGAAGGACCGGGGGTTGGTGCAAAGGGTCAGGTCGTGAGCGTGCCGTCTCCAAAGAGCACACCCTCGACGGTGAAGTCAGTCGGGTGGACCCGATAATTGGCTTCTGTGATCCAGTGGCGGAGGGAAGCGAACGCGTTGCTGTGCAGGAGCGTTGCGAGTTCGCGTTCGGGACCAACTGGAAGACCATGGCCCAGCCGGTCCAGCACCTCGTTTAGGCAATCAAGGGTTTCTGTGTTTCTGTTCACGTGTGCCGCTGGCGCCTTTGAGAGGATCTCTCTGCTGAGGTCCCGCGCTTCTCTTCCTTCCGCGGGGAGCATTGCGGCGCGCAAGCGAGAGCGAAGGAGTTGGATGAAAGCCTCCATGGCCCGCGATGGGGGTTGAGCGTTGATCGGGTCGGCCATGCGAAGCCTTTCCACCAGACGCGCAACCTCCTGAAAGTCGTGGAGTACATTCAGGTGCCTACCCCCGAGCGCGACGACCTCCGGAATGCTCCCAACGCTGGTAGACCAGCGAATGGCTGCTATGACGGCAAGGGGCCCGCTGACGACGGAGAGGCCCAGTCGCGTATGCTTCGTTGCCGCACTGAGATTGGCGAGATCCTCTCGCGATTCGAGTTGTGCACTCCAAATGGCTGATTCGCCGACTAGACTGGAAGTAGTGACAGTAGTCTGGATTTGCGTCTCGACCTTCCCCTCGATCCGGTCCCGTAGGCAGAGCCTCTCCTCCAAGCAGGCGGGTGGTGCGTACCAAAAGACGTGCGCTACACGATGCTTGGCGCCCAGGCGACGGACTCGGCCAAGGCGCTGTGCGAGGCGGAGGGGTGTCCAAGGGATATCGTAATGCACGACCGCGTCAGCGTCATGAAGATCCAGACCTTCGCTGGCGATGTCTGTTGCGATCAGCACTTTCAGCTTAAGCCGCCGGTGTTGGCGGGGACGTTTCCTCGCTGCAGGTGCAAACCAGTCGAGTGCATCGTCCGCGCGACAGCGACCGCTCGCAATCCATGCGTTGCCTCCGCTTACCACGGCCACGCTGCTCCATCCCAACCGGTTCGCAAGATCCAGGGCGGTGGACGTTGCGGACGTGAATACGATGGTCTTCATCGCATTCCGGGAACGTAGCAGAGACTGCAGGTGATTGGCCTTGGGATTGTTGGCCGTGCGAAATCCGTTCTCGTGTAGGAGTCGTCGTACGCGGGCCCGCTCGGTCTCCAAGGCGTCGACCGGAACAATGTCTCCTATACTTGGCAACGGGAGTTCGAACTGCAGGTCATCGCGGGACCCGAATAGACGACGGGACTCTCCGCGCTTCAGGCGCTCTCCGCTTCGCCCAGCGATGATCGCTCGATCCAGGTATATCAGGTGTCTATGTAGCGATTCGGAATATGCAGCAGGTGACGACGCGAGTCGGTAGAGCAGGTGGTGGCGAAGCAGTGTGCGCTCGCTGGATGTGCCGAATGTCGGAAAGTCGAGTGCGTCGATGCCGGCAAGCACATGCTCGAGCTGGCCAGGTGGCAGTGTCGATTTCAGGATGACCGCGTGATCGTTAACTGCCGGCAGCGCATTGTCGGGCGCGTTGATCGTCCTCGATGAACGAGCCACGATCAGAGGTGCCACGGCCTTTTGCAGTAACGTGCCCCGTCGACCAGCTGCCGATTCTTGAATAGAAGGGACGCCCAAGAAGCCAAGTGCTCCATCAGACAGGAACAGGCGCAGCAGATTCGCTAGATCTTGAAGGTGATTGACCACAGGAGTGGCCGTGACGCAGAGCACCGCCGCGCCTTGAAGATCGCGCGCCAGTCGGTCGTACCGTCGCGTGGCCGCGTTCCGAAGTCGGTGTGCCTCATCAATAACGACCAATGCCGAAGGGGTGAGGTGTGCCCCGTGACTCAGCGCTTCGTGGCTCTGAATGGTGATGGGCACGCCCACCGATTGCGCTACCGATTTCCACTGAGATCGAAGGACGGCCGGAGCCAAGACAGTCCTGGTTGCATAGCGCGAAGCCACTGATAGCGCTACGTACGTCTTACCCAATCCAACCGCATCGGAAAGAAAGGCGCCGTTGAATTCCCGCAGGCTGCCGGCAATTCGTATTGCCGCTGGGATCTGATGGGGGAGAAGCCAGGCAGGCGGATGCCACCCCGATGCAATGGGACCAGCCGTCGCACGCCGAATGCGCTGAAAAATCGTGTCAGGAGACTGGGGCTCTGCCCGATTCAGTTTCCACAAGAAGGGCTCGCGCACCACGTTCAGGTCAACGGCACGCAGTCCTGGCCATTGCTCGGAGCTTGTTGCGTGTTGCGGGCGTGAGCTCCAGCGCCTCCGCGACAACTTCGTCCAGGTCATCTTGGTTTGCGTGTCCCTTCTGGTGAGCATCTCGACTGATCTCGATGACTGTTTGACATCGGGCTTGCCCCCTCGGAATAGGCACCCGATTCATCACTCGCGCGTTCAGTCTGCGGTAATCTCCACGTGCTTCATCTGCGACGGACCGGACGTACGGGATTGTCCACGTTGAATTGAGTACGGCCGTCATGACATGGGCTTCGTTTGCGGAAGCTGCGGGCGCGCAATAGCAGGAGTTGAGCGGCAACGCGGTGTGGTTTTGTCCCGCTTCCAGATAGACCACTCTCGGGCGTTGTGCGATATCGGGCCACACGACGCGGTGTGTCACGCGCGCCACCTTTGTTCGGAACACCGACCAAAGCGGTCCGCCTCGGTAGTCAGCGCGGGCCCTGAGCACCGGTGCATGAGCTGCGATATAGGCCAGCGCGAGCTCAGGCATCGCCTCTTTCGGATTGCCTGAGGCATCGCCGGCCCAGATGACGACCTTCGGCGTCCGAACGTCGAACGCACTCACGTCGCGCCCCCGCACTGCCGGGCGAATCACCTCACCTTCGATCCACGATTCCTCGGACCCGAAGCTGACCTGCCACAACCGGCCTCTCCGTTGCATTGGTGTGCCGACGAATACGTGATCTGCTCCAGTTTTCAGTCCCAGCGAGGCACGAGTGAAGCTTGACATCGGCTCAGCCGACTCGAGAAAGGTGTGAAGTGCCCGGCGCTCATGATCTGGCAGGAGTATCCAAGGCCCGTGTCCCCTCATCGAGTGCTGACTGACGGTCTTCGAGGATTTCAGATCCAGCGCAAGACGGTTGTCGGGCGTGGGACGATCGCGCTGGAGCACGATGGCCAGTGGATACGTTGTTGCTTCGAACCGCTTGGACTCTGATTGTGGAACTCGATGGAGGTACTTGATCGTGGTTTCTCGCACTAGTGCGTGCCGAGCGGATTCGGCGTATCCGGCCGTTGCCAGCTTGCTGGGGACAAGGAATGCCAACACTCCGCCGGGCCGCGTCAGCTCCAGCCCCCTCTGAAGGAACGCGAGCGCAAGATCTGGGAGATGAGCGTATCCGTGACTTGAGCTTCCCTTCCACCACGTAAAGCGGCTCCTCAGGGCGCGTCTTGCCTCTGGCACAAGCCGCTCGGCACGGACCCATGGTGGATTCCCCACTACCACGTCGAAACCACCGCGCCGCATTGTTTTGGGAACCCGGACCTCGAAGGAAAAGAAAGGCACGGCACCGTCCCCAAGGGCGCTCCTCCACCGGTCGAGCGTGCTCAGAGTTCCTTGGAGGACTTTGCGCTTCGCTTGAACGGCAGCGTTTGGCCCGACTCGCTGGCCGAAAAGATCCTTCCGGTTTTCGAGTTCGGCGAGTTCCTCGAGTCGCAGATCGAGTGCCGCGGTCGATCGCCCGATCAACTCTTTTGTGAGTTCGATTTCTTGAACTCTGAGTTCGCGGATGAGACGACGATACTCGGATCCACGGGCCTGGAACAACGTTCGGCGGGTGCGCTCGGCGCTTTCACACTCTGCCTTACTCGCGAACGACGTCGGTACGGATAGCGCCCGGGTAGCGGCTAAGGGATCAAGCAGAGCATCGCCTTGCTGAACCACGCCGTCCAAGTTTGGAAGAGGAGAGACATTTTGAACCATTGACTCTGCGTCGTCCGCGATGAGTGCGAGCCACAAGCGAAGTTCCGCAAGCCGAACGGCAGTCGGATCTAGATCGACTCCAAACAGATTCCGTTCGAGGATGTTCCGACGCAGAAGACAACCAGACAACGGTCGCCCGTTCCAGTTGCCAGTGTGGATTTTCGCAAGGTGTTCGAGGGCCCCCAGCAGGAACGCGCCGGACCCGCATGCAGGATCGAGGATCCGAACCGCATGGAGACGCCCTTGCCAGGAATTCGCCCGCCTTGGTCCGAGTGCAGTGTCGATCGCCGTCTCTACTATTTGTTGCACAAGAGATTCGGGTGTGTAGTAGGTGCCGCTCGTGCGACGTTGATCTGTCGCCATCAGGCGTTCGAAGACACGCCCAAGCATGTCGGGCGCGATAGCATCAACTTCGTCGGCTTCACGAACGCAAAACCGAAACTTCTCAAAGATTTCGTCGAACGCACGACGCCACAGATCATTGGAGAGATGCCTGCCCGACGTCATCCGTTCGAGCCGATGCAGCTGGAACAACCCGCCGTTGAGGTAGGGGACGCCGGCGAAGCGGGATTGGCGCCGCTCGCTGTGAGGCCGATTGAGCGTGTCGAAGAAGAGCGGGTCCAGGACCTGGGCATGAAACGCGTGCCCCCCGGCTAAGGCTTCGTCCAGATGGCGGCGGAGAAACCGGCGTTCCCCGTTCAGCCAGCCCTTGGCTTGAACGAAATAGAGAAACAGGATTCGCGTAACCGACAGCAACGCCACGTTCCGTCGGTCATCGACAGGAATCTTTGGATCGAGTTCGTTGGCCATGGTGCCGAGAATGGTCCCGAGCGCTCGAAAGAATCGATCGCCCGCTGCTTCAGTGCTGAGCAGCTCACTGATGCGAAGGGCATGATTGAGGGCGTTGGCTTGGCGATCCGGCCGGATGGCCTCGAGGAGATCCAACTGCTCGGCGTTGGCGCCAAGAAGCGGGATGCGGTAGGCCTTGGTGGTCGACAGGCTTCCGATGTGCGGCGCTGCTAGGCACAGTGTGTCGTGGCCTAACGCGCACGCCATGCCCCGTAGGCCCCGAGTGGCGATCAGCCGCGCGAGGCCTCGAGCGGTGCTGGATGGCGTGTCCGAAAGGACTGCCGCGACCCGGAACCCGTGCCAACGCGCCACGATGAAATGACCGTCGTCGAACGGAAGGAACTGTGGTTCGTAGCCAAGGGCACCAAAAAGATCTGGAAGATCCTGGATCTTCCGCACGGCGCTGAGTCGTCCAGTAGTGGTGCTCGCCATCGCGAGACCACTGTAGAGTCAAGAACTCAGAGAACCGTCGTCAGATCATCGCGACCCCACACCCTTTTTACGCGCACTAGCTCTTCTTGAGTGCTCGGACCTGCTCCAGACCCACATCTCGTGCAATGGCCGGCGGCCACTCACCTGCCTTCACCTGCATGTCGATCAATGCCCGCTCGTTCTTGAGCCGCTTGTGCGTTGCCTTATCGACGAGCTTCGATTGCAGAGCGTCCGCCAGCTCGTCCTCATCGAGCCACATGGGATCGCCCTCAACCGGCTGCCAGAGGTCCAAGAACAGATCGCGGGTGTGCCAGTGGGTGCCCTTCATCTCGACAGGCATGCAGAAGTTGGTGTACCAACCGGTGAGATTCTCATCGGCATCGTGAAAGCGTCCGATGCTGTGCCACTTTTCGGGAAACACATACCACACGATGGGCGACCCATGGGCCAGCATCGCGCCCCCTTCGCCTTCGTACCGCTCGAGTAGCAACACCTTCGCGTCGGGCCGGTCCAGGACCAACCACTCGTCGAAGGTGGTCACGTCCTTGCCGGGCCGCTCGTACACGAGGTGAACAAGCTCGCTCATGAAACCCAAGCTACTCTCCTTCTGGCTTGGTGCCAGCGCGGTATATTCGACGGCTCAATGCGGACACTTCGCACCGACCTACGAACAGGTGACAGGAGCGCCCTCGTGCCGAACATCGCGTTTACGACTCACTTGGAGAGCCACGTGGACTGCCCTGCCCGGAGCGTTCCCGGTAACACGGTGCGCGCCGTGCTCGACTCGGCGTTCCAAGGCAACGAGCGAGCACTGGCGTACGTGCTCGACGAACAAGGCGCGCTCCGCCATCACATGGTGATCTTCGTCAACGGCCGCGCCGTGAAGGATCGCGAGAAGCTCTCGGATCCAGTGCCTGATGACGCAGAAGTGTACGTGATGCAAGCACTGTCAGGAGGCTAGCATGAGTGACCGCATCCACGTTGGTACGCGGAAGGGTCTCTTTACGGTCGAGCGCGACGGCACGGGCGGATGGGACGTCGTCGACACCGCGTTCCTGTCGGACCACGTGCCGATGGTGTTAGCCGACCCGCGTAACGACACGATCCTGGCCGCACTCGCGCACGGACACTTCGGCGGGAAACTCCACCGCTCGACGGACAATGGCAGCACGTGGGAAGAGTGCGATGCGCCCGCGTACCCCGAACGAGAGGAAGGCGCCGAGCCCGATCGCGACGCGTTCGGGCGCGAGTGGCCCTGGAAGCTCGGCTTGATTTGGGAACTCACGGCGGGTGGTTCGGATCAACCTGGCGTCGTGTGGGGTGGGACCATTCCTGGCGGCCTATTCAAGAGCGACGATGGCGGCACCTCGTGGCAGATGGTGTTGTCTCTGTGGGAGGACCCACGCCGTAAGGAGTGGTTTGGCGGCGGCTACGACTATCCCGGCATTCACTCGGTCACGGTGGATCCGCGAGACTCAAATCGCCTGGTGCTGGGTGTGTCGTGCGGTGGCGTTTGGGAGACGTTGGATGGTGGCATGAGCTGGGATCTTCGTGCGGACGGAATGTGGGCCGAGTACATGCCGCCCGATCGCAAGAACGATCCCACGATTCAAGATCCGCATCGCATCGCGCGGTGCGACGCCCATCCGGACGCCATGTGGGTGCAGCATCACAACGGCGTCTTCCGGACCACGGACGGGGCGAAGACGTGGCAAGAGGTGAAGGACGTGCCTCCCTCGAACTTCGGATTCGCTGTAGCGGTGCATCCCGAGGACCCGGACACCGCGTGGTTCGTGCCGGCGATCGACGACGAGCAGCGGCTGCCGGTCGACGGTAAGGTCGTCGTCACGCGGACACGCGACGGCGGGGTGTCGTTCGACGTGCTGCGCGAGGGATTACCGCAGCACCACGCCTACGATCTCGTGTTCCGGCATGCGATGGACGTGGATGAATCGGGTGAACGCCTCGTGTTCGGGAGTACGACCGGATCGTTGTGGGTTTCGGAAGACGGCGGCAATTCATGGATCACGGTCTCGACCCACTTGCCGCCGGTCTACTGCACACGATTCGTTAGGCGCTAGTCGGTTGGGGGCGCCTCTGGGGTTGCCGACTCTGGCGACGAGGGCGGTGCCGGCTGCACTGGTTTCGGTTCGAGGCTAACGACGTGTGGGTCGTGCACCTCGGCGGCTGTCTCCAAGGCGAACGGATCCAACGGCGACAACGCGATGGGAGTTTCTTCTGCCTCGCTCGGCTGCTCGACGGGTAGCTTGCCGAGCCAGCCATCGGTCAGTACGACCAACGACCCACGCTCGACGAGAAAGACCAGTACCGCGCACGCGACGATGCTGAAGAAGATCGCGGGGTAGACCACCGCCGCGATTACACCTCCCTCGGGCAGGCCACGTTGAACTGGGATCGATGCTAAGACTGCCGACGCGAGTCCCTTTGGCACTAACGCCGTCATCAGCGCCCCGTCACGTCGGCTGGTTGCCTTCGGAGCCAACAGGCGAATCACCGGTAGCCTCGCAATGAGCACGGTGGCCACGATGAGCAATGCGATGGCACCATCCTGCCAACGGTCGAACGTGATCGACGCACCCAAATACACGAAGAAGAATGTTTTGACGAGGAACACGGCCTCGCCAAAGAACGCGCGTTCGTGCTCGCTCAGTGCGCTGAGTCGAAACGCGAACAGCTTGCCGACCAGCCGCTCCGGGATGTTTGGAAAGTTGGCGACGGCAATACCGAATGCGAGCGCCGCGATCGCACCACTGTAGCCGAGGAGCTCGGCGGTCCCATAGAGAATAAAGACGTAGGCAATAGTCGTAAACACGGTATTAGGCACGCGGCGAATACGCTCGAGGATCGCCGACCACACGAAGGCACCAGCCGTGCCGATCAGACCAGCCACCACAAACGACAGCGCGATGTCGATGCTCAGAGACGCCGTGGACAGGTTGGATCCCGTGGCGACCAAGGCTTCGAGCAAACCCAAGGCCAGCACAATGACCAGAATGTCCGTGATCGCCGATTCGAGAAACAGAATTGTGCTCGGCAGGGTGGCCATCTTGAGGACGCGAATGAGCGGTACCACGACGGCCGACGACGTGCCGCCGAGAATCGTCCCGAGCAGGAGCGCGGTACGGAAGTCGATCGGGAGGAGCAGGTCCGCAACGTAGGCGAGCAACAAGACCGTGATGACGAACGTGCTGAGCGAAATTGCCAGCGTATCGCTCGCCGCAGCTCCGAGAGTTCGGATGTTCAGATGAATCCCGCCCTCGAACAGAATAATGATTAATGCGAGCGTGGTGAACACCGGACCGACTGCGCCAAAATCGGATGGCTCCACCCACCCTGTCACCGGTCCAAGCACGATGCCGGCCAACATGAGGATCAAGACGTCCGGGACCTTAGTGCGTTGAAAGAAGTCGGCCAGGAAATGGCCGAAGAACACCAAGAGCCCAACGCTGAGGATGACTACGGCCACGCGTTACTCCTCGAACCGTCCACCAAGGTGTTTAGCGAGAAACTGCTCCGCTGCCGCGTAGAATCTCAACCGATTCTCCGGCTTCGCAAACCCATGACCCTCGTCGGGAAACAGCAGATACTCGTGATCGATATTCTTTTCCTCCATGGCATTCACGATTTGCTCGGATTCAGATTCCTTCACACGTGGGTCGTTCGCGCCCTGCGCAATGAGCATCGGGATGCGGATATCGTGGACGTACGTGAGGGGCGAGCGTGACTCGAGGAATTCCCGGTCCTGCTCCGGGTGTCCCACGCGCCGATGCAGCATCTCCAGGTAGCCCTCCCAGTACGGTGGGATGGTCTGAATGAAGGTGATGAGATTGCTAGGGCCGACGATGGACACGGCACATGCAAAGAGATCGGGTGTACGGGTAGCGCCGGTCAACGCCGCAAACCCACCGTAGGATCCGCCGTAGATCGCTATCTTCTCGGGGTCAGCTACGCCTTCTGCGATCGCCCAATGCACGGCATCGACTAAATCGTCGTGCATCTTGCCGCCCCACTCGCGGTCGCCCGCGTTCAGGAACTTCTTCCCGTAGCCGGTAGAGCCACGGAAGTTCACCTGTAGGCAGGCGTAAGCGCGATTTGCGAGCCACTGCGCCTCTGGGCCGTAGCCCCATACGTCCCGGTGCCAAGGACCGCCGTGCACGTTGAGCACCATTGGCATCGGCTCCGGTCCGACGCCCGGCGGGATCGTGAGGTACCCATGAATCGTGAAACCGTCACGGGAGCTGAACGAAACGGGTGTCATCGGTGCCAGCGTGTACCGGGTCAGTTCCTGTCGGTTGTGGAACAGGAAGGTCGACTCACCGGTGGCGCGATCGAATCGATAGAACGAGACGGGTTGGTCGTCTTCGGTGAAGCCAGCGATCCAGACACGGTCGTCCAGGGTACGAGAGGTGATGCTGAAGTCGCCGGGATTGAGTGCACGTACCTGGTCGACGTCCACCCGGATGGAATCGTCCAAGACAGTCCATTCTTCACGAGCCCGCACGAACGCCACCATCTGAATCTCACGCGTGTCCGGGTGGATAAGCACGTCAGCGACGTCGTACTCGGGGTCGCTGGCAATCTTCGAACGCTCGGCGGTATTGATGTCGAGCCGCACGAGTTCCGCTGCGTTGGCCTCAGAGGAATCGACGACGTAGAGGGCGGCCCCGTCCTTAGTGAAACTTAGCGGGGAACTAGTCAGCGCGTCTTCCGATTCCCATCTCAGGAGTTGCCGCCATTCACCGTTCGAATCCGACCGCACGCGTAACTCCATTGCGCCGCCAGCCGCAGCTGCCATGCATGCGCGGACGGCGAGGTTGGCATCGGCAAGCCATCCGATCACATCACCTGGATTCTCGGCCACCCTCTGCAGTGCATTGGTGCGCAAATCCAAGTGGTAAACATCGTGTAGCCGCTCGTCGTCCTTGTTCATCCCGATGAGTAGCTCGTGCGGATGGTCCTTATCGCGTGCGACAATCTGCACCTGCACCTTATCGTACGGCGTGAGGTCGTGTACCTCGCGGGTGTTGAGGTCGACCTTGTAGAGCCGCCAGTTCTCGTCGCCGCCCTTGTCCTGCAGGTACATTAGGTGGTGACCGTCGTGTGCCCAGAAATAGGCGCGGACACCGCGGTCCGTGTCCTTTGTAACTGGTGCGTACGTTCCGCTCGCGGGATCGCCCACCCACACGTTCAACACGCCATCAACTGGCGCGAGATAGGCCATGCGGTTGCCGTCCGGCGAAATCTGCGGGTCGGCCTTCTCGGGGTTTCCAAAGATTACATCCCGGGGGATCAGTGCGGGAAAATCACTCACGGCATCCCTTGGTTCAGCTCGAGGAAGGTGGACGGTCGTGTTTGGCGAAGCGCCAGAAGTATAAGCCGTAGGCAAGCACGTTTACGAGGACGACGAGGGAGCCCAGCACGATACGCAGTGAAGGCGTCCAATCTGTGGGGTAGAGCATCGGGATGACGTAGTGCTCGACGAAGCCGCCCGCGTATCCGGCCTGTCCGGCGAGGCGGCGGAAATAGTTCTCGAGGGGCGTGAGGGGGCAGACCCAACCCACGAACTCGATGGCGGCTCCCCAGAGGGCAGCCGGCACGTGGACCCACGCTACCCTCTGCCATCTCCAGACCAGGAATCCTCCGAGCACCACGAAGACCACGAACCCGACGTGCAGTATGACGACCATGTTGGCGAGCAGGCGATAAAGCATGGTTCACTCGCCCTCACGCGGCTTCAGGCTGGTCACCTTTCGTGATGCGATCCAGGATGGATGCTGCGGTCATCGTACCCGTCACGTTGGTGGCAGTCCTGAACATGTCGGGAATGCGATCCACACCAAGCAGAACCCCCAGCCCGTCCAAGGGAACGCCTACCGTGCCGAGTGCCGGAGCGAGCGTGAGAACGCTAGCGCTTGGTACACCCGCGACGGTGATGGAGACGAGCGCTGTCGCGAGCACGGCCACGCCTACGGCCTCGATGGGGAGCGGTGCCCCGAACAACCAGGCGAGAAAGACAATCCCGGTCCCCTGAAAGAGGGCACTGCCTGCTCGGCCCACGGCTGCACCAAGGGCGATGACGAAACTCGCTGCCGTCCGCGATAATCCCAATCGGTCCGCACTTTCAAGCATCGCCGGCACCGTCGCCGCCTGACTGGTCGTCGCGAACGCAATCAACTGGGGTTCGATGCACTCGCGGAGAAAATCGCCGACGCTCAGTGATGAGAAGTATTTCACAGCAGGCACGTAAATGATCCCCACGAACACGAAGAGGCCGATCACGACGGCCAGCACGAACACTCCCAGACTCTGCAGCATGGCCCAACCCGATTGTGCTGTAACGGGAGCCGCCAGCGCGAACACGCCGATCGGAGCGGTCCAGAGTACCCAGTGCACCAACTTGACCATAGCGGCGACCACGGAGTCGCCCAGCTGGATCAGCCGGGCGCGGTGCTCGGTGGGGAGTGCCCCGACAGCGGCGCCGAAGAAACAGGTGAACACGATCAGTGGTAGCAACGCGCCATCGGCCGCGGCTTTGAAGGGATTCGCCGGTATGAGTCCGAGCAGGAAGTCCACGGGTCCCGGCAGTGTCGGCACATCCGCAGTGGCTGTAGCCGCTACGCCCCGCACCGCTTCGCTGGCGAGAGGCAGCATGAGGGTCATCGTGCCCATGCCGATCAGAATGCTGATGACGGTAGTCCCCGCGAAGAAGGCGACCGTGAACGCGCCAAGCCGACCAAGGGTCTTGAGATCTCCAAGTCCGGCCACACCCACGAAAAGCGTCGCGGCGACCAGTGGCACGACGACCATTCTGAGCAGGTTAACAAATGCGGTGCCAATGGGCGCTACGCCCAACGCGAAATCCATGAGCAGTGGGCTACCCGTGGCCGATGCCAGAACACCCAAGAGAAGCCCCGCGACCAATCCGATCGCAATGGCGACGTGAATCTTCATGGACTAACTTCCGCGGTCGCCATGACCATCGGTAGCATTCGCTCCCAGGGATGGAGGGACCCATGACGCACGCGCAGACGACGACGCCGCGCTGGGCATTGATCTTGGGTGCCTCGAGCGGTTTTGGAGAAGCCTGCGTCAAGGCGCTCGCCAAGGCCGGCTACGACATAGCTGGCGTGCATCTCGATCGCAAGGCCGGGCTTCAGAGAGTCGAGGCAATCAAGGAGGACATCCATACGGCCGGCCGGAGAGCGCTGTACTTCAACGTCAACGCGGCGGACGAAGGGAAGCGGGCGGACGTGCTGGACGCGATCGGGGCCGATCTCGCGGAGCACGGCGGCACGGTGGCTGTGCTCATGCACTCGCTCGCATTTGGCACCCTCAAGCCCTACATCGGTGACGACGTATTGTCCAAGGCAAACATAGAGATGACTCTCGATGTCATGGCGCACTCGTTGGTGTATTGGGCGCAGGACCTCACCAATCGTGACTTGATGGCTCGCGGCGGCCGGATCTTCTCGATGACGTCGTCCGGGTCGACGCGCGTGATCCGCGCATACGGCGCGGTATCGGCTGCCAAGTCCGCGTTGGAATCTCACACGCGACAGCTCGCGCTCGAACTCGCACCCAAAGGTGTCACGGTCAACGCATTGCGCGGCGGCGTGACGGACACCCCTGCGGCGCGAAAGATCCCCGGGAGCGATGCGTTGTTTGCGGAAGCAGCGCGTCGTAATCCTTACGGTCGACTGACGACGCCCGAAGACGTGGCCAATGCCGTGGTAGCGCTATGTCACCCAGGCACGGACTGGATTACTGGCAATGTGATCAATGTGGATGGGGGTGAAGAAGTCACCAGCTAGCCTCTGGTATTTGACATGCGAAGGCGCGCCAGTTCCTCCTCGAGGTGTTCCAATCGCTGCGCGATCACGACTTCCGCAAGCTCATGCGCCGTTACCGGAACGCCCCTCCGATGCAATAGCGTTTCCACCAGGGCGTCGGTGTAACCGACCACCGCATGGGCAATCCCTTTGTCGACGATGCGATTGAGTCGCAGCATCACCGCCATGGATTGTCTGGGCGGCAATGAAAACACCGGCTCGGACAGATGCCGAATGAGCAATTCACGGAGATGCTGGATCTCTTCGACGACCTCGCCGGCAGCGAGCCCTCGGACGGCAGCGAGACGGCCGTACGTGTCGGTGGAATTGAACCACAGTTCTGTCCCTGCGCGGCGGAGCGGCCCGACGATTTCGATGAGAATGTCGACGAGGAGACCGAACTGCCGCTCCAGTGTCGAGTTGACGACCTCCGGCGCCGTGTTCATACGTTCCCAGACCCACTGCGTCCATTCGTTGACCAAGTCGTTTCGTACGCGCTGGATCGCAGTGCGGGCGGCCATGATGGCCGGGTTCGACGGGCGGGTCGAAAGACCCATCGGCGAGTCCATCAGTTGATGAGGGGAGTGAATTTACCCAAACGGGAACCGAACGGCAAAACGAACCTATGGCTACCGTAACGACAATCTCATTTGAACTCGTTGGGGCCGATGGAGGACCGCTGCGCGGTGAGGTGAGGACGGCCGAAGGTGGCCGCGATCGCCCAGCCGTGGTCGTGTGTCACGGGTTCAAGGGGTTCAAGGACTTCTGTTTCTTCCCGCACGTTGCGGGTCGGCTCGCACGCGCCGGCATGACCGCTGTCACGTTCAACTTCAGCGGCTCCGGTGTGGGACCGGATGGCGAGAGTTTCAGCGAACCTGTCCGGTTCAGCCATGCGACCTTCTCGAATGATCTCAGGGATATCGATATCGTCGTGACTCACCTGCGGGATGGGACGCTCGCACACGGAGTAGCGCATCCCACCGCACTGGGGATGTTGGGGCACAGCCGGGGTGGGGGCACCACGCTCCTCTATGCTGGAGCGACCCCCGATCTGGATGCCATTGTGACGTGGGCTGCGATCAGTACAGTACACCGGTGGGGCGAGCACGAACTCGCCGCATGGCGCCGCGCCGGAAGTGTCGACGTGGTCAATAAGCGAACCGGGCTCGTCTTGCCGCTGTGTACCGACATCCTGGATGATATCGACGAGAACTCCGATATTCTGGACATTGCGGCCGCAGCGGAACGCGTTCGGTGTCCGTGGTTGATCGTCCATGGTGACCAAGACGAGTCGGTACCCGTTCACGAGGCGCGCTATCTTCACTCACTGACGGGCGAGGGCGTTTCACGGATGGAGATCGTGCCGGAAGGTGGGCACACGTTCGGCGTGCAGCACCCGTGGGTCGGAAGCGCTCCTCCTCTCGACCGAGCGGTGGACGCGACAGTCGAATGGTACGTGTCATATCTTTTGTAGGGGGGAAAAAGGAAGGGCGACCGTTGAGGCCGCCCTCCCGCTCAGAGGCCAGCTGCGTAGAGTTGATCTACCGTTCGATCCCGGCCGGTGAGCACCGTTGGTACATCGCGACGCCGTTT
Source organism: uncultured Gemmatimonadales bacterium (assembly GCA_947259405.1). Taxonomy (GTDB): domain Bacteria; phylum Gemmatimonadota; class Gemmatimonadetes; order Gemmatimonadales; family GWC2-71-9; genus CAMYLY01. The sequence continues at coordinate 256,916 of CAMYLY010000004.1, read as the reverse complement.
GAAAAAAAGACCCGCGACGGCGATCGTGGCGATCGCAATAATACCGACACCAAAGTTCCGGATATGCGCCTCCTCGGTTCAGTCATGAAAGTCCCCTGTCCGCTTCGCTCAGCACCAATATAATGACCAGCGCAATAGGCCCAATGTTCCCTCTCGGCCCTCACATCGCCTGATGCATCTCGACGACGTTCGAAACACTCTACGCGGATACGATCCCGTGAGTGTCACCGATCCGTCACGAAGTGAGGCGGCCGTGGCAGTCGTCCTGTTGTCGGACCGTGACGTCGACACCGAAATCCTCCTCATCAAGCGTGCCACTCGGCCTGGGGATCCATGGTCCGGGCAAATGGCCTTGCCGGGTGGGCGCCGCGAAATGACCGACACGGACCTGATCGCGACAGCCGTGCGGGAGACCATCGAGGAAACTGGGATCGACCTGTCGCAGGCTGAGTTCTTGGGCCAGCTTGATGACCTTGCCCCGCAAACGACGACGCTGCCCAGGATCCTCGTTCGCCCCTTCGTGTTCGCCCTCAACGATCCCCCCAAGATCAAAGTCAATGCCGAGGTGGACGGTCACTTGTGGGCATCGCTCGATGGGCTCCGTACCTCTGAGCGGGAGACGAGCGTGTCGGTTCGAGGGTCGGATCTCACGGTCCAGGCGTACCATTTGGGTGGGGAGGTCATTTGGGGGATGACGTACCGTATCATCAACGGATTCATGAACTTACGGTGAACATTAGCCGCTCGGACTTGCTCTCTCTACCAGCCTCAATTAGAATTTAGGCCAGCCTAAATCCGTTCCCGCTTCTTGCGAGGCTCACCCGTTGGCCGAAACGCCCGTCGGATTCAGTCGGTCGACTGAGGACTATCTGAAGACCATCTACGGGCTGGAGTCCTCGGGTGGTCCTGCTCTCACCAGTGCCATCGCGGAGGTCCTCGAGGTCGCGCCTCCCTCGGTCTCCGGGATGATAAAACGGCTTTCCGAGTCGGGGCTCGTTGAGCACGCCCCCTACCGCGGTGTGCAGCTGACCAACGCTGGCCGGCGAGCCGCCCTTCGCGTCGTCCGGCGGCACCGGATTCTGGAGACTTATCTCACTTCGAAACTGGGATACGATTGGGACTCGGTGCACGAGGAGGCCGAGCGCTTGGAGCATGCGGCCTCGGACGACCTGATCGAGCGGATGGCCATGGCCCTCGGGAATCCGCAATACGACCCGCACGGCGCACCCATCCCGACCAAGGACGGAGAGATCGAAGAACCCGAGACGATCGCCTTGGTAGACGTCGCGGTGGGGGAGATTGCCGAGTTGCGGATGGTCGGTGATCGCGATCCCGATGTGCTGCGCTACCTAGGTGCGCTCGGACTCAAACCGGGTGTGTTGTTCGAGGTGGTGGGTCGACAGCCTTTTCGAGGTCCCATCACCATTCGCGTCATACGGTCGACGAAGAAAGACACTGACCAAGTGATTGGAAACGAACTTGCCCAGCTGCTGCATTGTCTCGTGACCGAGGAGGAAGTCGGCTAGCCTACTGCTCCTTGGCGCCTTCGAGTCCGCGGAGCACTGCAGCTAGGCGCCGATCGCGGGCCGGGCGGATATGTTCCGCATTCTCGGCGTAGGTCCTTTCGATCAGGCTCACCAGCCGCCGCCTTCTTCCAGGCTCGAGCTTCGACCAGGTTGGGAGATCCTCCCAGATTCCCTCAAAGGCCTGTAGCAGATGCTGCAGGAAGCCACGCACACCGCGTTCGCCCGCCGCGAGGTGATACGTTAGATGCGGCCCGGCCGCCGACCACCCCAGCGCGGGCCCAAGCGACACAGCGCGGTCGAGATCGTCGAGATCGATGACCCCCTCCAAGACAAGGTCGATCGATTCGCGCCACACCGCCGCCGCGATTCGGGTCGCCACATTCCCCGGAACTGGTTTCCTGATTTCCACCGGGTATCGCCCAAGCGCCCGGAGCCAGCCTTTCGCCAGTTCGATCAACGTGTGGTCGGTCTCTGGACCAGGTACGATTTCAACCAGGGGAATGAGCTCTGGCGGGTTGAGGGGGTGGGCAATAAAGCACCGGTGGTGGAGCGAGCAACGTGCAGCGACGTCTTTGGTGTGGAGTGAGCTCGTGGAGCTGGTGATGATGCGGGCGTTCTGCGTGACGGACTCGATTCCTTGGAAGATCTTCTGTTTGGTGCGGAGATCCTCCGGCCCGGCTTCGATGATCCACTCGGCGTCCCGACATGCCTGGAGCAGGCTGCCAGCGATCGCGAGGTCATCGAGACCTGCCTCGACGGTATCGGCGCTTGCCCGGTTCAGAGCGACCAGCATTCTAGCGCGGAGCTTGATCTCCTCGGGAGCCACCTCCGTGACCGATCCGTCGATATCGAAACCTGAGACCGGCCACCCCGCCGCTGCGCACAGCGCCGCCCAACCACGGCCTATCTGGCCCAATCCCACAACGGCAACGCGTACTTTTCCGTCGGTCATGAGGCTCCTCTGTGTGACCCAATGTGCCTACGCCGGCTGCCCTTCTCGCCACGTCGACCCGAACACCCGATCCAATTGCTTCCGCATGATGTGGTTGGCGAACTCGAGGGCCACGGAGGTGAGAGACCCACCAGGACGCACCACTGTATGGCCCCGGTGTTCATTCTCGTCAAGATCCACGACCAACTCGAGCGGTCGAAACCCGAGCATGCCTGGGTGGATAATCTCGCCGAGAGGTAGCGGATCGTTGACCACGCACCCGTCCAATCGCTCCTGAGCACGGTGAAATTCGACATAGAACTGCAGCGCAGCACCAAGCCAGGCGACCTCGGGTGCGGGACTGTGCCGCAACCGTTGGACCTCCTCGGCGGACAACGTCATCTGACGGGTGACATCCAGGCCGACCATCTCAACTGGGAGTCCTGCTTGCAGGACAACGGCAACAGCCTCCGGGTCGCACCACGCGTTGAAATCGGCCCATCGATTCGTGTTCCCACGCTCGTTGATGTTGCCAAACATGCCGATGTATCGGGCGATCTTCTGCTCGACGACGTCGGCCCGTTCCGTGATCGCGTGGGCGAGATTGGTGAGTGGCCCTAGCGTCACGAGCGTGACACGGTCCGGTTGAGCTTCGAGAACCTTGAGCAGGGCCAGCGGGTCACCGGCGACAGGCGCCACGAATGGCACGGCGGCGTATCCCACTCCAGACGGTCCGTGTGTCTCAGGGGCCGTTTCCAACGGCCGCTGCAGTGGTTTCTGGGCCCCGGCTGCGACGATAATGTCTCCCTGGCCAGCGAGGCCCAGCAGTGTGCGTGCGTTGCGAGTGGTCTTCGGTAGCTCGGCGTTCCCGTAGGTCGTGGTAACGGCGCGAAGGTCGATCTCGGACGACTTGGCGGCCAGAGCCAAGGCGACGACATCGTCGATACCAGGATCGCAGTCGATCACCACCGGGGTCGTTGGCATGTCAGGATGCCTGAGGCATCTTACGGTCCTAGGCGCTCTGGCGTCAGATCCAAGGAAACGGATGGAAAATGACCACGGAAGTGCGGACGCAATACGAGGCGCTCCTCCGGCAGTTCGGTGAGGGCTGGATGGCGGGTGACGCGGCAAAGATCGGCGGGGTCTTCTCTGAAGATGGCGTATTGGTCGCGGATCCCTTCTCCAAGCCGCTGCGGGGCCGGACTGAGATAGAGGCGTATTGGAAGGATATTCCATACTCCCAAGCCGAAGTCAGCTTCCGGTTCGGTGAAGTGCATTCCGTTGGTCCATGGTTCGGAGCGGAATTCAAATGCACCTTCCGCCGCCGCCGAACGGGCGAACCAGTGGACGTGCGCGGCGCGATATTCTGCGAGACGAAAGAGGGCGCAATCACCGAGATGCGCATGTACTACCACCGCGTTGTGCTTGACCGGTAGCGATGTCAGCCACGATCCTCCTTGGGACGCAAGGCTGGAAGGTGCGGGCCTGGGTTGGGCCGTTCTATCCTCACGGGACGAAGGCGGGGCAGATGCTCGAGGTGTATTCGCGGGCGTTTCCGTCGGTTGAGGTCGGTTCGAGTGCGTTTGCCATTCCCGCCGGACCCGTTGTCGAGGACTGGTCTGCGCAGGTACCGAGCGATTTCCGCTTTGCCCTGAAAGTTCCACAGCAGGTAACGCACGAGCGCCAGCTGACCGATACGGAGAGGATCGTGCGTCGCTTCCTGGATCGGGTTTCGCTGCTGGGAGAGCGCCTTGGTCCCCTTCTGGTACAACTGAGCCCCTCGTTCCGACCGACCGAGGAGAATCAAGCGGTGCTGGAGGCGTTTTGCGCATCGCTTTCCAGCGATTACCGGTGGGCGATCGAATTCCGCCATCCTGGCTGGATGACCGGAGCAACGTTGGACCGGCTTCGTGCGCATAAGGTGGCCACTGCCTTGACGGACGCGCGCTGGATGCCTCGTGACATGATGCCGGAGCTGGCGCTGGAACCGACGGCGGACTTCGCGTACCTCCGATGGGAGGGGACCGGACGCCGTCTCACGGACTTTTCGAAGGTCCAACTCGAGAAGGATCGAGAACTCGCTCTGTGGGAGCAGGTCGTGGCCACGCTCGCCGGACGTGTGTCCACGATCTTCGGGTACTTCGACGATCAATTCCAAGGCCACGCGCCCCATAGTGCACGGTCATTCCAAGAGCTAGTGGGACTGGAGTCGGTCGCTCCCGAAGCCATGCGGGAACAAGCGGAGCTGTTCTGATCGCATGACCGGCCACCGAGTGCTGTTTGTCGACGATGACGTGGCCTTGCTCAAATCCCTATGCGCGTACTTCGACCGGCAGGGTCATGACGTGCTTACGGCGGAGTCGGGAGAAGAGGGCATCCGCATCTGGCGGGAAGAAGCGCCCGAGGTGGCGGTCGTCGACATGGCGATGCCTTCGATCAGCGGTTTCAATGTCTTGGAGACACTTCGCAAAGACGACGCTGTCGTTCTGATGTTGACGGCGTTTGGCGACGTCGAATCGGCCCGCCGAGCCCTGCACATGGGTGCCGAGGGTTTTCTCACTAAGCCGATTGACATGGATCATCTCGAGCACGCCGTGGTGAAGGCGGCTGAGAAGGTGTTGCTCCGAAGGGAGAATGCGGAGCTTCGCGGCAAGGTCCGTCCCAATCTCGGCCGGCGAGCCCTCAAGGCTGGTCTGGTGTTCATGCTCGTAGTCGCCGCCCTGGTCATCGGGACCCTGATTGGGGGATAGTGTGAAGAGGCCCGGCCCGATGCCGGCGACAGGCGTCGTCGAACCGGTAGACTGAGGCCCGCCACCAGCCCCGCATTTCGGGTCACCCCTCTATCTTCATCCCCATGAAGGACGATCTCCGTGTGGCGATTGGGCAGATTCGCCCCCGCAAAGGGGACTATGAGGAGAACCTACGGCGGGTGGGAGGGGTCCTCGCTCAGGTGGCGGCGTTCGATTCCCCGCCTGATTTGGTGGCGTTTCCCGAGAGCGTGATGTCAGGGTATTTCGTGCAGGGTGCCGTCGCAGAGGTTGCTGTTTCGGCTGGGGACCTGTTTCGGGATCTCCAACGCCAGCATGAAGAGTCCGGCGCTCACTCGGTCGACGTTGTCGTAGGGTTCTACGAACGGTTCCAAAACCGCTATTTCAATTCCGGTCTCTACGCGTCGCTGGGTGGCGCGACTCCCCGTATTCACCACGTACATCGCAAGATCTTTCTACCCACCTATGGCTTGTTCGACGAGCAACGGTTCGTCGAAGAGGGAAATGCGCTTCGAGCGTTCGATACTCCATGGGGCCGCGCGGCGATGGCGGTCTGCGAGGACATGTGGCATTCGATTGTGCCCATGCTGGCGTCGCTCGACGGGGCGCAGGTCATCATTGTTCCCAGTGCAGCGCCCGCCCGTGGCTGTGAACCATCCTTGGTCGATGCCGGTACCCCTCGACCGGATTCCTCTCGCGAGTGGGAAGCGCTGCTGCGTCGAGCGGCGATCGAGCATGGCGTGTACGTGATTCTCGCTCAGCTTGTGGGGTTCGAAGGTGGGAAGGGGTTTCAGGGCTGCTCCACTATTCTCGCACCCGATGGCACAATCGTGGCTCGCGCGCCAGCATTCGAGGATGCGATCGTGACGTGCACGCTGTCCCCGCGTTCTGTCGCGCGCGCGCGCGCCCAGCAGCCCCTACTCGGCGATCTCGAAGTCAAGCTGGGGAAGCTCCTCGAGGCTTGGCGACACCCGTCCGAGTTACGCTACGATGCTGCGGCGGATGAAACGACGGCAACGAGACCGGCGGCAACTGGCGTGAGCCCGGTCGTGCACGGAATGGATGCGACCGATCCTTTGGAAATCGATCCCGCGCTCGCGACCCAATGGCTTGTCACGTTTCTGAGAGACGAAGTGTCGGAACGACGAGGTTACGACCGCGTGATCGTGGGCCTATCCGGGGGAGTGGACAGCGCTACGACTGCCGCACTCGCTGTGAAAGCGTTTGGGCCAGGCAACGTCACTGCCGTGCGCATGCCTTATCGAACGTCGAGCAAAGACAGCTTGACGCATGCGGAACACGTTGCAGAGATGTTGGGCATCGAACTCCTGACCGTGGACATCTCGGACGCGGTTGACGGCTACGTCCAGGCGGTCGACAACGACCTCGACGGTACGCGCCGAGGCAACGTGATGTCGCGGGTGAGAATGCTCGTGCTGTTCGACCTCTCTGCCAAGCACGTTGCGCTGCCGTTGGGCACGGGCAACAAGACCGAGCGACTGCTGGGATATTTTACCTGGCATGGGGACGATTCTCCGCCCGTGAATCCTATCGGAGATCTCTACAAAACGCAGGTGCGGACGCTCGCCCGGCACCTTGGTGTGCCCGCAGACATCGTCGATAAGCCGGCGACGGCCGATCTCATCCCCGGCCAAACGGATGAGGACGATCTCGGGATCTCGTATGCGAACGCCGATGGCATCCTGTACTTTTTCTTCAGTGGTCTGATCGCCACCGAGATCGTG
>CAMYLY010000004.1:0-249940 GCA_947259405.1 uncultured Gemmatimonadales bacterium | reverse complement strand
CGATGGCATCCTGTACTGGATCCTCCGCGGTCTGATCGACACCGAGATCGTGGCTCGGGGCTTCAAGCTGAAGGAAGTGACGTTGGTTCGGCGGCGCCTGGATGGAACCCATTGGAAACGACACCTGCCCACTATTGCGGTCGTCAGCGACACTGCCATTGGCGAGAGTTACCTTCGCCCCGTGGATTACTGAGCACGTGGTGACCGAACTCAGTCCACGGCCCATGAGCGACTCGCGGTCGACGATGACCGAGCTGATCATGCCCAATATGGCTAACAACCTCGGCAACGTGTTCGGGGGAGTCATCCTTTCGCTCATCGATCGCGTGGCAGCAGTGGCGGCCATACGGCATTCGAACGGCCCCTGCGTGACGGTCTCGATCGATCAGGTTGAGTTCCGTGAGCCGATCCATCTTGGAGAGCTGGTGATGGCTCACGCGTGTGTGGTCTATGTTGGGCGCACGTCCATGGACGTTGGCGTCCGGGTCGAAGCTGAGAACATCGTTACCGGAGAGCGGAGGCATACCAATAGCTGCTATCTGACATTCGTTGCGATTGGGAGTGATGAAAGACCACGTCCGGTGCCCCCGATCGTTCCAGGAACAGATGAAGAACGTCGCTGGAAGGAAGCTGCCCAACGGAGAAGAGCGCGCCGCGACGAACTGCGAGACTCCGAATGAGCAACCAGCGCGTGGTCTGCGTTATGAGTGGCGGTGGCGCGAAGGCAGCGGCGCATATCGGTGCGATGAAAGCGGCAGAGGAAGCCGACCTCTGGCCGGCTCATTTCGTGGGTACGTCAATGGGCGCAGTCATGGCAGCCGGGTTTGCCGCTGGTCTGTCATACGAACAAATGCTCCGCCGTATCACCGGAATTTCGCGCAGCGATGTCGCCCGACCGTCTGCGACGCTGTTGTTCGGTCCCTTCGCAGACTCGCTGCTGAGTCCAGGTCCCCTACGCGAGACCATCGCCGAGCTCGTGCCAGCGAAGGAATTTTCCGATCTGGCGACTCCGCTGACCGTGACGGCGGTCGACATCGACAGCGGCGACTTCGTGCTGTTCGGTGCCGGAGGTCGCGAACACGTTCCGCTAGTCGACGCGCTGTATGCATCTTGTGCGCTTCCCGTCTACTACCCGCCTGCACTCATTGGCGATCGCCGTTACTCGGATGGGGGGTTGCGTTCGGTGTTGCCGCTGGATGTCGCCTACGAGTTGGATCCCGATATTGTGGTCGCCATATCGGTGGGTCCCTCGTTGTATGCGGAGGCACCGGAGGGAGGAGCATTCGCGGCTCCAATGCTCCGCGCCCACGACCGGACGGTGCGTATTCTCATGGCTCGGCAGACAGAGCGAGAGATCGCGCGTTGGGTTGATGCCGATGTGCCCCTCCTGCTGGTCGAACCGTACCACCGCCAGCGATCGACCTTCGACGTATCCGGAGCCGTGGCCTACGTGGAGGAGGGATACCGGGCTGCGATCCGTGCCTTCGCAAAAGCTCAGCCTCCCTTGATACCGAACCGGGTAGACAGCTAGCCGGCATGTCGCCACTGCTCGTGTTCTTTCTCCTCACGGGAATCGTGTGGTTCTCGATCGTTCTCGAGGAACGCTACGCGTTTGCGCGAGCATTGGGCTCGGTATTGCTGGCCATTGTTCTGGCGGCCATAGCGGCGAATGTCGGGATACTTCCAAGTGGGTCACCAGCGTACGATGCGTTGGGTGGCATCGGTGTGAACATCGGTATTGCACTCATCCTGCTGGGTGTGGACTTTCGCTCCATCGTGAAGGCTGGACCGAGCATGCTGATCGCGTTTGTGCTAGGCGCGATCGGAACTGCAGCAGGGGCGCTCCTCGCGACCTTCCTCTTGCACGACGCCATCGGTCCCGAGGCGTGGAAGCTCGCTGGCCAATATACCGGCACTTACACGGGCGGCGGGGTCAACATGGTAGCGGTGGGCAGGGCGTTGGAAACGTCCCCCGAATTGTTCAGCGCCGCGGTGGCGGCAGACAACGTCACTACGACCATCTGGATGGTCGTGTGCTTCGGCGCCCCCGTGTTTCTTGCGCGCCTCTGGAGAGGCGTGGAGGGGCGATCCGACACACCCATCCGAACGACCACCCCGACTGGAGACGGTGTAGTCCCGATTCCGGAATCTCCGTTTACCTCATCTCTGCGAGCGGTCACTGCCAAGGACGCGGCGGCACTCGCTGTCTTGGCCATGGGTGCCGTGTGGATGTCAGGGGCTCTCGCCGACCGCGTCGCCGGGCTACCACAGGTCCTGTGGCTCACGACGATGGTGCTCGTGCTCGCGCAACTCCCGCCAATCCGCGCCATCGCGGGCGGCCCGGTCCTCGGTGCCGTGATCTTGCAGCTGTTCCTTGCCGGCCTCGGGGCCCAGTCCATCATCGCAGAGATCGTGCGCGTCGGGCTGCCAGTCTTCTACTTCACCGTGGTCGTCGTTGCCATGCACGGGCTATTACTTTTCGGCGTCGGGCGACTAATGCGCCTTGATATGGGAACGCTGACGGTAGCTTCTCAGGCCAACGTGGGTGGGCCCGCCTCTGCGATGGCACTCGCGACGGCGCGCGGATATGCGGACCGTTTGCTTCCAGGCATCGCCGTCGGGCTGCTTGGATATGCCGTGGGGAACTACGTCGGCTTTGGAATTGCCGGACTGACACGCGCCTGGTTGAGTTGAAGAGGAAATGACCGAGGCTTCGTCCATTAGGTACTTCACCGTTGAAGAAGCGAACAACACGTTGCCCTACGTGCGACGTATTGTTGGCGACATCGTTAACGAGTACGAGCGTTGGCGTGACCACATCTTCAAGTACGAACTGCTCGCCGCGGGGAACTCGGCCGAAGAGAGCGAGACCGACGAGCAGGTTGCACTGCGAGAACAGGTCGACACGATAGCCCGTCGCATCAATGGGTTGATTGAAGAACTCACAGCGGTAGGATGTGTGTTCAAGGGCTTTGACGACGGTTTGGTGGACTTCCACAGCAAGCGCGACGGCCGAGATATCTACCTCTGTTGGAAGCTCGGGGAACCGGTGATTCAGTACTGGCATGCGATCGACGCCGGCTTCGCGAGTCGGCAAGCCCTGGAAGGGGAGTTGGTGGACGGAGGATCTAGCTAATGTCACTCGTGTTGTTCGGTCATCTGCTTGGGTCGGCTCTGTGGATCGGCGGGGCTTTAGCCGCCATGGTAATCGCGATGGCAAGCAAAGACGAGGACGCGCGTGTTCGGGTAGGCGTGTATCGGCTGTTGGCGCGCGTGCACACTATGGTGATAGGGGTTGGCGCCGTTCTCGTACTCACCACCGGCGTCCTTCTTACTATGTGGCTTTCGGAAGCGGGTGCGGCCGACTTGCTGCGCGAGCCCCGGTTGTGGGTCATGCTGCTCACTGGAGGTGCGGGTGGTCTGCTTGTGCTCTTCTTGGGCCTTCCCACCGCGGTGAGAATGGGAGGGTTGGCCGTCGTGGACGATGACGGCAACGTTTCACCCGCATTCGAGATGCACCGTAAACGTCAGGCCCTCATCTCTTCCATTGCGGGGGTCCTGGCGATCGTGGCGCTTCTCGCGTGGAAGATCCTCTGATCTGCGTTTCTAACCCGAGAACAAGATGACGACGAGCGGTTGGCGGCTTACGACGTCCTATCAGGCGATCCCTGAAGAGCGAGTGAGCGTGCCGCTGCTCGTGGGACGTTGGACGCTCCGCGGGATGAGCCACGTTGGGAGGGTGTCGTACCTCCTGTATGAGATCGTGCGCGGCTTGGGAGAGTGGCGTATCTGGATCCCTCGCACGGTCGAGCAGGGAATCAACGTGGGATACGGGTCTCTGTTCATCGTGCTCCTCACCGCGTCGTTCGCGGGTGGAGTCGTATCGTTGCAGACTGGATACCAGTTTACTGGGAGTATACCGGTCTACTTTGCCGCCGGGGTGATCGTGAAGTCGATCATTCTCGAGATGGGTCCGGTGCTGACGGCGCTCATTCTCGCGGGCCGGATCGGCGCACGGTATGCAGCCGAGCTGGGCACCATGCGTGTCACGGAGCAGATTGACGCCCTCGAGAGTCTGGGCCGCTCGCCCGTCACCCATCTGGTGATTCCCCGAGTCGTGGCGGGCACGTTGCTCCTCCCTGTGTTGGTGATCTTTGCGAACATTATGGGCATCGCGGCAGGATGGTTTGCATCAAAGGGCGCACTCGACATCTCCAATGCCGACTTTGCGTTCGGGGTCCGTTTCTGGGTCGAGCCATTCGACATTTGGTATTCGATGATCAAGTCGTTCTTCTTCGGGCTGGCAGTCACGGTGGTTCCCTGCTACATGGGATTCAATACCCAGCAAGGCGCTGAGGGTGTGGGGCGCTCCACGACAGCGGCGGTCGTCAGCAGTTCGGTGTTGATTCTATTTCTGGATGCGGTACTCGCGAAAATCTTGCTCAGCTAATGACGGCTACCGTTCCTTCGTTCCGGTACGACACGCTGGCTGGACCGGGCACGCGTCACACTGTGGTGACCGCGCGGTGCAGACGAGAGCGCCCAAGTCCATGAGGGCCTGGTTGAATTCCCATGCCGTGGGCCGGCGAGTGGGAAGGATCTTCTCTGCCAGCGACCACATCGCTTGGGTGCCATCGTCCCGAGGTCGAAAGACCCGCCGCAGCACCCGATCGACGTTGGTGTCGACGATGGCGGTCCGATGCTCGTAGGCGAAGGTGGCGACTGCTCCGGCGGTGTAGCGTCCGACTCCAGGAAGGGATTGCAGCTCTTGAGGCCGATCCGGAATGGTCCCATTGTGGTCACGAACTACCGTGCGAGCCAGCCGATGCAGGTTGGCGGCACGGCGGTAATACCCGAGACCGTCCCAGGCCTCGCGGACCTGCGACGGTTGCGCTTGGGCCAAGTCACGCACGGTGGGGAAGCGGCGCAGGAACTTCGGATAGTAGGAGGCAACTCTGGTCACTTGCGTCTGTTGCAGCATGAACTCGGATACGATGATGTGATACGGATTCCGCGTGCGTCGCCAGGGAAGGGCTCTCCCCTGCGAGCGGAACCAACGGAGGAGGCGACGTTTGAAGCGGAGCGCGTTCGTGGGGAGGCGACGCATCGCGTCAGAAGATACTCACGAAGGCACAACGCACCATGATCCAACTCCGCCAAATTCGGAAAGCGTTCGGTGACAATGTTGTGCTCGATGGGGTCGATTTGACGATTCAATCTGGCGAGACGGCCGTGTTGCTGGGGCCTTCGGGGGTCGGCAAGAGCGTCCTGCTCAAGCACATAAACGGGTTGCTTCGTCCTGATGCGGGAGAGGTATGGGTTGACAATCTCTTGGTAGGGCAGCTCGACAAGAGGCAACTCTCCCAGCTACGCAGTCGAATCGGATATGTCTTTCAATTCGGCGCGCTCTTCGACTCGATGGACGTATTCGAGAACGTGCGACTCGGTATCACCAACGAGGATCTCTTTCAGGACATGGACTACTGTCGGACTCGCATTCAGGCGTGCCTGGAGCATGTCAATCTCCCGTCCGACACCGTGGTCAAGTACCCATCGGACCTTTCGGGCGGAATGAAGAAACGGGTGGGGATCGCTCGGGCGATCGCTGGTGAGCCTGACTACCTCCTGTATGACGAGCCCACGTCGGGACTCGATCCAGTCAACGCTGATATTATTGATGCGTTGGTTGAGAAGTTACAGGATGAGCTGAACGTCACGTCGATCCTCGTGTCGCACGATGTCAGGGGATCGTTCCGCGTCGCCGATAGGTTAGCGTTGCTCAAGGATGGTAAGGTCGTCGCGACCGGAACGCCGGGCGAGTTGCGTGACAGCGACAATCAGGACGTTCGTGAGTTCCTCGAACGGGACTTCGGATCTTCAACTGTGACCGAGCGCTGAGCCATGGATCTCCATTACAAACAGGAACTCCAAGTCGGATTCCTCGTCATAGTTGCCGGGATAATGCTGATTGCTGGGATGGTCTGGCTGAGCGGACGCAGCTTCGGTGGCGGCGCCGTGACATTCGACGTGCGATTCGAGAGTATTCAGGGCCTTTCCAGCGGTGATCCCGTGCATCTGTCAGGTGTGCGCGTTGGTCGCGTCGCGGGTGTGCGGATCGACAGAGACGATCTGAACGTGGTCGTTCGCATCGAAGTCGCCAACGCGTTTCGCCCTCGTGAGGACGCGGTGGTATCCGTAAAAGCGCTCGACTTCCTCGGAGCGAAATACATCGACTATGAACCCGGAACCTCCACGCAGTTCTTGGACGAAGGTGTAACACTCGAGGGGCTCGGTGAAGATGACATCGCGGCGACCGCGACTGGGCTCGCATCGGATGCCAGCGCATTGATCGAACGCGGCCAAGCCATGATGTCGCCAGAAATGGTGGCCCAGGTACGGTCGACATTGGAGGCGGCTGAGCGTGCCCTGGACGTGGTCGCGCGCGTGGGGCGGACGGAGGTCGTGGATGGCGCGGTTCAGGCCATTGCCGCGCTCCAGCGGGCAGCGTCTCGTTTGGATTCTACGTTGTCGAACCCGGCCATTGAAGAGTCGCTCGCTCAGATGGACGAGATCGCAGTCGGGCTCAGGGAAATGACTGACGGGTTGTCCGTGGTCACCACCTCACTTGGATCCGTCATGCAAAAGATCGATGCCGGCGAGGGGGCCATCGGACGGGCGGTCAACGACTCGACGCTGCATCAGGATCTGCACGAGGTCTTGGTTTCCCTGCGCGAACTGCTCGACGACATACGCGAGAACCCAGGGCGATACGGACCCCGCAGCATCAAGTTGTTCTAACGGCCGGCCCGGTATTCGGTAGGCCTTGGTCGATTCGCGTCGGCGACGCCCTATATTCTGCCATGCTCTCCATCACGTTCCTGGGCACATCGGCAGCCCGGCCCACGGTCGAGCGCGGCGTTACGTCGATCGCGGTGCAACGCGAAGGCGAGACGATGTTGTTCGACTGCGGCGAGGGAACGCAGCGGCAAATGATGCGCTACGGCACGAGCTTCGCGTTGTCGGAAGTGTTCGTGACACACTATCACGCCGACCACTTCCTTGGCATCGTGGGCCTGTTGCGCACGCTCGGACTCCAGGGCCGGGAAGAACCCGTCCGGGTCTATGGCCCCAAGGGTGGAAGGAGAGTGCTCGGACATGCCGTGGAGCTCGGGGTCGAGCGCGCCCCCTTCTCAATCGAGATCGAAGAACTGCATCCCGGAGACCGACTCCGGCGAGACGAATATGACATCGAGGTCTTTCCGGTCGCGCATGGTCGCCACGCCGTAGGCTATGCGCTACGCGAGCACGAGCGACTCGGCCGGTTCGATCCAGAGAAAGCCCGCACACTCGGCGTCCCGGAAGGGCCCCTGTGGGGCAAGCTACACCGCGGCGAAAGTGTACAGGTCGGAACTGGGGCGGACAGCCACTCGATCCACCCCGGCGAGCTCGTTGGGAATCCAAGGCCGGGCCGCCTCCTTGTGTACACGGGCGACACACGACCGTCGGAGGACGTGGTTCGGGTCGCGGACGGGGCGGATCTACTTATCCATGAGGCGACTTTCGGTAAAGATGAAAGGGACCGCGCGCGGGACACAGAACATTCCACCTCGGTCGAGGCTGCGCAGGTCGCGCTGGCAGCAAATGTCGAGCAACTCGTGCTTACCCACTTGTCGGCTCGTTACTCGGCTATCCCACGCGTACTTCTCGAGGAAGCGCGGGAAGTGTTCCCGAACACCATCGTGGCCAAAGACGGCCTTACGATCAACGTGCCGTTTCGGGACGAGGAGTCCTCTTGACTGGTCTCCGGACCCTTCCTACGTTCCGATCCCCCGCCAGGTATTTTTGGCGGGGGTTTTTTCAGCGATGTTGGGGGCTGTAGCTCAGATGGGAGAGCGCCGCGTTCGCAATGCGGAGGTCAGGGGTTCGATCCCCCTCAGCTCCACTGCCCCGTGGTGTAATTGGCAACACGTCTGACTCTGGATCAGAAGAGTCCAGGTTCGATCCCTGGCGGGGCAACTCGGAAACGCGGCCGTTCGGTCGCGTTTTCTCGTTGCCCAGGGGACTCGGTCGCTTGTTGACGCTGCGCGATCGCCCCCGGCGGGGCAACTCCAAAACGTGGCCGACAGCCACCGTTTTCTCTATATGTGCCCGCCGGATCCGACTTTACGTGGCGCCTGTTGTCGTATCTACACTCGCGCGAGAAATGGCGAGGCAGCTAGTGCCTGTTGATACGTGGCGTCGCGGACTCGCGGTTTGCCTGAGCTCGGCGCGCCGCCTCGTCCAGGCGCGCGATGAGCTCGTGAATCTCCGCCACGTTCTCCGCCGGCTCGGACACTCCTTCAGACGCCACCTGATTCTCCACTGCTTTCAGAGCCGCTAAACAGATCGCCATCGGTGCTGTAGGTGCTTCCACAAACGCGAGGTCCCTCACTGCTCCGGGGAGCAGTTCGTATCGGTCACCCGTGAAGATGCGCACGTTTGCCGATTCACTGTCGATACTGACGTCGATCGTGAAACGCTCCCGCAGCTTCTCGACCACGTCCCACGCTGAACGGATGTCCGTACAAAATGGTGGAAGCTCGTGTTGACGGCAGAGCATAACACCCGGAACGTCTGGTCTCTTGTCCCATGGCTGGTACGGCCGAGACGGTCTGGCCCATCCCATGACCTTCTCGGCAATCATACCATCGAGACGTCGTGCGGCCGGTGTTTGGGAGAGATTGACAGGGGTCCACTCGGACGGGAGCTGCATGGGCCAAGATAGCAAAACTCGTCCTGTTCATCCAGCATCCCAGAGTGATGCGTCGCGAGTGGCGTGGAGTGGCATCGTTGCCCTCGGTGTTTGTCTCAGCAGTGATCGGTACAATTGGCCAAATTGCAGGATGGGCATCTATCCCCAGCCAAACGCTTGGCTCTGCGGTCCTTTCGCGCTGAAGCATGCCCTGCTTGCGTTGGGCGTATTCGAGAACGAGTGGGCCATTGCGCGTGCTGCCGGATCCGATCCAGGAGGGACGGACGAGCGGGAACTAGCCCGAGCTGCCCGCCAGTTTGACTGCAGCCTCCGCATGATTCGCGTGCACTATCCCGAAGACGCTCGCCAGGAACTGGTGCATCACTTGGAGCAGGGAAAGCCGGTGCTGCTCTGTATTGAGCAATGGGACCATTGGGTCACCGCGATGCACCACGAAGACAATCAGTTCGTGCTGTTCGACAGCCGTGGGCAGCACGTCATCCGCGTCCTAGGTTGGGATGAGCTGCGTCCTAAGTGGGAGTTCAAGGAGGCATCGGGAAGTCTCTTGTACGATCTTCATCCGGTCGTGGCCCACATTAGAATGCCACGACCCCAGGCGCGATTCTCGGTTGGCCGCGCCCGGTGGTTGGCCAATCCCTCGAATGCGGGCCTCGCTCGCCAATGGAGCGACTACGGGCGTGTCCTTCTCGAGCTTGGTCAACCGAGTCACGGCGACAACCGTGATTTGTTTGCCCGCCCGATGACAGACGTGTTGGTCGAGCAGGGAGATACCCTCTCCGACCAGGTGATGCGACAAGTGGGAAGAGGCGTGGAAGCGGATACGGAGCAGGTGCTCCTCCGGTTGCACTTCGTTGCTGGGGCATACGACCTGAGTGTGTCCCGCGAACGGGAGGCGGAGTTGACGGCGGTCGTGCGAGAGTTCGTGATTTCCCGGTTGCAGGTGGGCCGGGCAGTGGGTTCGTGAACAAGCGCCCTCGATGGAACGCCACACGTGGGACGCGGTAACTGTGAAGAACACAGAGGAGAATTCATGACACGTTTTGTGCAGTGGAGTCTGATCGCGCTGGTGAGTGTCGGATGCGCCACTGGCGGGGCGGCTGGCCCGACGTTCGAGTACCAACCGGCGAACGGGCCGCTACGCTACTCGGTCGCGTCGACCGATCTCGTCTTGGTTGACACGCCCATGGGATTGCAGGAATCGGGAGATTCGGTCCGCGCGACGATTGCGATAGCCGTCGGCGGCGGCAACGAACACGGACGTGAGCTGACCGCGACATACGAGGCACTCACCGTTCGTGTCATTGGCGGCGTGAGCCGGTCCGGTGACGTGGAGGAGCTGCTCAATAGGCCTCTCCGTGGAACCCTCTCGCCATCCGGCGCGATCGAAATCACCGGCGAGGTTCCCTCGACCAGCCTACCCTTCGATGCGAGGGCGAGCCTCGTAGATTTTCTGGTTCCGATGCCGCCCGATGGGAACACAGCCGAGCCGTGGCCGGTCAGTATCACGGTTTCGACGGAGGATGAGTTAACGGTGACGGCGGTCTTCGAGGGCACGGGCCGCATTATGGGCGACACGGTTTGGAATGGCCGTTCTGCGAAAGTGATCCGCGTCGATGGCGACGTTACGCTGTCTGGTGGGGGTCAGCCCGCCGAGTCACCAGTGCCCATCGAGGTTTCGTGGACCGGTTCGTCGACGCGCATCTACGTCTGGGACCACATGGCGGGCGTGATGTTGGCTTCCACGGCGACGGACGATTTGAGCGGCCCGATCTCGCTTGTGGGTATGGACATGTCCGTGGAGGCTACCGCCGAGGGTCAGCGAACCATCGAACTGGTTCCGTAACTGGCACGGTGCGAATGCGACGGTCGACATACTGTGTTCACGCGATCTTCATGGATTGCCCAATACGTTCGCCGACATGAGTCCTGTCACGTTGGACGGCCCTGGCCTCGGAGAGCGCCTGCTTGGTCTGAAAGCTCTCATCGGCAACACGCCGCTACTGGCTGTCGAACTGAAGTTCAGGGGCCGTCGTCGGGTTCTCTACGCGAAGGCCGAGAACCTGAACATGACAGGCAGCGTCAAGGACCGAATGGCGCATCACATCGTTCGGAAGGCGTACGAGCGAGAATTGCTGCGCCCAGGGATGCGTTTGATTGAAGCCACCAGTGGCAACACAGGGATTTCGTTCTGTGCGATTGGGAGGGCGCTCGGACATCCGGTCACGATCTTCATGCCAGATTGGATGAGCAACGAGCGCATCAATCTCATTCGATCGTTCGGCGCCGAGATACGGATGGTGACGCACGAGCAGGGCGGATTCGTTGGCTGCATCCAGCAGGCGGAGGCCATGGCGTCCGAGGCGGGGGACGCGTTCCTCCCGCGACAGTTCTCCAATGAAGAGAATAGTGTCGCCCACCACGATACGACGGGGCCGGAGATCTGGTGGCAGTTGCGCTTCCGCGGTCTCACACCCGATGCACTCGTTGCGGGGGTCGGGACGGGGGGCACCATCATGGGTGCCGGGAAGTTCCTGCGAGAGATGCGTGAAGACATCAAGCTCTATCCAGTGGAGCCAGCGTCCTCGCCGACACTTTCCACGGGGCATCAAGTGGGCTCGCATCGGATTCAGGGAATCTCGGACGAGTTCATCCCGCCGATCGTGCACCTCGATGAACTGAACGAGGTATTGGATGTCGACGACGGCGACGCGATCATCATGGCCCAGAAGCTCGCGCGCGAACTAGGACTTGCGGTTGGGATTTCCTCCGGCGCGAACTTCCTTGGTGCGCTTATGGCGCAGGAACGCCTCGGCCGGGATGCCGTGGTGGTCACTCTCTTCTGTGACAGCAACAAGAAGTACCTGAGTACGGACTTGCTGAAGAACGAGCCGGTGAAGGAGGGGTTCTGGTCGACGGACGTGGAGTTGGTCGGCTTCAGCGCATATCGGCGCGTCTGTCGAACGTGTTGTGATCCCCAGGAGTGCAGCGTAGGCGTCACCACGGGACACCCTGACGCCCAAGATCTCGTGCCGAGTTGTCTGCATATGGCTGACACGTGACGGACACAGTTAGCGATTGTCTGTGCGCCGGGGCACCTTAGGTGCTCCGGCCTCTTTTTTTCTGCGTTCTGGTTCACTTGGGGTAAGCTCGTGTTGGTCATGCGTCCTCGATCCGTTCCGGTTGTCGTTCTAGCCCTTTTAGTGTGTCTGGTACCTGCACGCCTCGTGGGTCAGGAGGGTGATGCCTGGACGGTGGTTGGCGGCGTGGCTCTTGGATTCACCAGTGGGAGCGTGCTCGGAACGGTTGGGGGCCTCATGCCGTGCGGCTATGCCCTGTCACCTGACCGTTGTACTGGGATCTGGGCCGTGTCCGGCGCCGCAATCGGAGGTCTGGCGGGATACCGTGTCGGCCGCTTCGACCCCTCACGAATTGGCGAGCTTGGAAAGAGTGCGGCGATTGGGGTAGGTGCCGGTCTGGTGGTCGGCGCGGCGATTGCCCCTTTCGTGAACTACTACGGTTGGCGAGATGTCATCGCGGTCGGGTTCATCGGTGGATCGATTGGCGCATCGCCGACTGGGGCAGCGATCGGACTCGGCGTGGGGCTAGCGACCGGAACGGTACTGTGGCTGGTGTTGGACCAGGTGACGACACAGGACCTACTGCAGACCGCGATGCTGGGCTTGGCGGTCGGCGGCCTTTCGGGATGGGCTGCGGAGGGGCTGGAGGCTCAGCTCACGCTCCCTGCCTTGAGCCTTGAGTTCTGACGTGAAGAACGTGGGGAGCCTGCTCTTCTGCGCTGGAATACTGACGTCGTGTGCACTAACGCCAAACATGACAGCGGACGTTGAGAGCCGCGCTTGCGAAGCACTTCGGGACTCCGCAATCGTCTGGGTCATCCCCGTCGAGGGCTCAGGCAGTCGTGCACTCGATACATGGTGCGCTCGGGTTGGTCCCATCATCTATCAGCCTACTTCCGCACTTACCGTGTCTAGTCGTGATACGCCATCGATCCTGCTCGCTGCATGGAATGTCGACACTGGGGGCGGGGACATCCAGGAGTTCCTCGAACGTGAACTCGGGGCACGCTGTGGCGATGCTCCAATCTACACCACCCACGTGGTTCTCCTCGTGCAAGAGGCGACACAGAGGCAGCGTGACCAACAGCGTACGGATGTCAGCGCCGTCGCGGACCGCTGCGGTATGGCGCTCCTGTACGTCCCCAGTTCGCCGAGCGACGGGGGGCGGGGTGTGTCTGGGGTAGATCTCGGCAACGCGGTCTTGTCGACGCTACCGCTAGAGGGCCCGTTTGCGATCGAACTTCCCCAGGTAGCCTCTCGTCAAGTTGCCGCCGGCGCCACAGTACGGTTCGCGGATGAGCGCCGGCTTCGTGTCGTGAGCCTTCACTTCAACACGTTCCCATCGCCGTGGAGGCTCCTGGGTACGGGAAACAGTTCGAGAGTTCGCCAATCAATGGCACTTGGAGAAGCGCTTGGCATCGTCGACGACCGTACCGGTGGGGGTGGTGTGGCAACCGTCGCAGGGGGCGATCTCAACACGTGGTCGACCGCGGAGGGCGCGTTTCGGCGGATGCAATTGCTGTTTCCCGAGTCGCCCGAATGGCACGGAGAGCCAACTCGCGGTCCGTTTCCAACCGATCATCTGTTCTTCCGGGTCGGCGACCGTGCAGTCTGGTCAGCGCTGGACAACTATCGACGTATCGATCGCGCGTATGGGAGTGATCACTACCCCGTGGCGGCGCAGATACGGCTGTCTCGTCCGTAGGATCCTTTAGACGGTGCCTGCTTCTCCGGTTTCTGATGCCTGATCCGTTCCTTCGCCGGCTGGCGGTGTACTTGGCGCTTTTGGCGTAATGTTGGCTGGATCGAGGCCGGTCTTGAGGGGAGGTTCGGAGGTTACCTTGAGGGCCCCAGTGGGACGACGTTCGAGAGCGTACTCGACGATTGCCGCGAGCGTCTCGTCGAACTCGTAGCCCGCAACGGCGGCGGCTTCCATGAACGAGACCCCCTCCGTGAGATCCGGATTCGGATTCACTTCGAGGACATAGGGTGTACCGTCGTTGGCGACGCGTATATCGAGCCGCGCATAATCACGACACTCCGTGACCTGAAACGCCCTGATTGCCACCTCCTCGACGCGTTCACGGAGTTCGTCAGAGATACTGGCCGGGCAGATGGAATGGACCTTGTGATACACTTCCGCGAGCGGATTCCACTTGGCGGCGTAGCTGATTAGCGGAGGGTACTCCTCGGGCAGCTCGGAGAAGTCCCACTCGATTGGCGGTAACACTTCCGGAGGGTCGTTCCCAAGCAGGGCGATGTGGAGCTCCCTACCCAGGATGAACTCCTCAACGAGAACCGGACCTCCCCATTCGTCGATCACGTAGGTCAACCGCGTCTTGAGCGTGTCGTAATCGTTGACGACCGATGCCTGCTCCACGCCGGAACTCGCATCCTCGCGTGCTGGCTTCACAATCAGCGGATACTGCAGTCCGTGATCATCGGGGATCTCTGCGTCGAACGTCCGAAGGAACTTTGGTGTGGGCACTCCGACACCGGTGAGTATGTCTTTCGTCAATCCTTTCTTCTGACACAAGGACAGGGCGAATGGTGTGGCCCCGGTATACGCGACCCCATATACCTCGAACAGCGCCGCGATATGTGTCTCCAGTTCAGGGTCGTCGAGAAAGTGTTCGACGAGATTGAAGATCACATCGGGTTTCGAGCGTTTGATCACACGTTCGAGCTTCTTGATGTCCTCCGTGATGTTGACGCCGCGAGCCCGGTATCCCATATGCCTGAGCGCCCGTACGACCGCGTTGTACTCGTCCATGACGGTCGACACACGAATGTCGTATTCTGGTTTGAAATCGAGGGTTCGCGGATCGACGCACCTCAGCTGCTCGTACACGTCGTCGCCTGCGTGGTTGTACAGGACGATGACATACGGTCGTGGATCGGTGGCCATGTGCGCGAGACTATCGATGCAGGAGTTCCGTGGCTAGGGCCATGCCACACCGTATCGTTCGGCTAGCGTCTGCAGTCCCTGGGGTTCCCCGATGATGGTGAGCCGGTCTCCGTCTCTGAGCACGGTAGCGCCGCGGGGAATGATCGAGCTTCCACGACGCCTGATCAGGGCTATCAGCGAACCCTCCGGCATCTGTAGCTCCCGGAGGGCCATGCCGATCAGCACGTCGCTCGGCGTTTCACTTCGCAGGATCAGCGAGAGGAAACGGTCGTCACGAAGCAGTACCTCCTTGAGCTCTTGCTCATCACTGCTCTTCATCCACTGCTCGGCAAACCCATCGAATTCCACGCGACCAGCCAGTTGCGCCAATATCCGCAGGTGTCGTCCTGGGTTCGTCTCTCCACTCACGAGCATGAAGATCGCGGTCGCGACGGAGTCTTCTATCTCGATACCCTGTCGGGCGCGGATCAGTACGATTTCCGATCCATCGAGTCCGGCCAGTCTTGTATGCAGGAGAGCTGCCCCATGTGCGACGGGCATGGCCGCACCGGCACTCGTGTGGAAGGCCTCGATGAGCGCCACGGCTGTGACGGGCAAGCGTTGCGCCAGTCGTTCAGCCCCGTCGTGAACGATTTGTTCGAGATCCCGTGCTTCAGCCACGTCCATAACATAGGCCCGTGCCACGACCTCATCGAACGGATCTCCCACCCTCGCACCCTTCTCCTTCATGATGTCACGGAGCTCCCGTTCGAGGCCGGCAAAGCGTCGGCGCCCCAGTCGCTCGAAGACGTGGAAGATCGCGCCGTCCCGGGCGATCCGATCGCGTGCATAGTAGTTGTACCACGCGAAGCACACAGCGGTGACGCCGACCGTGAACAACACCGTGAGCCACCCCATCTCCGCGACGAGGACGAACGCGACAACGAGGCCAATGAACTGAATCCACGGATATCCGGGTGCGCGGAAACCCGGATCGTACGACTCGATGCGACTCTCGCGCATGACAATCACAGACACGTTGATCAGCCCGAACAAAAGTAGCTGCAGCGCGCTGGCGAGCTTTGCGACCTGAGCAACGTCGAGGGTGACGAGAAACACGATCATGAGCAAGCAAGTCAGCAAAATGCCGTGCACCGGTGTCCCGAAGCGCCCCACATGCGCAAAGGTCTTCGGAAAAAGTCCATCACGGCCCATCGCCAAAGGGTATCGTGACGCCGCCAGAATACCGGCGTTGGCCATCGAGGCGAAAGCCACGATCGCGGCGATCACCATGAGCCACCTACCTACGGTCGGCGGAAGCGAATTCGTGAAGGCGGTTGCAGTATCGGCGACAGGGGTCAGACTCCGGCTCAGTGTATCGACGCCTAACACTGCAACCATAAGATATACACCCACCACGTAGATCGCCGTCACCGTAGCCAGCGACAACGTCATGCCGAGAGGAATGTTGCGCTCCGGATTGTGAATCTCCTCGGCGACACTGGCTACTTTGGTCAGCCCGATGTAGGAAACAAAGACGAGACCGACGGTGGCGAGAAGGCCATCGACGCCGTTGGGTAAGAGAGGCGACAACTCCGAAAGCGGCAGCAGTCCGCTTGGCCGAGCAGCAAGCTCTACTGCGCCGCTCAACGCGAATATCAACAGGATGGTGAGGAGCGTAACGACAAAGATCCGCAGCAGAGTACTGGACTGACGCACGCCAACGATGTTAAAGGCGCAAAAGATCACGGTGAGGAAAATGGTCGTACCCAAAATGGGGACGTCGAATACGAGACCTAGATACGCCCCCATGCCGATCAACGCGAAGGCACTCTTGAGGTTCAACGTCAGCCATGTACTCAATCCGCCGATGGTCCCAACGAGAGGACCGAGCGTACGGTCCAGGTAATAATAGGTGCCGCCCGCCTTGGGCATCGCGGTCGCGAGTTCCGCCTTGCTCAACATCGCGGGGAGGATCAGAAGTCCGGCAATGACATACGCCAGGATGACGCCGGCCCCCGCTTCACTAGCGGCGAGTCCGGGAAGTAGGAAGAATCCTGAGCTGATCATAGCGCTCGTGGAGATCACGAACACGTCGAAAAGCTGGAGCTCTTTGCGGAGTTTCATCGATGGTTGGCGCCTTGTCGAAGGCGTAACAAACCATCGACGACGGGCGTTGCGCAAGGTCGGCACTTGAAAGATACCTAACACCAGGTACACCTTGCGATGTCATGCGTCACGTTATTGTGCTTGGTCTCACGCTCGCCGCGCTGGCGTGCGGCGGATACGCTCAAGAAGGGGCGTCGCCATCGGCGTTTGCGCGGACTATTGAAGCACTGTCGGAGCCAGGTGGATTTTTCGATACCGACAACCTCATTTCCAACGAGCGCTCTTACCTCCACGTCATGGGCGCCCTACAGCGTGAGCGAGTGGCTGGAGGCGCGTATGTCGGTGTTGGGCCCGATCAAAACTTTTCCTATATCGCGGCCATTCAACCACGCATTGCGTACATCGTAGACATTCGTCGCGACAACATGCTGCTCCACTTGCTGTTCAAAGCGCTCTTTGAGCTTGCTCCGACCCGCGCGGAGTTTCTGTCATTGCTGCTTGCGAGAACGCAGCCGGACGATACAGCGGGATGGACGGAGTGGTCCGTTGAGGCCCTCGTTACCCATTTTGACACAGCTTCCACGCGCGCTGGTGTTCGTGCCCCCGTCGATAGCGCGCTCGCATCATTCGCCGTCGAGCTCACCCCAGAGGACTGGGAAACGATCGAGCGGTTCCACGGAATATTCATGCGCGCGGGCATGGCGCTGCGCTTCACGACGTTTGGACGCGCGGCGCGGTCATATTACCCGACCTATCGGGATCTGCTGCTCGAGACCACGAGAGATGGTGAACGGGCCAACTACCTAGCGAGCCACGATCGGTATGACATTGTCCGGCGCCTCCAATTGGATGACCGCATCGTACCCGTTGTCGGTGATTTCGCAGGGACGCATGCCCTCCGTGCAGTGGCACGGGACGTGCAAGATCGTGGTCTCGCTGTGTCCGGGTTCTACGTGTCGAACGTGGAATTCTATCTGTTCGGTGATCGCACGTTCGACCGCTTCGTCGAGAACCTACGGTCGCTTCCCATCACCGACCGGAGCGTCATCGTACGCAGCTTGTTTCGGAACCCCTACGGTGGGCGGCATCCGGAGGCCGTTCCGGGGTACTATTCGACCCAACTCGTCCAGCATGTTGATGACCTACTGCGAGCAACAGACAGCGGCGAGCTGCGGTCGTACTTCGATCTCATCAGGCGGTACGTGCCGAACTAGCGACGTACGGCACGGGTCCCTCTCACCAGGCGGTCACCTGTGCTACCGACGAGATCCGGTAAAGCGCTCAGCGAGATAGCGCTCGATCGCAGCGTGCGTGTCGGGAGATCGCCACAGGGCGAGGACTTTGGCGTCCTCAGCGGGGTTGTGTCGGTCCATCGCATCTACGGCCGGTTTCCGTACTTGAGCCTTCGCGAGCGCGAACGTCTCCGCCGGAATCTCATGAAGGCGGAGCGCCACTTCAGTCGCTCGCTCGAGCAGCATCTCCGGTTGCACGACCTCGTCAATCAAGCCGCGTTGATACGCATCGCGCGCAAGGTAGGTCTTGCCGAGGTACACCAATTCCTGAAGGTGTGCCGATGCTGCAGCAAATCGAAGAATCTCGATGGCGACCGACGGGAAGGGTACCTGCACGCGCAAACCCGGGACACCAATGGTTTCGTCACCATCCTGCATGAGGCGGAAATCACACGCGCTAGCCAACACGCACCCGCCGGCGATGGCGTGCCCGTTGATCGCCGCGATCACCGGAAACGGGAGAGTAAACAACTTCCTGAAAGTCCGGATGAACGCTGGCAGGAACTGGTCCAGATACTCGATTCCACCTTCGACGACGCGAAAGAGATCGACGCCGGCAGAGAAGATTGACCCGGTACCCGTGACCACGACCGAACGGTAAGAAGCGTCTTGGGCGATGGCGTCGAGCTGTGCTTCGAGCCCTCCAATCAATGCCAGGTCGAACGCATTGGCTTTTCCGTGCTCCATTCGGAGGATGGTAACGGGCCCACGATCGGTCCGATCGATCACGACGTCACCATCAGGGAACGGCGGTGAAGTGGCCATGAATGCACAGCCATCGCCCACTCTCGCGCACGAAGATCCGCGTCGATTTTCCTCGACTGGTCGCACGCCGTCCATCTACGACCCCGGCGTCGGTCCAGTAGTACACGATCCAGGCAACGTCACCGCGTACCGTCACCATGGGTTGGTGCATTTCCGTATGGACACCGGATGCACGATCAAGATACTCACGGATACCTTGCACCTCGAGGGTTTTGCCCTCTGCGAGATAGACGTCAGTCTCGCCAAACTGCGTGTATTCAGGATGGACGAACGCCGCGTAGGCATCGATATCGCCCCGCTCGATAGCGTCCCACATCGCAACCAGTGTTGCTTGGACTTCCGACGCATCCGGACTCACGTGTTGGGCCCGCAGTGGCCCTACGGCTGTGAGAAGTGCGCCAAGGAGGATGAAGCCAACGCATTTACGCATCATCTGCTCCGTCTGAATGGGTGTGGGTCGCACGTGCTCACGACCGTATTCGTTTGGTGTGTGGGTCCGGTTCGCGCGAAGGCGAACCGGACACCACGGACTGCGGGAGACGCGCGTGGCGACTAACCCTCGTCCCGACGAACCAGTCGGACGACGACACTGACGACCGCGTCGCGCGTTTTGTCGACCTCCTGCTGAAGTGCCACCTTACTACCGAGCATGCCCTTGTGCTCGCGAGCAACGATGGATTCTTCGAACGCACTCAACGCGTCCTGAACTTGTTTCATCATTTCTTTACCACCAGCCACGCGCGCCCTCCTTTCACTTTTCGATGTTTAGTCTCGGATCTTTTCGACAACAATCGTGAGATCGGCGGCGAGCGCTGCGATGGCGCCCACGGCAGCCCACACCGGCGCTAGCATGGCCCCGACGACACCTATGGTAAGGGGAATTTCGATGAGCGTCCTCCCCTCATCATTCTTGATGATGATGCGCCGAATGTTGCCCTGGCGGAGAATGTCCTTGAGCTTGGCCACGAGGCCGTCGCCCTGGACCCGGTGTTCCTCCGTATGGACGGACTCGTCCGACATCCCTATCTCCGTTTCGTCTTCTTCTTTTTAGCGGTTCGCTTCTTCGTGGCGCGCTTCTTGGTTGCCTTTCGCTTCTTCTTTGTCGCTTTCTTCTTGCGACGGCCGGCTACACCCGCTGCAGCTGCCGCGCCAACAGCGGCGGCGGCCGCACCGGCCACGGTCAGGGCGCGCCTCCGACGCTTGGCTCTCCGCTTGCGGGTCGCGGCGTCTTGGACTTTCCGCTTGGCTCTCGAAACGGCCTTCTTTGTGCGTTTCTTTGCTTTGCTCGCCGACCGTTTCGCGCGTTTCGTGCCTTTCTTCAGAGCGCTTCGTCCCCGCTTGAGCATCTTCTTGGCACGAGATGCAGCCGTGCGTTTTCGCGTTGCCATCGTCCGGATCTCCCGTCAATGAGAGGGTTCGATCCTCAATATAGCTGCGGAACGCGCCACCGTGAGAGTGCGGTGATCTCGGGAATTTGACCGGAGATTCGTGACCTGCGAGCTGAGATCCAAGGGCGTATCTTGACGCCATGCACGATCACAAGCGCAAGCGGCGCGTAGAGCGCCGAGTGTCGACGCCCGCGGAGCAGCGGCCCGATTCGCTCCCGACCGACATGATCCGGCGGGCCGGAGAACGACTCTCGTGGGCCGCCGCGATCTACGCCGTCACTTACACGTTGGCGTACGGGTCAAGTCGCTTGACTCCAGAGTTTTTGGAGATATGGGGTGGCCGGGCGGGTGTCCTGCCTCCCGACTTCATCGCGGTGTCCTTCGTGCTGCTTGGCGTGATTACTGCCGTCTGGGCGAGGACCGCGGGACCATCTCCGGGCACTCTTCTGGCAGTTGGGCCGTTGTTCTTGATCGCCGGCGCTGCCGGAATCGATGCCTGGCTGGTCTGGGGGCATTGGGAAGCGGACATGACCTGGGTGGGTATCTCCTGGACTGCCGTATGGATCGTTACGTTCCCGCTCATCGTTCCGAACACACCTACACGAACGCTGGCTGCCGCACTCGTCGCGGCGTCGACAGTCTGGGTGTGGTACTTCATAGGTGTGCGAAATGGTGGCCCACCCCTCTCTGCGTCGCTGCTGGTCACCATCATCTTGCCGAACTACATCTGTGCTGGAATCGCCGTCGTAGGAGCTAGAGTCCTCTACGGGCTTGGCCGCGATATTGCGGCGGCTCGCGAAATGGGCAGCTACCAATTGATTGGCTTGCTGGGTGAGGGGGGGATGGGGGAGGTGTGGAAGGCCAAACACAAGCTCCTCGCCCGACCCGCCGCGATCAAGTTGATCAAATCCGGTGGATCGCGTGCGACGCAAGAGACGACGCCAGGCGTCCTGCACCGGTTTGAGCGCGAGGTCCAGGCAACCGCGCAACTCCGCTCGCCCCACACCGTCGAAGTCTATGACTACGGCCTCACCGAGGATCACACGTTCTACTACGTCATGGAGCTCCTCGACGGGATGAACCTGGAGCAACTCGTCGCCGAACATGGTCCACAGCCGGCCGAGCGGGTTGTGCACGTTCTCCTGCAGGTCTGTCACTCGCTTGCGGAGGCACATGAGAAGGGCTTGGTGCACCGAGACATCAAGCCAGCCAATATCTTCATCTGCCGGTACGGACGAGACTTCGATTTTGTCAAGGTGTTGGACTTCGGTCTGGTCAAGCAGTCGGGTGGCTCGGGGAACGTGAAGCTCACAGACGTGGGGTCCTTTGCCGGTACGCCTGCGTACACGTCCCCAGAATCAGCCTCCGGCGAAGACGTCGATCAGCGTACGGATGTGTACTCCTTGGGGTGTGTGGCGTTTTGGCTGTTGGCCGGCCGCACCGTGTTCGAGTCGACGTCAGCGGTGTCCATGCTAATGGAGCACCTGTCGGCCACACCGCCGGCGCCATCGTCGTGCGCCGAACTGCCGGTGCCGGAGGCGCTTGATCAGCTCATTCTGGATTGTCTGGAGAAGAATCCCCACGACCGGCCGAGTGAGATCTGGGAGGTGGCGAATCGGCTACGGGCGGTGGAAACATCGTCGTCGTGGCACCGCGGTCGAATGCGGGCGTGGTGGGACCGCCATGTTGCGCCAACCCACGATGTGCCAACCCCTTCGGCCCCGGTCTCGCAGGTAGTGCCGTTGCCGAAGGAAGCTAGAACCAGCGTGCCGCGCTGACCAAGCGATTCCCGTTCAAGACAATGACGGCGTCGATCGCGATTCCGTCAACGAGGGCGGGCAGGAACCGCCAATTGCGAATTTCTTCTGTGATGAGAGGATTGGTCACCGGCATGCCCGTGATCTGCTCAAGCCGTACTGCGCGTGCGCGACCAAGTGGATCTATGGTGACTCGGGCTCGGTAGTTGATCGCGTTTCGGAATGCCGCCGCGACGGATTCCCGATCCGCAAGGCGAACGTCTGATCGGAGACCGCGTAGCGACGACTGATCCAACGACGGTTCACAGTAAGACGACTGGAACAGTGTGATGGAGGGGTTGGGGCCAGTCCCAACGTTCATACGTAGCCCCGATGCGCCGTTCAGCTCGTCACCGCGTACATGTCGTGTAACCAGCGCGCGAACCCGCTCCGTGACAGATTCCGATTCACCGGCACGAACGACACTGACGCTCATCAAACGCCCGTCGTCGTCGAAGGCCAGCGATAGGTGGACGGAATCGGAAACCTGCGTGAACGTAGCGGTGCCAATGGCGCGCGTCAAAGCAACTGAGTCGGCGATGTCTGCCACCTGCGGGAGCTCCTCGGGTACGAGTTCGGGGTCGCAACGCGCTGCCGCCGCAGTGAGAAGCTGCGTGGGTGTCATATTGCGGACGGAAGTGGCTCCTGCGCCGCAAGAGACCACAGTTCCGGTCGTGATCAGGATGGGGCCGTATCGACGGATCGCCTGTCTAGCGAGTCGTCGTAACGCGATCGATGAGTTCAAGGTTGGTCTTCGTGCCGCTCATGAGGGATAGCAGCTCCTTCATCGCGTCCACCGGCGGCAAGTTGGCAAGTCGATTCCGGAGAACGTGCGACACCTTGAGCGCGTCGGGCGACAGTAGCAGCTCCTCTCGGCGTGTCGCGCTCGCCGGCAAGTCGATCGCGGGGAAGATTCGCCGGTCGGACAGCTCGCGGCTCAGGACGAGTTCACTGTTGCCAGTGCCCTTGAATTCCTCGAAAATCACCTCGTCCATCTTCGACCCGGTGTCCACCAACGCGGTCCCGATGATGGTGAGGGATCCACCACCTTGCTGCGGTGCGATGTTGCGCGCCGATCCAAGAAAGCGCTTCGGCTGCTCCATAGCGGTCGCATCCAGACCCCCAGTTAGGGTCCGTCCGCTCCCCTTGTCGACGGTGTTGTGCGCCCTCGCGAGTCGCGTGATGGAATCGAGAATGATGACCACGTCCTCACCGAGCTCCACGCGGCGTCGTGCGCGCTCCAGCGTGAGGCGGGCGATCGACACATGACGCTCTGCCGGGAAATCGAACGTCGATGCGATTACCTCACCGTACCCACAGGACTCCATTTCAGTCACTTCCTCCGGCCGCTCATCCACGAGCAAGATCAGCAAGGTCACGTGGGGCGTATTCTTGACGATGCCTTCTGCCAGCGCCTGCATGACCATGGTCTTTCCTGCCTTTGCCGGCGCGACGATCATTGCGCGTTGGCCTTTCCCGAGCGGACAGAGCAGGTCGATGACCCGATTGGTGTAATCAGGAGATCCGAGCCGGGTGAGGTCGCATTCGAGGAGGAGTTGCTCCTTGGGGTGAATAGCCGTCAGGCTCGTAAAACTGGGCCGTCCGTTGATGGCCTTGGGTTCGCGAGCGTTGATCGTGTCGACCGACCGAAGTGAATAGCTCTTGCCACGTCCCTTCGGCTGGGCCGCGGATCCCTGCAGGACATCTCCGGTACGCAATCCAAGCTGCCGGATGAGCTTCTGTCCCACGTGCACGTCGCCCCGGGCCGGATAATAGCCCGACTCGCGCCGCCGGATGAATCCCGCACCCTTGCTCGTGATTTCGAGGATGCCCTCGACACTGCGTTCGTTGCCTGGTGGTCTATTCATGGTTCGCGCTCGACAGTCATGTCGTACTGAAGCGGTCGAGGAACGCCCGCTCATCAGGTGTCAGGCTTCCAAGTCCCATCGTCTTGATCTTCTCCATCAGGCGATCCAGTTCGTCGCGGTTCAACGGATGAATGGTTGTGCGGTCGATACGTTGCCAGCGAGCTACGTCCGCGGCAGGGCCGGCGGACGGCACCGATGGAGGTGCAGCTTTCTTCTTGAACTTCGCCGCCGGCGAGCGCTTTTCATACACTTTGAGGAAGAGGTATCCTCCCAAGAATCCGCCAAGGTGCGCAAAATGCGCCACCCCGTCCGCGCTACCGGCGAAGCCGCTCCACAGCGAGATCGCCGCCAACAACCCGACGAGTATGCGAGCCTCTACGGGGAAAACGCCCCAAATGTAGATCCGGTCGTGGGGCCAATACCTCGCGTAGCCTAGCATGATTCCATACACCGCCCCCGAAGCGCCTATCACAGACGCGAGGGGCATGAATACAACCGACGCCGCGGCCGCAACTAACCCACTGGTAAAATAGAACGCCAAAAATCGACCGGTGCCTAGGCGAACCTCCAACCGTGGTCCGAAAAAGAACAGGGCCAACATGTTGAAGAAGAGGTGACCAAGGCCCGCATGCAAAAACATATATGTGACCAACGTCCACGGCTGTTTGGGTATCAGCACGGGCGTCAGGACCAACCGCCTTAGCAACTCGTCCGGAATTCCGGTTCGCAGAAAGAACACCGCCGCGTTGGCGACGATGAGCCGCAACACCCAAGGAGTCATGTTTCCAGAACTACAACGGAGCGAGTGCGGTCAGTTCTTGTAACGGAACGTGATTCGCCCTCGGCTCAAGTCGTACGGTGACACCTCCACGGTGACCCGATCCCCGGCCAGAACCCGTATGCGATGCCGGCGCATCTTGCCAGCGATAGTCGCCAGGACGTTATGGCCATTCTCGAGGAGCACGCGGAACGTTGCGTTCGGCAGCACCTCGGTGACTGTTCCCTGCAACTCAATTGCTTCTTCCTTTGCCATTCGCGCCCGTCTTAGCGTTGCCGCCGCGCGACCACGGCGAAGGAGGGAGCCACGTTGATGAGAAGGGGAAGGTCGTTCAGAATTCGACCTTTGTCACGCTCGACGCCGAGGGCCCCTTTTCGCCATCCACAACCTCGAATTCGACGGGCTCCCCTTCTTTGAGAGAGCGAAACCCTTCGCCTTGAATGGCGGAATAGTGCACGAAGCAATCCCGCTCACCGCTCTCGGGGGTAATGAACCCATAGCCTTTGGCATCGTTGAACCACTTCACTGTTCCTTTGAGCCTCATGTCCTTCCCCTGTACGGTTGATCAGCACTCGGCCTGAAAATACGAATGGGACCCTCACCCGCAGGGTCCCGCTGCAAAGAAATGCGAAAACCAGATACCCCGTCGCACTACCTACGTCGTTAAGATACGCAGCCCGGGTAGACGCTGTCAAAGTCGTGCGACGCCGGTCATCCATGGCGCTCCGATCCGCGGCGCATGGCTTCGTTGAAGACCTCCGATTGCCCGCGCGCGATGCTCAGGGTCTCCCACGATGGCCCGACCGCAATCTTCGCGAGGAGCACCACCTGTCCCGCGTGGTATGCGTAGTGGCGGAGCTGGCGGAGGATCGCCTCCGGCACGGTATGAGCCTCACCGCGGATCAGCACCGTCGCATCCAGGTGATCATCCGTGATCGTTTCGAACGCGGCAAACACGGTCTCCCATCCGGCGTCCCACGCTCCCATGATGGCGGTCCGAGTATCACCGGGTCGAAGCTCGAACTCGCTGTCACGATCGCGGTCCGGTTTCTCGCCATCGGTGGTGAGGAAGTCCGTCCAGCGTGAGCGCATGTTGCCGGCCATATGCTTGATGATGATGGCGATCGAGTTCGTGTCTGCCCCGGAGTCTCTGAAGAACGCGTCGTCGTTCACCTGCGTAACGGCGTCTTCAACGAGCGACTTCACCCGCCGATACTGCACGAGGGTGTCCGACAGGAATGGTTGTATGGTCATACCATGTGTGTGGCTAGCTCACGAGACTACTAGTACTGCCGCACCCTGGATTTGTCCATCGCGGAGGTCCCGGAGTGCTTGATTGGCCTCGTCGAGCGGATAGGGCCGTGTTGTGGTGCGCACGGGGATCGTGGGCGCGACATGGAAGAACTCGATACCATCATCCCGGGTGAGATTCGCGACGGATCGAACGGTCCGCTCTCCCCAGAGAATGTGGTATGGGAAGCTCGGGATATCGCTCATGTGGATACCGGCGCACACGACGCTTCCACCCTTGCGCACCTGCTGGAGTGCCAGCGGAAGAAGCGCGCCCACGGGAGCGAATATGATTGCGGCGTCCAAGGCGCGAGGCGCGAACTGGTCGGATCCACCGGCCCACACGGCGCCTAGCAACCTCGCGAATGCCTGGCCCTCGACGTCGCCGGGTATCGTGAACGCGAAGATCTCACGCTCCCGGAACGTGGCGATCTGCGCCACGATGTGTGCGGCCGCCCCAAAGCCATACAACCCAAGGCTCGCCGCGTCGGCCACCATCCGGAGGGACCGGTACCCGATCAATCCCGCGCAAAGCAGTGGTGCGGCCTCGACGTCGTCGTATGATGGAGGAATAGGGAAACAGAATCTCTCGTCGGCGACGCAGTACTCGGCGTATCCTCCATCAACTTGGTAGCCTGTGAACTGCGCGTGGTCGCAGAGGTTCTCCTGACCGCTCCGGCAGAAGCGGCAAAGACCACATGTGGACCCCAGCCATGGGACTCCGACGCGGTCGCCAAGCGCGACCGATTCGACACCGGGACCGACCTCAACAACGGTTCCCACGATCTCGTGACCAGGCACGATCGGATATTTGATGTCGGGCAGCTCCCCGTCCACGACGTGGAGATCCGTTCGGCAGACGCCACACGCGGCCACTTTTATGCCGATCTGACCCTGGCCGATGGTAGGCTCTGGCAGATCGCGCAGGCTCAAAGGTGCTCCGGGTCCGGGCAATACCATTGCACGCATGGTTGTGCTCACCCACGCTTGAAGCGGTCGATGCGTCGCCGGTCTTTCTTGGTTGGACGCCCCTTGCCCTCGTAGGTCACCGAGGGCTGATGCCGAAGTTGTTCCTTGAGACGCTCGCGCTTGGCGATGCTGGTTTCCTGCTCTCGGTACAGCGTTTGAGCGACTGAGGCTGATCCACGGTGTTCGCTCAGCGCCATCACATTCACGAGGAATTCAAATGGTGGTTTGGAGATTCTCAGCTCGTCGCCGACGCGTATGAGTTTTGAGCGCTTCACACGTACGCCGTTGACGTGCACCTTGCCGCCCTCGATCGATGCGGTCGCGATCGCGCGCGTCTTGAACCACCGCGCTGCCCAGAGCCACCTGTCGAGGCGGACAGCGTTGTCGGGGGATGCGGCCATAAGGATTACTCCACTCGGTCGAACGTTGTGTCGCTGCGCGGGGGTCCGCAACGCCGCACTGTCGTCTATCTTCGACGTCGATGACGGTATTCCTAATCACTTGCGCCGCGATGCCGGGCCTCCATCACGACGATCGCCACCTCCTGGTGGCTCTGCGCCCCCGAGGGGCAACGGTGGCACCAGTCGTTTGGGAGGATCGGCACGTCGACTGGGGTGCGGCGGCTCTGTGCGTCACCCGATCCGTATGGGACTACGCATACCGCCGCCAGGAGTTCCTCACCACCATGGAATGGATAGCGTCGGAAACCACGTTGTGGAACTCGTTGCCCCTCAGGCGGTGGAACACGCACAAGCGCTATCTCTGCGATCTGGCCCCAGTGGAACGTCCCAACCGCGCCCACCCAGGTCCTTCCCGCAGGGCCCCTGCCGAACTCTCTTCGGTGGTGGAGTCGCTCGGGTGGTCGACGGTGGTCATCAAGGCCGCGGTGGGGCAGTAGGGGCGATGGGTGATGAAGGTGGGTTCGCAGGAACTGCCGCGGGGCCAACACCACCTCGATCGACTCCAACCGACCGAAGACATGCTTCTGCAACCGTACATCAACGCAGTGGCGAAGACCGGAGAGATTTCCGTCGTCATTGTAGACGGTGAAATCACCCATGCCGTACGGAAACATGCCGAACCCGGCGACTTCCGAGTGCACAGCGACTTTGGGGGGTCGGTGACTCTCGAGGATCCATCTCCGGCAGTGGCCAATGTTGCACTCGCGGCGGTGTCGAGTCTTCTGGAACCTGTTATGTATGCCCGAGTCGATCTGGTCGAAGGTCCAGAGCGAGGGCCAATGGTCATGGAGTTCGAGGTGGTGGAACCGGAACTGTTCTTCGCCCTTTCCGATCATGCGATTGAACGGTTCGTTGCTGCCGTCGAGAAGCTTCTTTGATCGAGAAGACGTGCAGGTGATGAGGGACTTCTGCAGGATATCAACGTTGAGTATCATGATTGGGGCTTCGATCCCAGCGGAGACGTGATGCGGCGGGTTGTCCAACTCTACAAGTCGACCATCGGGAAGAAGATCATGATGGCGCTGACGGGTGTCATCCTCGTCGGTTTCGTGTTGGGGCACATGATCGGCAACCTCAAGGCGTTTCAGGGCGCGGAGAAGATCGACGCCTACGGGGAGTTTCTGAGGGAGATGGGCAGCCCGATCTTCGGACACGGCCAGGTCCTGTGGCTCGTGCGCATCGTGCTGATTGTGGCTTTCATTGTGCACGTCATTGCGGCACTCCAACTCACCCGTGTCGGTCAGAAAGCGCGTCGCGAGAAGTATGCGAAGAGCCTCGAATACGAGGCTTCCACATATGCCTCACGGACCATGCGATACGGAGGCGTGTTCTTGCTCGTCTTCGTCGTCTACCATCTTCTCCACATGACGACGGGGACCATGCACCCGGACTTCCAGATCGGGGGCATCTATCACAATCTGCAGGTTGCGTTTGGGTCAGTGGTCGTCGCCGGTTTTTATCTCGTCGCAATGGCTGCGCTCGGATTCCATTTGTTCCACGGTGTGTGGAGCGGTTTTCAGACGCTCGGCTTGAACCACCCGCGGTACAATCGCTACCGACGGCCGCTCGCCGTTGGCGTGGCCGTCGTCATCGCGCTCGGGTTCGTGGCGATTCCGATATCCTTTCTTGCCGGTATTCTGTCGTAGGGTGAGGGACGCGTCATGACACTCGAGTCGCGAGTTCCTTCAGGTCCCATTCAAGAAAAATGGGACCGCCAACGCTTCGAACTGAAGCTGGTGAACCCCGCCAACAAGCGGAAATACGAGATTATCGTGGTTGGGTCTGGTCTTGCCGGTGCCTCGGCTGCTGCATCGCTCGCGGAATTGGGCTATCGCGTCAAGTGCTTCTGCTTCCAGGACAGCCCGCGCCGCGCGCATTCGATTGCCGCACAGGGTGGGATCAACGCAGCCAAGAACTACCAGAACGACGGCGACAGCATCTGGCGTCTGTTCTACGACACTGTGAAGGGTGGTGACTATCGGTCGCGCGAGGCCAATGTGTACCGCCTCGCGCAAATCAGTCTCAATATCATCGATCAATGTGTGGCGCAGGGCGTGCCGTTCGCCCGGGAGTATGGTGGGCAACTGGCCAATCGGTCGTTCGGTGGCGCGCAGGTGTCGCGCACATTCTATGCGCGCGGCCAGACCGGCCAGCAGCTCCTGCTCGGCGCGTATCAAGCGCTTGCGCGGCAGATTGGCTTGGGCGCTGTAACGATGTTCCCCCGCACCGAAATGCTGGACGTGGTCGTCGTAGACGGTCATGCGCGCGGTATCGTTGTCCGCGACCTCGTGAGCGGGGCCATCTCGTCGCATGGGGCACACGCCATCGTGCTAGCAACCGGTGGATATTCGAACGCTTATTTCCTTTCCACCAACGCGAAGGGGTGCAACGTTACTGCAACGTGGCGCGCACACCGTCGAGGAGCGCTGTTTGCCAACCCGTGCTTCACCCAGATTCACCCGACCTGCATTCCCGCGAGCGGCGACTACCAATCAAAACTGACCCTGATGAGCGAATCGCTCCGAAACGACGGTAGGATCTGGGTCCCAACAGCCACTGAGGAACAGCGCTCCGCGGATGCGATCTCGGAAGGGGAACGCGACTATTACCTTGAGCGACTCTACCCGAGTTTCGGCAACCTCACTCCACGGGATATCGCTTCACGACGTGCGAAGGAGGCCGTGGATTCGGGCCGCGGCGTTGGGGAGCTGAAGAACGGCGTCTATCTCGACTTCCGTGACGCGATTCAGCGCCTGGGAGCCGACGTCATTGGTGAGCGGTACGGGAATCTGTTCGACATGTACGAGCGGATTACGGGTGAGAACCCTTACGATGTACCCATGCGGATCTTCCCCGCGCCGCACTATACGATGGGCGGATTGTGGGTGGACTACAACCTGATGAGTTCGGTGCCCGGCCTGTACGTCATCGGCGAAGCCAACTTTTCCGATCACGGCGCCAATCGGCTGGGGGCCAGCGCATTAATGCAGGGGCTCGCCGACGGTTACTTCATTCTGCCTTACACCATTGGTGACTACCTGACTCGCATTGGGTCGGCCCCCGTCACGGCAAATGCTCAGGCGTTTGGTGCCATCGAAGAGGACGTAGCGCAACGCACCAAGAAGCTTCTCGCGGTAGAAGGCAAGCGAACGGTGGATTCATTCCACCGAGAACTCGGGCGCATCATGTGGGACGAATGCGGGATGTCTCGCACGAAGGAGGGTCTGGCGCGAGCGTTGCAGGCGATCCCCGCTCTCCGCGACGAGTTTTGGAGCGACGTGCGGGTGACCGGCCGCGGCGAGAATCTCAATCAAACGCTCGAAAAAGCAGGAAGGGTGGCGGACTTCTTTGAGTTTGCCGAGTTGATGTGCGTCGACGCCCTGCACCGAGACGAATCATGCGGTGGCCATTTCCGAGAGGAATATCAGACAGACGAAGGTGAAGCGTTGCGAAACGACGATGACTTCGCCTACGTCGCCGCGTGGAACTTCACCGGTGTCGGCGAGCAACCAGAGCTTCTCAAGGAACCGCTCGCCTTTGAACATGTGCCGCTTTCACAAAGGAGCTACAAATAGATGCAACTCGTGCTCCATGTGTGGCGCCAAGCTGGACCGAACGTGAAGGGGGCGTTTGCGACACATCGCGTCGCGGCCAATCCGCACATGTCGTTCCTGGAGATGCTTGATTCGCTCAACGAGGAACTGGCGGCGAACGACGAAGAGCCTGTCGCGTTCGAGCACGACTGCCGTGAAGGGATCTGCGGCTCGTGCGGAATCGTGATCAACGGTGTGCCACACGGCCCCACCCGAGGCACGGCGACCTGCCAATTGCATATGCGCAAGTTCCGTGACGGCGACGAGATCTGGATCGAGCCGTGGCGAGCAGCCGCGTTTCCGGTCATCAAAGACCTGGTCGTCGATCGGTCACCGCTCGACGCGATTGTTCAGGCCGGTGGGTACATCACGGCACGGACAGGAAGCGCGCCGGATGCCAACGCGATTCCGATTCCGAAAGACGATGCTGAGCTCGCGATGGATGCCGCCGCTTGCATAGGCTGTGGAGCATGTGTCGCAGCGTGCCCCAACGCTTCTGCCATGCTCTTCACGGCGGCCAAAGCATCACATCTCGGATTGCTGCCGCAAGGTCAGCCTGAACGAGACGAGCGAGCCCTGAAGATGGTCTCCATGATGGATGCAGCTGGTTTTGGCGGGTGCACCAATCACGGCGAGTGTGAGATTGCCTGCCCGAAGGAAATCAGCGTCGAATTTATAGCGAGGTTGAATCGCGATCTTTTCAAAGCAAGCGTGATGGCGGTCGAATAGAAGGGACAGAAGCAACGCAGGGCGACGGCACCGATGACCGTCCCATTCGGCCTCCGCCCTTGCTATCCCCTTGAGCCGCCCAGCTGTATCCTTTCTCACCATGAACACTTCTCGACGGTCACGGTTCTGGACCAGCTTTGGACCGGGCCTTCTGTGGGCGGCCGCTGCCATCGGCGTGTCGCATCTCGTGCAATCGACACGCGCAGGTGCGGATGCAGGATTCGCCCTCGCAGGCGTCATCCTGCTCGCGTTGGTCTTGAAATATCCGTTTTTCGAGTATGGCCCTCGTTACGCCGCTGCGACCGGAGAGAGTCTCATCGAAGGATACGTGCGGATTGGACGTTGGGCCGTGGTGCTCTATCTGCTGATTACGGTGTCGACGGCGGTGGTGATTCAAGCGGCAGTCGTCGCTTTCACGGCCTATCTGTTCACGTTCGTGTTCGGACTGAACTGGTCGCTACCAATCGTGGGCGGGCTTGTCGTAACGGCATGTGCCGGATTACTCGCGTTGGGGAGATACAAGCTCCTCGATGCGGCGATCAAGGTGATCTTGTTGCTCCTCGCTGTTTCGACACTGTGGGCCGCGACCGTCACAATTCCACGAGCAGATTTCGGAACCCTTCGACTGTGGCCTGGGGATATCGTTGGGACCGTCGTGCCTTTTGCCTTCCTCTTGGCGTTGATGGGATGGATGCCGTCGGCCATCGACATCTCGATCTGGAGCTCACTGTGGACGTTGGCCAAGAACGATGCGACCGGGAGCCGGGTGGACGTGGAACATGCGAAGCTTGACTTCAAGATTGGCTACCTCGGCACGAGCTTCTTCGCAGTCGCCTTCCTGATCCTGGGTGCGGGAGTGATGTACGGTTCGGGCGAGACGTTTTCGACGCAGGGCACGGCGTTCGCGACGCAGTTGGTCGATCTGTATGGATCCACGCTCGGCGGATGGATGCGACCGGTGGTCATGATCTCCGTTCTCACAACGATGCTTTCGACGTCGCTTACCGTCGTCGACGGATTCCCACGCGGTATCGAACGCTCTGTATTGCGTCTCGTCGTACCGTTGAACGAGCCGGTACCCAGCGGGGCGCGGGTGTACTGGTTGGCCATCATCGTGATTGGCATTGGCACCGTTGCGGTACTCGCCGTCTTCGTACGTAGCCTAACGGCGATGGTCGACTTCGCGACGATCGTATCCTTCGTAACGGCGCCGGCGCTGGGCTATCTCAACTTGCGAGCGGTGCAGTCGTCGTCAGTGCCACACGAACATCGTCCGAGTGGAGCGATGGTGTGGTGGTCGTGGATTGGTCTGATACTCTTGGGAGGAACGGCGCTGGTCTACCTGGTTGCGAGGTTTACATGAGCGCACGTACGGCGGTGATGACGGCCCCCAGGTGAGGTGTGGGGTATTCCCGATTCCAACCTTGAAGAAGATGCCGTGTTGTTGGAGACGGTTGCGTCGGGTTGCGAATTCGATCGTAACGGCGGACGCTTAGCAGGCGTCGTGCGAGAAGCGGTATCCGACTCGCCGCACCGTCAGGATGTGTCGCGGTTGCGAGGGGTTGGTTTCGAGCTTCCGCCGCAGTTCGGCAACATGCGTGTCCACCGTGCGGCTGACGACCCCTGAGTTGTATCCCCAAACCTCTTGGAGGAGTTCAAGGCGAGATACGGCCCCGCCTCCTCGATCATAAAGAGCCACCAGGAGGTCGAATTCCTTTGGTGTCAATGCAATGGTCTCGCCATCACGGGACACCGAGCGCGCTAACGTGTCAACTCGAAACGGTCCGAACGTGAAGGCCCGTCGCTCTTCGCGAAGGCGCCATCGCTGAGGGTCGCGAAGTCTCACGCCCCCTACTACCACAACAGCCCCCCATTCGGTTCCCGCCAGGTGACTTGTTCAAGACCGGTACTTCTCTGCTATGGCGGTCAGGTGAGCCGTGACCTCCTCGCTCGAGAGCCAGCGACCATGCAACATGACCCCAGCCGGGACGCCCACTTCGGGGATATCGAGTAGAGGGTTGCTGTCTAGCAGGATGAGGTCAGCTCTCTTTCCTGCCTCGACGGTCCCTTGCTCCTCCTCGACGCCGAAGAACTCCGCAACATTCACCGTGCCCGTTCGCAAGGCCTCGTACGGCGTAAGCCCAGCGTCGACGATTGTCTCGAGTTCTCTCCACACGGCGAACCCGGGTACGTTCCACACCTGCGGAGCGTCTGATCCGAGCAACAACCCAGCACCTTCATCGTGTAGCGCCTTGATCAGCTTTTGACGGAGCTCAACGTATCGCGTCAAGGTCGCCGCATCTGGGCCGCTACTGTCGGCGTTGTTCTTCCAGCCGATCCACCGCTCACGCGTTCGCGGCGAGACGTACTGCAGCTCCCACCTCCGCGCCATCGACTCGGCGGTTTCGGTGGTCGCATAGCTCACGGCCAACGTCTGGGTGGGCACATTCCAGACTCCGGCTTCCTTCGTCAGTCGTGCAACGTGCGGGATGCGAGTCTCATCTGCGCTCATCGCGATATTCGCGCCAAACCACCCGCCCTCGAGTGCAGCGGACGGTGGATCGTCCGACACGAGCGC
Source organism: uncultured Gemmatimonadales bacterium (assembly GCA_947259405.1). GTDB lineage: Bacteria > Gemmatimonadota > Gemmatimonadetes > Gemmatimonadales > GWC2-71-9 > CAMYLY01. The sequence continues at coordinate 215,608 of CAMYLY010000004.1, read as the reverse complement.
CTCGATGTACTGGTCCAGGTGGTCGATGGACGCGTACTTCGCGTCCAGTGCGCGGAGGAGACCGACTGCAGCGGGGACATGGCCCGAGAACGGAATCCCGACTTCGTCGGCCGTTGCATCGAGTTGACTGAAGGCCGCCCAAGTCGGCCCTGGGTGGACCTTGATGAAGTCGTACCCGGCCGCCTTTGCGGCGCGAGCGGCGGAATCCGCCGCGGCTGGTGTGGGAACGGATCGGCCATTGACAGACGGCGAGGATGTCCAGATGCGGGGACCCAGCACTCGACCTTCAGCCACCTCGTGTCGAAGTTGGAGGTGCATCGGATGGCCTAACATCCCTCGAATGGTGGTCACACCCGCCGAGGCGTAGAGAAAGAGCACTTCTTCCGCTGCTTCGCGCTCTTGCGGGATATGCGCGTGCATCTCGGCCAGGCCCGGCATGAGGAACTTGTCACGGCCGTCGATCAGTACGGTCCCGATGGGCACAAAGACGGTGCCGGTTTGACCGACGGCGGCGACACGACCCTCCCGCACCAACACGGTTTGATCTGCGAGCACCACCTCCGACGACATCGGAATCACGGAGACGTTCATGAATGCGTAAGTAGTGTCTCCCTGGTAGGTTAGAGCTGCTGCAACGATGCCCAGTACCGGTGCGATCATCGTGACCTCTCGTCGTGGAACGGGGATTGATGATAACCACCTCGGCCCCTCCCGTTCCATGCGCACGTTGACCGGGTGGGGGAATCGACTATAGTTGGGGTTCTGCGAGAAGAGCGTTGTCTCAAGGGGGAACAGGTATGAAAGCGATGAAAAGATTTGTGACGGCGGCCGCGCTAGTCGGGATGGCCGTGGCGTGTGGCGATGAAGGTCCAAATGGCAACGGCGGTGTGACGGTGGCGGATCTGGCAGGCACGTGGACGGCCAGCAGGTTCGAGTACGCTCCAGTGGCGGATCCAACACAGGCGCTCGATCTCATCACGACGGCGGGCGGGAGCGTGTCGATCACCGTGGCGGCGGACGGCTCGTATGACGCAAGCCTCGTGTACGCCCTGGGCCAGCCCGCTGTGCCATTTTCAGGTACCATCAGCATCTCGGGCACGACCATTACGCTCGCCGTATCTGACACGGTGACCGCTGGTCCAATCGAGTTGCTCCCAAGCGAGCCCTTCGTCTTCGACACGTTTACACTGTCTGGAAACCTACTGACGCTCTCCGCAAGCGACGTAGAGTTCGATTTCACCTTGCAAGGAAATCCTGAGGTACCCGCGACCTTAGTGATGGTTCTCAACCGAACCTGATTCCCGTTGCGGCATGGGAGCTGACGGCCCCGGACCTGCAGTCCGGGGCCGTTTCTTCGTCACTCCTCCATGGAAGCGAGCAGAGCGTCCGTGTCCTCGGGCGGCTTCGTCCACCATGAGACGACGACCGTTATGATGAGCGACAGGCCGAACGCGGGAATGAGCTCGTAGATGAGTCCTGCAAGGACCGGCGTTCGATCCCACACAATGGTTGCCAATGTGCCAGCGATGATGCCTGCGATCACGCCAGCGCGCGTCGTTCGTCTCCAGAACATTGCGAGAATGGAAGTGGGACCAAGTGCCGCACCCAGTCCCGCCCAGGCGAAGAGCACCAGCCAAAACACGAGCGCCTCGGCCACCATGCCAAGCCCGAGCGCAGCGACGACCAACAGCACAACGACGGCACGGCTCATGACTACCAACGTGCGGTCGGGGACCTGCCGGTCGCGGGCGAGGGTTTTCTGGTAAAGATCACGCACGACGCTCGAGGCCCCCACGAGGAGTTGTGAGTCGGCCGTGGACATGATTGCCGCGAACACCGCGGCCACGACGATGCCGAACAGAATCGGCGGTAAATGCTGTTGAGCGAGCACCGGGAACAAGTTCTCGGGGTCCTGGGCGGGCAGGGTGGTGACGTCGGGAACGTAAACGCGGCCCACCAGTCCGATGAACAGCGCTCCCCAAGCCATCATGACGTTCCACAGGGTCCCGACGATGGCGGAAAACCGCAACTGCGCGGGGTCGTCAATGGACATGTACCGGACGATGATGTGCGGATTGCCGGGTGAACCCAAGCCAATGCTCAGGTTGCCGATTGCAGCGATCAGGACCCCTGCGGTGAAGGGGAGCGGGTTCAGCAGAAGCGGGTCGATGGACCGGAGTTCACTCAAGACTACCGCGAGCCCCCCCCGGTCGGCGATGGCGATGATGGGAAGCACGAGCAACGCCAGGATCATGAATACTGCTTGTAGCGCATCCGTGAGACTCACAGCGAGGAAACCACCAAGTACGGTATAGACGAGCACGATCCCCGCCGTGAGGAACACGCCACTGCGTTCCGAAAGTCCGAATCCTGCTTGGAACGCTTTTCCACCAGCCACGAACTGCGCTGAGACGTAGCTGACCATGAAGATGAGAATGACGACCATTAGCGTGATGCGAAGCAGGCCATCGCGGTCGCCGAATCGCGCGGCAAAGAAGTCTGGCAGCGTGACGCAGTCATACCGTTCGCTGAAACGTCGTAGCGGGCCCGCGTAGTAGATAAAGAGGAGGAGTTCGGCGACGATATAGCCCGTCACGGACCAGACTGCCTGTGCTCCGACGGTGTATGCCATCCCGGTGACGCCCAACAGCAGCCAGGCGCTTCGGCCAGAGACCACAGCCGACAAAGCCACCACGAACCGATTGACCTTGCGGCCGCCGACGAAGAACTGACTGACGCCGCGTGAGGAGAACCGTGCCGTGAAGATGCCGATGGCTACCACGACGAGCAGGTATCCGGTAAAGGCGGTGACCGCCCACGGATCCGCAGTGATCTCGACGGTGAGCGCGTCTTCCATCAGGAGCGGTTCTTTGGGCGTGCGAGCCACAGCGCGGCCCCGACGATACCGGCTGGCAAGACGAACATGACCAAATAGAACGAGAGCATGGGCGGTCCGTTGCGATGTCTGGGACGGAACGGAATGTTAGTACCGCACCCCTACCGCGCTAGGCTCATGACCCAACCGCGCTACTACTCTGCCGAAGAAGTGCGGCGTGCCCTCCCGATGGGTGAGGCCATCGAAGCGATGCGCGTTGCGTTCGGAGAGCTGTCGGCTGGTCGGGTCGACATGCCGCAGCGGAGCGTCGTACCCTGCGGTGGTGGCGCCGTGACACTCGTCATGCCTGGCCGGTGCGACCTGCGATACGGGCTGGGGGCGAAGATCGTCTCGGTGTTCCCGGACAACCCTGCGCGAGGGAAGTCTGCTGTACAGGCGGTCGTCATCCTCCTCGACGACCAAGAGGGGACGCCATGCGCCCTCATCGATGGCGAATCGCTCACGGCCATTCGAACCGGTGCGGCGAGCGGGCTTGCCACGGATATGTTGGCGCGTCCCGATGCAACCAGCGTCACCGTGGTCGGTGCTGGACCGCAAGCGCGGACGCAGCTCGAGGCAGTGTGTCGCGTGCGTTCGATACGCCAGGTTCAGGTTTGCGCGAGAACGGAGGCGAGTGCGACCCGGATGATCCGCGAGCTCGAATCAGCGAACTGGCTTCGCAGCGCTTCGGTCACACGACCGGATTCGATTCCGGACGCTGTAGCTTCCGCGGACATCGTGTGTACCGCAACGAACTCTGCCGAACCAGTATTCCCTGCCGACGTCGTGCGACCCGGAACACACGTCAACGCCGTGGGATCGTTCACGCGTCGAATGCGGGAGATCGACCCGCTCCTCCTCCGATCGGCCTACCTGGTCGTCGACCATATCCCGGCAGCACTGGCGGAAGCTGGGGAGGTGGTCGCGGCGATTGAGAGGCAGTGGGTCGACAAGCACGATCTCGTCGAGCTCGGTGACATCATAAATGGAGCGAGCGCCGGTCGGACGAGCCCCGAGCAGGTCACGATGTTCAAGTCGGTGGGAGTATGTGTCCAGGACCTCGTGGCCGGCGCTCGCATCGTGGAGCGTGGCATGAGCGGCGCGGGTTTATGAGCCTCGGAGCGCAGCGGCGAACTCGGTTCCGGAGCCGAATCGATCCTCCGGTTTCTTCGCCAGTGCGGTGTTGACTGCCTCTTCCACCCGGGCCGGTAATTCAGGGCGCACGATACGTAACGACGGTGGTGGTTCCTTGACCTGCTTGGTCATGATCGCCTGTGTCGACCTCCCGGTGAACGGCGGCTCCCCGGCCAACATCTCGAAGACGACACACGCAAGCCCGTAAATGTCCGCGCGGTGGTCGATTTCTGGCAGGCCCGACGCCTGTTCTGGGCTCATATACGCGGGAGTACCGACTACGAGGCCGCTCGTCGATATCCGTTCGCCGCCGGCGGAGACTAGCGCCCGAGCGATCCCGAAGTCGCAGATCACGGCGGTCTCATGGTCGAAGATGATGTTCTCCGGCTTGATGTCGCGATGAATGACGCCCGCCGCGTGCGCGTGATCCAATCCGTCGGCGACTTCGGTCACGATCCGTGCGGTGGTAGCCATCGACACCTCTCCATTTTGGGCGTCGATGCGATCGCGCAGCGTCCCTCCGGTCGCAAACGGCATGGTGAAGTACACCAGGCGGTTGGCTTCGCCGGATTCGTAGAGCGGGAGAATGTTGGGGTGGTTGAGTTGGGAAAGGATAGCGATTTCGCGGTGGAATCGGTCGCCGATGATCGTCACCGCGAACTCCGGCCGTAGCACCTTAAGCGCGATGTCGCGGTCCTCTCCGTCCCTCCCTCGAAACACCGTAGCCATCGCTCCGCGCCCGACCTCGGATTCGATCCGATAGCGATCGGCAAGCGCGTTCTGTACGGTGTCGAGCGGGATGGCCATAGCGTCGGTGTTGTCCCCGTCAAGAATAGGGTGGAATGGCCCAGTGGTCTAGCGCTTAGACAGCCGACGTTTCCTCGAGTTCGCGCTGTGCGGTTTCTGGAAGCAGCCAGAGTATCAGGATGAGCGCCAAGACGACGGATACCACGGTAAACGACACAGCGTTCCCCCAGCCGATGCTCTCCGCTGCCCTGCCAACGATGATGGGTGCGATCACGTAGCCGATTCGGCCCAGCAGGTTGTTGGACCAGGCGAACGCATCGGCACGCATGTCGGTGGGAAACAGTTCCGTTGTATACGCGTTGAGCAATGCGAGTAGTGCGATCGCCGCGAAGATGGCGAAAGAGAGAGCGGCCGTAAGGATCCAGAAGCTGGTGAGCTGATAGGCGAGGACGACAAAGACCGCACACACCCCGTAGATGAGTAGGGCGCTGCTGCGGCGACCCCAGACATCCAACAGCTTGCCAACGCTGAAGACAAATGGCAACGCGAAGATGGAGGCGATCGCGATCGCGAGGCCCACCTGCCCGTCGGTGAAACCAGCCTCGCCGACAGCGTATTCCTTCCAAAACACCACCACCGTGTTCGTACACATGTACGTAAGTCCCCAAATCAACGCTAACTGGAGCACGCGATTTCGGTATGGGCTCCGCAAGATCGCTACGAGCGGTCGTCGTGTCTCCGTCCTCTCGGCGGCGTACGCGGCGTAGCGTTCGGTCTCCCTCAACCCTCGCCGCGCGTAGGCCAGCAGCAGCAGCGGGATGATCCCGACGAGGTATACGGACCGCCAGCCGTACGGGGTTGCCAACAGCAGCGGCGCCACCGCGGCGCAGGTGATCGAGCCCAATGAGTTGAACGCCTGAATGACGCCCAACACGAACCCGCGTTGCTCAGCGGGATATTCTTCAGCCGCAATCACCATGCTGAGCGCCCACTCGGCGATGAGAAAGACGCGCCCGATGAACTGGTAAACCGTAAAGTCGATCGCGCCGCGAGACAACGCTGTCATGAACGTAAACAACGCGTACCCGAGGATCGTCATGGCCAGGACCCTTTTCCGGCCCCACTTGTCGGCCAACCGCACCAAGAAGTACGAGACGATCGTGCCGATGCTGATGACGCCCACGATTAACCCTCCGTCGCCCTGCGACAAGCCCATGTCGGCACGGAGATTGGGCAGGATCTGGCTGAGCGCCGTAAAATCGTATCCCTCGAAAAAGGTCGCGACGCTGAGGAAGACGAACAGGCGTTTTTGGTACGGTGTGAGTTTCAGGGCGACCTCTTACTGCTGAAAGGCGATGATGCTCTCGTTCCCGTCGACTCCGACGGCCGCCACGCCAAAGAAGTAGTTGTCGATGACGAGTCCTTCAAACGTGTGCTGGGTGGCGCTGCCGACCCACCGGCTGTAGTTCCATGTCGGTGAATCTGTCGAACGCCAATACACTCGGTATCCCGCTACATTCGCCTCGTCGGCTGGGGCCTCCCATTCCATCATCGCCGCCGGGCGCACGGCGCCCCGAATGCGAATGTTCTGTGGGCGTCCCGGGGCCGCAGCGAGGGACGCGAGTGATGCGGCGTTCAAAGCCGTGAGCGTGGCCGCATACGCGAAGTCAACGCCGGAAAGGACGTCGCCATACGGCACGCCGTCTTCGACACGAATGTCCTGATGCTGACGCGTGTAGTTCTCGTGGGTTTCCATGATACGCACGGCAGGGAATCCCTCGTTCGCAAACGGTGTGTGGTGCCCGCCGCGCCCAAATCGGTCGAGTCGGTAGATCATGATGACGTCGAGGGTGGGCAGGTAGAGGTCAGCGATGCGGTCGACATACCGTGCCAACTGTCGAGAAGTCCCATCGATCCCTCCGCCCTGGCGGCGCCAGCTGTTGACCAGCCGTTGAATTCGCAGCAACTCACTGGCAGAGACTTGGATCGGTTCATTTGCACGCGCACGGTCCCGTAACTCTGGACCGGCGAGGCGCGAGAGGGCGACATCCAAGGGCTCGGCTCCGTCGGAAAAGACACGTGCTGTGCTGTTTTCGATCACGCCGTCAACGCCTTCGATGTTGCCGATCATGTCGTTGTTGAGCACGGCTTGAATGTCCCAACCGCTGTCGACCGCCATTCGTGCGATCGTACCGCCACCGTACAACCCCTGCTCTTCACCGGAGAGTCCGAGATACACGATGGACGCGTTGAAAGAATGCCGAGTAAGTACGCGGGCCGCCTCGAGCGTGCCAGCCATACCGGAAGCGTTGTCGTTTGCGCCCGGCGCGGAGTCGATCGCATTGGACCCGCGAGACACCCGCGAGTCAATGTCGCCGCTCATGATGACGAACCGCCCCGGATCCGTGTCGCCACGCTGAACGGCCACCACGTTGACGATATGGGTCTCCGCGTCCTCACGCAGCCGGCCGCCCGCGGGAAAGGTCTCGCCCACGAAGTAGACGTCGAGGCATCCTCCGCAGGCTTCTGAGATCCGGTCGAACTCGGCCTTGATCCATCGCCGCGCCGCCCCAATCCCTCTGGTGGAGGACAATGTGTCGGACATGGTATTGCGAGTCCCGAAGCCTACGAGCGTGCGGATATCGGCCTCGATCCTCTCGGAGGAGACCGACGTGACGATCCCGTGAACCCGAGGATCATCTTGTTGTGGCCCACCTTGGAGGAGGGACAGTGAGGCGAAGACGGCGACTGTGGTCCCGGTCATCACTGACTCCGTGAATCAAGCACGAGAGGCCGACCGCTCGAACAAGTCCGACCCAGGCGGGGGTTCGGGCAGGTCACGGGCCGCATGGCACGCGTGGGGCCGGCGCGGCGGTACGGTAGGCCCGGGGTTGCATTGACGCAAGTGGTCCCCAGCGTAGCTTTGTCGCCTGGACGCGAGGAAAGGAATCTCGACATGTTGAAGCGCCGGATCCTCACAGTACTGGGCCTCGCCACGATCCTCGCTTGTCAGCCGCCAGAAATGACGACGGCGGAGCGACTTCAGGCCCAGCAGCAGCTCGAGGGGAAGTTCAGCGGATGGGTGCAGGCGATGAACAACGGACAACGCGACGAGGTGCTTGCGTTTTATCACAATCATAGTGAGCTGTTGGTGTTTTGGCCGGATGGAGGGGTTGTGCGGGGGTACGAACAGCAGGAGCGCCGGTTGCACGACTTCTTCAATGCCATTCGCTACATGAACTTCGTTGCGCAGCAACCCAGGACCGAGTTGCTGGGGGCGGAGACAGCGTTAACGACGTTCGGCCATTCAACCGACATCATACATCAAGACAGCCGTCGTGTGGTTGAGCCCGGGTATGGGACGATCGTGTGGATCCGCGATCCCGTGGACCAGGAGTGGAAGATCCACTTTCAGCACTTGTCCGCCAACAGCATGAACTGAGCGGCTCGCCGGGGTCTCCACGGGCCCGAAACCCGCCTGTCAAGCCGCGCGTGAGGCCCGCCGAGGCCCCCGCAGCGGGGTTGGACCGGCGGGTTTCTGCGTTTTGGAACGGCGCAACCCCTTGTGCGAGCAGCGGTTGCGTTGTATTGTGACCAGACTTCCACCGGAGCCCGGCTAGTGTCGGACGCCTTCCTCAGTTCTGAGGATTACGCGGAACGCGCTCACAATCTGTACACCCAAGCCCTTTATGACGAAGCCCTCGATGTCCTGAGGGAAGGCATCGCGGTCTATCCGTTCGCGGCCGACCTCCATCTGGGTCTGGCGTATGCGCGATTGGCGATGGAGGAATACGGGTGGGCTCGGCGGAGCTTTGAGCAGGTACTCGGGCTCGACGCCAACAGCGAGGAAGCCCACGCTGGATTGGGAGAGGTTCTTCTCAAGCTGGGTGACCGGTCAGCTGGACTACAGCATTTCGATCGTGTCCTGACGCTAGGCTTCCGCGAGGACCATGACCTCATGCTTCAGATTGGTCGCGCCCTCTTCCGTGAAGGCATGTTGCGGCACGCCCGAGGCTTTTTCGAGCTCGCAGTGGCGCATCACGATGAGTCTGCTGAGGCCACGGCGAGCCTTGGGTACGCAGAACACCGGCTCGGTACCGAGGATGCGGCGCTGTATTGGCTGCGCCGTGCGCTCGACCTGGACGAGAACCACGCCGAGGCGCGAATCTATCTGGGGAATCTTCTGTATGACCGGGGCGAGTACGACGCGGCGTTGTTCCACTTCGAACAGACCGTGCCCGAGGAGCATGTCGACGAACTCGCGCTGTGGCGCACACTTGAACTGAAGAAGTCGGTATACCGTCTGCCCGACGGGGATCCCGAACTCCAGAACTGGCATTCTCGGCTCCGGGAGCTCTCTGAGGAACAGGATCCCGACGAGCAGTTTCTCGCGGAGATTCAGGCGATCCACCTCACCGGTTCGGTGCGAGATCCCCGTCAGCTTGAGTTGTTCGGCACGTTGCTCACTGAACTGCAGGGGATGCGACGACGGCGTGGCGAGCTACACAAGGTGAGTACCAAGGCGGGTGTAACGTACTCGGGCACCTGGGAGGAGATCGTTCTGCAAATGAAGATGGACGACCGGGATGGTGCCCGCGGTTCGGTCGTCCAGTACATGGAGCAAGTCTCCCGTCGCAGCAGCCGTGAGCGAGGCGTGACGATCCCGGTCACCGATGCGGAGAGCTTCGTGCGTGGTGCGGCCCAGGCCGGGATCGTGCAGATCCTCGGATAACTCGCTCCTATCGGGGGCGGTGCCAGCCGCCCTATTAGGTTCACCCCACATGTCTTGGGTCACGGATGTCGCTCGGACCACGCTGTCCAACGGCCTGACGGTACTCGTCCAGCGGGCACCGTCCGCTCCCGTCGTCGCCGTTGTGACGCACGTGCGGGCAGGCTATTTCGATGAGCCGGACGAGTGGGTGGGGATCGCGCACGTACTTGAGCACATGTTCTTCAAGGGGACCGCGCGACGCGGCCCCGGTGACATTGCGCGTGAAACCCAGCTCGTCGGCGGCTATATCAACGCCGGCACCATCTACGACAAGACGGTCTATTACACCGTTCTCCCCTCGTCGCAAGGTGGTCTTCGCCAAGCACTGGATGTTCAGGCTGACGCCCTGCGAAACGCCGCGATCGATCCCGATGAACTCGCACGCGAGCTCGAGGTCATCATTCAAGAGGCCAAACGAAAACTCGATACGCCAGCCGCAGTTACGTACGAGACCCTCCTCGAGGTGCTCTTCCCGACCCACCGGATCCGCCGATGGCGGATTGGCACCGAGGACGGACTCCGCCACCTCACGCGAGATGATGTGGTTCGCTACTACGAGACGCGGTACACGCCGGATCGCGTCATCGTGTCGGTCGTCGGAGACATCGAGCAGGATGAAGCCCTCGAACTGATCGATCAGCACTACGGCGATTGGGCCCGTCCGTCGGGTGCCATCGGGGATCCGGCCGAGGAAACCCAGCCGGTCACGCCAAGCATGCGCCTGCTCAGCGGCGATGTGATGCGACCGCGCGCCATGGTTGGGTGGAGAACGGTCGACGCGTTGCATCCGGACACCCCAGCGCTGGACGCCGCGGCCGGAATACTTGGATCGGGGCGCGGGGCCCATCTCTACCGCCGCCTGCGACGCACGGGTTTGGCCAGTAGCACGTCAGCGGACCACTACACCCCCACGGTGGTTGGAACGCTTACGCTTGGCTTTGAAACGGAGGTTCAGACGTTCGATGATGCGGTGGAAGCCGCGCTCGGGTCAGTGGCCAGTCTCGCGGAAGGAAGCGCGTCGGAGGCGGACGTGGCCCGCGTCCACGCTCTGATGCAGACACGATGGTTGAGTCGACTCGAATCGATGGAGGGACGCGCGTCCCTCTTCTGTGAAGCGGAGGCGCTGGGAGGGATCGAGTTGGTCGATCGATTCTACGAGCAGTTTCTCGACGTCACTCGAGAGCAGGTCATGGACGTGGCGGAACGCTACCTCACATTGGAGGGTGTGTGTGCGGTTGGGTTCATGCCGGAAGGAGCGGAGACGGGCCTGCACACAGGATGGCCACCAACCCCCAACGGCGCCGATGCAGTCCGACGGATAACCGTACCAGAGGTACCAAGCGGTGGCTCAATACCACCCTTACGTGAGATCAGGGAGGTCGCGAAAGGCATCTTCCACGTCGAGCACGACAATGTGGATTTCATCACGCGTGAGAAACGCGGGTCGGGACTCGTAACACTGGGCCTGCACTTTCCCGGTGTGCCGACCAAAGAAACGGCGGCGAACGCTGGAATCTCTTCGTTGTTCGTGCGTAGCGCGGTTCGCGGTGCTGGTGGCTTGTCGAGCGAAGAGCTGGCCGAGGTCGTGGAACGCCTCGGCGGCACACTCGGATCATCGGTCCGGGCTGATTACCTGGGATGGTGGATCACGGTCCCGGTCAAGCGAGCCGTGAATGCCGCGAGCCTGCTCCGGTTGGTCGCCGAGCAACCAAATCTCAATTCGGGCGACGTCGGTATGGAGAGTCGGTATCTCGCCTCGGATGTGCGGCGTGCCCAGGACGACATGTTCGCCTATCCGATTGACCGAGTGCTAGGTCTAGCTTTTCGCGATCACGCCTACGGACTTCCAGCGCTAGGAACCGTCGAGTCGGTTGAGAGACTCGATCACGCGAGTGTCCGGTCGTGGGCGACGCGCGTATTGACGCACCGGCCCGTTGTGGTTGGCGTCGGAGACCTCTCCGTCACAGCGCTCGCTGATGCCCTGGGCCCGTTGGCTGACTGGCCGAGTGTGCAGAGTGGTCCAGTGCTCGAATTTGCGCCCACTATATGCTCCGAACAAGACTCCACTGAGCGGCGGAAGCAGCAGACAGCATTGGCAATGGCGTTTCCTGCGTTCGCCTATGACTCGCCGCGGCGCTACGCGCTAACGGTCACGGGATCGTTATTGAGCGGACTTGCTGGCAGGCTGTTCGATGAGCTGCGTGAGCGTCGTTCCCTTGCGTATACGGTCGCAGCTCTGCCTTGGCTCGGTCGGATGGCGGGGGTGATGCTCACATACATCGCCACCTCTCCCGAGCGCGAGCGCGAGGCTCGCGACGCGATGCACGCGGAGTTGCGCCGCGTCGTGACCGCTGCGCCGGACGACTCCGAACTCGAGAGGGCCAAGAACTACGCTGCCGGTGGCGTGGAAATGCGTTTGCAAAACGGTCGATCGATGGCTGACGAAGTCTTGAACGCATGGATCAAGGGGTCGATAGCGGATGTGCCGGAGGTGGCGCAGCGTCTCCGTTCTGTGTCGATCAAAGATGTGGTTGAAGTTGCCAACGAGGTCTTCACGGACCCGAGCCCGGCGGAGTTCGTTGTGCGAGGGATTGGGCCGAGCGCAGAATGATGCTAGAACATCGACATCGCGAGAAACGAGCGAAGATTGTCGTTCGTGATACGGAGTCGCTCACAGAGCAATCGCACGACGGACCAAAGCACCTTGTAGGCGAGTTCGCGATTGAAATCGAGCAACAACTCGAAATCGGAACGCGTAATAGTCAGCAGCATGCAATCGGTGTTCGCGATGGCATCGGTGGAACGCTCGGATCGGTCGAGAACTGCCATCTCGCCAAAACAGGCGCCCGTCTTCAGCACGGCGAGTGCTTCTTCCCCCGATCCAGGCACGACGCGAGAGATGCGGACCTCGCCCGACGCAACGATATATAAGCGGTTGCCCTTCTCTCCTTCTTTGAAGATGTACTGGCCGAACTTGAACTCTTGGGTCTTCGAGATCTCCGCGATGCGATCGAGTTCATCATCGTCGAGATCCTTGAAGATCGCGGACTGCCTGATGAGCTCTTTATCCATGCGCCCTCCTATGGGATCCCGCCCATGAGTGTGCAAGCTACTGGGCGCGTTAGGGAGCGGCAAGCAAGGCCGCTGTTCAAAGCGCCTGATCTGCTCACGGCAATTCGCTTGCCACTTGCCGCGATATTCCCGCTGGTGCATGAGCCTTGGTCGCGGCTCACCATCCTCGCGCTCGCGGCATCGAGTGATTTCATCGACGGGATCTGGGCGCGCCGGATTGGGGGATCTCGAGCGGGTGTCGTACTTGATCCGATTGCGGACAAGGCCTTCATTGGGACGGCCTTCGTGGTGGTGGCGCTGAGCGGGGACCTGTCGCTGATCGAGATGGCGGGCGTCCTGTTGCGCGACATTGTCGCGCTGCTGGCATTTATGGCGACCTGGGTGTTGCGGCAGCCGACCACCCTCCCTGCCAGAGCGGGTGGTAAAGCGGTGACGGTTTGCCAACTTCTGACGCTCGTTGCGTGGGCATTGAGCTCGGATCTTGTGCGCCCCCTTGCATGGGCGACGGCCGCCATATCGGTGTATGCCGTGGCCGACTACAGTCGAGTCGCGTGGAGGAGGTGACGGATGGAGGAAATCCGATGCGGATAGTCGCGGTGGTTGTCGTTATCCTCGCGCCGTTGAGCGCATCGGCGCCATCATTGTGGGCGCAAGACTCCGCCGTCGAAGAGACCGCCAACCGACGTGTGCAATTCGGGCTGTTCTCGCTTGGGGTGAGAGGGGGGGTCGACTTGGAGCAGAGCGGTCAAGCACTAGCGGGCGCGTCCGTTGATGTCGGGTATGTCTACACACCGCGGCTGCGCTTTCGTATCGTGGGCGAGCTCGGGTTCGCACCGAGCCCGAACAGCTACGTGGGCAGCTTCGAGGCAGTGTTCCGGTTTACCCCGGACTCCGCAATTGCGGTTCCGTACATAGGGACCGGGCTCGGCGTCGTGGGTAACGAAGCGTGCGGCGCGGATCCCGACTGCCCGGCTATTTGGTGGCAGTTTGCGCTTGGCTTCGAGTTACGCCTGAGCCGCAGTGCGAACTGGTTCCTCGAATATCATCCGCAAGACGCGTTGAGACGCCATCGTCTTCTCGCTGGCATCACGATGCGACCGGGAGAGATGTGATGGCTGGTGTATCTAACAGACGCGCCGTCGAGATGGAGTGGCTAGGCGACGGTTTGCGATTCCGCGGCGCTGGGAGCGAACCGGTTACCCCGGACGTCATTCTGGACGGCGATTCGCAAGACGGTCCAAGCCCGACCCAGGCGCTGCTCCTCGCCGCGGGAGGGTGCGCTGGAGCTGATGTGGTTCACATACTCACCAAGATGCGGCAGCCGCCCAGCGCGCTCAGGGTTTCCGTATCGGGCATCCGAAGGCAGGAAGACCCAAGGAGGTTCATGGAGATTCACTTCCGCTTCGAGGTTCAAGGCGAGATCGAACGTGCCAAAGTGGAACACGCCGTGAAGCTCTCCGTCGAGAAGTACTGCTCCGTTCTTCACTCGTTGGCGCCGGATATCACGGTCCGCCACGACGTCGAAGTTGCGTAACCCCATCATCGTCACCCTGGCACTGCTTGGCACGGCTGGTGTCGTTCATGCACAGGGCGCCCGGGAGTTCCAAATCCATGGGGTGGGCGTGGTCACCGCGACGGACTACTTCGGTGGCGGTGTTGGTGTGGCGATCCGGGCTGCTGGTCGAACGCGGATCGGTCTTGCCGGCAGCGTTGGTGACGTCGATGGTCAATTCGGGGGCCGAGCTGCCCTCCTGGTTACCTATCACCTTGCGCCGTTCCGGCAGCGAGGTGTCGCCCCCTATGCTGGAGGCGGGATTGCCGTGTTCCTTGCATCCACGGCAACAGAGTACCTTGCGCTGGTACTGGGCGTGGAGAGCGCTCCCGGCTCGCAGCGGGGCTGGTTTGTGGAAGGTGGAGTTTCCGGCGGGCTGTTACTGTCGGCGGGTGTGCGTGTTCGCTGGCGGTCGGGAGCGCCACCGCGCCAGCCGTAGCCGTGCGGGATGGGCATGGGTCCTGGGAGCTAGGCTCTGGTACCGACTTCGGGATTGTGTTGTATCACAGGCTGGACGTATCGCTCTCCGAGATTCCTGATCTGCGCAAGTTCCTTTTCCGTCAACGACGGATAGCGCTCCGCCATATACTCCATGGTGTCATCGAACCAATCGCGCTGGTGCTCCGCTTGTGCCCCGACGACCTCACAGCGCAGAATGTGGCTGAACAGCTCGTCTCGGCACCTGTCAAATGCTGTCAAACCTCGCTCCTCTTCGCGTCCTGTCGCGCAGAATTGTACATGGGGCTGGCCGGTCGCGCAAACACAGTTTCGGGTCGTTTATGTACATTGCCCCATACGTTCTGAGCACCGATCTGGCTTGAATGGAGTTCCATGTCTGAACCGATCTATGACGATTCACGAGCCCGCCGCCTTGTGGAACTGCTTCGAGCCCTCGCTGCGCGCATTCAAGAGCTCGACAGTGATGGAGACCTCTTGGCGGTCGGGCCGGAGTTGCTCAAGATGATGGGTGATGCTCGAAGCGAGCTGTTCCACTACGAAGTTCGCTCGACGTACGATACGCCGGAGGAAGCCGAACATCGCAGGATTGTCGAGCAAGCACAGGCGAAAATGGAGAATCTGGAGTTCGGCGATGAGTCGTTTCGGCCGGACGACGAGGAGGATGAAAAACCATGGCGCAGTCAGTAAACCTCAAGCCCTTCTATGCCGTGCTAGGCGTGATCGCGGTGGCAGGCGGAGCATGGATTATCAGCGCCGGCGGTGGCAGCTCTACCATTACGCTGCCGGAGATGGTGACAGCTTCAGCATTCCCGGGCTACGCGATTGGAAGTGACTCGGCGCCCGTCGAGGTCATCGAGTACGCGGATTTCCAGTGTCCGGCCTGTGCGATGTTTGCGATCCTCACGGCACCTGACGTCAAGAGCCGGTTGGTGAATTCAGGACGAATCCGGTGGGTCTTTCGCGATTATCCCCTCCCGATTCATGATCGCGCGCCGATTGCCCATCTTGCGGCGGCATGCGCGGGTGAACAGGGCCAGTTCTGGGCCATGCACGACCAGCTTTTCTATAACCAAGGGGCATGGGTGCAGGATCGACGCCCACGACGGCTGTTTGCAGACTACGCGCAAGCAATCGGCATCGATGCCCAGGGGTTTGACCAGTGCATGGATGAGCAACGCCATCTCGACCGGATTGCCGCCACCCGCAATGAGGGACAGCAAATCGGCATTGGCTCGACACCGAGCTTCATTATCGGTGATCAACTAGTAGCCGGATCGATCTCGATCGACCAGTTCATCCAGCTCGTCGAGCGCGCAGAACAGGCCGCTACGCGCCAGTGAAGTCGCGGATGGTCGTCGCCACACTTGCCCTCGTAGGGCTACTGCTGGCGGTGTACCTCTGGCTGTGGAAGATCGGCTTCCTCGGGGCCATCGCATGTGGATCGGGATCATGCGAAACCGTCCAACTTTCCGAACATGCCGTGTTTCTGGGGATCCCCGTTGCGTTCTACGGTGTCGTCGGGTATTTGGCGATTCTGGTCGTGAGCCTGCTGGGCCTGCAACCACGGTGGCTCGAGCGGCGCGAGCCCACGTTCGTGGTCGTGCTCCTTTCCGGCATCGGAGTCGCGTTTAGCGCGTATCTCACTTACCTAGAGGCGTTCGTCATCGAGGCGTGGTGCCGCTGGTGCCTCGTCTCAGCCGGAATCATCTTGCTGATCTTCGCAACGGCACTCGTGGAGTCGTTCACCGCGCGGTCGACCGGGTCCGTATTGTCGGTCGATTCCTAGCGACCGGTCACTCCTCGGTTTCCTCGTACCGCTGCTTCAGGCTCGCGACCACCGATGGATCCGCGAGTGTCGTCACGTCACCCAAAGCCCGCCCCGTCGCGATGTCTCGCAGGAGGCGACGCATGATCTTCCCGCTGCGGGTCTTCGGTAGGTCGGCGGTGAAGAAGACATCGGCGGGTCGTGCGATCGCGCCAATCTTGCGTACGACGTGTTCCTTCAACTCAGCCAGTAACGCGTCCGAGGGATCGTGCCCGGCACGGAGAATGGCGAAGGCCACGACGACCTCACCTTTGACGTCGTGTGGCCGACCGACCACGGCGGCCTCGGCGACCGCTGGATGCGCCACCAACGCGCTTTCCACCTCCATCGTGCCAATGCGATGCCCGGCGACATTGAGCACGTCGTCCACGCGACCCAGTACCCAGAAATACCCGTCCTTGTCGCGCTTCGCGCCGTCACCGGTGAAGTACACACCCGGATAGCGGCTCCAGTACTGATCCTTGAACCGCTGATCGTCCCCGTAGATCGTCCGAAGCATCCCCGGCCAGGGGCTGGTAAGCACGAGGAATCCACCGCCCACCTTCACCGACTGACCGTCGCTATCGACGAGGTCGGCCTCGACACCCGGGAACGGCACGGTCGCCGAGCCCGGCTTGGTTTTGGTGACACCCGGGAGAGGCGTGAGCATGATCCCGCCCGTCTCGGTCTGCCACCAGGTGTCGACGATCGGGCAACGCTTGTTCCCGATGTACCGGTGATACCACATCCAGGCCTCAGGGTTGATGGGCTCACCCACAGTCCCCAAGAGACGCAACGTCGAAAGATCATGGCCCTTGGGGTATTCCGCTCCCCATTTCATGAATGCTCGAATGGCTGTAGGTGCTGTGTAGAAGACTGTGACGCCGTACCGCTCGACGATGTCCCACGTCCGGTTCTTTTCGGGCCAGTCCGGCGCGCCCTCGTACATGACGACAGTCGCTCCCAACGCCAAAGGCCCGTACACGACGTAGGTGTGGCCCGTCACCCAGCCCACGTCGGCCATGCACCAGTAGACGTCGTCGTCCTTCAGATCGAAAACCAGTTTGGTGGTCGCGACGGCTTGTGTCATGTAGCCCCCCGTCGTGTGCACGATCCCTTTCGGCTTCCCGGTTGTGCCGGAGGTGTAGAGGATGTAGAGCGTGTCTTCAGCGTCCATGATTGCGGGTTTGCAGTAGGTCGCCGCGTCCGCCATGACGTCGTGGTACCAGTGGTCACGGCCGGCTTTCATTCGTGTCTCCGGCGCGGGTTTGCCATCGCGTTGGACAACGATGACGTGCTCGATTGATGGCGTCTTCTCAAGCGCGCCGTCCACATTCTTCTTGAGCTGGACTCGCTGGCCGCGGCGATATCCAATATCAGCGGTGATAAGTGCCTTGGCCTGGGCGTCATTGATGCGATCGCGTAGGGCCTCCGAGGAGAACCCACCAAAGACGACGGAATGCGGAGCCCCGATTCGTGCGCACGCCAACATCGCGATGGCAGCCTCAGGGATCATCGGGAGGTAGATTGCGACGCGGTCGCCGCGTTTGACCCCGAGTGACTTCAGCGCACTGGCGAAGCGATTGACCTCTCGATGGAGTTCCCAATACGTGAACACCCGCCGGTCGCCGGGCTCACCTTCCCAGAGGAGCGCCGCTTTGTTGCGAGTCGCCGTCGCGACGTGTCGGTCCAGACAATTGACCGACGCGTTGAGTTTCCCACCGACAAACCACTTGGCGTGTGGCGGTTTCCAGTCGAGCACCTTCTTCCACGGCTTGTACCATTCCAGGGTACGGGCGTGCTTGGCCCAATAGTCCAATCGTCGTTGGGCGTCACGGTATGCTGCCTTGCTCTTGACGTGAGCGCGTCGTTTGAAGGCTGGCGGTGGCTCGAAGGTACGTGCTTCCTTCAGAAGCGTGTCCAGTTGTTTGCCCATGGTGCGTCGTATCCCGGTCGGCGGAGACTGTGGTCCGGCGTAATAGTGTCGTCGCAGCGGCCATCGCTCAAGGGTCGCGTACAGATTCACTTATATTAGGCGCGATGCTTTCGAACCATGAGTGACGCGCGAACGCGGGTTCTCGTCGTTGAGGATCAGCTCGAACTTCAAGAAGCCTATCGCCGCTTCTTCGGCCGTCGGTACGACATGGCGTTTGTGGGGACCGGGGCGGAGGCGGTCGGGGAATGTGAGCGGTTCCTTCCGGACGTTGTCGTGCTCGACATGAATCTTCCGGACACGGACGGGATCGAAGTGATGCGTCACGTGCGCAAGTGGCGCTCGGACATCCCCGTGGTCATCACGACGGCCTATACGAGTATCGAGCCTATGGTCGAAATCATGGGGCTGGGGCACCAGGGGTATTTGGTCAAGCCTTTTGACATGGCGGATCTCGCACAGCTCATTGATGATGCCGGTTGACGCCAGTGTGGTGGCGACCGACGTGGCCTGGCGTGTCGGCTATCGCTGGATCATCAAGGATATCTCTCTCCAGGTAACCGCGGGCGAGGTCGCGTTGTTGGTCGGCGGCAACGGGTCTGGGAAGACGAGTCTGCTCCGCGTGTTGGCTGGGCTCAACAAAGCGTCGCGCGGCCAAGTCTCCCGCCACGGTGGCGTCGGCTTCGTCGCGCATCACTCCATGCTGTACGACGCGTTAACGGGCCGGGAGAACCTGATGTTCGTCACGCGCCTGGGCCGTGGTCGGGACCCGGCGCGGGTGGACGAGCTGCTCCAGCAAATGGGTCTCACCGCCGCGGCGACCCAGCGCTTGGCGACGTATAGCCGCGGCATGACGCAGCGGCTCGCCATTGCACGGGCTCTACTGGACGAGCCTGGTGTCCTGCTTCTCGACGAACCCCTTAGCGGGCTCGACGAGAATGCGGCGGGCATCGTTGCCGACGTCATTCAGCGGCACCGAGACGCAGGCCACGCCATTATCATTGCGACGCATCAGCTCATCGAACTGGTCGATCGCGCCACGGTCGTGGGTTTTCTGGTTTCGGGCAGGCTTGCCGCGTGGGAACCCATCGACGGACGAGACGCCAGCGGCATCATGCATCGCTACCGTGAGTTGGCGGCGGATGACTAACGGATTCGTCGCGATGGCGTGGGCGATTGCCGCCAAAGACCTGGCCATCGAATGGCGGACGAAGACAGCCCTCGTGTCGTCCCTCGTCTTCGCGATCCTCGTATTGGCCATTCTCTACTTCGCGCGCGACGCAACCGCGGTCTCGTCGTTCGAGATGGCACCAGGCGTACTGTGGGTCACCTTCACGTTCGCGGGAATGCTCGGGTTGAACCGGGCGTTCCTGCTCGAGATGGAGAATCGAGCGCTCGATGGAATGCGGCTCACGAAGGCCACGCCCGCCGCCATCTTCTTCGGCAAGATGATCGGCAACCTCGTTTTTGTGGGGTTCGTGGAACTGGTATCACTCCCACTCTTTATCCTGTTCTACGATGTTCCCATTTGGACCCGCTTACCGATCCTGGTGGCGGTCATGATCATGGCCACGCTCGCGTTCGTCTCAGTGGGCACGTTGTTGTCGGCGATGGTTGTCCGGACACGTTTCTCAGAAGTGATGCTGCCGGTCCTGCTGCTCCCGTTTCTCGTGCCGCCCGTTGTAAGCGCGGTTCAGCTGACCTGGCGCGTGCTCGCGGACCGGCCGTTGGCCGAGATGACTGGATGGCTCAGCCTGCTCGGTGCGTTCGATGTAGTTTTCTTCCTACTCTCACTCCTCCTGTTCGAGGCCATCATCGTAGAATGACGAGAAGAGATAAGGCACTACGCACGGCACGGCTTGGCACTTTCGTGACCTCCGCCGCCCTGGTTGGCGTCGCCCTGGTATACGTTCGCGCGTTGATGTTCACTCCTATCGAACGATTCCAAGGACCGGCGCAAAAGATCTACTATGTGCATGTTCCAGTGGCTTGGTCGGCGCTCCTCGCGTTCTTGGTCACTGGCGTATTGAGTGTGCTGTACTTGTTCCTCAAAGATCGCAAATTGGACTTGCTTTCTGCGTCGTCGGCGGAGGTAGGTGTCGCCCTCTCGGTCGCGATGCTGACGACGGGACCGATCTGGGGTAAGCCAGTCTGGGGCACGTGGTGGACGTGGGACGCGCGGCTTACCTCGACACTGTTCCTGTTTCTCCTGTTCATTGGGTACCTGGTGCTTCGTGGCGCTCTCACGGATTTTGACATGCGGGCGCGGTACTCCGCTGTCCTTGGTGTCTTAGCGCTCGGCCTCGTGCCGTTCATTCATATGACAGTGTACTGGTTCCGCACGTTGCACCCCGCGCCCGTGGTGCTCAAACCCGACGGTCCCTCCCTGCCGGGGGTGATGCTTGTAACACTCTTGCTTTCGGTACTGACGTTCACTGTTCTCTACGTGGGGTTCCTGATGCAGCGGTATGCGGCAGCAGTGCTGGAGGATGTTCGCGAGGAGGAGGCAGCGCATGGACTACCCTGACAACGGTGCGTATATGGTGGCGGCATATGTAATCACTGCCGTCGTCGTCGTGGTGTACGCGGCGATGCTCTTTTACCGGCTCCGCCGCCTGCGGTAGTCAGCTTCGTTGCGCACGCTCCGCATTGCCACGCGTGGGAGCGCGCTCGCCCGGTGGCAGGCGGAGCACGTGCGCACCCTCCTCGAAGCGCTGGACTATCGATGTGAAATCGAAATCATTACCACGAGCGGTGATCGTGGTAACCGGACGCCGACCGCCGAGATAACTGGTAAGGCGCTTTTCACCAAGGAGATCGAGGACGCGTTGTTGCAGAACGCGGCCGATCTCGCCGTCCACTCGCTCAAGGATGTTGCGATCGAGATGCCTGCAGGACTCGTCCTGGGGGCCGTGCCGACGCGCGACGATCCCAGAGACGCGATCGTTTCCCGCGACGGCAGGTCGCTTGACGAGCTTCTTCCAGGCAGCCGAGTGGGCACCGCGAGCATCCGACGGCGTTCGGCGCTCCGTGCGGCGCGGCAGGACCTCGAAATCACGACACTGAGGGGGAATGTGCCAACCCGTGTGCGGCGCGTCACCGACGGTGACGTCGACGCCGCGGTGTTGGCGATGGCCGGCCTGCGCCGACTACAACTTGCCGAGGGTGCGTTGCCGATTGACAGCGCGACGATCGTCCCTGCGCCGGGGCAGGGAGCACTCGCGATTCAAACACGCGAAGACGACCCTGAGGTACAGGGAGCGGTCGAGCGGATCGATGATCCCGCCGTGCACGCGGCAGTCCTCGCGGAACGTGCCGCGTTGCTGGGATTAGAATCCGGTTGCGCCGTTCCCATCGGCGCCCATTGTTGGCGTAACGGCGAATCTCTCGCGCTCAGCGTCGCGGTCTATGCGATCGACGGATCGCGCACGCTGCAGACGACCCTGCCAGTGGATCCTGCGGTGCCGACGGAGGCAGGACGCTCAGCCGCACAGGAACTGGAGCGTCAAGGGGCCAACGAACTGATTCTGGCCGCGCTCGCTGCGGCCAACACGGAGGGAGTGTGAGGTGAGCGGGTTTCCGGAACTCCGCATGCGCCGCCTTCGGCGCACCGCCGGCCTCCGCCGGCTGGTCCGCGAAACACGGGTCGAGGCGTCGCAGTTGCTGTGGCCACTGTTCATCAAGACCGACGGCCGGGCTACGGCGATTTCGTCGATGCCTGGCGTGGACCAACATCCCCTGAGCGACGCTCCCCATCTCGCGGGCCGGGCTGTAGCGAGTGGGCTGGGAGGTGTCCTGTTGTTCGGGTTGCCCGACGAGAAGGACGACCGAGGAACTGCGGCCTACGCTGAAGACGGCGTGATCCAGCTCGCGGTTCGGCAAATGAAGCAAGCGGAGCCTGACTTGGTGGTGGTTACCGATGTGTGCCTTTGCGAGTATATGTCGCACGGCCACTGCGGCCTGGTTCGCGACGATACGGTCGATAACGATGCGACGCTCGAAATTCTCACGAAGACGGCCGTCTCGCACGCCACCGCGGGCGCGGACATCGTAGCTCCCAGCGACATGATGGATGGTCGGGTCGGGGCAATCCGATCCGGACTCGATGACGTTGGCTATCATGAGACCGTGATCATGTCGTATGCGGCAAAGTATGCGTCGGCGTTTTACGGCCCCTTTCGGGAAGCGGCCGATAGCGCGCCACAGTTCGGGGATCGCCGCGGGTACCAGATGGATCCGCCCAATGCGGCGGAGGCCATGCGGGAGATTGCGTTGGATCTCGACGAAGGCGCCGACATCGTCATGGTGAAGCCAGGATTACCGTACATGGACATCGTCGGTCGGGCGAAGGAGATGTTTGGTGGCCCGTTGGCGGTATACCAGGTGAGCGGCGAGTATGCCATGATCAAGGTCGCCGGTGCAGCGGGAGTCATCGATGAGCGTCGTGTGATGCGGGAAAGCGTCATCGCGCTACGGCGCGCCGGAGCCGATATCGTCGTCACATATGATGCCGTGCAGTTGGCAAATGAGCTCGAAAGCGGATTGATCGACTGACATTGATCCCGAGCGTTCAAACTAAAGAGGCTGCCATCCCGATCAGTCCCCCAAGGCTGCTTCCGATCACGTTCACCATGTCGTTGGTCAGCCATCGTCGGCCCCGCGTTAACTGGGTAGCGGTCCGGCAATGTCTAGCTGTCTCTACCTCTGCATGACAGGCGCCGCAGCGATAACGCGCTTGCACAGTGGCGCCCAACACAGAATCTGCCGTCATACCGACTAGGCCCCCGATTCCGCCCGCCAGGATCGGTCCAGCCGCGAGCCCAACCGCGAGCCCGACTGCACTCATACTGAGCGCTCCCGCTGCCCCGCCGAGCGTGCCTTTCCAGGACACGGCGCCAGAGGTTCCGCGCGGCACGGGACGCCCTGTCGTGATCAGGCGAGGTGGGGCGGCGGCAGTCTGGCCGATCTCGGTTGCCCAAGTGTCCGCCTGTGAGGCGGCGAGTGAGCCCAGCATGAGAGGCCAGCCGAGCGCCGCTCCCGCGGCGACCGCGAGAGCTCCGACGGCGGCGATGCCTCCGTTGGCCAGAACCTGCATGGCCGAACGGCCTCCCGTCTGCGTTCTTTCTCCGATCGCAAACGTCAGCGCCGAGCTACTGACAAAGAAGAATGCGAGTAACCCACCCCCAGCTAACCCAGTACCCACCAGGATGGCAGTGCCGACGGCGAAGGCTGCGAGTGCGCCGGTCTTCGTGAGCCACCGCAGGCCAATCCCGGCGACCGCGAGCGTGGCTGCCAGGAGGGTGCTGAGTGCCGGTTCCAGTGTTACCGATCGCGCGCGTCGAAGACGGTGTTTTGGAGAATCCGGCGCTTCAGCTCTTCGGGTGCGGACTGCGCCCGGGTCCGGGCCTCGAGAAAGCGGAGGAAGGCCGACTCAAAACTCGACAGCGCCATACAGGGCGCGCATGACTTGAGGTGTTCGCGTACCTCCTCGGTCCGCACGGCCGTAAGTTCGCCATCGAGATAGTCGTAGAGCCGTTCGAGCGCCTCTTGGCAATCGATGGCTTGGGGCGAATCAGTCATTCTGCCAACTCGGGCTTCTGGATGTACCCCATTTCGATCGCATAGTCGTATAATTGCTTCTGGAGTGCCTGGCGCGCACGGAACAGACGAGACTTGACGGTGCCCACGGGGACCTCCGTGATGGAAGCGATTTCAGCGTAGGGGAGTCCCTCGATGTCACTGAGCATTAAGGTCTCTCGGAACTCGTCCGGCAGCGTATCGATGGCACGAAGGACGTCTTCGTCTACCAACTGGTCGAAGAAGGTGCCTTCGGGATCCGTATCCTGCACATCATGGAACACGGTGAAGGCTTCGATCTCCGTCACATCGACCGTCGGTCCCGCGCGGCGCATTCGACGGTATTCGTTGATAAACGTGTTGCGGAGAATAGTGAGGAGCCAGGCCCGTGCGTTGGTCCCCTCGCGATACTGCGACCAGGATCGATACGCTTTGAGCATGGTTTCCTGTGCTAGATCTTGCGCATGGGCTTCATTCCCGCTCAACCGGAGCGCAACCCGATAAACGGCATCGAGGTGGGGAAGAGCCTCTTCCTCAAAGGAAAGTTTCTTAGCGTCACTCATGCCTTCGAAGGATGGGCCATCGATCGGTACCACGCAACACTAGTCGGCCGAGTGTCGCGCAACTAATTTGCCCGGCCCATTGGACCGCCACAGGAGCAGGCTCGCGCATGCATCCCCTCGTCCCGCTGTCCCTGCTCGAGTCGATGCGGGAGATCGACATTCCACTCGAGGATACGAAGAACGAGCTCGACGAGGAGATGGCGGTTCGCCGACTCGGCGCGAATCGGACCGTCGCGAACCAGATTGCTCGGTACCAAGCGATGGTCCGCCGAGGTTCAATCGGTGATGAAGAAGCCCTGAGTATCATCCGCTTGTGTGGCCGACGCCCGGATGCCGCTCTGGTGTTCAGCGACGCGGGACGCCGTGCGGCACAACAGGCGCTGCATCGGGTTCCCGTGCTCACGCGCGTCGCGTTGCACGCGTTGCCTGGATCGCTGCGCGGACGCCTCGGTTGGGTGACGGCACGCAAAACCGCCAGGAAGGTGTTCGATATCGCGCTAGACGAGGAGCGGGGTACGGCGACCGCGCGTTTTCTGGATGTGTCGTACAGCACGGAGGCGACGCCCGACGGCACGGCGTGCGCGTTCTTCGGATCGGCTATCGCGGCACTGCTGCGGGGCGTGACGGAATTCGACGGGGCAGTCACCCACGATGCCTGCATTGGACGAGACGATCCCTCGTGCATATGGCACACACAACTTGCAACATGAAAGGTGCGTCATGACTGCGCTCGCGAATCTCGACATGCATCGGCTCAGCGACGTGTTGCGCCAGCGTGGCTTGGACGGCTGGTTGATTTACGACTTTCACGGGCTCAACCCAATGGTGAGTCGGATGTTGGGGCCGGCCGGCATGGTGACTCGCCGACTCTTCGTATGGCTCCCTGCTATCGGGCCCCCGCAGCTGATCGTGCACAACATCGATCGGATCGCTCTGCCAGAGTTTCCGGGGGATGTCACCGTGTACACGACGTGGAAGGAACTCCAGCAGGCCCTTGCCGAGCTGGTGCGCGGCCGGCGCATCGGCATGGAGATCTCCCCAGAGAATGCCGTTCCGTATCTGGATCGTGTTCCGGCAGGCGTCGTGGAGTTGCTAAGTCGGCTCGGGGCAACCCTCGTGTCATCTGACTCTCTCGTGACGCAGTTTGCGGCACAGTGGTCGTCGCAAGAGCTGGCGGATCACCGTAGTACGGCGGAAACCATCGCGGAGATCGCGCGGCAGACGATCGCCCGAGTGGTCCAACAAGTAGGCGAAGCAAACGAAGTCGATGTCCAGCGCGACGTATTGCAGGCGTTCGCACGCGCGGGTCTCGCAACCGAGGATCCGCCAATCGTGGCATTCCAGAGCCACGCTGCGGACCCACACTACTCGCCAACTGAGGCCACATCGCGGGTGCTCGAGGCTGACCAAGTGGTGCTACTTGACCTCTGGGCCCGGCCAAATGCCCAGTCGGTGTGGGCCGATCAGACGTGGATGGGGTTCTCCGGCGCGTCGCCGGGGAAGGCAGTCGCAACCGTGTGGGACGTCGTACGTGAAGCCCGTGATGCCGCCGTGGCAACGCTGACCAACGCGCTCGACCGGAGAACGTCTATCACGGGAGCTGCGCTCGATCGTGCGGCACGGGAGGTAGTCGAGCGCGCTGGGTATGGGGCGGCCTTCGTTCATCGTACTGGACACTCTATCGAATTGGATTTGCATGGCTCCGGACCCCACCTCGATGATTTCGAGACGCACGACGTGCGCGAGTTGCTTCCCGGCATCGGGTTTTCCGTTGAACCGGGAGTGTACCTGGTGGGCGAGTTCGGGGTTCGGAGCGAGATCAACGTCTACGTTGGAGATGCCGGCGCAGAGGTGACGCCGGCGTCTCCGCAGCAAGAGTTGATTCTACCCTGAGATTTCGGTTGGGTCTGGTTGGACGCTCAGAGCACGAACCCGAAGGTCACGAACAGGACGGTTGCTGTCCCCGCGGCGACCATCGCGTAAGGGAGCTGGGTACGGACGTGATCGATGTGGTCGGTCGCGGATGCCATCGAAGCCACGATCGTCGAATCTGAGATCGGTGAGCAGTGATCGCCGAAAATGCCACCTCCCAGGGCGGCAGCAATGGTCAGTCCCCCGTGGAGCCCGAGAATCTCTATCATCGGAACGACGATGGGTATCATGATGCCGAACGTGCCCCACGACGTACCCGTCGAAAACGCAATGAAGCATGCGAGTAGGAATACGAGCGCGGGAATGAACGCTGTGTTGAGCGTTGCTTCGGCAGCCTGGGCGATGTAGATGCCGGTTCCCATCTCGCGCGTGGTCGCCCCGATGGCAAAGGCCAGCGAGAGCACGATGACCAGAGGAATCAAGCCCTGAATGCCCTTGATCACTTGTTCCGCAGCGTCGGGAAGGCTCAGAATGCCCTGAACGCGATACGAGGCAGCCCCTATGATGAGACCCACGATCACGCCCCACAGCACGGCTGTCGAGCCGCTGCCTTCGGTGAGTGCATCGAGGATGGATCCCGTGAGGCCTTCGTCCTCGAGCGCTTGGACCCCTGTTATGTACAGCACGATCGGCACGACGCCGATCATGACCGCGATCGGAACGATCATGTTGTGCGCCCGCCTGGGCACGTCGCTCTTCGGGTCGGCCATGGCGACGTCGGACGCGACCATGGGTCGTGCTCCATCTCGCAGTAGCTTGCCCTCTTCCGTGACACGTCGCTCGGCTTCCCGCATGGGTCCGAAGTCGCGCTGGGAGACGATCAGGTAGATCGCCAAGACGATGGCAATGATCGAGTAGAAGTTGAGCGCTACGGTTGAAACCAGGAGCGACAGGGGATTCTCGATGCCTTCGTTGGCGAGGAGCGTTATGACATAAGCGCCCCACGCATTGAGCGGCAGCAAGCTACCGATAAGAATGCACTTCGGCGCACAAGTCGCGTCGATGATGTAGCTTAACTTCTCGCGCGAAATCTGGCACTTGTCGAATAGTGGGCGCGCCACCGACCCGGAGACCAAGAGACCGAAGTTACTCTCGAGGAAGACGGCCATGCTCACAGCGACCGTCATGAGGCTCACCGAACGCCTGGACCGCGTCAGGCCGAGCTGCTCGACCCACCTGACAAATCCGTCCATTCCTCCGGAAACCTGCGTGAACGTGATCATCGCTCCGATCAACGCCGAAAACAGCAACACGCGCGCATTGTCGGCATCGGTCACCGAAATAAGAAAGATGTCTACGGACCGAACCAGACCGATGATCGGATTCCAACCGCTCATGATGGTCCATCCCAGCCAGATGAACAGGCCCAGCGACAGATAGACCTGCTTGGTCTTGATGGCGAGACCGATGGCGACGATCGGGGGTATGACAGAGAGGAAGCCGTAGGTTTCCATAAGCTGGACAGTTTACCATCTTTTAGGGCGCTATGCTACGAAGCGACATTCAGTTACGTTGCCAGAACACGGTAGCCCCATTACGTTATAGGCCGCCGCGACCCGGCGATGTTTTGTCTGGAGCCCTTGTAAGTGGTTAGCAGCAGCTGATGGCCCTCCCACTTCCGATTCTCGAGGTCGTCGACACGTCCCCTGGGAACGTGTCGCGCCTGCAGCAAGACATCCACGAGCTTGCTGTGGCGCGGCAGGCGGTCATCCTGGCTCACAACTACCAGCGACCTGAAGTACAGGACGTCGCGCACTACGTGGGTGACTCGCTCGGACTCTCACGCCAAGCTGCTGCCACCGACTCGGATGTGATCGTCTTCTGTGGTGTGCATTTCATGGCTGAGACAGCGGCGATTCTCTCGCCGCAGAAGCGCGTGCTACTGCCTGACCTTCGGGCAGGTTGTTCATTGGCGGCGTCGATCACCGCCGAAGACGTGCGCAAATGGCGTGCGGAGTTCCCCGACTACGTCGCGGTAGGGTATGTCAACACAAGCGCTGACGTCAAAGCCGAACTCGACTATTGCTGTACCAGTGGAAACGTGCTGGCGGTCATCGACGCTATCCCCGACGACAAGGGTATCCTCTTCCTTCCGGATTTCTTCCTCGGAGCGCACATTAGACGGGAGAGGCCAGGTCGCCGCCTCGAGATCTGGATGGGCGAGTGTCACGTGCACAAGGAAATCAATGCGCGTACCGTGAATGCCCGGCGACAGCAGTATCCGGACGCCGAAGTACTGGTGCACCCGGAGTGCGGGTGTGCGGGACAAGTGATCTACTCTGCAGGACTGGGAGACGTCGATGCCGCGGGCCTGCATGTCGCGTCGACTGAGGGTATGGTGCAACTTGTGCACGAACGACCGGCCTCTCGGTTTATCGTGGCAACCGAGATCGGCATTTTGCATCGTATGCAGCAACTCGCCCCCGAAAAGCACTTCATTGCGGCTGACCCTGAAGCGGTGTGCACCTACATGAAGACGATTACCCTTGAAAGCCTGCGCGAGGCGCTGCTTGAGGATCAGTTCGAAGTCACGGTTGACGAAGAGACAGCGGCAAGGGCGCGATTAGCTCTCGATCGCATGATCCGGCTGGGTTGACCTCAACGGTCGTCTGGCACGCGTGACGGCGGCCGATTCCCTACCGCCTCTTTCAATAGACACGATCCGCGTCGCGCACACCGCGATTGCCGAAGACGGCGAACGCGATGTGACGAGCGAAGCGCTAGCATCGCCTGAACCGGTAAGGGCGGGTATCACGATGCAACAGCGGGGGGTCGTGGCGGGATTGGCGTACGCACAAGCCGTCTGCGATCAGCTGCGGGTGTCCGTCACGTGGCGGGCGAAGGACGGCGATACCCTGGACGCTGGGGCGGAGCTTGGACTCATTGCCGGTCCCCTTGTCACGGTCCTTCGGGCCGAACGGCCCATGCTCAACCTACTCCAGCGAGCTGGGGGGATTGCGACGGCGACGCGAGCCTTCGTAGAGGGAGTCGAAGACGACTCCAGGTTTGCGCGGGTTCGAGGTACGGGCCGTCATCGCCGGCGGGGGACTACAGCATCGTCTCGGTCTCGACACGCAAGTCATGATCAAAGACAACCACTGGCGTGCCCTACGATCAGGTGGGCAGTCGCTCACGACCGTGTGTGCCAATGCACGTGCAAGTGGCGCCAACGTCCTTCACATAGAAGTTGAGGACGCGCAGCAGGTGCGCGAGGCGATCGATGCCGGGGCTACCCGGTTGATGATCGATAATCAGCCTATCGATGCGTTTCGCACGCTCGCAGCGATAGGTCGTCAATTGAACGCTGAAATCGAAATCGAGGCCACTGGCGGAGTGACACTGGCTAACGTTCGAGGTTATGCCGATGCTGGGGCCGATTTCGTGTCAGTGGGTGCGCTGACGCATTCGGTACAGGCACTGAACATGGGCCTGGAGTTGGAGCCCACCTAGGAAACTGGCCCAAGCAACCGCACCAGGTAGACGGCGCCAAACGCGAGGATCGCCGCTGCGAGCCCGAACGACACTGGCGTCCACAAGCTACCCGACACCGCATCGATCCAAATGGCCGCTGCAATCAGCGCGCTGGCGCCTGCGAGCACCGCAGCGAGCCCCTCTGCCGTTCCTGCTTTCCGCGACGCCAGCCCCGCTACAATAGGCACGAACAATGTGACCGTGAGCAGAGAATAGAACACGGTCAGCGACGAGATTACTGATGGCAGGAGCAATGCGAGACCGGTTGCTGCTGTCCCGCCCCCAAGGGCGGCGAACCGTGCCACGCGGAGGGTTTGTCGGTCGGTTGCATCCGTGTTGACAAATCGGTGGTAGAGATCCTTGGAGAGAGAGGTCGACAGCATGAACAGAACGGCATCGGCTGAACTCAGTTCGGCGGACAGGACGGCGGCTAACGTAAGCAGGCCCAGGCTGGCGGGGAGACCCAGCAAGAGGACGGTAGGGAGAGCCATTTCCGCCGACGCCAGCGCTGGGTCGTAGACGCGGGCGAGCATGCCGAGGAGTGGCGGCACGGCAGCGAAGACCATGAGTGCCACTGCCGTCGCCGTGAGGCCAACACGAATCGCGCGAACGTCCCGGGCACCATACACCTTCTGTATCAGACCCGGCGAGACGATGAACGCCGGTCCCAAGAGGGCGAGGTAAACCCAACCTGACTGCCCACCGGACCAGAATTGGAAAAAGTCGTCGGCGGGGCGTGACGCAACAACGCTAGACCAGCCCCCCGCGTCGGCCAAGATCAGGGGCAGCGCGATCGCGAAGCCGGTTGCCATCACAACGAGCTGTACGACATTCACCCAAGCGGAGGTTAACAGCCCCCCCGCCGTGAAGTAGGCAGTGGTCACTAATCCGCCGAGGATACAGCCAACGGGCTTGGGGACGCCTGCAACCACGTTCAAGATCCAGGCGATGCCGATCAACTGCCCCGCGAGGATGGCGAGTGTCACCAACCAGAGCATCGCGGCCACCACCGCCCGAACGGTGGCTGAGTACCGCCACTCCAGATAGTCCCCCACCGTGAACAGACCGCGGTCACGGGCGACTTGCCAGATACGCGGCCCGACCCAGTGTGCCAGGAGGAGCGTCCCGATGCCGGCCGACCCTACCCACCACCACGCGCTGAGCCCGTCGCGGTATCCCAGTCCCGATGCACCGATCGTCGATCCCGCCCCGATGTTCGCGGCGAGCACCGTTGAGAAGATCAACGCCGGTCCCAAGGCGCGACCGGCGACGAAGAACAGGCCGGAACTGTCGACGCTCCGCCCGATCCACAACCCGAGCGCGATGAGAGCTACGGCGTAGACGAGTAAGAGTGTGAGCTGCGTGTTATCGGCTCCTGCGGGCCATATCTCTGGCCGCCGGCAGGTCGGGGAGTCCCTCGGCGGCGCGAACGGCACGCAGCACCGCTTCGGCGAGCACGTCGGCCGCCAGCGCACCTACGACCATTACCGATGACGGCGCGGATGAGGCGCCCGTCGACAGTGCAAAGACAGCGTCGCCGTCTGCAGGTGTGTGCACGGGATAAATGGTCCGGGCCAATCCGTCGTGTGCCATCTGGGCGATCTTGTTCATCTCGGCCTTGGAGAACACGACGTTGGTGGCAACCACGGCGACTGTCGTGTTCTCACCGAGCCCCCCCGTGACGGAATCGCCGCGGAGCAGCCGGCGAGCGTCCAAAAGTGCCTGGCCGTCGAGCGTGCGCACTCCCGCGATCACGGCACCGGTGCTTGGATCCACGACGTCACCGATGGCATTGACCGCAACAAGCGCCGCGACGGCCACTCCATTGTCCAAGACGATCGACGCTGTGCCGACGCCGGATTTCATGGCACGTGCCAAACCGCGGAGCTTGCCGACGGTCGCGCCGGCACCCGCGCCGACGTTGCCCTCGGCGGTCGTCTCGTCGGTGGCAGCGGTCGCAGCAGCATAGCCACAAGCGGCATCCGGTCTGATGGTCGCGTCCCGGCCGACGCCTAGATCGTAGAGGACCGCACCGGCAACGATCGGCACCCTAACGGGCCCTACGGCGAATCCCTTGCCGCGTTCCTCGAGGTAGCGGACCACCCCGTCCGCCGCTGCCAATCCGAACGCGCTCCCGCCAGTGAGAACGACCGCATGAACCTCTTGGACCGTGTTCTCGGGTCGGAGGAGGTCGGTCTCGCGTGTGCCGGGAGCTCCACCCCGCACGTCCACGCTTGCCACTGCGCCGGCCTCGGTCAGAACCACCGTGCACCCCGTGGGACGCTCAGCGAGCGTGTGGTGACCGACGCGAATGCCCTCGATTACCGTCAGCCCTTGCCCGAGTGCGGGATGGGAGGCCGACAGAAGCGTGCTCGTGACGGCCGCGAGACGGAATCCGATCATCACGTTCGCACGTTTCTCAGGAGAATAAGTCCGGTGAGCCCAAAGGCGGCATTGGGCAGCCACGCAGCAACGGTCGGTGGGATGAGTCCACCCTGTCCGATTGCACGCGAGAGCTGGATGAGCGTCAGAAAGACAATGGTTGTGCCTAGGCTAATGGCGATGCCAATGGTCCCTCCGGCACGTGGTGCGGCCATGACCATGGGGGCGCCGAACAACGCGATGATCACGCACGTGAACGGCACGGCGATCTTCAGGGCCTGACCAACGCGGAGCTGCCGACCGTCCCCGCCGGAGCGCTCCAGGGAATCGATGTACCGCCCAAGCTCGGCGTACCGCATTTCCTCGGGACGTTTTTCCTCGACGAGGAGTTCTTCCGGTGTCTCCCCGAAGTGGCGGACCCATAGCGAGTCTGCAGCGAATGTAATGACGTTGGCGACGCTGGGGACGATCCGGAAGCGGGCGTTCGCCAGTGTCCAGCGGCTGGACGTCGTGTCAAACTCCGCCTGGGCCGCCTGAATCGCCAACGTGGGGTATTCGTAGCCGGTGCCTTCGCGTTCCATCACGATGTGGCGCGCACGCTGCTCGAAGGCGTTGAGCTCTCGGATGGTATAGGTCCATCCCTCTTCGGCGCGGTACACGAAGTTCGTGCGTGCGGTCTGCGAGTACGTCCGCAGCTCTCCGAGAAGTTCGAGCTGTCGGCGTGTGGCGGGTGGGGCGGCCTCTCCGATGCCGATGCCCAGGGCCGTGGCACCCACCGAAACGAGAAGAACCGGTAACAGTAGCCGGTGGAAACTCTGTCCCGAGGCCTTTGCTGCGACGATCTCCGAATGCTTCGCCATCGAGCCAAAGCTGAAGACGGTGGCAAACAACACCGCTGCGGGCAGGATGAGAAAGACCTTGTCCGGCAGCGAGAACAAATACGCAACCGCCACCGTTGCTGGGTCGAGGCCTCTCGCCATATGCACGTCGAGGTCGTCAGTCACCTCGATGAGGATGACGATGAGCGGAAACCCGAGCGCGGTGAACCCGAAGATCTTGATCCACTGCCGAAGGAGGTACTTGTCCAGGACCCGCATCATTTCGCTCTTGGCGCCGTCCCGGCGAGATGGGTGCGCCACAGGGCCGTTATTCCTGCCACAGCAAAGAGAATGTTCGACGCCCACATTGCCCAGAATGGTGGAACCACCAAGCGGTTGGCTAACGACTCGCCGGCAATCAGGCCGACATAGTAGATGCCGAATATCAGCATCGACGCTCCAACGACCAGCCCCACACCGCCCCCCGAAAAGCGCAATGCGATCGGGACACCGATCAAGACGAACACGATGCACGCTGCCGGGATCGCGTATTTCTTGTAGTACTCGACACGGTAGTTCGCCGCGCGAATGCGTGAGGCCCGCGCGCGATCATCGAGTGCCCGGAACTCTCCGATGTTGCTGGGCGGGACCGCGCTGGTCTCGAGCGCGATTCTGCCGCGTGGGTTGAGCTGTTTGGCCAGGGCTTTCAGAGTCGAATCGACCATCTGGCGCTCATCCTGCGACGCCTCCTGAGCCTCCAGCTGCTTGGGCCCCAACCAGTTAGCCAGGGCATCGGTTGCGCGGCAGTAGAGCGACGGGCCACGAGATCTGCGGGTAGTATCGGGCTCGATGACCGGCAGGCCGACCAGCGAGCGCAGGTTGTTGCTCCGCACGGCCTCCGCCCGCAGTTCGGACATCAACCGCTCACGGTCTGCTTGTCGCACGACCGAATCGAGCTGGCACGTCCCCATCTCGCGATCGCCACGGTAGTTGTCCTCTTCCGCTCGCACGAATTCGGCCCCAATTCCCCGAATGACCAGAATCTGCTCATCCACATCAGAGGATTGGAACATGTGCGTCTCATCGCGGTCGAATTCGTGTATACGGGCCTCGTACAGCTTCAGTTGCAGGTCTTGTTGCCCGGGCGTGTATCCCAGCCGTCCGGAGTCGGCATACACAACGCGAGAACTGCGAGAATCGGCTAGATCGTACAGTGCCACGTCTCGCATGCGGTAGGTGGATTGATCGATGCTCGCAGCGCGGAGGAAGTATCGCCGCCGCTGCCCCACCTGATTGATGGAGTGTTCCTTCAGAGAGAACGTGGGGCTCGCGCGGGCGATCGACGTCATCAACGTGCGCAAGCGATGATTCGTGCGAGGGAGTACTTGGTCAGTGAAAACAAAGGCAGCGACTGAGACGGCGGCCGCGCCGGCTAGGACGGGAACGAGAATCTGCCACAACGAGACCCCGCTTGCGCGGATCGCTGTGATTTCTTTGTCGTCCGCCATGCGGGTGAAGGCGTACAAGACCGAGACGAGCACGGCCATGGAGAGCGTCATGGCGATGAGATACGGAAGCGTAAGCATGAAGAACTCGGCCACTACCGTCCACGGTAGGCCCTTGCCCAGCAATGACTCGATCCGGCGCGCCACCTGGTTGATGAGCAGGAATCCCGTAAGGGCTGAGAACGCGAAGATGAAGGGAATCGCGTGCTGTTTCAGCAGGTATCTGGACAGGATCTTCATGCGCGGCCGTAACTTATATGGATACAACAGCTTGAGGTGGCCATAATACCGGGGACTCCCGTTGTGTACAAGCTGTACCCCGCAAGATCCGTGAGGTTGTGGCTCTTGGCCGGGGGCGTGGCGACGGCTTTGGCGGCCGTGGCGACGCCTGCGTGGTCGCAGGACACGTCTGGTCCGAGACTCCGGCATCGGTTTGATCTTCCAACTGCGCTTACCTCTGCGGTGGTCCAGATAGCCGGTTGGCCACTCGCCTATCGACCCTCGCCCGCGATCCAGATCGCCCAATGGCGTCAGCGAACCGACGCGCTGGTGACGGCGGCCGCACGTACACGGCGGACACCGACGTTCCCGGCGCCCCCGGTGCAGGACACGATCACGATTCCCCGTCCGAGCGACCTCGCCGAGCCGACCCCGCCGCTGGGTGCAGAATTGGCGGGACTGGCCGACCTCGGTCTCGACGCAACCGCGCACCTCGAGATGCGCTTCGATCAACTGCGGAACGCGCAGTGCACGGCCATCGACGTGGTCGACCCCGGATCGGGCTGCCGGGGTGGGTTCCCAACGCCCACGTTCGAGTCGCTGTTCCAGGTGCGAGCCGGCGGTGTGGTTTCCGACCGGCTCAACGTGAACGTGGACTTCGACTCCGAGCGCGAGTTCAACGTCAACAACGACATTCGCGTGTGGTATCAGGGGCTTGAAGACGAGTTTCTTCAGCGCATTGAAGTGGGCAATGTGACGTTTCAGGCCCCGTCATCGCAGTTCATCAACGCGGGTGTCCCGTCGAATTCGTTTGGCCTGCAGGTCGAAGCGCAGGTGGGTAATCTCGATCTCCGATCAGTGTTCGCCCAACAGCGGGGGTCCGCCATACGCACCCGTTCGTTTCTGGTTGGAGCGACGGCTACGCAGCCTGTGTCGTTCGAATCACGCGAACTAGATTTTGAAACCGGCCGCTTCTTTTTCACCGTCAACCCGGCATTGATCGCGGGTTATCCCGATCTCGATATCCTCAATCTCGATCCTGGTGCTCTCACGGCGTTGGAACGGCCCGTCGACGTGCGGGTGTACCGCCTGCGCGCGCAATCAGGATTTGTTGAAGAGAATCCCAACCTGGGAGGCATTGACGCAGTCGCCATACGCCGAGACAGCCCGCAACGAGTTGGGCCGTTTTCCTGGGAGATCCTCGTAGAGGGTCGGGATTACTATATCGACCCATCGCGTTTCTGGCTCGCGCTGGTAACACGCATAGGTCGGGAGGATTTCCTCGCCGTTTCCTACGTCACGGCATCTGGTGACACGGTTGGGACGTATCCGTCGATCAACGGGGTGCTGGATAGTCTCGAACTCATTCACGAACCAAAGCGCGGCCCCGAAGTTCCGACGTTCCTCCACGAGATTCGAAGCGTGTATCGTCTCGGTGGCACGGAGGTCGCGCGTAACACGGCACGACTCGCCATTCTCCTGAACGAGTCCGAACGGCCGCTCAGCGGCGAGGGGACCTACCTCTCGAGCCTAGGGCTGGCGCGCTCGACCGATCCCAACAGCCTCGACGAATTCAACCGCATGTT
The DNA here is from genome assembly GCA_947259405.1 of uncultured Gemmatimonadales bacterium. Lineage (GTDB taxonomy): Bacteria > Gemmatimonadota > Gemmatimonadetes > Gemmatimonadales > GWC2-71-9 > CAMYLY01. Next base: position 179,208 of record CAMYLY010000004.1, on the reverse strand, counting down.
CCCTCGACTGCGGGATGCGGCGGAGGGGGCACCAATACGCGATCACTTCATCGTGTTCCCGAACCTCACGCCGTTCGCGGACAGCACGGTGCTGGTGGGTGCCGAGGTGAACGACTCCTTGTACCGGACGCCCACGTACTTGCTACCAACGCAAGGTCCTGCGCCGCGATATGCGCTCCGCTTAGGATTCGAAGCGTCGGGAGCAGGGGATCAAGGCACGCTCAGCCTCGGTGCGCTGCAGGTCCGTGCCGAGAGCGAGAAAGTGTTCATCGGGGACCGCCAACTGGTACGTGGCGTGGACTACGAAGTCGACTATTCGGTGGGCTTGATTTCGTTCCTCCAACCGGCCGCCTTGTTTGTTGGCCCAACAACCGTGCGCGTCCAATTCGAGGAAAACCAGTTCTTCGACCAAGCACGGCAAAACGTGCTCGGTTTTGCCAGCACGTATCACGTTTCGCCCGACGTACGACTGCATGCGCTCGGGATGTTGCAGAATGATCGCACCAGCTTCACTCGGCCGGTGCTGGGGATCGAGCCACAATCTGGATTCATTGGTGCGCTGAGTGGCGACGTGCAACTCGAAGTGCCGGGATTGACCGGTCTGATTGACGGGTTGCCGCTCGTGGACACGGATGTTCCGTCACGCCTCGATGTAACGGCTGAGTTCGCCATGTCACAGCCCAACCCCAATCGGCTTGGGGTGGCGTACTTGGACGATTTCGAACAGCGTGCCTCGCTTCCGATCAGCTTGCTCGAACGACGGTTCCAGTACAGCAGTGCTCCGGCCTCGGGTCGGGGACTGCCGCTGACCCACCTCGGTGCGCTGGACGCTTTCGAGAGCGACGATGCCGTGCCGCTGGTATGGCAGAACACGATTCAGGACATTAACGGCCTCCCCATCGAGTTCTCGCCACGGGACATCGATTCGACGATCGTTCTCACCGGCACGGGTACGGGGGCTGAAGCCGTCCTGTGGTTGACCCTGAAATCCGACACGGTCGGTGGCGCACCCGATCCAGTGACCGGTGAGCCTCGGTGGCTCATACCGCACGTTCCCGGACCGCGGTGGCGCAGCATCGTCCAACCGCTCGGCGGCGGGTCGGGCGTAGGCGTGGACCTGTCGCGCACGGAGTTCCTGGAGTTTTGGGTGCTCGAGGATGCCAACCTCGAGGCCCGGCAGCTCGAGGCGACGCTCGTATTCGATCTTGGACGCGTTCGAGAAGATGCGGCTGCCAGCGTTCCCACCCAACTTCAAGTGGTCGGGACTGATACTGTTTTCGCCGGTCGGGCGGTGGCCGGGATGGGCCGACTCGATACCGAACGCGACACCATTACGAATGTCTATAACGCGGTCGTGGACGACCGGGGGATCCTGGGCGATCGGGTGGACGCGATCCAGAACGTTACCACGGGCGAAACGCTCACAGATTTTCCACTGTGTGACCTCCAAAGTCTCGCAGGCCTCCCGGTCTTCACGCTTGGGAACTTGCGGGCGTCGTGTACAAGAAGGAATACGCGACTCGATACCGAAGACCTCAATGGGGATAACCGGTTGGATGTAACGGTGGGTCAGACGCAAGAAGACGTCTTTCGCTACGTGTTCCCCCTCGGAGATTCACGGTACTTCGTGCGTAACGGTGTTACCGTGTTCGACGACAGGGGGCGCGCGGTCACATGGCGCCTGTATCGCGTGCCCATACGCGAGGACAGCCTGCAAGTGGGCACACCGAACATCAGGCAGGTCGAGGCCTTGCGAGTGACGTTCGTGGTACCGGATCAGGGGCCACCGGAGAGCGAACTGTCGCTTGCCCTCGCGCGAGTTCGGCTCGTGGGTGCACCGTGGCTCAAGCGCGCTGACACCCCGATCCGGGATCTGAGTGGCAAGGACGGCGAGCTTCGAGGCGAGGTGGCCGTGTCAGTGGTGACCACTGAGGATCGGGAGCTGGGGTACGAGTCTCCACCCGGTCTGACCGACGTGGCTGACCGTCGAGAGGCAGCGTTTCAGATTGGCGTCACTCAGGTGAACGAAACCTCGCTTCGGATACTCGCCAACGACTTGCGCGCGGATGAGCGAGCCGAGGCGTTTACGCGGTTTGCGGTCGACGCCGATCGCAACTTCCTGCAGTACGGCGCGCTTCGCGTGTGGGCGCGCGGTCGGGGGGCGGGATGGGATGAGGGCGACCTCGAGTTCTTCATCAAAGTCGGCCGCGACGAGCACAACTTCTACTTGTATCGGACGCCTGCCCAGACAGCGACGTGGGAGCCGGAAGTAGTCATCCAGCTTTCGCGGTGGCTCGCATTGCGGGCACAAGTGGAATCTGCGTGGCTCAGTGGGCAGCCACCGTCGGGTGCGGCAGCGTGTGGAGGAGACAGCACGGCCTACGTCGCGTGCGATGGGCCCTATCTCGTACACGTGCGCGACCCGGGTGTCAGCCCTCCCAACCTCGCAGCCGTATCCGAGATGGCTGTCGGTATTCTCCGCGTGGCTGAGCAGACGGTGATTGATCCGGCCGAGCTGTGGGTGAACGACATCAGGTTGAGCGAAGTGGTCGATAACAGTGGGTTTGCGCGCTCCATCAACGCACGTCTGTCGGCTGCCGATTTCTTAGACCTGAGTTTTGTGCATCGAAACCGGGACGAAAACTTCCGCCAGCTTGGGGAGCAACCGCCGTATGTGACTGACGGCTCGACCCGGATCGGCGCAACCATGCGAGCTGACAAGTTCTTGCCCGATGCGTGGGGGTTCATCATCCCGGTCTCGGTGCAGTATCTGCGGTCCACGAACACGCCGTTCTACGTCGAGCGCACCGATCTCCTCGCCACCGAACTTGGGGGTTTGAGGCAACCACGGTCGTCGGGCACGGTCGTCGAAGCGTCCTTCCGTCGATCGAGACGGGGAGCGTCGACACTGGAGAGGGTATTGGTGGATCCGTGGACGGTGCGCGCACGCGGCGAGACGACGACGAACGTGACATCGTACGCGAGCGCGAACCTGCGCAACCGGGAACTCCACGTGCAGTACGACAACCTCCCCGACCCCCGCACGATTCAAGGGGCGCCCACGTTCCTCGTTCGACTGTTCGAAACGTTGCCGGACTGGCTCAAGAACAGTGAATTTGGCGAAGCCATCCGTTCATCACGCTTTCGCTGGAACCCGTATCAAGTCCGCTTTTCATCCTCCCTCGTTGACTATCGGACGACCCGCTCGACGTTTCGGGTCCCGGTGACCCTCGGATCTGACAGTGCGGTGCGATCGCTCCGGTCTTTGCGGCACCTGTGGCGCAATGAGATCGAGGTGCAAATGCGACCGTACAACTCGCTTGGGGTACGCCTCACGTTAGCGAGCGAGCGCGATCTACAAGATTACGGCGATTCCACCACTACAGGGAGATTGCTCGAGCAAGAAAGTCGGGCGTTGGCGGGGCTTGACGTCGGGTTTGAGCGATCGCGGACCCTCGTCACCGAACTCACCGCGTCTCCGCCCGTGGCAAACTGGCTGCGACCGCGTGTTCGATGGACATCGACCCACGTGTTCCTCCGGGACCCCAATCGGTCTGACGTGCTCATACCCACGCAGGCCTCGGTGGCAGCGTTCAAACTGCCTGAATCTCAGTCCAAAGGACGACAGAGTGAGATTGGTGCGACCTTCGACGCGGCGCGGCTGGTTTCGGGTATCGTTGGCGACTCAGGGCTGATCGCCGATCTCTTTGGTGTTCTGCTCCCGGCCGATATCAGCTTTCGCCGAAGGCTACGTTCGACATTCGATCGGAGCCCCTTTGATCCGACACTCGGATTTCGATTGGGCTTCGGTGAACTTGGGAGCTTTCGCGCCCAGGACGGTGTGCCAGCCACGGCCGCAGGAGAAGCCGCCACGCTGCAGGCGTCCGCTGGCGCTCGCCTCCCGGCATCGATTCAGGTGCGGCTTTCCTATCGAGACTTTACGGAGAAAGCCTGGGCTCGACGGGATGACCGACAGACCCAGGTGCTGGTGAAACAGCGTGAATGGCCAGCAATGTCGTTTTCCTGGGTCTGGGCGCCCCGGTCAGGTCTGCAGTCGCTCATCACCAACATTTCTGCAAATGCGCGATATCGCGTCGTCAAGACGGCCACAGTGCAGACACCGCTCGGAACCGTTGCCGGAAACGGGGTTACGACTGAGAACAATTCGATGCGGTTCACCCCATCCGCGACGATAGTGTGGCGGATCGGTCTTACCACGGCGTTTCAATACACGGGAGGGTCAGGAGATGGCGTCACGTCGGGCAACATCACGAAGAGCACTCTGCGCGATTGGGGTGCAAGTGCGCGGTATGCCTTCAGACTTCCCGAGAGTTTCGTGCGAATGCGGGATCGTGTGAACTCGACTGTGTCGTACAACACCTCGAAGGTGGCCGTATGCATCCTACAGGTTGGCAGCGAGGAATGTCGGACCATCTCCGACAGTCGTCGCGAGCAGTTCGACATCCGCCTCGACACGGGGGTGGCGGAGTCCGTGCGAGCCGGGGTGAGCTTTAGCTATGTTCTCAGCGATCTCCGGCACACGGCCAGCCGTCTCACGCAAGTCGTGTTCGCCGTATTCGCTGACGTGACTCTCTTAGCGGGGCAGATCCGATGACACGAACTGTCACAGCCGTGCTCGTAACGCTGTTGGGATGCGGGTCGGGAACCGCAGCGCAACGGGAATTTGACGGAGCGCGTGCCTTCGCGTATGCCGAGGCCCAGTTGGCCTTCGGGCCCCGGGTGCCGAATACGGACGGGCATCGGCGGGCCGGTGACTGGATTCTGGAGCAACTGCGTGAACGCGCGGATTCCGTCGAGGTACAGGAATTCACGCATGTGAGTGTGGATGGTGACACGTTACGGTTGCGGAACTTCATTGGGCGATTTCGTCCCGACCTGTCCGAACGCATCCTGTACATGGCGCATTGGGATACCCGCCCCTATTCTGACCAAAGTCGGAACGTGGGTGCGCAGCGACTGCCCGTGCCGGGTGCCAATGATGGGGCTTCGGGCGTGGCGCTGTTGCTTGGGGTGGCCGACGTCTTAGCCCAGCGGCCGTCGGCGTTCGGCGTCGATCTTGTGTTCGTCGATGGCGAGGACTACGGAGACTTCGGGGTTGGGAAAGACGTGCTGTTGGGATCGAAGTATTATGCTGCCTCGCTGGATCCCGCGGCGTTTCCGCTGTTCGCCGTCGTGTGGGACATGATCGGAGATGCGGATCTCCGCATTCTGCAGGAAGGACACTCCGTATCGCGTGCCCCTGAGGTCGTGGAGCGGGTCTGGACTCGCGCACGCGAGCTCGGGTACGGTCGCTCCTTCCGCCCGACGGTACGATCCGCCGTTACGGATGATCACGTGCCGCTCCTTGACGCTGGCGTACGCGCGATCGACGTGATCGACCTCGACTATCCGTATTGGCATACGCCTGACGACACCATCGACAAGATCAGCGCCGAGAGTCTGCAAATCGTTGGGGACGTGGCCATGGCGCTCTTGCGGTAGCGCGCCGCCCGCGTTTTTCCAGCCACCACCTGCAGGAACCGGGTTGTCCCGGGGCCAGTTCGGTACCTCAGCTTGCCGTATGCCTTCTCGCAACGATCGGCGTGCAGCGCTGGTACTGCTCTGTGTCGCGGTGGTGGGCGCGGGTGTGCGTTGGGTGGCGCTTGGACCGGAGGCACCCGGTGCTATTGGCTATGCGCCGGCGGGTACGGAGCGCCCGACGTTGGACTCGGTGGAGGCCCGCGCGGCACGCCTCGCCCGCCCTTTGGGACGCGACGAGCGCATCAATGTTGATCTTGCGGCCGCCGAGGAGCTGATCCGGTTGCCGAGAATTGGGCCGGCACTCGCCACGCGAATCGTTGAAGATCGTACCGAGTCTGGCCCGTTTGGCTCTTTAGACGAGTTGGGTCGTGTGTCAGGCATAGGGCCTTCGACGCTCAGGACGATCGAGCGGCACGTCGAGTTCTCAGGTCGGGCGACGCGCACTCAGGCCGTCCAATCCGAGACGCTCGACCTCAACCGCGCCAATGCTCGTGAATTGGCCCGGCTGCCGGGGGTAGGCCCGACTCGAGCGGCGGCAATTGTCGAGGATCGGGATCGCAATGGACACTACCTTCGTGTGGATGATCTGACTCGGGTCCCCGGCATCGGACCAAAGACTGTGGAACGCGTACGTCCCTACGTCAGAGTCTCTTGACACCCCCTTTTGCCCTCGTACTTTACCTCGTTGCGCCCAAAGGACTTGACGGATCTTCGTTTCCTTCCTATCGACCAATAGTGGCAACTGCAGCGGCACAGCCTGATCGGCTAGGCGATCTCCTCGTCAAAGAGGGTTTGATCTCTCGCGACCAGCTTCAACAGGCTCTCGTAGAGCAACGCAACTCTGGGATGCGGTTGGGCTACACGTTGGTCAGGCTCGGTCTCGTGCAGGAGATCGAGATCACCAAGATGCTCGCGCGGCAGTATCGAGTACCCGCGGTCGACCTTGCCCGCTTCGAGGTCGACGACAAGATCGTCAAGCTGATTCCGGGCGACGTAGCGATTAAGCACTACGTGCTCCCGCTCAAACGCGAAGGCCGCACGTTGACGGTCGCGATGGCCGAACCAACCAACGTGACCACCATCGATGATCTCAAGTTCATCACGCGTTACGACATCTTCCCGGTCATCGCTGGTGAATTCACGCTCCGCACGCAAATTGAGAAGTACTATGAGCAGACCGACGCGCAGCTTGAGAACCTGCTCTCGGAGATCGAAGAAGAGGACCTGGAGGTCATCGAGGAGCAAGAGGATGAGGACGTTCCCACGCAGGTGGCGGATGACGCACCTGTGGTCAAGCTCATCAACGGGATCCTGACCGACGCGGTCAAACGCGGCGCCAGCGACATCCATATCGAGCCGTTCGAGAAAGAGATTCAGGTCCGGTATCGGATCGACGGCGCCCTCATGATCGTGATGAAGCCGCCGGTCAAGCTCAAGGCTGCGTTGACGAGTCGGGTGAAGATCATGTCGGCGCTGAACATTGCAGAACGACGAGTTCCGCAGGACGGGCGCATCAAACTCAAGATGGGACGCCGCGTCATCGATTTCCGCGTGTCGACTCTTCCGGTGATTTTTGGCGAGAAGATCGTGCTCCGGATCCTCGACAAGGGGAACCTGACGCTGGATTTGCAGAAGTTCGGGTTCGAGCCCAAGGCCGAGAAGGACCTGATGGCGAACATCATGAATCCCTACGGCATGGTGCTCGTAACTGGTCCGACCGGCTCCGGTAAGACCACGACGCTGTATTCCGCCCTGTCGCAGGTCAACACGCCGGAGGTCAACATCATGACGGCGGAAGATCCGGTGGAGTACAACATCCACGGGATCAACCAAGTACTCGTCCGCAACGAGATTGGCATGACGTTCGCCGCGGCCCTCAAGGCGTTTCTCCGACAGGATCCGAACATCATCATGGTCGGGGAGATCCGAGATATCGAAACGGGAGGAATCGCGATCAAGGCGGCGTTGACCGGTCACCTCGTGTTATCCACCTTGCACACGAACGACGCCCCATCGACAGTCACGCGAATGCTCGACATGGGTCTGGAGCCTTTCAACGTGGCGAGCGCGGTGAACCTCATTGTCGCGCAGCGCCTCGTGCGACGTATCTGTACTGACTGCAAGACCGAACACAAATACTCGGACGAGGAACTCGGCGCGCTGGGAATGACGGCCAAAGACGTCAAGGGGCTAACCTTCTACAAGGGCGAAGGATGCAGCACCTGTGGTGACACCGGCTACAAAGGCCGTCAGGGCTTGTACGAAGTCATGGCGCTGACAGGGGAGTTGCGTCGGTGTATCCTGAGGGGTGCTTCGTCTGACGAGATCAAGGAACAGGCGGTCAAGGAAGGTATGCTCACTCTCCGCATGGATGGAATGAAGAAAGTCGAGCGGGGAGTCACGACACTCGAAGAAGTTGCGAAAGAGACTGCGGATTAGCGATGACAGCACCTGCCGAGCAGAGCACAGGCGGTCCTCCCAATCTCCGTGAATTACTCGAGGAGATGATTGAACGCGACGCGTCGGATCTGCATATCACCGCTGGTGAGCGCCCGAAGCTTCGGATCGACGGTGACATCACCAATTCGAAGACGGAACATCAATTGACACCGAAAGAGACGCTGCAGATTGCGTACTCGGTGTTGACAGAGAATCAGAAGAAGCGTTTTGAAACGGAGGACGAACTTGATTTCTCCTTCGGCATTCAGAACCTGGCCAGGTTTCGTGGAAATTGCTTCAAGCAACGGGGCTGTGTCTCGATGGTGATCCGGCAAATCCCATTCTCGATCAAGACGTTCGACGAACTCGGCTTGCCGGCGGCGCTCAAGTCGATGGCGGAACGCCCGCGAGGCCTAGTCCTCGTAACCGGCCCAACCGGTTCCGGAAAGTCCACCACGCTCGCGGCGATGATCGACAAGATCAACAAGGAACGCAAAGGCCACATCATCACGATAGAAGACCCGATCGAGTTCATCCATCGGCATCAGGGCTGTATCGTGAACCAGCGTGAGGTAGGAACTGATACGCAGTCGTTCTCCAATGCGCTGAAGTATGCGCTGCGCCAGGATCCCGACATCGTACTCGTCGGCGAGATGCGCGATCTCGAGACAATCTCGGCAGCGCTCACCATTGCCGAGACGGGTCACCTTGCCTTCGCCACCCTGCATACCAACTCCGCTGCCGAGACCATCAACAGAGTCATCGACGTCTTCCCATCACACCAGCAATCACAGGTGCGCGCGCAGCTTGCATTCGTGCTGGAGGGAGTGGTAACGCAGACGTTGTTGCAGAAAGCCACCGGCAAGGGGCGATGTATGGCTGCGGAGATCATGATCTGCACTCCCGCTATTCGGGCGCTGATCCGTGACGACAAGGTCCATCAGATATACTCGTCGATGCAGGCTGGGAAGAAGCACGGCATGCAAACCATGCTGGATTCCCTTTATCAACTGTATATGGCGCGCGAGGTAGCGCTCGACGAGTGCCTCCGCGTGGCGGCAGATCAGAATGAATTCCTGCGCATGGTTGGGGAGCCGGTTCCCGGAGCGGTGTAGGTGATCGCAGGCGATCAGTAACCAAGAGGAGTTACGGAATGCCGACATTTGAGTATACCGCACGCACGGCCACTGGCGATGAGACGTCGGGGTCGATCGATCTCCCGACTCGGGAGGATGTCGTCAAGCACTTGCGACAGAATCGGATGGTCGTCATTCGTGTCCGGGAAAAACAAAAGAGGGTGCGCAAGACACGCATCCCGACGCGCGACATCGTCATTTTCACGCGGCAGTTCGCAACGATGATCAATTCGGGCCTACCGCTCGTTCAGGCGCTCGATATTCTTGCGAAGCAAACCGAGAACAAAGGGCTCGCTGCCGTGACGAAGCAGGTGGTCTACGATGTCGAAAGTGGTAATACGCTTGCCGATGCGTTGGGCAAACACGAGAACGCATTCTCAGCCTTGTACGTCAACATGGTCGCGGCCGGTGAGGCCGGTGGTATTCTCGACACGATCCTCTTGCGTCTTGCCGTGTTCCTCGAGAAGAACGATGCCATCGTGCGGAAGGTCAAAGGGGCGATGATCTACCCGGCCGTGATCTTCTCGGTGGCGGCCATTGCGATCGTGGTGCTTCTCATCTTCGTGATCCCGACATTCCAAAGCATGTTCGCGTCGGTTGGCCTGGAGCTGCCGCTCCCAACGCGAGTCGTGATCGGTATGAGCCGACTCCTGCAGGGGTGGTGGTGGGCCCTTGGAGGTGGTGTCGCACTCGTCATCATCGGGATCCAACGGTACTATGCGACCGACGGCGGAAAACTCGTTCTCGACAAACTGCTGCTTAGAGTGCCGGTGTTGGGGGATCTGCTGCTGAAGTCCGCGGTTTCCCGATTCACGAGAACGCTGGGTACCTTGCTGGCGTCCGGCGTGTCGATCCTCGACGGGCTCGAGATCACCGCACGCACCGCGGGCAATCGCGTGATTCACGACGCCGTCATGGAATCCCGGGGTTCGATCGCGGGAGGTGACACGATCGCCGGCCCGCTCGAGCAGTCTGAAGTGTTTCCACCGATGGTAACGTCCATGATCGCCGTGGGCGAAGCGACGGGCGGCCTGGATGAGATGCTGTCCAAGATCGCCGACTTCTATGACGATGAGGTGGATGCTGCGGTCAGCGCGCTGCTCTCGCTCATGGAACCGGTGATGATCGTCGTCCTTGGTGTCATCGTTGGTGGGATGATCGTCGCCATGTATCTCCCAATCTTCGACATGATCAACGCGGTTGGCTGACGGCCGGGCGCAACAACGCAAAGCACCGCAGAGGGGGCCCAAGTGGCCCCCTCTTTTGTCGTGCGGCCACGCATTCGACGATCCCCAAACGCCAGGAGGACACAGTAGGTATTGCATTTTGCGACGGTCATCGGAATACTAGTGCCCATGCGCAGGACGGAGCGGGCAGGCACGGGCTTTTTATCCGCCACCCGAATCCTCCAATGGGTGTATGTCGGGCGGGTGGTGGTCGCCATCGTGGTATTTGCCGTCGCGGCACTCACCATCTCGGCTATCGCGCCCCAGACCATCCTCATTCTCGCGATTGCCGCTCTGGCGAGCGTCATCGTCAGCGGCGCGTCCCTCTGGTACACATACGTTTGGCGTGGCGCTTCGACGCTGACCTTCCTGTATGGCCAGGCCGTCTTCGATCTGGCGTTGGTCACGGCTCTCGTGCATGTGACCGACGGCCCGGAGTCGCAGTTTCCGGCGCTCTACATCCTCGTCATCGCCGTGAGCGCCGTGCTGATGCCATTCGCGTCGAGTCTGTTGATCACCAGTCTCGCCAGTCTGCTGTATCTGGCGGACATCGTCCTCGCTTGGCAGCCGGTTCAACTGGAGGTCGTCGTATGGTTGCAGATCGGGGTGTTCGTCGCGGTATTCGTCGCGACTGGCTTGATTGCCAGTCGCGTCCGCGTGGTCGGCGAGGAGCGTGAGGAGCTGCAGCAGGAGGTACGTCGGCTGCAACTCGAAGCGTCCGATGTGCTTCGCAATATCCGGAGCGGGGTAATTTCGACTGACCACGAGGGACGGGTTCTGTATGCGAACCCTGCCGCATACAGACTCCTCGGTATCGATGCCGCCGACATCGTCACCCGCGATCTTTCCACACTTATCGGCAAGTCGGCTCCGGAATTGGTCCAGGCTATCGACACAACGCGCGCGAATCGCTTGAGTGCCTATCGCGCGGAAGGGTCGGTGAGCTTGGGTTACCGTACCTTTCCGATTGGCGTGACTGCCACCTGCATCGATGTTGGCGGGGACATACCGGCATCCGTCACGGCGATCTTCACCGATATCTCCGATCAGAAACGACTCGAGGAGATGCACCTACGGACGGAACGCTTGCAGGCCGTTGCGGAGCTGTCGGCGTCGTTGGCACACGAAATCAAGAACCCGCTTGCGTCGATCCGCTCGGCCGTGGAACAACTGTCCCCTTCGTCACGGGCGGGCGATGACGACCAGTTCCTGGCGCAACTGGTGATCCGGGAAAGCGATCGATTGAGCAGGCTGTTGAACGAGTTTTTGGATTTCTCGCGCGTCCAGGTTTCGGATGCCCGCCCAGTTGATCTTGCCCGGGTCGTGGCCGCCGCCGTCGAGATCGTACGTCAACATCCGGATTGTGCCCAGGGCACACGTATCGAGGTCAAACCGTTTGAGGCTTCTGTGGAGGGGGACGAGGACCTCCTCCATCGCGTCGTCGTCAATCTGGTACTCAACGCGGTACAAGCTGCCGATGGTGACGTCCACGTTGGGGTCGAGGTGCGCGACGCCAAGCTTGGCGAGGTCCCCCCATCGCTGCAAGGGGAGCGAGCGGTCCTGTTACGGGTCTTCGACAACGGACCGGGCATTCCTGAGGGCTTGCGCGAGAAGCTTTTCGATCCGTTCGTCTCGGGCCGCAATGGTGGATCAGGGCTTGGCCTTGCCGTCGTGCAGCGCGCCGTCGAAGCCCACCGCGGCGTGGTCCTGGTGCACTCGACCCCGGGCGCCGGATCGGATTTCCGCATCTTCATTCCCATCAGCAAAACGGGAGAGGCTGCTGCATGAGCGATACGAACAACCGGATTCTGGTGATCGACGACGAGTCGGGGATTCTCGACTCGCTTCGCATCCTGTTGAAGAACTCTGGTTTTGATGTCGAGACGGCTCAGGGAGGGAAAGCTGGTCTCGGCGCGGTAGAAACATCGGACTTTGATATCGTACTGACAGACGTACGCATGCCCGCGATCAACGGCATCGAGATTCTCGAGGCAGCAATGGCGAGAGACTCGACTGTTCCGGTGATACTCATGACCGCGCAGGCCTCGCTGCAGACGGCGATTCAAGCCGTAAATCAAGGTGCCTACCACTACATTCAGAAGCCGTTCGCTAATGAGGATCTCGTGTCGGTGTGTCGCCGCGCGTCGGAATACCGGCTCCTCCGCTCGGAAAACGCCAGCCTGAAGAAGGAAATCCGACGCCGCGACCGCTCGAAGGCCGTCAAGCCAATCGGCGCCTCGAAGATTTTCACTGATGTTTTGCGGCTCGTGGAACAGGTGGGCCCGACCGAGTCGACGGTGCTGATCGTGGGAGAGAGTGGGACCGGGAAGGAAGTGATCGCCCGTTACATTCATGAACTCTCAGACCGGAGCGACGCGCCCTTCTTCTCGATCAACTGTGGTGCATTGCCCGAGAGCCTTCTCGAGTCGGAGTTGTTTGGCCACGTAAAGGGTTCGTTCACGGGAGCAGTGAAAGACAAAGCCGGAATGTTCACTGCCGCGAACGGTGGGACGTTCTTCCTGGACGAGATCGCGGAGATGTCTCCAGCAACGCAAGTCAAGCTGCTCCGTGTTCTCCAGGAACGTGAAGTGCTCCCGGTTGGCGGCACTGAACCCGTGGCAGTCGATGTGCGGGTGTTGGCGGCGACCAATCGGAACTTGGACGACGAGATCAAGCAGGGCCGCTTTCGATCCGACCTGTACTACCGCCTGAACGTCATTTCCGTCGGCCTGCCACCGCTTCGCGAGCGACAAGATGACATCCCATTGCTCGTGGATGCGTTTCTCGAGCGCATTGGCAGGGAACGGGATGAGCCGGTTAAGCAGCTCTCGGCCGAGTCGTTGGACGCGGTCATGGTTCATGATTGGCCGGGGAACGTGCGAGAACTCGAGAACGCGTTGGAGCACGCGATCACGCTATCGCATGGGACCACAATTAATCTGGATACCATACCGGAGCGAGTGAAGGCACCGAAGAGTGTGCCTATCGTGGCGGCGCAGGAGCATATGAATCCGACGCTCGACGCCATCGAGCGCGCCTACATCATGTGGGTTCTCAAAGCGGAGGGAGGGAACAAGAGTCGAGCGGCGGAAGTGCTCGGGATCGATCCCTCGACACTCTACCGGAAGCTTGCTCGCTACGATGCTGAAGAACCCTAAACCGGCGTACGTCGGTGAGGCGCTGCCGGCCGATTGGAATGACCTGGTGGTCACGGCCGTTGTTCCGGCGTACAACGAAGAGGAGACTGTCGAGGCAGCCATCCGGCGGATCCGCGAGGTGCCGCTGCGCGTGGAGATCGTGACCGTGAACGATGCGTCCCTCGACAAGACGGGAGAGATTCTCGATCGCATGAAACGTGACGGGTTGGTCGACACGGTCATACACCAGCCACAGAACCGAGGGAAGGGAGCGGCGGTGCGGACCGGTATTGCTGCGGCCACCGGTCACGTCATTGTCATTCAGGACGCTGACCTTGAGTACGATCCGCGTGAGTATCACCTGCTCTTGGATCCAATCCTGCAAAACAAAGCAGACGCGGTGTTCGGCTCACGCTTCCAAGCAGGACCGCGGCGGGTGCTCTATTTCTGGCACATGGTCGGTAATCGGCTACTCACGCTGCTGTCGAACATGCTTACCGACCTCAATCTGACCGACATGGAAACGTGCTACAAGATGGTGCGCGCTGATTTGCTGCAGTCGCTTCCGCTCGTGTCGAACCGGTTCGGGATCGAGGTCGAACTCACCGCGCGTTTGGCGCGGGCAGGGGCGCGCATGTGGGAAGTGCCGATCAGCTACAGTGGGCGCACGTACGCGGAGGGGAAGAAGATCAATTGGAAGGACGGTGCCGCCGCACTGTGGCATGTCATTCGCTTCAACATCTTCACCAGACACACGAAGATCGCTCGCCACTGATCGCGCTCCCGTTCTGTTGGATACACTGCCGGCTCGGCCCGGCATGAGATCGTTGGTCACGCGGGCCCTGTGGCTAGCGATTGGAGTCGGTCTCCTCATAGTCCCCTTGGTTTCGCCAGAAATGTTTGGGGGATCCGACCCTGGTCCCCCGTGGGCCGACCATATGCGGGCATGGGTGCTCGGGTTCACCGTCGTTGCGGTAGGAGGCCTGCTTGGCGGGAGACTCACTCGCGATGTTGCCTGGCGCGCGCCAAGCCTGAACCAGCTTGCCGGACTAATTGTCGTCGGTGCCGCAGTCTCGTTCGCCCTCGCCTCCATCTGGATTCACGTGACGGTCTTCGCAGCGAATCCGCATCTGATCGACGAAATGGCGCAGTTGTTTCATGCGCGTATTTTGGCGTCAGGGTCGGTCGTCGCTTCGCCCCCAGAACCGGCAGCGGCGTTCCTGATGATGCAGACATGGGTAGCGGAGTCCGGCTGGACTTCGCAATACCCTCCCGGGCACATCGCGCTCCTCGCGATTGGTCTCGAGGCTGGAGCCCCTTGGCTGGTCAATCCCGTCCTTGGTGCGGCGTCCACGCTGCTCGTATTCGTCGTCGGACGACGCTTTTATGGCGTGACCACAGGAATGGCTGCCTCGGTTCTTTGGACACTGTCGGCGTGGGTACTCTTTACCTCGAGCAGCTATATGAATCACGCGAGTGCCGTCGCGTTTGCGCTCTGCGCATGGGCCGCGGTGCTAGGAGTGCGCGACGCTGCCATGTGGCGGTGGATCGCGGCAGGCGCGACAGTGGCAACCGTCGCGATGATTCGACCGTTGGATGCGGTGGTGGCAACGGTCCCAGTGGCGGTGTGGGTGGTGCATCAGCGGCGTTGGACTCCAGTAGTGTGGGCGGCACTCGGAGCGACTCCGATCGTTGCCCTTCTTGCAGCGTACAATGCCGCGACACTAGGAGATCCTTTTACGCTGGGGTATACCGCGCTCTACGATCGTGAGCATTCCTTGGGCTTTCACGTCGACCCTTGGGGCAGGGCCTACACGCCTGCCGTAGCGGTCGCGAACCTGATCGCTGCCGTGCGTCGCCTGCACGTGTATGCCTTCGAATGGCCGATTCCGGCTCTGTTGCCCCTTGGTATCTGGGCGCTGGTGCGTCGCCACCGCACCATCCGAGACCTCACGCTCGCGGTTGGAATCGTCGCTGCGCCGGCCGTATACGCGTTGTATTGGCACTCTGGGTTCTTTCGAGGACCGCGATTCTACTACATCGCGGCACCGTTTCTCATCATCGCGTTGGCTCACGGATGGGCGGTGTTGCATCGGTGGTGTAGACGACGGTCCGCGGTCTGGATCCGCTGGGATGCAGCACTGGTAGTGGGAGCGGCGATAGTGGTCGTCTGGGGTATCGCCGGCGTGTTCCCACAACGTCTTCAGCTGTACGCGCAGTCCCTGCCGATCCTTAAGCAACGTCCCCAAGACGTTCTTTCGATAGCCAGCGGTGACAGCGCCCTCGTATTGGTTCGCACGAGTTGGGGCAACCGGGTGCTGGCCGATCTTTGGTCCCTGGGAATCAAGCCAGGGTTGGCCGAACGCGCATACCGTAAGCTCGATACGTGTGATCTGGACGCACTCCGTCGGGAGGCACTGGCCGGAAACCTCACAGCATCATCGCTCATGGTTCGGCTCGAAGAGGATCTAGCGGCGACTTCGGTGGCCGTTCCGCCCGTCCCAGGTTGGCCGGACCCGACCGTGCGGCTTCGCAGCGGTAACACGGATGACCCGCGTTGCGCGCAAGAACTACAACGTGACCTGATGGGATTCACGATCGTCGAGCCCGCGTTGGCATGGAACGATCCAACGTTGCGCACTGGCGTCGTCTTCGCCCGCGACATGTGGGAGCGCAATCAGGCGTTGTTCGACCGGTACCAGGGGTGGCAGCTCTGGCGCTACCAGCCGCCCGCCGATTCACCCACCGGTTTGCCGACAATCAGCCGGGTCGACCGTATCGAATGATGCCACGTGCCAGGTTGTCGAGTGAAATCATCGCGGAAGTGCGGCTGCGATGGCCAGCTGTGCTGGGGCTCGCCGTGTTTGCCGTCGCACTTTGGTCGCAGACCCAAGCGATGGTCGGTGTCTTTTTCGATGACGGGATCTACGTCCAGCTCGCCAAGAGCCTCGCGGACGGACACGGATACCGCTCGATGCACTTGCCGGACGGCCCGGCAGCCGTTCACTACCCACCTGTCTATCCCTTCCTTCTCTCCCTGCTCTGGCGCCTTTGGCCATCGTTTCCGAGCAACGTGGTGCTGTTCGAGCTACTGGATGCTGCCGCGCTGGGCTTCGCCGCAGCCCTGATCGCGCACCACAGTCGCAAACTCGCAATCCCGGGATGGATCGGGGGGATCGCACTCGCCTTCGCATTCACGGCGTTCCCGCTACTCACACTCATCGGCGTGCGTTTTTCGGAACCTGTGTTCATCGCGCTTGTGGCGGGAGCCTTGCTTCTTGCCGATTTCGGGTCGACTGATAGGGCGTCCCGTGCTTTCGTCATAGGCGTCTTGCTGGGATTCGCTACCCTCACCCGATCCATCGGAGTTGCCGCGATCGGTGGGGTGGTGTTTGCCCTCTGGTGGCGAGGTCACCGGAGAGGTGCAATGGTAGCCGGCGTTACCGCTGGGTTCATGATGGTGCCGTGGATGATGTGGGTGGCGAGCAATGCGGGTGCCATCGATCCATTGCTCATGTCGAACTACGGGACGTACGGACAGTTCGTCGGCCAAGCCGGTCTAGTTGGGGTCCTTGGCGGCCTCGATCTTCGAGCGTTCGATCCGCTGCGCCGCTTGCTTTTACCGAACGCTCCTCTCATCGCCACCGCAATTGTGGTTACTGCCCTTGCTGCCACGCTTGCCGTTGGGGCCTGGCGATCGTGGAACCGTTCGCCGGCGATCGTGGCGACGATGGTCCTCTACTTGGCGATCGTCACGCTGTGGCCCTACGCTCCTGATCGGTTTGTGTGGATCGTCCTCCCGTACCTCGCGTTGCTTGGCGCGACGGGCTTCGTTTTCGCCTGGAAACAAGGTAGAGCGCTACGATGGATCGTGGCCAGCATGCTGGGTGTGATCGCGCTGGGGTATCTACCCAGGGAGGTTCAATCGGTGCGAACCAGAGGGTTTGCACTGACCGCCAGCGTTCCGAGCGATCGATTCGGACTGCTCGCGGCGAGCATCTCGCAAGCCCTGCCTCCGGAGGCCGTGATCGCGAGCGATGGTGAAGCGCTCGTGCACTTGTACTCCGGCCACACGACCGTACCGGTTTACCTCTTCCATCTTGTCGGTCGGGATGCCGTGAGATGGTCCACTGATACGACAGTGGCCTATTGGTGTCGCCAAGGAGTGACCCACGTCGCCGCATCGGCACCGGATCAGGAGATTGTGCCTCTGTTCGCGGAGTTGGAGTCCGTCGCGGACATACGCGTGCGGACTTTGATGGCGGTCGCCGAAGGCCCGCGACTCATGGAGTTCGCGTGCGACCGCTGACTGCCGGGCGAGCCGCGCCGGTCGCGGCCATGGTGGCCGTCGTCGTCTTCCTGCCATCGCTGGCAAACGGTTGGGCTGGGGACGATACGCTCGTGGTCGAGGTGAACCGCAACGTCCACTCGGTAGGGGCTGCGCTGCGGGCGTGGTTCGACACCTACTGGCAGCCGCCGTTTCGGGACGCTGGTCTCTATCGACCTCTAGCGATCCTCACGTACGCGGTCGATTGGTCCTTATCCGGAGGGGCCCCCTGGTGGTTTCACCTCACCAACGTGCTGCTCCACGGCGTTGTGACTGGGTTGTTGGTGCTCGTGCTCGCAGCTTGGATGCGACCGAGCGCTTGTCTCGTTGCGGGGCTGTTGTTCGCGATTCATCCCGTTCATGTCGAAGCCGTTGCGAACGTGGTCGGCAGAGCCGAATTGCTCGTCACGATCGGGCTGTTTGGGGCCGTGCTCGCCGCCCGACGGTACCGTGCAGCTCGGTCCAGCGTCGATAAACGCGTCTGGCTCGCGGTCTCGGTGATCATCGTGGCGCTCGCACTGCATGCGAAAGAATCGGCGATCATAGCGTTGCCTTTGATCATCCTTGACCAGGCTCTCGAGCCGCAACGAGATCGGCGGCTCTATGGCGCGTTCTACCTGAGCATTGCCGCCGTCACGCTCGTGTGGTTCCACGTGTGGAATAGCATAGCGGGGGCCTACGTGGGTTCCGGTGCTCACGGCGCCTGGTTTGGCACCTCAACCGGCCATCGGCTCGCGACGATGTTCCCTGCCTATTTGGACCTGCTCCGTTTACTCACGGTGCCGATCGACCTCTCATCCGACTATTCACCGATGGTCGTGCCCGTCCGGCGGGCATGGAGCTGGGGTGCCATGCTGGGGTTAGCGTCGACCACGGCATTCGTCGCGATCGGCTTCATGACGGTGAGGCGTGCACCGGCCGTCGCATTTGCTGTGTTCCTCACGGTCATGAGCTATGCCCCGGTGTCGAATCTGTTCTTCCCATCCGGCGTCATTCTCTCGGAGCGTGGTCTCTATCTCGGGATCACGGTGCCAGCGGTCGTGGGCGGGATGTTATTCTCGGCTGCTCTGGCAAGGCGGCGCGCGCGGCTGGGTGTTGGGGTGCTGTCCGGTGTCCTGGCAGCATACGCATTGATCTCTGTCGATCGCATTCCGTTCTGGCGGGACGCGCTCAACCCGATTCTCGAAGAGCGAGCCGCGCATCCGGAGAACTATCGAAACCGGTTTCTCCTGTCGGAATACCTGTCCTTTACAGGTGATACGACAAGGGCACTGAGCGAGATGCTCCTTGCCGCGGAACTGTATCCAGCGGACCCGTCCATCCATATGTACGCGTCGAGGCTCGCGGTTTCGGAAGGTCGACCCGTACTCGCCGTGAGAAAGGCAGAGGAGGCATTCGAGATTCATCCCACGTGGGTCCTGGTCCAAGAGACGCTCGTGGTGGCGTTGCTCGAATCCGGTATGTCGGACTCCGCGCGAAGCATGGCGACCGAGTTCATGCATCTCACGCCGACGTCGGGGCGAACGGCAGAGACGTTGAGCTACGTGATGGACCAAACCGCGGCGCCGGAGTGGCAGCGGTATCTCGCCCGAGCTCGGCGGGATTGGCTTGGCCGCGATCTCGTACGCGCGCGCGCGGTCCTGGACTCCGCCGTCGCCGTCCTACCAGATCTGGTCGCGACCCCGGCCGAATGTAGATTCCTCGAGCCGATGATCCCGATGACGGAGTGGATCATGCAGGACCTGGCTACCCAGCTCGACGGAATGATCGAATCCTCGCGGGTATGCCGAGCCAATCGTGGTGCGCGATGACCGGCCGTGCGGAAGCCCAAGAGTTTCGCATAATGAGAGACTCGCAGTCTGTCTGCGGCCGATTTTTGGTGTCAGGAATGTGTGTAATTGCTTGATTTGTAATGACTTAGATGCGTCGTAGCAGACTGGCACCGAGATTGCCTACTTTTGTCGCAGGAGTTGAAGTCTCGAGTACTCACATTGGAGGAGTCAGCGCATGTTGAACCGCAAGGGTTTCACCCTGATCGAACTTCTGATCGTCGTCGTCATTATCGGCATTTTGGCCGCGATCGCGATCCCGAAGTTCGCGACCACGAAGGAGAAAGCGTATCTCGCGGCGATGAAGTCCGATCTACGCAACCTGGCCACGGCTGAGGAAGCGTACTTCTCGGACAACATTGCGTACACCACGAACCTGGGTGTTACGTACAACACGTCGACAGGTGTGCTCGGTCCGACGATCGCCACGACGGCTGACGGCTGGACCGGCATCGTGGGCCACAACTTGACCACGAAGACCTGCGCCATCTACATCGGCAGCACGGCACAGGCTCCAGCCAACAAAGAAGGCGAGCCTAAGTGCTCCACCTGACCTAGCGAGTGGCTGGAAGAATGCGAACGGCGGGCGTTTTGCCCGCCGTTTTGCGTTCCGGGAGTCACGAGCCGTTTTCTAAGTGATTGATATGTAAGCAAGTTAAGGGATTGTTCGGGGGGTCCGACATTTGCTACATTGTTTGGGCAGGGTGGGAATTGGCGGGGCATGGGTCTGGCTCTTGGAGGGGACAGGAAATGAAAACCGGAGGCCCTCTCGGGTTCACGCTCATCGAGCTACTCATCGTGGTCGTCATCATTGGCCTGTTGGCCACGATTGCGATCCCGAAGTTCGCGACCACCAAAGACAAGGCTTATCTCGCGAGCATGAAATCGGATCTGCGAAACCTGGCTGCAAGCGAGGAGGCCTATTTGTTCGAGAACAACGCGTACACGACGTCCCCACCCGGGGGGTTCGTGGCTTCGGCAGGCGTGACGGGTCCGACGATCACGCTCACGGGGACTGGTTGGAGCGCCATTGTTGGCCACACTGTGACGACGAAAACTTGCTCGCTGTTCGTCGGATCGACGTCGGTTGCGCCGGCGGTCGTAGAAGGTGTTCCGACCTGCTCACAGTAGTCCATCGATCGTTCGCTTAACTTGGGCGACGGACCACTTTCCGTCGCCCTTTTCGTTTGCGCGGGGACAACGTTGATCGATCTTCCGGTACGCTCGTGAGTGATGGAGCATCGGGTGACCGAACCCGAACTCCAGCCCAGGCGTTCCAGCCAAGGCTCGCGGCGGTCGGCCTTGCCGCGCTCGTGCTTGCGGACATCGGTGTGTTGTTTCTCTTCAGTCGTCACCTCGTGACAAAACTGGTATTGAAGCCGATGGAACAGCTCGCGGCCGCGGCGGATGCGGTGGTGGATGGCAATCTCGAGGCTCGTGCCGGAAACGCCGGCACGCTCGAATTCGACTTCCTCGCGGAGCGCTTGAATGAAATGACCGATTATCTGCTCGGCGCACAGAATGAAGTAATCCGCTCCGAGAAGTTGGCGAGTGTTGGTCGGCTCGCTGCGGGTATCGCTCACGAGGTGGGGAACCCCGTGACCGCGATCAACACGTACGTCGAACTCATGCGGATGCGCGGAGTGAACAGCGAAGTCTTAGGCGACATTGAACGGGAAACGGAGCGCATCGACCGTATCATCAAGGGTCTGCTGGCCTACGCGCGTCCGAAGAGGGAGGAAGCCGCTTTTGTCGATCTCGCTGCAATCCTCGAGAATGTCATGGAACTGCTTGGAGCGCAGGGGACGCTACGCAAGGTCGATCTCCACCTACGGCTCTCCGACGGTCTCCCCCCAGTATTGGGCCAGTCGCACACGTTGGAACACGTGTTTGTGAATCTCATTCTCAATGCGGTCGACGCCGCGCCTGGTGGGACGATTACCGTGGGGGTAGCTCAGCACACGTACCTCGCTGACTCCTCTCGCGTCTTGCGCGAAGGTGACCGTGAATCGCTAGTGGTGCAGCGGCGCGCTCCTGGAGCGCGGCCCAAGCGACCGGAGATTCCTGCCGGAACGCCGGGCCTCGTGGCATGGGTGTCGGACTCGGGTCCCGGCGTGCCGCCGGAAGATCGAGAGCGGATCTTTGATCCCTTCTTTACGACCAAGGAACCAGGGAAGGGCACCGGCCTCGGTCTCGCCATTGTCCAGCGTACCGTGTATGAGATGGGCGGACTCGTGTGGGTCGACGACGCCCGCGAGGGTGGTGCCAGTTTCAAGGTGTTCTTGCCGGAGGCGCTGTGAGGCTGCTGATCGTCGACGACGAACCGGGGCTTCGGAAGTCTCTCAGTTTGTTATTGGCCGAGGAAGGATATGACGTTCGTGCGGAGGGGGATCCCCAAGAGGCTCTCGCACAGGCTTTGGACGACCAGTTCGATCTGATTCTCTGCGATGTCCGCATGCCGGGTCTCACAGGGATCGACTTCCTGCGGCAGTATCGCGAACGCGGTGGCGAGGCATTGCTCATCATGATGAGTGCGCATGGCGGGGAGAACGCGGCGATCGAAGCTATGAAGGAAGGTGCCTACGACTACCTCTCGAAGCCGTTCCGAGCCGACGAAGTATTGCTCACCCTTCGCAAGGCTGAGGAGCGCGAGCGGCTGCGCTCCCGTGTGGCCTCGCTCGAGGCAGAGCTGGCGCGTCGAACGGAATCGGACGTGGTAGCTGACTCGCCTGCCATGCGGAATATCCTCGATCTGGTTGCGCGGGTCGCTCCTCATACTTCGACCGTTCTCGTGACGGGAGAGAGCGGTGTCGGGAAGGAGGTCATTGCACGCGCCCTGCACCGGATGAGCCCACGACGCGAAAAACCGTTCTTCGCCGTCAATTGCGGTGCTATACCGGAGCAGCTGCTGGAGTCTGAGTTGTTTGGTCATGTGAGGGGGGCGTTTACGGGCGCAACAGCCGACAAGACCGGCCTGTTCGAGGAGGCGGATGGTAGTTCCCTCCTCCTGGATGAAATTGGCGAACTCCCACTTCCCCTCCAGGTCAAGCTACTTCGTGCTCTCCAAGAAGGTGAGATCCGACGGGTGGGCGACACGAAGGCAAAGAAGGTCAATGTCCGCATCATCGCCGCCACCGCGCGGGACCTGGATGAGGACGTGGAGGAAGGACGGTTTCGGGAAGATCTATTCTTCAGGCTCAACGTCATCCGTGTGGCTATCCCTCCGCTTCGCGACAGACCGGAAGACATCGATCGACTCATCGGTGAATTGACGGAACGACTGACCGCGAAAACGGGAAGGGGCGTGACGCTGACGAATGGAGCGCGCCAACTCCTGCTATCCTATCCGTGGCCAGGTAATGTCCGTGAACTCGAGAACGTGCTCGAGCGTGCGGCCGTCGTTTCGGCGGATGGCGTTGTCGGACCGGAGCAGATCGACGGATTGCGCGGCACCCGGGCCGGACAGCTGACCCAGCAAAGCACCCAATCGCTCGAAGAAGCTGTTTCCGAGGCCGAGCGAACTGCGTTGGAAGACGCACTAGCCGCCGCCGGGGGCAACCGCAAGCAAGCGGCATCGATTCTCGGCGTGAGTGTGAGAACCCTCTTCTACAAGCTCAAAGAACACGGTCTGTAGCGCGTTTTCTCGCACCACGTTGCCAACAAATCGATGGCACGCCGACGGTCCACGACTGTCACATTCCCAGAGTCACCATCTCTCCGAGTCGCGGCGCGTTGCAGATGATAGGTAAGACAGGATGAGTGGATCCGGCTTCACGCTGGTCGAAGTGGTAGTTGCCATCGTTGTGCTGGCGATCGGGATACTCGCGACGGTGTCCACGAGTGTGCTGGTCGAGCGCATGATCGTGCAGTCGTTTCGTTGGCAGACGGCGGCGGAACTTGCGTGGAGCCACAGTGAGCTTGTCCGGGCCACTGCGGGGTGCGTCCCTCGGTCCGGGTCCGCTGTGACCGGTCAATTCACGACGTCGTGGCACGTGACATCCCGAAGCTCCACTGACCTGCAACGTATCGTCGTCCAATCCCCTCAAGGAACGAATCGCTTGAGGTCGGACACGTTCCTTGTGATCGTCCCATGCGGATAGGACCGAACAGGCCGGGCTTTACCATAGCCGAAATCCTCGTCGTTCTGGTGTTGCTCGGGGTCGTTTCTGGCATCGTAGTGGCACTGCTCACACGACACAGGCTAGTCCATGATCGTCAGGTAACAGCCGTCAATATGAACAACACGAGCCGGATCGGGCTCAACGTCGTGCGTGCTGAACTGTTGCAGCTGAGCGCCGGCGACGTCACGGGCGGGGATATCCTCGCAATAGCCCCGGATTCCATCGTCTATAGAGCGCCTCGGAGTCTCTTCTTCTTGTGCCAGGCGCCCGATACGGTTGCCAATACGATCACTCTTTTCGCAACTGACAGTCTGAGGTTTCCCCGTTTCGGCTGGGCCCTGACACCATCTGTAGACTCGCTGTTCATCTACGCGGAGGCTGATCCGTCTACGAATTCGGACGACTCTTGGCTACGAGCCAACGTTCTAAGGACGAGCGTGGCCTCTGCGTGCCCCGGCGGAGCTCCGAGTTACACGGTATTGGTGGACGGGGTAACACTGCAGGGTGTGACGCGGGGAGCGCCTGTCCGCGGAACGCAAATTTGGAAGCTCAAATCATATCGGGATGAGCGCGGTGATTGGTGGCTTGGCGCGCAGCGAGCCTCGCACTTCGGGACCGTGAGCGTTGTACAACCCATCGTAGGGCCGCTGGACGGTTCGACGGGGTTCCTGCTGGAGTACTATAATGCCGCAGGACTCCGTACGGCGGTGCCGCGACTCGTTGACCGCGTCTCGATTACGGTTGCGAGTCGCAGCGACCGCCGCGTCTTGCGGGCTTCAGGCCTGGGTTATGCAACGCAGTTACTCAAGACCGACGTCGTGTTGCGGAACAACCCGCGTCACTAGAGCGTGTTCGGCTTGCGCTCGACGCCCGTCTGCTGTGGCAACCCCTCTGAACGTGGTGCGGCACTGGCAGTGGTCATCATCGCGCTGGCTGTGCTGTCCGCTCTTGTGGGCGGCGCATTCGTCACGGCTATGCATGAGCAGCGCCTTGGGCGTGGCGCGTTCGATTATGTGCACGCGTTGCACGCCGCGGAGTCAGGTGTTGCCGTCCAGTTGTCCAGTTGGGATGCGAGAGCATACACGAGCATGGCAATAGGATCCTCGGTGCGGTTCTCCAGCTGGATGCCGGATTCCGTGGGGTGGTACCGTGGTTCACTCAGACGGATCACACGCACGATCTACTTCATTGACACGGAGGGATTCAGCCGGGACAGCGTTGCACGACAGCACGTCGGCGTACTGGCGCGCCTTGCCCCAGTCGAGATCTTGGTGGACGCTGCGCTCCGGACGCACGGCGAGCTGACGGTCGATAGCGGTGCCGTCATTTCTGGAATCGATGCAAATCCCGTGGGCTGGAGCGGCTGCCCAACGCTCTCCGACACGGTCGCGGGCGTTCAAAACGGCGATTCACTGCTGATCACGAGCCTCGCAGGGGGGGTGATCGAGGGCATGCCGACCATCTTGGAGGACACGGCACTCACCGATACGGGGCTCATGACCTTTGGCGCGCACGCCTTTGCCGACTTGCGAAGTTACGCGTCGCACAGTCTCCGGGGACAGGACTTCACGAATGCGATAGGGCCCTACGCCGCTGGGGGGGTCTGCGACGAGGGGCTGGCGACGAACTGGGGCGAGCCATCCAGTGCAGTGCCAGAATGCGCGGACTACTTCCCCGTGATCTACCTCGACGGTAGCTCGGTGGTGAGCCAGGGACGGGGACAGGGAATTCTCATTGTGAACGGGAATCTGGATGTGCAGGGCGGCTTCGTCTGGGCCGGCCCGATCCTCGTGCGGAATGCCGTCACTGTGAGGGGGACCGCAACACAGCCGACCACGATCTGGGGTTGGGTCTCGGCCGCGAATCCCTTTCCCGAGCACCAGCGGCTAGCAGGGTCAAGCCGTCTCCAGTATTCGAGCTGTGCGGTCCTCAGAGCCACCGAGCCGACCGCTGTCGCCCGCCCGCTCAAACTCCGCTCCTGGGTGTTGTTGCCCTGATTCCACCTCGAATCCTCGATTGCCTCCCACCCGCTCAATTGGTGCCACAGAGGCGACCGGTGGTGTAAGTCTCTATTTTATAAGCATTTGCGCGCTGTAGCCTACCTGCCCCGTTCGGCCGCCGCGCGCCACGGACGGCGGGTGTGCCGGCTGGCCTGGAATGCCGTTGGTGCTGGATGGCATGGGATGACATTCGGAGAGGGCATGTTTGCGACATTGCGGGGAACGCGGCAGTTTAGTTGTGGGTGTGGCGACGCCTCAACGGCCCAGAAGCCCCGGAGCCATGATGAATCGGAGGTTGGTGACGTAAGTCACGGTGCTGTCAGGACTTGTTCATGGTTGGTTAAAGTAGGTTAGAGCTTGACAAAAATCGGGGTCGGCCGTACTGTAGTCTGCCGCGCACCCCTCTTATGTCCTTGAACGGTCGGTAGATATGGCACTTTTCGGGCTCGGAGGATCCAAATCGACGGTCGCACTGGATGTGGGCAGCGGCCTGATCAAGCTCGTCGAAATGGATCACAGCAAGGGTGATCCCGTGCTCTCCCGGGTGGCGATCACGCCGGTTTTGGCGGACGCCATCGTTGAGGGCGAGATCATGGATCCCGGTGTAGTTTCTGACGCTATTCGCGGTTTGCTGAGGACCGCCGGAATCAAGACGAAGAAGGTGGTGGTAGCGGTTGGCGGCCGCGACGTCATCATCAAGAAGATCCAGGTGGATCGGATGAAAGAATCCGACGCGATGGAGGTCGTGCGGTGGGAAGCGCAGCAGCACGTCCCGTTTGACATCGAGGGCGTGGAACTTGATTTCCAGATTCTCGATCCCAATGGCGAGGGCCTGCAGATGGATGTGTTGTTGGTCGCTGCCAAGCGCGATCTGGTGGAAGACAAGATGGGCCTCTTAGCTCAGGCGGGCCTCGAGGCCGGAACGATCGACGTTGATTCTTTCGCGCTGCACAACGCGTTCGAACTGAACTACCCGCAGGCGATGGACGGCGTGGTAGCCCTTCTGAACGTGGGGCACGAGGTCACCAACGTGAACATCCTTGATCGTGGGATCCCGCTGTTGAATCGTGACCTGAGCGTCGGCACACGGATGTTTCGCGAGGACCTCCAGCGGGAGCGCGGACTCTCAGTGGAGGACGCCGACCAGCTGCTGCAGGGATACGAAATGACGCCCGACCTGCAGCCGTCTGTGCAGAACCGAGGTGATGAGATCGCGGTGGGGCTCGAGCGGGCGGGGGCGTTCCTGCAGACCGCGAGTCGCGCTGGCGCCGCGATTCAGCACGTGTTCTGCTGTGGCGGAGGGGCGAGGATTCCGGGGCTTACGGATGTCATCAGCCAGCGCGTGAATGTGCCGGTGCAGGTCGCGAGCCCTCTGCAGCGACTGGAAACCAAGGCTGGCGTGTTCGACACTCTGAATGCAGATGAGGTCGGACCGCTGTTGATGCTGGCCACCGGGCTGGCTTTACGCAAAAACTGACGGACGGAAGGTGCGATCATGCGGATCGAGATAAACCTTCTCAGTGGATCGAAGAAGAAGACGGGCGGCGGCGGTATCAAGATGCCCGACTTCTCGGAGTTGGTTGGAGCGGTCAAAGACCCGCTCCTGGCTGGTGCGGTTGGTGCGTGGGCGCTCGCCGCTCTCTTCATGGGGTTCATCTTCGTGTCGATGAACGGTCAGGTCTCGGGGTTAGAGGCCCAGGCGGAGTCGGTCAGGGCCGAAGCGCAGCGCTACAACGATCTGCTGGACCAGCAACGGCGAGCTTTGGAACTCCGAGATTCGCTCGTGGCGGAACTCGATGCGATTCGGGAAATCGATCAGGATCGATACATCTGGCCACACATTCTCCAGGAAGTCACGAGATCGTTGCCGGATTACACGTGGCTGGTGGCGGTCGAGAACGTATCCGCTCCCACTGCGATTGGGGATTCCGGTCCACCGCCTCCAGTGCGGTTCCGAGTTGATGGCCGGACGTCCGAGATTGCCGCATATACACGGTTTCTTAGGCAGCTCGCGAGTTCGCCCTGGGTATCGGTTGTGGAGGATGGTCCGGCACAACGTGTGACTGAAGACGGGCGTAACATGACTTCGTTCGAGATTACTGTCACGTTCCAACAGGCAGACTCGGCATTCATTCTCACGGTTCCGGTCACGGAATCGTCCCAATAGGGAGGGAGAACATGGCCTTCTCCCAGAAAGAGCGACAACAGCTCCTCGGTGTCCTAATCTTCGCCGCCGTCGCCGGCAGCGTGGGATTCTGGATCTATTGGCGTGGACCCAAGGTCACGCAGGTGGCTGATCTTACGGTTGAGGTCGACACGTTGACCACACAGGTCAATGCGGCCAAGCGTGCCCTGCGGCAAGGAACAGTCGAGGCCCTGCGCGGGGAGGTGGCGAACTACGAGACGAGTTTGGTGCTCATGCGACGGTTAGTGCCCTCGGAAAACGAGGTCCCTGACCTGTTGGATGACATCGCCTCGCGCGCACGCGTGCGTGGCGTCGATTTGGCGACGTTCCAACGTCAGCCCCAGGAAGCTGGTGGCATGTTCACCGCGTACCAGTATCAGGTATCAGTCACGGGCTACTACGATGCGATCGCGGAGTTTCTGACAGATGTCGCGTCGTTGCCAAGGATCATGGTACCGACTGAGGTGAGCATCACTGAGGCGACCAATGCCGAACAACTCCAGTTCGGGGACACCTCCGGCGCGTTGTTGCAGGCGAATTTCCAAGTCCGGACGTTCGTGAAGTCCGGAGTGGAGGGCCAAGGTGCGATCCAATAACCGAGTCGCATGGGTAGCGATCCTGAGCGCGGGGCTGGCACTTGGAGCCTGTGGTGGAGAAGATCTGCCACCGGCGGGCGCCCCCGGCGGAGTCGATCCAGGCCAACCGGCGGCCACCACGACGGACCCCGGACCGGAGACCACGGCCCAAGCCGTTGACCCAGGTTTAGCCACGGTGCTTTCGCGGGAAGTGTTCTCCTATCAGGGTGCCGGCCGCGATCCGTTTGAGTCGCTGCTGCGTTCTGGCGACGTTCGCCCGTTGCTCGAGGATCTGCGTGTCACCTCGATCAACTACGACAACCAGTTTCCAATGAATTCGGTCGCGGTCATTCGCGACACTACCGAGAGCCAGCGATACGCCGTGCGTGTCGGTGATCAGCTAGGACGGCTGCGTGTGTCGAGCATTCGCGCGCGCGAAGTCGTCTTAGCGTACGAAGAATTCGGCCGTGAGCTTCAGGACACCCTGCGGCTGCGCCGAAACCAGGAGGGTTCACAATGAAGCGGTCAGTGATGCTCGCACTCACTGGGCTCGCGCTCATGGTTTCACCGGCCCTTGCATCAGGGCCGGGTGAAGTGACCGCGGTCAGCGTCCTGCCCAGTGCCGGACGGGCCCTAGTCATCATCGACGTTCGTGGAAGCGTCAACGTACAGGATTTCACGTTGGCTAACCCCGCGCGTCTCGTCATCGATGTCCAGGGGGCCAGACTCCGAGCGCCGGATCTTCGCTACGACGGCTCCAACCGCGGCGGGATCATGAACGTCCGCTACTCGCAGTTCCGACCGGACGTCGTTCGCATCGTTCTGGAGATGGAGTCGCTCAAAGACTATGAACTCGAGTACGTCGACGACGCTATTCGCATCTCGTTCGGTGCTGATCGGAACTTTGCCGCATGGTCGTCCAGCACGTCGAGCTATGCAGCGGCCGCCTCGGCACTGCCGGAGCCGTCAGCTCCGGTGACGCAGTCGCTCGAGCTGCCGCAGCAGTCGCAGCAGGCGATGGTAACGGCGTCGTATGATGCAGCCTCAGTGGCCGAGGTGATGGTGGGCTTCTCCGAGTTGACCGGGCGCACGATCGTGCTCGGCTCTGATGTTTCGGGAAGTGTTACCGCGGAAATCCGCAACCAGCCCTGGGATGTGGCCTTCAAGGCGATCTTGGACGCGCAAGGACTCGCGGCAGTCGAGGAAGCCTCTGGGATCATCCGAGTCGACACGCGCGACAATCTCACGGAAGCCGAGCGAACGGCACCGATGACGACGGAGATCATTCCGATCAACTTCGCCAAATCTGTCGACCTCGCTGCGACGCTTTCGGGGATCAGCCTCCAAGGTGATTCGACCGTGGCCGGTGAGCAGATGGTCGCCGATGCGGCCACGAATAGCCTCATCGTGACTGCGACCGCGAACCGGATGCAAGCGCTTCGCACGCTCATCGGCTCGTTGGATGTCGAGACTCCCCAGGTTTCCATCCAAGCGCGGATCATCAACGTTTCGCGAAGCGATCTGGAGCAGATTGGCATCGAATACGACTTCGGTGACGATACGCGTGGAACGTTCTTCAATACGGCAGTGGCGCGGCCAGACCCCGCCGCGGGTGTTGACATAAACGGTGACGGGATCTTCGACGTCTTCCGACCGTACAATCCGGAGGAAGTCCCAAGTGTGGTGGGGCTTGGCGGTGACGCCCTCGCCGCGGTGGCGAACGCGGGTCGGGCAGTTGCGAATCCGGCCCTCGAAGTGCTGTTCACGACCGCAATCGACCGGTTCAACCTCACGACCTTCCTTCGCATTCTAAAGGAAGTCTCCTTGGCCGATGAGCAGGCCGAACCCCTGATCTCGACCGCGGACAACACCCCCGCCGAGATCTTGGTAGGTGAAGAAACGCCGGTGCGGCGACTCGACCCGGGTGCGCAGACGGCGGCAGCGGCTTCGATCGACCTGATCCCCTCCGGCATCAGCCTTCAAGTGACGCCACATGTCACGGCCAACCGTAAGGTCCTGTTGGAGATTACGGCCGAGAACTCCTCGGCCGAAGAAGTCAGCACCGATCTCGGGTTCAGGTTCAATCGACAGCGGGCCCAGAGCCAGATCCTCGTTAATGATGGCCAGACCGCGGTGATTGGTGGCTTGACGCAGACACAGGTGAACGTCTCCAAGAGCGGAATCCCGTATCTGATGGACCTGCCGATCGTGGGTGCCTTGTTCTCGGTGAATTCACGCCGTGAGTCACGATCGGATTTGTTGATCTTGGTCACGCCGCGCATCATGGATAACCCCGAGTTCGGCGGCAACTGAGGTCGCCATGAACGCCATGGTGCCGTCATGTCGGCGCCGATGAATACGAGTTAGACTCCGAGCCCGGCCGCGCGCCGGGCTCGGTCGTTTTAGGCAGTCTACAGCGCTGGGCGCCGGCAGCCCCCAGGCTTACCTTCATTGCCCAGATCCCAACGGTCACATTGCGAAGGTAGACCAGGATGACGCCCATCCGCTTCACAACTGCCGGTGAATCCCACGGGAAGGGCCTCGTCGCTATTCTCGAAGGTCTGCCAGCGGGACTCCGCCTCATCGCGGACGACATCAATGCGGAGCTCAAACGGCGCATGGCCGGTCACGGCCGCGGTGCGCGCATGAAGATCGAATCCGATGCGGTGGAGTTCCTTTCCGGGGTCCGTGCAGGCGAGACGCTTGGCTCGCCCATCGCGATGCTCATCTGGAACAAAGACTGGAAGAACTGGGCGGAGATCATGGCCCCCGAACCGGATCGCGAAGGGGCGGGCGATCGTCGCCGCAAGGTCGTGCGGCCCCGGCCTGGACATGCGGATCTGGTCGGTTCGCTGAAATACGATCGTCGCGACGCGCGCGACATTCTCGAACGCGCCAGCGCGCGCGAGACCGCGGCCCGCGTCGCGTGCGGCGCCGTGTGTAAGTGCTTGCTGTTGGAGTTCGGCGTGGAGATCGGAAGCCACGTGGTCGCCATTGGCGGTGTCGAGGCTCCCGATTACCTCGTTCTTCCTTCGCCGCTGAACGCTTCGGCCGACGCGTCGCCTGTCCGTTGTCTCGACCAGGACGCGTCAAACCAAATGGTGGCGGCAATCGATACCGCCCACCAGGCGCGCGATACACTCGGTGGTGTGGCGGAGGTGGTGGCGCGTGGCGTGGTCCTCGGTATCGGTAGCCACGTCTCATGGCGGCGCAAGCTCGACGCGCGCCTGGCGGGCGCGTTGATGTCGATACCTGCCATCAAGGGGGTGGAGATCGGAATGGGCTTTGAGACTGCCAGGCGACGGGGATCTCAGGTCCACGATGAAATCACTCGCGGAGGCCGAAGTGCGAGCGGAGGGTTCCTGAGGCGGACGAACAACGCCGGCGGATTGGAAGGTGGGATGACGACGGGGGAACCGCTGATCGCACGCCTGGCTATGAAGCCGATCTCGACGCTCCGTCGACCACTCGAGACGATCAATCTCGAAACAGGTGAGGAGGCCAAGGCGCAGTCCGAGCGGTCAGATGTGACCGCCGTGCCTGCCATGGGAGTGATCGCTGAGGCAATGGTCGCGTTGGTGTTGGCCGACGCATTCGTCGAGAAGTTCGGTGGGGACTCCGTTGTTGATCTTCTCGGGAGCTACGGGTCGTATCTGTCGCGGCTCCGTGAGCGCTGGAACAATGCCGAGAGTGGTGAGTGAAACGTCACGTCGTTCTGGTTGGCCTTTCGGGATCGGGGAAATCAAGCGCAGGAAAACTCGTTGCGCGCCGACTCGGCAACAAATGTGTCGACATTGATGGCCTGATCGAATCCGGCAGCGGCAAGACGATCGCCGGCATGTTCGAGGAGGACGGCGAACCAGCCTTTCGGGCGGTCGAGCGCGCCACTGTCACCCGTGTCTTGGGAGGGGCACCTACCGTGATCGTGCCTGGGGGCGGGTGGGCAGCGCAGCCCGGGAATCTCGCCTCCGTGCCGGAAAACGTATTCATCATATACCTCAAAACGAGCCCGTCGATCGCCAGCAGCCGCTTGGCGTCGGAAACTGATCGTCCGCTCCTTGGACCCATGCCAGAGGCAGATCTCACAAACCAACTCAGAGCTCGGGAGCAGCACTACATGGAAGCGGACGCCATAGTCGAGACGGATGGCCTGACCCTCGCCGAGGTCGTCGATGAACTCGTCGCGCTTGCGCGAAAATCGGCTGGATGGTAACTATGCGCCCCCCGGGCCGCCGATGCCGGCCCGCGGGACTGCGTTGTAAATGATTGTGAAACAAGGTGTTACGGTGCATGGCCTAGGTGGCGCGACATTGCTACCTAGGCCATCAGGGCCTTCGGCGCAGACGGGCCATTACGATTTGAGGCAGCGTTGAATGATGGGGGTTAAGAACAGATGAACCTCCATCGACCACGCGAATGTGAGCATGGCAACGACTAAGAAGACGAAGCGAAAGAAGAGTACCAAGAAGGCGGCGAAGAAGAGCGTGCCAGCGGGATCGGCGCGCGCAAGATCGACGTCCAAGAAGCGCACAAGTGCCCGGAAGGCCAGATCCCTGGTTGTCGTTGAATCGCCAGCCAAAGCACGAACGATTTCCAAGTATCTGCCTGCCGGGTACGCGGTCAAGGCGACGGTTGGTCACGTTCGGGATCTTCCTCAGCGTGAACTCGGCGTCGATGTCGACAACGGGTTCACGCCCAAATACGTCACGATCCGTGGCAAGGGAAAACAGCTCGCGGACATCAAGAAGGCCGCCCGCACCTCGACGGCCATTTACCTAGCGACCGACCCCGATCGGGAAGGCGAGGCGATTGCCTGGCACGTCGCGGATCAAATCGGCGACGGCTCGAAGATCCAACGTGTTCTCTTTCACGAGGTCACGAAGGACGCGGTGCGGGAGGCGATTGCCAATCCCGTTTCCATCGACGATCAGAAGGTCGAGGCACAACAGGCGCGACGTATCCTCGACCGTCTGGTTGGCTACAAAGCAAGCCCCCTCCTATGGAAATCAGTCAAGACGGGGTTGTCGGCTGGGCGCGTGCAGACGGTGGCGCTTCGCATGATCGTCGAACGCGAGCAGGAAATCAGCGATTTCAAGCCACGCGAGTACTGGAGTATCGAAGCGGACCTCGAGGCCCAGAGCAAGAAGTTCTCTGCAAAACTCCACAAGGTCGGAGGCAAGAAACCCGATCTTCCCGATGTCGCGTCTGCCACTGAGATAGTCGACGCGGTGCGTGGCAAGCCTTTCGTGGTGTCCAGTGTCACGCGAAAGCAGCGGCGGAAGCATCCGCCGCCGCCGTTCATCACCAGTACGATGCAGCAGGAAGCGGCGAAGCGGTTGGGGTTCTCTGCCAGCCGCACGATGCGGATTGCCCAGCAGCTGTACGAAGGCATCGAGTTGGGTTCGGAAGGTGCTGTCGGTCTGATCACGTATATGCGAACCGACTCGCCGCGCGTGGCGCCAGTGGCGATCGAGGCGGTGCGCGAATTCATTACCGAGAACTACGATTCGAAGTACTTACCCGCCAAGCCGAACGCGTACAAGAGCAGGCGGGCCGCGCGTGCGCAGGATGCTCATGAGGCCATCCGCCCGACTGACGTGTGGCACAAGCCAGCGGACATCAAAAGGTATCTCTCGCCTGACCAGGCCAAGCTGTATCGCTTGATTTGGCAGCGGTTCGTCGCATCGCAGATGACGTCTGCGGTCTACGATACAACGACTATCGACTTCGACCTTGGCAAATACCTGTTCCGTGCTACCGGATCGGTCGTGGTTTTCGACGGGTTCCACGTGTTGTACGCGGAAGCGAAAGAGGAAGGGGACGAACAGACGTTCGAGGATCTGTCGCCGATTCCGCGTATGGAGAAGGGTGAGGAGGCCCAAGTGCACGGCATCACCCCGAACCAACACTTTACGGAACCCCCGCCGCGTTTCTCGGAGGCGAGCCTGGTGCGTGAGTTGGAAAAACTTGGCATCGGCAGGCCCAGCACGTACTCGGCGATCGTTTCGACCCTGCGAGACCGTGATTACGCCCGAATGGAGAACCGGCGCTTCCATCCCACGGATCTTGGCCAGACGGTCTCACGTGTCATGGTTTCTCGGTTTCCTGACATTTTCAATGTCGAGTTTACGTCGGGTATGGAGTCGGAACTCGATAAGGTCGAAGAGGGCGAGCTCGGGTGGCAGCAGGTGTTGAACGATTTCTACGCACCGTTTGCGAAGGCCCTGGAATCGGTCGATCCCGCGGACATGATTCGGGAGGCATTCGACGTCGGTGAAATCGAGAAGGAGCCCTGTCCCGAGTGTGGCGGCAAGCTCACCGTCAAGAGTGGACGGTTTGGGCCATTCATCGCGTGCACGAACTATCCCGAATGCCGCCACACAAAGCCGTTGAAGCGTGACAAGGCGCCGGATCGACCTACTGATGAGAAATGCCAAGAATGTGGCGCGGACATGGTGATCAAGACGGGCCGATACGGAGAATTCCTCGCGTGCACCCGGTACCCAGAGTGCAAACATACACGCCCCATTCCGCTAGGGGTCCAGTGTCCGCAATGCAGTGGTGATCTCGCTGAGCGACGCACACGTCGCGGTCGGACGTTCTTCGGGTGCTCGAACTACCCCGATTGTGATTTTTCCACCTGGTATCGGCCGGTCCCCGACCAGTGTCCCGAATGTCAATACGTTGGTGCGGAGCAGCGCTCGACGAAGAGCCGTGGTGAGTATCGCCGTTGCGTGAAATGCAGCCACGAATTCACCCTCGAGGAGGCGGGAGTAGCGCCCGGGGTGTGAGAACCACGGTTGTCGGAGGCGGCCTAGCCGGATGTGAGGCCGCATGGGCCTTGGCCGCACGTGGTGTGGCCGTCGATCTGTTCGAAATGCGCCCTTCGGTGAGCACGCCAGCCCACCAGACCGATCGTCTCGCCGAGATCGTCTGCAGTAACACGTTCAAGTCGCTCGAACTCTCCAATGCACACGGAGTCTTGAAGGCGGAGCTCCGTGTTCTTGGCAGCCTGCTCATGGATGTGGCACATGAGTCACGCGTCCCCGGTGGTGCGGCACTGACCGTAGATCGGGCCGTGTTCAGCGAGGGCGTGACACGTCGTGTGCAGGCACACCCGAACATCACCGCTCACCGTGTCGAGGTGACCGAGCTGCCGACGCCGGGGATCATCGCGACCGGTCCGCTGACGTCCGACTCGCTCGCCGCGACGATCCGGAGCCGGCTCGGTCTCGAATCCCTGGCATTCTACGACGCGATCGCGCCGATCGTCGCGGCTGATTCCATTGATGAGAGTAGACAGTATCGCGCGTCGCGGTACGGGAAGGGGGAGGGTGACGACTTCCTCAACGCACCGATGTCGGGGGCACAATACGAGTCGTTTGTGGACGCGCTGACCCAAGCTGATCAGCACATCGGTCACGAGTTTGACCAGTTGCCCTATTTCGAAGGCTGTCTTCCAGTCGAGGAAATGGCCAAACGTGGACGCGATACACTCCGGTTCGGTCCGCTCAAGCCGGTAGGCTTGCAGGATCCGCGAACAGGTCGGATTCCCCACGCGGTCGTGCAACTGCGCCAGGAGGATCGCGCTGGCCAGATGTGGAACCTGGTAGGGTTCCAAACGCGCCTGCGCATTCCTGAGCAGAAGCATGTCTTCAGGATGATCCCGGGGTTGGAGAATGCCGAGTTTCTTCGGTACGGGAGTATTCACCGAAACACATACTTGAATTCGCCCCTGGCATTGACGGCTCATCTGTCGGCCAAGGACGATCCACAACTCTTGTTTGCCGGACAACTGGTGGGTGTCGAGGGATATACGGAATCGCTCGCCACCGGGTTGTTGACCGGGATCAACATGGCCCGGATGCTTGAAGGGGATGAACCAGTGATCCCTCCGGCCGAGACTATGCTTGGTGGGCTGCTCCGGTACGTTCACGAAACCGATGCGCGCCATTTCCAACCGATGAATGCCAACTTCGGACTGCTCCCGCCTCTTGCCCAGCGGGTGAGGAACAGGCGAGATCGCAAACGGGCACTCGGTGAGCGCGCGGTCGACGCCATGAGAGCCTTCGCGACGTCCACTCTGGCAATCGCCGCATGACCGACGCGGTGATTCGTTCGCGGGATGAGGTCGATGATTTCCTGAAGTTCCTGTCCGATGAGCGGAACGACTCCCCAAACACAGTGCAGGCGTATCGCCGAGACCTTCAGGCGTTCATCAGCTTCTGCGACGGGTATTTTGGCAGATCCGACGCGTGGGATTGGTCGACCATCGACCGGTTGGCAACGCGCTCGTTTATGGGAGATATGCATCGGCGCGGTTTGGGGAAGCGGAGCGTTGCGAGGGCAGTGTCCGCCATACGTTCGTTCTACCGGTTCCTTGGGTCGCGGTATGGGCTTTCGGCGGATCCGACGAAGAGCCTGAGGGTTCCAAAGCTCGACAAGCGGCTGCCGGCAGTCTTGGACCGGGCGCAAGTCGATCTGATGTTCGAGTTCGCTCAAGCGGAGGCAGCGGATGGGGGGTTCAATGCCATCCGTGACCTGGCGATCCTGGAGGTCTTCTATTCGACAGGAATGAGACTCTCCGAACTCGCCGGGCTGAATACCGGCGACGTGGATGTTGTCTCGGAGCAGGTCAAGATCCGCGGGAAAGGGAAGAAGGAGCGGATCGTCCCACTCGGATCGCATGCATCAGCCGCGGTCCGGCGCTATTACGACGCGCGTGACAGCCTAATCGCGAAGCGCCAGCCGCCTCGGCGTGAGCAAAAAGCCGTGTTTCTGTCGCGGCGTGGGAATCGGTTGTCACCTCGCGGGATTCAAGCGATCGTGAAGAAGATCCTGCAGTTGCTCGACGCCAGTGTCGGCCTCAAGGTGCACACGCTGCGACATAGTTTCGCGACACACCTGCTCGATGCGGGCGCCGACCTACGTTCCGTGCAGGAGTTGCTCGGACACTCGTCGTTGAGCACTACACAGGTATACACCCACACGAGCGTAGAACGTTTGAAGAAGGTCTACAACAAGTCGCACCCCCGTGCGTAACTTGATGGGGCGTTAAGACTGGCGATGACCAGGTACTTGGAGCTTGCATGAATACGCCTATCCGGGCCACGACCATCTTGTGCGTGCGAAAGGACGGCGAGGTGGCGATTGGTGGAGACGGCCAGGTGACCGTCGGGGAGACTGTGATGAAGTCTCGTGCCAACAAGGTGCGCACGCTTGCCGACGGCAAGGTGGTTGCCGGGTTTGCGGGAGCTGCGGCCGACGCGTTCACTTTGTTCGAGAAGTTCGATGAAAAGATGGAACGCTTCCCGGGGAATCTGTCACGCGCGGCGGTCGAACTGGCAAAAGACTGGCGGAGTGACCGGGTGCTGCGCCGTCTGGAGGCGCTGCTTATCGTGGCGAACGCCGAGAATGGATATGTGATTAGTGGGAGTGGCGAGTTGATCGAGCCCGACGACGGGATACTCGCTATTGGAAGCGGGGGGAACTACGCCCTGGCGGCGGCGAGGGCCATGATCGATCAGCCTCTGCCCGCGCGGGACATCGTACGCAAGGCCCTGGAGATCGCAGCGGCCATTTGCGTGTATAC
Source organism: uncultured Gemmatimonadales bacterium (assembly GCA_947259405.1). Taxonomy (GTDB): domain Bacteria; phylum Gemmatimonadota; class Gemmatimonadetes; order Gemmatimonadales; family GWC2-71-9; genus CAMYLY01. The sequence goes on along the minus strand of CAMYLY010000004.1, from coordinate 141,100 downwards.
CAACGAGAACCTCACGGTCATCGAACTCGGGAAGCAATAGCCGGCGCGCCAATGGCAGATCCAACCCGAATCTCTGACAGACTCGAAACAACGGACCAGGGTCCCGATCCCATACCGTGGCTGGAGGAACTCCCTCCACGGCAGATTGTGGCCGAACTGGATCGATACATCGTCGGGCAAGCGGATGCGAAGAAGTCAGTCGCCATTGCGATTCGGAACCGGTGGCGCCGGGCGCGAGCGCCGGAGGAGATTCGCGACGAGATTCTCCCGAACAACATCATCATGATTGGCCCGACGGGCGTGGGGAAGACTGAGATCGCCAGGAGACTGGCGCGATTGGCAGGGGCGCCGTTCGTGAAGGTGGAAGCGTCCAAGTTCACGGAAGTTGGGTACGTGGGTCGCGATGTCGAGTCGATGGTTCGGGATCTGGTAGACGCGGCCATCAACATGGTGAGGAGCGAACGGGAAGACGAGATGTTGCCGACCGCGGAGACGCGAGCTGAAGAACGGCTGCTGGATCTCCTGCTGCCACCCCCGGAAAAGCGGCCTCGGGTACCGCGACCGACCCCGCAGCCCGATCAGCCGCCCTCAACCACTGCTCCGAATACGGAATCCGGGCACGGCCTCTTTGTCGTTTCGCCCACTGGCGAGGTGAAGGAGGACGTGTCTGCGGAGGAAGACGAGCAGAGCGTCCAGGAACGGCATCAACGAACACGAGAAAAACTCCGGAAGTTGCTCAAGGATGAGAAGCTCGAGGACCGCGAGGTCGAAATCGAAGTGTCGGCGCAGATGCTGCCGGTCTTCGAAGTCATGCCGTTTCAGCCAGGAATGGAGGGACCCGACATCAACCTGGGCGAGATGCTACAAGACATGCTCCCCAAGCGCACTAAGCAGCGCCAGCTCAAGGTCAGCGAAGCTCGGCGCATTCTCGTTGATGAGGAACTCCGGAAACTCGTCGATATGGAGGACGTTGTCAGCGATGCGCTCGACCGTGTAGAGAACCACGGCATCATCTTCATCGACGAGCTGGACAAGGTGGCTGGTGAACGCGGTCAGGCAGGACCCGATGTGTCCCGTGGGGGCGTGCAGCGCGACATGCTGCCTATTGTCGAGGGATCCACCGTACAGACGCGGCACGGGTACGTGCGGACGGACCATGTTCTCTTCATTGCTGCAGGCGCCTTCCACGTCGCCAAACCGGCGGACTTGATTCCGGAACTGCAGGGTCGATTCCCTATTCGCGTCGCGTTGAAATCACTCGAACAAGATGATTTCATCCGCATCATGACGGAGCCAGAGAACGCATTGATTCGACAGTATCAGGCCCTCTGCCAGGCGGAAGAGGCAACCTTGTCGTTTACCGAAGATGGCGTGAGCGAAATCGCCCGCATCGCGATGCTCATGAACCAACGCACGGAGAACATCGGCGCCCGCAGGCTGCACACCGTCATGACGACCTTGCTCGAAGACGTCCTGTTCGAGCTCCCCGAGCTTGCGGACAAGGAAATCACGTTCGATGCGGCGACCGTTCGAGATCGGCTGATGCGCATCGTGGAAGATGAGGACCTACGGAAGTACATCTTGTAGCCTCGAAACCACGTGCCATACCGGCTGTCTGACTCGCAACGCCGCGTCAGCTAACCCCCAGCTTTACAGAGAGTTACTCCCCTGATAAAATCAGTGGCCGCAACTGTCATTTTGACCTACAAGGGACGCGGTCGCATCAAGATGAAGAAGAGAGATTACCTCGAAGTTGGCGACCTTTCGACAACCGGGGTCGAGCGGGTCTTGGACATCGCCACCCGGCTCAAGGCGGACGATTATCCGGGTGCTCCCCTCGAGGGGCAGACGCTTGGAATGATTTTCACCAAGAGCAGCACGCGCACGCGCGTGTCGTTCGAAGTAGGTATGCACCAGCTTGGCGGCCACGCGGTGTTCCTCTCGTCGAGGGACATCCAGCTTGGGCGGGGCGAGCCGATCAAAGACACGGCGCGAGTCCTGTCCCGGTACGTACACGGGATCATGATCCGGACGTTCGATCATGAGGACGTGCGCCAGCTCGCGACGTTCGCCTCGATTCCGGTCATCAACGGTCTTACCGATATGCTCCATCCCTGCCAGGTGCTGAGTGATCTGATGACGGTGCAGGAGAACTTCGGGACGCTCGAGGGTCGCGTGGTTGCTTGGGTTGGGGATGGTAACAACATGGCCAACTCATGGCTCAATGCGGCAGCGCTGCTGGGGTTTGAGTTGCGGCTGGCCTGTCCGGAAGGATACGAACCGAACCGGGAGATCTTCGAGCGGGCCACACGTGCGACAGCGGTAACCATCACGGAAGATCTCGAAGAGGCGGTGCGCGGTGCACATGTGGTGAACACCGACGTGTGGGCCTCGATGGGACAGGAGGCCGAGGTGGATGCGCGGGAGTTGGCCTTCAAGGGGTACACGGTCGACGCGGAACTCATGTCGCTAGCCGCGGACGACGCGATCTTTCTGCACTGTTTGCCCGCGCACCGGGGCGAGGAAGTAACCGAGGAAGTCATCGAGGGGCCGCAATCACGCGTGTTCGACCAAGCAGAAAATCGTTTGCATGCGCAGAAGGCGCTGCTCGTGGAGCTGATGGGAGGAAGGGGTTGATCATGGCGGGAGAGAAACTGCGTCGTACACCGTTCTACGACATGCACCGGGCGCTCGGCGCGAAGATGGTGCCATTTGCCGGTTACGAGATGCCCGTGCAGTACCCCACCGGTATCACGCAGGAACACAACGCGGTCCGTAAAGACATCGGCGTGTTCGACGTGTCACACATGGGAGAATTCGAGTTCACGGGACCTGATCGCAACGCCTGGGTGAATCGATTGACGTGCAACGACGTTGGAGCTATCGGGGATGGCCAGGCGCAGTACACGGCTTTGCTGAACGAGGAAGGTACGTTCATCGACGACTGTTTGGTCTACCGGTTCGATGACAAGATCATGATGGTGGTCAACGCGTCGAACCTCGCCAAGGACTGGGAACACGTCGTGGCGTCGAAGAGCAACATCAATGCCCGCGTGAAGAACATCTCCGACGACGTGGCACTCCTGGCCGTCCAAGGACCGCGGTCAGAAGAACTGTTACAGGCTCTTACTCCACTCGATCTCTCGGCGATCAAGTACTACGCCTTCGATACCGGCACGATCGCCGGCGTGCAGTGCTTTGTAGCCCGGACCGGCTATACGGGGGAAGATGGCTTCGAGTTGTATTTCCGTTCGGCGGATGCAGCTCCGGTATGGCATGCGTTGGTTGGGCAGGGACGCGGGACGCCGTGTGGACTGGGGGCGCGGGACTCGTTGCGTCTCGAGGCCGGCTATGCGCTCTACGGGAACGACATCGACGAGACCACGAACCCGTATGAAGCCCGTTTGGGGTGGATCGTCAAATTGAAGAAAGGTGCCCCGTTCGTGGGAAGACGCGCACTCGAAGCCATCAAAGAGAAAGGCCCGGGTCGTCGCCTCGTCGGCTTCCGGTGTGGAGCGCGCGGTGCCATCCCACGGCCTGGGTATGACGTGCTGCTCAACGGCCACAAGGTCGACACAGTGCGAAGCGGCGGGTTCAGCCCGTCCCTCCAGCTGGGGATCGGCACGACGTATCTCCCGACGCATTCCGTTGACCCGGGCACCGCCATTGAGATCGAGGCGCGCGGGCGTCGGATGGACGGCGAGGTCGTGAAGTTGCCGTTCTACACGGAGGGTAGTGTCAAGCGTCAGTGACAGTTCGGGTCGCGATACTCACGATTTCGGACGCCTGCGCCTCCAGTCGCAGGGAGGACACGTCCGGACAGACGATCGCAGCATGGGTCGAGGAACGGGGTCACGAGGTGGCCGGTCGCGAAGTCGTGCCGGACGAAACAGACCGCATTGCGCGGATCCTCATGGAGTGGGCGGACAACGAGGTAGCTGACGTGATTCTCACGACAGGGGGCACGGGATTGGCTCCGCGCGACGTGACGCCGGAGGCGACGCGCGCTGTCATCGAGCGGGAGGCACCTGGGATTGCGGAGGTCATCCGAGCGGCCAGTCGACCGCATACGCCTCGTGCGGATCTCTCTCGCGGAATCGCTGGGACGCGAGGTGCCGCCCTGATCGTCAATCTCCCTGGAAGTCCCAGCGGCGTGAAGGATGGGCTCGGGACGCTCGAGCCTATCCTGGAGCACGCCGTCGAGATCATCACTGACCACCCGACGGATCACTGATGCCAGACCGCGCGTTGATCACCATGGACGACCTCGAAGTGGCGGTACCCACCAACGCTGCTTTCGAGACCGCCGGGTACGCGACCACGCTGGTGTCTTCGATCGATGAGCACCGCACCCTCTTCAAACGCGCTGTGCCGGATATCGTTGTGCTGACGGGAGCGCTGCACGAGCGGCAAGCGGGAGCACTCGTGGAACTTGCGCGCGAGCATGCGGTCTCGACGCTCGCCGTGCTCGAAGAAGCAGATCCCGATCCCAAGCAGCTCGCCCGTGAGCTCAACGTCACGGCATTTGCGGTGAAGCCAGTAGTCCCCGACGACATCGTCGCATTGGCCGGCCGACTCATCGCGCGCCGTCGGCTGCAGGAACGGACGGGGATCACCGGCGAAAGCGCGGCGATCCAGCAGGTGCTCGTCCAGATCGAACAGATGGCCCCGGTTTCCAGCACGGTGCTCATCGAGGGCGAATCGGGGACCGGCAAGGAACTTGTGGCGCACGCCATCCACGACTTGTCCCCGCGGCACGGTCGCCCGTTCATTGCGGTGAATGCCGGGGCGCTGCCAGAGACGCTGCTCGAATCCGAGTTGTTTGGACACGAGAAGGGGGCGTTCACTGGAGCGGCAGAGCGCCGGCTCGGGCGGTTCGAGTTGGCAAATGCTGGGACGCTGTTCCTCGACGAAGTCGGGGAGATGCCTCCCTCGCTTCAGGTCAAGCTGTTACGCGTCTTGGAGAATCGCTCGTTCTTCCGTGTGGGTGGAACGGCACCCATCCGGGTGGACGTGCGGGTCATTGCGGCAACCAATCGCCCGCTCAAGGAGACCGTCGCGGCCGGCGAGTTCCGGGATGACCTGTTCTTTCGCCTCAACGTGCTCCGCATCTATCTGCCCCCGCTTCGCGAGCGCAAGGCGGATATTCCGACACTCGTGACACGGTTCATCCGCGAGCTTGCCGAGCAGCACGGCCGGTCGTTCCGCGGCATCACCCCCGAAGCCCTGGAGCTCCTCGTGAACGCGCATTGGCCCGGCAACGTCCGCGAGCTGCGGAATCTCGTCGAGTCGATGGTTGTCTTGGCACCGGGCCGAGAGATCGAAGCCACGGACATCCCAGCGGACGTGCGCGAGGGCGGGACCCGGTTCCTCCCGGCTCGCCTTCCGGTCGCGCAGACAAGCGAGGTTCAGGGCCGGGAACTGGCCTTCATCTTCCAGAGCCTGGTCGAAATGAAACTCCAGCTGGACGAGCTACGCCGGCGGATGGACCAGCCGGGCGACCGTGTCGAGGTCGTGGAGGTTGGCCGGGGGCGGGCCCGGCCCGACGGCGTGGCCGACGTCATCGAGCTGAGTCGCCTGCCCGAAGAGCCAGTCGAGGACGAGGAGCAGGTGGTCATCTACCGGCCCGGTATGAAGATGCAGGAGGTCGAGCGGGCGGCCATCGAGGCCGCTCTGGCGGAAACCGAGGGAAACCGGCGCCGGGCGGCGGAAAAGCTGGGGATTGGGGAGCGGACCCTCTACCGGAAAATCAAGGAATTCGGCCTAATCTGAGCATTGTCCTCGGGTACCGCATGCTTCTTGCGATTCCTGGGACTCCCCGTCGGATATGGCCGCTTGATGTAGGGAAAACGGCCCTGTTTCCGTCGGGTGGGCACCGCGCTGATGTGTGCGGACAACGGCGCGGCACCTCCGTGCGCACCGTTGCGGCAACGCAACGATAGGGGTGCGAGAAAGATGTTGAGACGCGATGACCCAACCGATTGACAACAAGGCGTTTGATTAGCATTGTAGCGGTCCTGAAACCCGGACGGACAGCCGGACGTCCGACCGGGCCGAGGCGCTGATTCATGCGCTTCGAAATCAACGACAAGTGCGTTGGTTGCTTGGCGTGTGTTCGGGTCTGTCCATCTCAGGCCATTGCGATTGATGGCGAGGTGGTCCGGATCGTTGATGAAACGTGTATCCGAGCTGGGGCTTGCGTTCCGGCATGTCCGCACGAGGCCATCGACGCGATTGGGGATTTGGAGCGTGCGGAGGGGTTGGCGGGTGGGGGCGAAGCGGCGCTCGTGCTGGGCGTCGAAGCGGAGGTGTACTTCCACCCCTACGCCCCGGAACAACTTGTCAACGCCTGTTATGCGGCCGGGTTCAAGACGGTCCACCGTGGTGTCGTGGGCGATGAACTGGTGGCGGCCGAGTACTGTAGCCTGTGGGCGGACCCCTCGTGGGGAACGTTGATTCGGTCGACGTGCCCTATCGTGATCGAGCGGATTCGACACGAGTACCCGGAGTTGGTGCCGTATCTGGCACCGGTAACGACACCGCTGGCAGCCGAGGCGGCCTATATCCGGGGTGAGCAGGGCGATGTTCCGCTGGTGTATGCCGGCGTGTGTGTGACCGAAGGCAATGGCGTCGTGGACGCCGTGATCACCTTCGACGAGTTGCAGACGTTGTTCAAGCGGCGTGGCGTGTCGATTGGGACGCAGGAGCGGTACTTCGATCGCATTCCTGAGGTACGCCAGCGCCACCTGAGCACCTCGGGTGGCCTGCCGTTGCAGGTGTTGAAGGACGAGCCGCAGGCAAGTCGGCGGTTCCGGAAGATTCGTGGTTTGGGTTCGCTGGGTGTGCTTTCGCGAGCGGTGACCGTGGATAAGGTCGACCTGGGTTTCGTGGATCTGCTGCCCTGCGAGGGGTGTCTGGATCACCCGTTGTTGGGCCCGCGCGAGGAGTTGTTCAAGCGCCGGGAGATTGCCCGGCAGGCCGAGCCTCGGCGGAGCGAAGTCCCGGTGGTGAACCCGAATGTGCGGGTGACCGTGTCCGCCTCGTTTACACCGGCGGAGATTGTGGTCACGGCGATGCCGCTCGAGATCGCATCGGTGATCGATCGCATTGGGAGGGCGCCGAGTGGAGCGCATTGGGACTGCGCAGCGTGCGGGTACGCGAAGTGCGTGGATTTTGCGCGAGCGTACCTCAAGGGGCGAGCGACGCTCCGGCAGTGTCCGCCGCACCAAGAACGTCGCGCGGTGGAAGCGGCGCGGCAGGCGGCGACGGACGAGCTCACGGGATTGTCCACGTTCCGGGTGCTCAAGGATCGGCTGGCGCAGGAGATTTGGCGCAGTCAACGTAACGGCGAACCGTTTGCGGTCCTGTTTCTGGACCTGGATCGCTTCAAGTTGGTGAACGACATTCACGGGCACCAGGCGGGAAATACGGTGCTGCGGGCCGTTGGGCGGGAGATACAGGGCGTTGTGCGTAAGACGGACGTGGCGGCCCGGTATGGTGGTGACGAGTTCGTGTTGATTCTCGTTGGGACGGACATCAGCGGGGTGCGGCACGTGGGGGAACTGGTGCGGCAGCGGGTCGCGCGTGTTGGACGCTCGCTCGGCTACGCGGAGGACGCGGTTACGGTATCGATTGGCGCCGCGGCGTTTTCGCCGCAGGAGGATGTCGACCCGGATGAGGCGTTGGATCGCGCGGATCGCGCGGTGTACCTGGCGAAGGGGAGGGGTGGCAACTACGTGGCGATGGCAACGGCGGACGGAGACGATGTCACGGTGGGTGACGATGTCACGGTGAAGGAATAACGGATGAACGTGAGCGATCCACAGGTGCAGGCGGCAGGAAACCAGCCGGAAGAAGAGCATCAGGAAGAAAAGCATCCTGATCCCTGGGGCGTCCGGCGCGCCGAAAACCTCTTGTCCAGTCTGCAGGGCGTGCTCTCGGCGAGAGTCGAGGTGTCACCGATCGGTGAGGTGAAGGCGGTGCACATTCTCGCCCAGCCGGGCACGTCGCCCAAGCAGATGGTGCGCAACATCGAGAGTGCGCTCCTGGCTCAGCTGGGTCTCAAGGTGGATCACCGCAAGATCAGTGTTGCGCAGACGGCGGATGTGCAACCCATCGAAGCCCTCGAGGAGGAGGCGGTCGCGAGCTTGGCGAACAAGCGGCAGATCCTCTTTCAGGGGATCGATGTGGAGCCGGTCGGATCGTTACGCGTGAATATGCATGTCACGCTGTCGGTTCGGGGAACGGAAGGCACGGGAGAGGAAGAAGTTGCCGATACCAAGCGCTCGCGCATGCAAGGTGCGGCGCGCGCGGCGGTCGCGCTCCTCGACCGGTTGTTGCCCGTGAACACGATCGAGATGGAAGGCTTGAAGGTCATAGAGGAATTTGATGCGCAGGTCGTCGTGTGCGGCGTGCGAACCGTTGCGGGCCGAAACACGCGTTTGCTGTGCGGCTCGGCCGTCGTGACGGAGGACTTGGAGCAGGCGTCTGTCCTTGCGGTCTTGGATGCCACCAACCGGTGGCTGGGAAGTCGGACCTAGCAGGGGCGGCTGGAGAGAAACGATGTCGCCCCGCCAACCGGCGGGGCTTTTTGCCCTCGGGTCTCAAGACCTGAGTGCGAATAGAAAGGAGGTAGGGGGCCCCCGGAGCTGATTAGCCACGGCGCCACGCGTAACAGAGCTGAGCAGATCGGACTTCAGGATGAGCGGAGCCTCGGGCGTACCATAGCGGGGTATGCCACTTCCCACGCAGCGGACGCTGCCCGAGAGGAGGTGAGGCTCTATGGAGTTTGGCTGGCTTGCCGGGTTGTTCACCGCGCTGGCGCGATTCTTTTTAGCAAGCGGACAAGTCTGGGGCTAAGTAGTTTTGGGGGCTCACCCCTCACATGCATCCTGCATTTCTTGATCGTCGGAGAGAGACTCTGGTTCGTCACTACATAACGGTGATCGCCGTTATGGCGGTGGCTGCAGTATTTGCTTCAGCCTACGTCGAGCGGTACCAACTGGCGAATATCGCTCCGTCCATCGCTGGTTTGGTCGCCTTCAGCCTCATCGGCTATGGGCTTCAGGTTTCCGAGCACCGACTGAGCGTTGGTGTTGGACACGGTACGATCTCGTTCATCGTGTACATGGGCGCGGCCTTGGTCTTCGGGCCAATTCTCGGAGCGTTTGTTACGGGCGTCAGTCTCTTGGGTGCACAACTAACGCTCAGAAAGGGTTTGGAGAAGACCACATTCAATGTGGCGCAGCATGTGCTGGCGATCCTCGCGGGCGCCCAGCTCTATCTGTTTTTCGGGGGCCCCGTGCCTCCCGAGTCACTAAACGATGCGCTGTTACCCTTCGTCGCGCTTGTGTTAGGGTTCTTTGCCGTCAATTCTGCAGCAGTTAGCGGAGTAATCTCGCTAAGTGAAGGTCGCCGCTTCGCCGATGTATGGATCAAGAACACTGGCAGTTTAGTGGCGTATCACCTGGTGGCCTCAGCGCTTGGATTGGGAATCGCTTGGCTGTACATCCGCTTGGAGGTATGGGGGATCGCTATCGTGGTGGTGCCGATTTTGTTCCTTCGTCACACAATTCTCATCAACGTCCAACTTCAGGAGACGAACCGAGAATTACTGGAGCTGATGGTGAAGTCCATTGAAGCTCGTGATCCCTACACGAGTGGGCATTCTCAGCGAGTCGCGGAATTTGCGCGCACCCTCGCCCGTGAAATCGGCCTCGGCTTCCGCGAGATTGACCAAATTGCAACAGCGGCCCTCCTGCATGATGTAGGCAAGATATACGAGGAGTTTGCGCCCATCCTTCGTAAGGAAGGCAAGCTCACAGATGCTGAGCGCCAGCTCATGCGGACTCATGTGGATCGGAGCGCCGAGCTGATCCGTACCATTTCAAACCTGCGCGGGCCCGTTGAACGCTACGTTAGGCATCATCACGAGAACTACGATGGCAACGGCTACCCGGACTCCCTAGTCGGTGATGACATTCCCCTTGGGGCTCGTATCATAATGATCGCTGACACGGCGGACGCCATGACTACTGACCGGCCTTACCGCGACGCTCTCGGTTATGATGATGTCACAAGTGAGTTGCAGCTTTTGTCTGGCAAGCAATTTGATCCACGCCTCGTTTCGACGTTCCTAAGGAGCGCTTCAGTTAGGCGTCTAATCGAGCAAAGACGGGTGACGACGGTACCGTTAATGTTGGAGCGTTCGGAAAGCGACGAGCGACTAGCTGCGCGCTAGTTTCGCCACGACGGCGACCTTCAAAGAAGGTTGGCCAGACGTTGAGCTGGACGAGTCCCAGGACCACTCCGAACAACCGAAGCTGCACTACGTTGTTGAGCGCTTTCTCAGCTCGAGCCTTTGCCTCATCGGAATTGAACAGCCATCCTTCGAACAGCTTTACTTCTAGCTGGTCAGCTATTTGCCAACACCTTTGCTGTAGTGGGTTCTCCTTGACATAGTCAATCGCTTGAGGAGCGCCGAACGTGTGCCAGATATGATGCCGTTTGAGCCTTTCGTAACGCCCGGTATTTCCCAGTGGATACGAACGCCCATTCCGTATGTCTTCAGCGTCTTCAAAACAACTCCATGCTAGTTCGCTCTCGTTCTGACAAAGATAATAGTCTGCTTCGAGCAGAAAGACATCAACGGACAGCCTCCAAAGTTGCGACAAGTTAGCATGCTCCCTGGCAAAACGGATGCAGCTTTCGGCTGAGGATCGGTCTCCGACTGCGAGGGCAAGACCCGCACAGTTGATACAGACTTCCGCTGATCGACGAGGACTGATGCCCTTTTTCATTAACGCCAGGGCGTTCTCGTACGCAGCTATGGAGTCGTTAATCTGGCCATAGTCTTCAGACAGAGCCCCTAGGTTTGACCAGGCATTACATTGTGCCTCGACATCGCCGATACGCTTGGCGATCTTTGCGGCTTCTTTGAAGGCCCTTGAGGCCTCGTGAAAATCTGCGGTTGCGGTCAAGGCAACGCCAAGGCCGTTCCACGCTCTTCGCAGTTCAAGTTCGAGTGATAAGTTCGCGAATTCTGACAGAATACTGCGGAAGCCCATTGTTGCACGTGAAGGCTCACCCATCATCAAGAGGCAGTACGCATCAGTAAGGCTTGCAAGCGCGCGCGTGTGACCACCCTCATCCAAGGCGCCGATTCTCGCGGCCATGTCCCGAGCGATCCTGAGGGCGTCGTAATCGCCCCGGTCTGCTGCTACTTCAGCCCACAACTGGATTGACTGCAGCTTCTGCTCATTCGTGCCGATGGCATGGATTTCGGATGCGGCTGCTGTCACTGAATGAGCGATAACTTCATCATCTGCGAGGCGACTGTGGTGTAGAATGTCCGCGCGCAGCAGTCGAGCTTTCGCTTGCTCTTGCTTTGGAAGTATCTGGACTTGCACGCTGTCCAGCTCATCGAGGGCGCTTCGGAAATCGCCTTGAGCGGCCTTAGCGGCGGCGAGTTCGACAATTGCGATGGGATGATCCCGCGTCGCGCACGACTCCACAACGCTAGCCAGTGCCCTTTCCGCCTCCCTAGGCGCACCGCGGACGATGGCTACCCTCGCTCCCTGGACTGCGATCTCCACAGCGCGATCGTGACTACCTGCTCTGTGATAGTGATGAGAGGCCTCGAGTTGAAGCTTGAAATCCGGGAACCTTCCTGATGCGAAGACCCGACCCACTTGATGGTGTAGGTAGGGTGCCATTTCGTGGGGCATCGTTGAGTAGACGTATCTGCGGTGCATCTCGTTTTTGAACGAAAAGAGACCGTTTGAAAAGCGAACCAACCCCCTGCTCACAAGCTCGAGTGTCGCTTGCTCAACAGCAGCGGTATCCATGCGCAGTATGCTACGGATGCTTTCCTCGTCTAATCCGCGTCCCACGACGGCGAGCAGGTGGACGACGTGCTCGGCTTGGGGACTCAGACCGCGAAACTGCCGTGTGAAGGCCCGACGCATCGTGTCTGGTGGGTGCCAACGGGCCGAGGTAGCGTCGCCGCGCATCTCGGCGGCAACCAGTGAATGCTCGCGATCTCGGTTCCAGTCTGACAGCAGCATCTCGGCTAAATACGGATTGCCCTCGGCTAGGCGCACGATCTCGTCGCGCACGTCAGTGTCCAGGCGCCCCGTTTCCGCCAAGCGGCTGATCAGGTCGCACGTTTCGGCGTCCGAAAGAGGTGGCAGAGAGATTCGCTCCGCCCATTGAATCCGTGCGAGAGGATCCTCGTCTCCCATTGAGAGACCGCGAGGTTCCGCGCTGCGAGCGCTGGAGAGGAGCATGGTAGGTGCTGTATCGCGTCGCCGGAGAAGGAGATGCAAGACGTCACGACTGGTCGGATCCATCTGATGCAGATCGTCGATCGCGATGAGCACGGGACCCGACTCAGCAACGGCCTGGATCATCTGCGCCAGAGCCTCGGCAACTCGAAGCCGCACGGCCTCGGCGGGGACGTTTGGCGCCTCCGGAATCCCTGGATACTGAGACCGCAGGCCCGGCGTCACTCGACTCGCCTCCGCTAACCACATGGGCTCCGCGCCACTTACTCCGGGATCCCGCATCAGCGCGTGGATCAACTCCGAGGTAGCTGCGAACGGAATCTGCTCGCCAATCTCGGGACATGAGATCATGAATGCCGGCCACGCTCGGTCGCGGACACTGCGGCAGAAACGATTGAGTAACGTCGATTTGCCGATACCAGGGTTACCGTAGATGGCGACGCTGATTGGAGCGCCCCCCTGTGCGGTCGCCCAGTGACGCTCGAGCGCCGCGATCTCGCGCGTACGCCCGACGAAGAACTCTGGGATCTCAGGAAACGCTGGGCTAGCTGACTCCCTTGGCCCATTGAGGCCCGCGTGGATCCGTCGAATACGCTGTTCGACTGGTTCCGGCGATACACCGACTTCACGTTGGCAGCGCGCGAGGTGTCGCTGCAGCAGTCTGATCGCGCCGGTATGATCACCGTCTTCGAGCAGCTGATCCGCTAGAGCGTTTGCCGCAGTCGAATTGAGGGGGTCCACCCCATACAACCGAGCGGCATGCTCGCGGACGCGATCGATCTGTCCCCTGTCGGCCGCGGCAGCCATCGCCGATTCAAGACTGTCCCGGGCGCGACTCCTTAGCCGTGCCCGGGCGGCGTCGACCCAATGCGCAAACGCCGGCCCCGCAGCGAGGTCGAGACCCTCGAGTGGGGATTGGATCCCTCCCGATGGAGGTGCACTACCGAGCGGTGTGTCCAAATCGGTCGTCACCGGGCAGAGCAGGCGAATGGGCCCGCGACCACGTGTCAATGCGCGCGACCCAAAACGCTCTCGAATCGCCGACAGGGCTTGCGCGAGCGAATGCCTCCCCCGTTGGGCGTCCACTTTGGGCCACAGCAGGTCAGCGAGGTGATCGCGGTCCACACCCCGGGCTCGCCCGTCCAGAACCAGATACACAAACAGCGCCAAGTGCTTCCGAGTTCTAAATCGGATCTCGGAACCACCGCCGTCGTGGACCCCTGGGTGTCCGAATAGCGTGACGATCGGCTGGGCCATGATTCGCTGCAACTGGAAGTCAAACTAGGCCCTGAGAATCAACGCTTGTTCAACACGTTGTCAAATTTTGGTTTAGCCCTGGAAAGACGACCTTGGAGGGAGAACCTGAGCCGGCAACTTCAACATGCGCGCCGGGGCCGAACCATCCTCGCCGGCGCTTGGGCGCAGCTCGGCTCTAGACAGCCGCTTGCCGCAACCGCGGCGCCACCGGTGCCGACGCGACATACAGAACCAGCGCCACGAGATACAGCACGTTGAGACCCCAGATGTTACTCAAGTACTCGAAGCTCCCTCCCACCACGATCCCCAACAGATTCGAGCTGAACGCCTTGCTCACGTACTGCTCGTCCCTGAACGAGATCGAGAAAATGAACGACGCCCAGATGATGGGGAGACCGATCACGAGCCCCGCGGCGAGAAGTCGCAATACGGACGGCAACGGCAACAGAATCTTGAACGGAAACAGGAACCCCGCCACGAGCGTCGCGAACAACAAGCCGTAGGACAAGGCGCGCGACGGTTTCTTGTCTTTGAGGACCAAGTAGTTGGCGATGAAGATCGTGAGAAGAATCGATCCGAAGACGATCGTGTTCACGTTCCACGTCGATCCGAACAAGAGCGCCATCTGCGTGACACTCCGCGTCTCGAGCAGCATGAACCCCGCGCCCAGGAAGAAGAAATGCAGGTTGGGCCGCCGCGCATGCGGTTCCACGCCGACCACCAGGAGAAAACTGATCAGCGTCATCGCGCCGAGCACGAAGATGTAGATGCGCGGGATGCGATTGCTCTCGAGATAGAGATGCGGCCAGTTGTCGGTAGATAACCGTAGGTTATCCGGACGCTCGGGGCCGGGAAGGAGCTCCACGGGCTCAGCGTTCGGTAACAAATCCGCCGTCAGTCGCTCGGCCGGCGCGTAGACGTACGCCATCGAGTTGAACGGACTGTACAACGATTGCATGACGACGGGCTCTTCGCCAAAGGCCTCGGTGAGCGTCCAATACGTGCGCTCGCCCATCCATGGCCGCGTGGAACCCAGGTTGAGCACGAAGATGCCGTCCGGCGCCATCAACTCGCGAATGGCCTGATACGACTCCAGTGTGTACACGAAACTCTCGAGACGTAGGCTCGACATTCCGGGCACCTGTCGATGCGAATCGAGCGCCGACATGACGATGAGATCGTACTGCTCGTCCGTATTGGAGACGAACGTGCGCGCATCGTCCACCACGATCGTCACACGATCGTCGCTGTAGGGGCTGTTGGGATGCAGCTCGTATCCGAAACTCGCGATGACAGGATCGATCTCGACGGCGGTGACATCCTCCACGCCCTGGGATCGTGCCATGGCCGCCTCATTGCCGGCCCCCGCTCCCAAGAAGAGCGCCTTCCTGGGCTGAACGACGTGATACGGCAATTCGTAGTAGAAGACCCAGGGCGCGAAGCGCGAATCCCGCAGACGAGGTCCGAAGTCCAGCGCATCCTGGATCCGGACGTTGTTGACCATGATGCTGTATCCGAGTGTGTTGCCGACAGGGCCGGCGTACCGCCCCACCTCCACCTTGTAATAGGGCGACCATACAGTCGCCGGGTACGTCGTACGCATGACCACGAGTGAGACGACCAACACGACCGCGCTCCCGATCAACCAGGGCTTGCTCTCCCGGACGAAGAGCAGCAGCAATACGCCCCCGATGCCATACCACGTGTGCGGCGGTGAGTTGAGCCAGGCAAGCGCGCCATACGCGAGTACACCCACAAGACTTCCGGCGATGTCGTACCCATAGGCCAGGAGTGGCTGCTTCACCGCGTTCAATTGCTTGCCAAGTTCCTGTCCGAGGAATACGAAGAACGCGACGTTCACGAAGAACCCACCAAGCGCGGCAGCCGATATGTGCAGCGCACCGCGCTCGTAGTATTCGAGGTTCGCCGAGAGGATGACGTCTTCCGTGTAGCTGATACTGATGCCAAAGAACTCCTCGAGCAGGACGACCAAGACGATCATCAGCAGGAGTGCCGGCATCGCATAGCGGATGAGATCCGCGCGCTTCTCCGCCAGCAGACAGCCCAACCCGAGTCCGAAGAAACACGAAATCAGGATCAAGTTGGAGAAGTAGGTGAGGACCGACACGGATGCGTTGAGCCAGCGGATGGCCGCCAGCTCGAGAAACAGAATGGAAAAACTGATGAGGAAGAGCCGTCGAGGGGAACGCGTGACGGTGAACTGCCAAGCCGATGTGGTCCCGCTCATGCCCAACGTCCTCGAAGGGGGAGTGGTGTGGCGTCGTTGGATGCTAATGAGGTCGGGCTATTCGGACCACTGCTTGGATTCGATCAACTCAGCACAGATGTCGTCCGCCTTTCGGCGCGCGGCCTCGGCGGCGAAGTTGGCGACGACGCGGTGCCGCAGAACGGAGGGAGCCACGTCGCGCACATCGTCCAGATCCGCCATGGGTCGGCCGTCCATGGCAGCCCGCGCTTTGGCACCCAAGACGAGGAACTGTGACGCCCGTGGTCCCGCACCCCATGCGACGTACTCGGTGATGAAAGCCGGAGCCAACTCATCCGCGGGTCGCGTCATGCGCGCCAGTGTCACCGCGGCCCGCACGATGCTCTTCGATACCGGAACACGACGGACGAGGCGCTGCATATCGAGCAGGTCGCCGGCCTCGAGCACGGCCGCAACCGAGCGATCGGCGTCGCCCGTGGTCTCCTCGACGATCTGTTCCTCCTCGTCCCGGGTCGGGTACCGCACGGCCAGCTCGAGCATGAAACGGTCGAGTTGTGCCTCGGGCAACGGGTAGGTGCCCTCTTGCTCGATGGGATTCTGCGTGGCCAGCACGAAGAAGGGTCCGGGCAGTTTGTAGGTCTCCCCCGCCGCCGTCACCTCGTGTTCCTGCATGGCCTGGAGCAGCGCCGCCTGCGTCTTGGGGGGCGTCCGGTTGACCTCGTCGGCCAGGATGATGTTCGCGAAGATGGGTCCGTGGACGAACTTGAATCGGCGTTTGCCGGTGGTGTGGTCTTCCTCGATGATCTCGGTGCCGGTGATGTCGCTCGGCATGAGGTCGGGCGTGAACTGAATCCGCGAAAACCGGAGATGCAGTGCGTCGGCAATGGTCGAGATCATCAGGGTCTTGCCCAGTCCGGGGACGCCGACCAATAAGGCATGACCGCCGGAGAGGACGGCCGTCAGCACCCCCTCGAGCACGTCCTGTTGGCCCACGATGCGGTTGCGGACCTCGGTGAGGAGTCTCTCCTTCGCGGAGGCCAGGCGCTCGAGTAGCTCCAGATCCCGGTCTCCCCCTACCTGTATCGGATCAGCCGTCACTGTGTAATCTCCCGAGTCACTCCCAGCACGGGCCGCCCCACTGGCCACCCGGCCCAGGAATGCTACGCGAAAACCCGAACGACAGCTACCGCCGCCCGGTTTCAGGACCCCTCGGAACCCTCTTGAAACCTGAGTATTTTGCTTGCGAAATTTTTCACAAGCGGTGATCTTACGTCCGCCATGAGCCCCGGGAACGACCCCCGTGGGTACCTCGTCGAGGTGCATCGGTACTCCGGATTGGGGTGCCTGTTTGCGGCGGCGGTCCTGTTCTCCATGGGTATCGGCTGGCTGATCGACCGCTGGCTAGGCACGTTGCCGCTGTTCATGGTGATAGGCGCCCTGATCGGTGCGACGCTGGCCACGGTGAGCATCTACCGGCGGCTGGAGCACGATACCGAGGACCGGTCGACCACGGAGGAACGGTGAGGGACGCACTGATCGGCATCGCGCTCACGGCCCTGATCACCGGGGTCGTTTGGGTGTTTTGGGGGTCTTCAGCCATCATGCCGACAGCGGTGTTTGGGCTCCTGGCCGCCGGGATTCACGTGGCGGCGGTCGCCCTGCTGAAATCGGGGCTCAGGCAGTCCTTCGGGACGCTGATGTGGCGCTGGTCGATGGGGATGGGGCTCCGCCTGATCGGGGTCGTGCTGTTCGCGGTGGCCGTGACACTCCAGGGAGATCGCTTCCCGGCGATTCCCACGGCCATTGGATACGTTGGAGTGCTGCTGCCCTTGATGCTGACGGAAATGAGATTGATTCGATGATCCAAGAGCCTGCACCCCAGGCCGCGGAAGAACACGGCGTCGACATTGGGGAGCTGTTGCTCCACCACACGGCCGACGCCTACGAGCTCGATTTCGAGCCGTTGTTCACGGCGCATTGGGACCCCCACCTCCTGGAATTCCACGTGGGGCCAATGCTGATCAACCTGACGCCCACCAAACACGTCGTGTTCATGGTGCTGGCGGCCGTCCTCGTGTTCCTCACGATGTACCTGGCCGGACGCGCGCTGGAGCGGCAGCGGGCCGGTGAGCGTGCGCCGCGCGGACTGGCCAACGCCATCGAGGGCATAGCCCTGTGGGTGAGGAAAGACATTGCGATCGACAACATCGGACTCGATGGCGCCAAGTTCGCGCCCTACATCATGTCCGTGTTCTTCTTCATTCTGTACTGCAATCTGCTCGGCTTGGTACCGTGGGGGGCGTCTCCCACGGGGAACCTCGCCGTCACGGCGGCCCTCGCGATTCTCTCGCTCGTCATCATCGAAGTGAGCGGGATGCTCAAGCTCGGTTTCCGCGGCTACATGCGCACGATCTTCCCGACCGTGCCCGGGATTGAGGGTGGAGGCGCCGCCGTCCTGTCGGTGGCGCTCGGGCCGATCGAGTTTCTCGGGAAGCTGGTCAAACCGTTTGCGCTTGCCGTTCGTTTGTTCGGCAATATGACGGCGGGACACTTCGTGATCCTGGCCCTGTTCGGCATGATCTTCCTGTTCGGGAATCTGGGGGTGTTCAGCTGGGCCATCGGGGTTGGCTCGGCGGCACTGGTTTTGGCGATCATGCTCCTGGAACTGATCGTCGCATTCGTGCAGGCGTACGTGTTCACGCTGATCACGGCCGTGTTGATTGGGGTGATGCAGCACGAGCATTAGAGGACGAAGTACGGGAGGACGAAAGCTGGGACAGTGGCGATGCGCTTAGCGACTGTTCCTCACGTACCCAACCGAATGGTTGGGGAAGTCCGCTGGTCGAGAGACCGTTGGCGGGTACCGCGGAAGGCGCCGTTACGGAGGAAACGCGCCGGAGGCGGAAGCGCAGAGTGAAACGCAATCCTCCACGAGCTATAAAGGATTGGTGGCATGCTGATAAACATGCTCAACATGTTGCAGGGCGTGGGCGGTGAGACGCTCGGCGTCGGGATCGGTATCGGACTCGCCCTGGTTGGTGCGGGATTGGGTCTCGGTCGCATTGGTGGTGAAGCCGCCACGGCGATTGCCCGGCAGCCCGAAGCGGCGAACGATATCCGCGGCACGGCGTTGCTCGTGGCCTTCCTCATGGAGGGAGCGACCATCATTGCGGTGATCATGGCGCTGGTCGCGAAGATCGTAGGCTAAGGTGCTGACGCTATTTGCCGTCTTGCAGGAGCACGCCGAGACGGCCGAAGGTGGGCTGCCGGCCACGTTCCAGGTGAACCCGGGTCTCATCATTTGGACTTGGGTGGTGTTCCTCTCGCTCTTCTGGTTGCTGCGGAAGTATGCGTTCCCGCCGATCGTGCGGCTCACGGAGGAGCGTGAGAAGAAGATCGGGAAGCAGCTTCAAGAGGCGGAGAAGGCAAACGCGGAGGCTCAGGCAGCCCTCGCCGAACATCGCAAGCTGCTGGAAGGCTCCAAGGTGGAGGCGCAGGCGCTCTTGAGTGAAGCCAAGACCCTCGCCCAGAAGGAACGGGAGCAGCTGCTCGACAAAACGCGTGACGATCAGAAGGACCTTCTGGATCGCGCGAAGCGAGAAATCGCGGCCGAACGCGATCGAGCGGTGACCGAACTGCGGAAGGAAGCGGTCGATCTGTCCCTGGCGGCTGCGGCGAAGCTGATACAAGAGCGGCTCGACAGCGACCAGGATCGCAAGATCGTGGAAGGCTATCTCGAGACCTTGGAGAGCGACCGCGCGTGAGAGCACCCACGGTCGCCAAGAATTACGCGGACGCGCTGTTCGAGTTGGGTGAGCGCTCCGATCACACGGAGCGCTACGCCCAACTCATGAGCGGGTTGGGGGCGGTCATGGACTCCGAACCGCAGGTGCGCGTGGTGCTCGAGTCTCCACGGGTGCCGCGCGAGACGAAGCTGGCGATCCTCGAGAAGGTGTTTGGAGGACTCGCGCCGGCGGAGTTCACGCGGTTTCTCCACGCGGTAGTACGACGTGGGCGTCAAGGGCTGTTCCCGCTGATTGCGCAGCAGTATTCGGCGCTCGTGGACGCGAAGTTCAACCGCGTGCATGTGGGCGTGACGGTGGCCCGCGAGCCGGATGCAGCTTTGATCGGCGTCATCCGCCATCGGCTGTCTGCGTTGATTGGGAAAGAGGTCATCCCGCATTTCCACACCAACGAGGAGATCCTCGGCGGTGTGATTCTGCGGGTGGGCGACCGCATCATGGATGGATCGCTGCGGCGCAAGCTCAAAGCACTGCGCAGGCAGATGGTCGGTGCCTGACGCGCTTGCCGCCAGCGGGAACATGTAACATCATCGAGCTCCGGACCTGGTCCGGGGCTCGTTGTTTTCTAGGAGACCTATGATGGCGAAACGGGTGGGGTTCATCGGACTTGGTGACATCGGGTGGCCGATGGCCGTCCACGTCGCCAAGACCTATGCGTGCACGGTGTGGAATCGCACGCAGGCCAAGGCGGACGCGTTCGCCAAAGCGCATGCTGCCGCTGCGGTGGGTGGGCCAGGGGCGGTCGTAGCGGCGAGCGATGTCGTCATCACCTGTCTACCGACGTCCGTCGAAGTCCTGGACGTGGTGAAACAGGCAGACAAGGCGTGGCGCGAAGGCCAGCTGTTGATCGACTGCACGTCCGGTGACCCGGCGGGTTCGACCCAAGTTGCCGACTTCCTGCGTGCCCGTGGTGTGGGATTTGCCGATGCCCCGGTGAGCGGTGGCGTTGGTGGCGCTGAACGGGGTGAGCTGACGGTCATGATCGGTGGTACGGAGGAGGATGCGGCTCGCGCAATCGACGTGGTCCAGTGCTTCGCGAAGAAGGCAGAGTACGTAGGTCCGGTTGGGGCGGGTCATGCGGTGAAGGCCGTCAATCAGGGACTGCTGGCGATCAACATCCAGGCGGCTGGGGAGGGATTAGCTGCTCTCGTGAAGCTTGGTGTCTCGGGCAAGAAGGCGCTCGAGGTCATCAACGCATCGAGCGGCCGCTCAAACGTGACGGAGAACTTGTTCCCGAAGCGCGTGACCACACGGGCGTGGCCGCGCACGTTCCGACTTGCGCTGCTCGACAAAGACGTGGGGATCGCGGTCAAGATCCTCGAAGACAACGGGGTGCCGTCTGACGCCATCGGCACCGCCAAGCGGGCGTTCAGCGCTGCTCGGGAGGCTCTCGGGGAGGAAGCCGATCACGTGGAGTTTGTGAAAATGATCGAACGGAGCGCGGGCGTGGAGATCGTGTAACCAAGGCGTTCCCCGCGGGCGAGTCCCGCAATGCAGTGCGGGACTCGCCCTTTGGATTGTCAGTTGGTGATCGTGGCAGTACCGGTGGGAAGCGGGTCCAGGGCCCCGATCGTCCGCATGTCCGTAGGCCCACCGTCTCCGAACGGATTCCCGAACGGCTTGAGTTGGAACGGCACGGCGTTGAGCGACGCCTCACCCTCGTCAAACGATGGTTCGATCGAAACGACGTGCATCCATTCACTGTCGCCCGTGATCACGTCGTCACCGTTGAAGTCGAATGGCAACGCGATACCTCCGGGCACGGTCTCTCCGTTCGCCATGACGAAATCACCGCCGGGCACGGGGGGGCCAGCCGCGAGGTCACCTGGGGCGCCGGAAAGCGGACCGGCAGCATCGCTGTCCCGTGCGCTGAGCGTGCCGTCGGACTGCGGTTCGTATTTGCCGTAGGAGATAGCCGTTTGCATCGGCGTGCCGGGTCCGTACACCACCCAACCTTCGTACACCCATCCGGCATTCAGGGCAGGAAGGGACACGGTCGCGGTACCGGTGCCCGGGTCGATCAGCCAGATGCCGCCGTCGTCGTCAGTCGCCGTCCCGGTCGTTGGCGTGAGGAGCACGTGCGTACCCGGACTGGTGGAGAAATCCGCTGACGCATCAACGCTCACGAAACCCAGCGACGTCAACGACGCTGTGCCGTTCGTGATGGGGCCACCGATCAGTTTCTGATCTGACGGCACGGCGTCGTTGTCGCCGGGTGGCTCGACGGTGAGGACGAACATCGTCGGTTCATCGATGGGGCTCGCGAACGTGTGCATGCCCGATCCATCCAGCACGAACTTTCCGGTCGAGTGCGCCACGCCGTCAGCGTCGATGACCCATCCTTCATAGCTGCCCTCGGTTGCCGCGTCGAGCACGGAGAGGTTTTGGAAGGTGGCATTGATCGATGCCATGCCGGGCCCTTCGTCGCTGCACGCTCCCAGTGCGGCCGCTAGGAAGACGGCGGTGTATGGTTTGAACAACATGAGCTTCCTCCGCAAAAATGTGTACGGAGCAAGGTCATGAAGTTGTGGTGGTGATTGAAGTCCAAAAGCGAAAGCTTAGAGGCTTCTAACGTGTCTCTAATTATCCTACGTGTCGCCTTCGCGCGTGGTGCGCTCGTCGTTGGCCGCGCGGTCAACCGCCCATGCGTCCTTAAAGTAGTAGCTGAGCATGAGGAAGAGTCCGCCGAATCCCATGAACAGGAGTATTCGCCACACGGGCGCAAGCTCGGCGAGGTCGATGAGGAACAGCTTGCCTACCACCAGCAGCAGTGTGGCCATGGCAACGCGTTGCACCCCCAGCTGCCGCTGCGTGAGCGCGTGAACCAGCAGGCCGATGCCGTAGATACCCCACGCGAGCGTCACGATACCTCCGCCGTTGGGTAGCCCCCACAGTTCGCGGGCCAACCACCCGAGCAAGAGGATATGTGCGGCGAGGCGGTAGCCGGTGGTCTCCTCGGTGCTGGCCAGCCTTGGAGCCAGCGCGGCGGTCACGGCGATTGGGAGCGCGTTGACGAGGGCATCGGCGTTGAGGATCGGTGGGTCACCCGTTGGGAGGACGAAGAACCGACCAAATACCCAGAATGCGACGGCAGCCAACATCGCCTGCCCGGCGCGCAACGGTATTTCATCATCCATGCGCATGCCGATCGCATGGAGAGCCGCGGCCTCGACCGTAAAGGCGAGCAAGAGTGCATTGCCTTCGAGGATGAGTCCGACGGCAATTGTCAGGAGCGCCACACTCGTGACGCCCTGGGAGAAGGCCAGCCGGTCGCCGGTCTTCCAACGGTCGACGATCGCGCCGGCCGCTGCGGCGATGAGTACCCCGGCGAGTGCAACGAGCCCCGCATCCCTCCGCGAGAGGTCCCATGCCGTCGCGGTCAGCAGCAATGCTGCCAGTGGCGTGAAGAGGCTGATGACGTGGGCGTGTCGCTCGGCGTACGGCGCGTCCTTCAATGCGCTCAACTGCGGGGGCCGGCGCCATTTGGTGGGGTTCAGGATGATCAGTCGCTCTCGCACGAGTGGGGCGAACCAGAACACGACTACCGACACGCCTATGGCAACTTGAGTCCAGACACGATCTGCCTGCTCCCCGTTCATGGCGTTCAGCGCTGCGACGAGGAGGATTCCCCACGTCAGGTAGAACCCCGTCCAGAGGAATGATCGCCAGCCCTTCAGGAGGAAGACCCCGCCGAGCACGGTGACGGCCGCAGACGTGTACCCCGTCAACCCCGGGATCGACGCCGGTGATTCGTAGAGGAGAATCGGATTGATCAGCGCGCCGATGACGGTAGTCACGCCCACGGCCACGTCATCCAGCCGAATCGCAATACCGAACGCTGCCACGGAGACGAGGGCCAAGAAACCGATTGCCGTGGTCTGTGAAACGAGATCGTACCAGTGGAATGCGGCGTAGGTCGTGATGAAGAACGTGATGATGCCGCCGACGAGAAGCGCCCGAGCGTACCATCTGAGCGATGCATGGAGGCGCATGCCAAGGACAACGAGCCCGGTTCCGAGGACCAGGCCGAAACCGATGCGGACGGTCGGGCTGAGCCAACCCTGGTCGACGGCGTACTTGTAGAGGTAGACGACCCCGACCAACAGCAGGACGGTACCGATGCGGGAAAGCCACCATATGCTGTCGCGCCTGGGGCCCGCCGTTGCCTTCGCGCTGACAGAGGCGAAGCGTGTCTTGGGTTTCGGGCGCGATCTGGCGGTAGGAGACACGTCTCCCGGCAGATCCCTCCGGTTGGCCAGCGGAGGCCGGCCGCGCGTGGTGCTCCCCGCCGAGCTGTCGGTGCGAAGCATGGCCAGTCGATCGGTCAACCGCTTGACGGCGGACTCCAATCGCTCGACCGCCGTCTCGAGCTTGGCGACGCGATCCTCCACAGATCTCGGCTCACTCATGACGCGCTAAGGTAGGCAACACAAGGGAGTTACGCGAGGTTTCGTGGCAGGTCGCCGTGCCGTCCACCCGTCGACTACCTTTCGGCCACCATGGCTTCCGAAGATCGACTGTTTGTAACAGGAAAGGCGGGTGACCGGCGGCACTTCCTCGAGGAGACGCTGGGTCGCGTCGCCGGGGAGGTCGCGAAGCGCACCGAGCGTCGTGTCGCGCCGAAGCTCTATTTCCGTCCCCCGGGGGCGTTGGATGAGCTTCCCTTTCTCGCGGCCTGCACGCGGTGTTCTGAGTGTATCGACGTGTGCCCAGCGTACGCGATCGTCAAAGCACCGCCTGGTGCGGGATTTGCCGTGGGTACTCCGATGATCGACCCGGTCATCCAGCCCTGCACCGTGTGTGACGACATGCTGTGTGCGGCGGTATGCCCAACGGATGCGCTCAATGTGCCGGAGACGCTGTGGCAGGGGCTACGCATGGCGTCTCTGGAGCTCATTCCAGAGCGGTGCATCGCGTTTCAGGGTGTGGAGTGTGGTGTGTGCGCTCGCGCGTGTCCCATTGGCGACGAGGCGCTATCGTTGGACGTTGCGGGGCGACCGGTGATCAAGATCGAAGGATGTGTCGGATGTGGGGTCTGCGTGCGCGCGTGCGTGACGGCGCCGTCGTCCCTCGAACTTCATCTCATCTGAGCGAGGTACCAGTCTTGGACGTGCCATTCAAGGTGGACAAGCCGTGGGGCTATGAGCTCATCTGGGCTCATACCGACCGTTACGTGGGGAAGATTCTCCATATCGAGCCGGGCCACGTATTGAGTCTGCAATACCACGAAAAGAAAGACGAGACGATTCACGTGCTGCGCGGCGAGATCATCTTTCGCGTGCAGGAGGATGGCGAGCTGGTCGAGCGGCCCATGCACGAGGGAGAGAGCTACCACGTCACGCCCGGCACGGTCCATCAGATGGAGGCGGTCACTCCGAGCGACCTGCTCGAGGCCTCGACACCGGAACTCGATGACGTGATACGGTTGAAAGACCGATACGGGAGAGTGTGATATGAAGGTGATCCTTCCTGTCGCGGGAAAGGGCACGCGCCTCCTCCCACTCACGCGACATACCCCGAAACCGTTGATTCGAGTGGCCGGTCGGCCCGTGCTCGACTACGTGATGGATAAGCTCGACGGATTGGACGTCGAGGAACTCATCTTCATAACCGGGCATCTCAAGGATCAGATCGAGTCATTCGTTTCCCGGCAATACGATGTCCCATCGCGTTTCGTTGAGCAGAAAGTGCAGGACGGGACTGCCGGTGCGGTGCATCTCGCCAAGGACTACGTCGATGGCCCCGTACTCATCGTGTTCGTGGACACGGTGTTCGATGCCGACCTGCATCTGACTGAGCGCACGCAAGCGGACGGGATCATCTGGGCGAAGGAAGTCGAGGACTACCAGCGTTTCGGCGTCGTCGTCACGGATGATGACGGGTACATGCAGCGGATCGTGGAGAAGCCGTCGGAGCCGGTGTCGAAGCTGGCGAACATCGGCCTCTACTACATCCGCGATTGGGAGACCTTGTACGCCGGGATCGACGAGACACTGGCCGGGCCACAGTTGAAGGGCGAGTGGTTTTTGACGGATGCGTTTCAATACATGATCGATCATGGGAAGAAGCTGTTGACGGCCAGCGTGGATGGGTGGTACGACTGCGGGAAGGTGGAAACCGTGCTGGAAACCAACCGCCATCTTCTCGAGGCCGGGCGCGCCGAGGTGGGAGCGTCATTGGATGGTTCAACCGTGCAGCACCCGGTCCGTATCGAAGCTGGCGCGACGGTCGTGCGGTCCACGCTGGGACCCAACGTAGTCGTAGAGTCAGGCGCGACGGTTGAGGGGTGTACCGTTCGCGATGCGATTATCGGTCGTGGAGCGGTCGTTCGCCGCGCCACGGTCGTGCATAGCATGGTAGGCGACAACGTGCATATTGAGGATCGTGACTTGGAAAACATGGTGGCAGCACCAGATGAAGTGGCTCCGGCCCCCTGAGGACGAGCGGCCGGTTCGACCCGTCGTGGATGAACAGGCCCTCGAGAAAGCGCTAGAAGTCAGTCGCGGCGTCCTGTTCAAGCACAGCCCGGCGTGTTGGTCTAGTGCGAAGGCCCTGCGCCACGTCCGCGCGTTCGCCGCGCAGCACCCCGATGTGCCCGTTTACCTCGTGGATGTGTTGGCCCAGCGGGCGCTTTCGATGGAGGCCGCTCGGCGATTGGGGGTACCACACGAATCACCCCAAGCGATTGCTCTCGTGGATGGATCCGTCGTATGGTCGGGGTCACATTGGGAAGTCACGACAGACGCCCTCTCGGCGGCAGTAGTCAATTGATGCACGGGGCGGGCAGCGTGAAAGGCACGGCGGTGGACGAAGCGTCCCTCATCCACGACTGGAACACGGCAAGCGGGTTCGAGTGGCAACACGCGACCGTGGTCTTGAACGACGAGACGCTCCGTGATGGCTTGCAGTCACCGTCGGCCATCGACCCGACGATCGAGGTCAAAAAGCGGTTCCTGCACCTCATGGCCGAGTTGGGAATAGGGGCGGCAGACATCGGGCTGCCTGGTGCCGGTCAGCAGGTTCAAGAATCGGTGCGGGCACTCGCGCAGGAGATCGTCGACGCGAAGCTCCCTATCGAACCCAACTGTGCCGCGCGGACGGTCGTGGCCGACGTGGAACCAATCGCGCGGATCTCACAAGAAGTTGGCGTCGCGATCGAGGCCGCGACATTCATCGGATCGTCCCCCATCAGGCAATACGCCGAGGGGTGGACGCTCGATCGGATGCTCCAGACCATCGAGAAGGCCGTGTCCTTCGCCGTCAAGGAGGGGTTGCCCGTCATGTTCGTGACCGAGGACACGACACGAGCGCAACCGGACACGTTGAAGACGCTGTACGGGGCGGCGATTCAATTGGGCGCGCGCCGAATATGCCTCGCCGACACGGTGGGACACGCCACGCCGGATGGCGTGAGGAATCTGGTTCGGTTTGTCCGGGACGAGATCGTCCAGCCGTCGGGTGTGCCGGTGAAGATTGACTGGCATGGGCACCGCGACCGTGGCCTAGGACTCGCCAACTGCCTCGCGGCGATTGAGTCAGGCGTTGACCGGGTCCATGCCACCGCGCTGGGGGTGGGTGAGCGCGTAGGCAATGCCGAGATGGACCTCCTGATCGTCAATCTCCATTTGCTAGGAGCCCACCGGCACGATGTATCGGCCCTGCGCGCCTACTGCGAGTTGGCGGCGCAAACGGTTGGCGTTCCCCTCCCCGAGAACTACCCAGTCATAGGTGGAGACGCATTCCGGACCGGGACGGGAGTCCATGCTGCGGCGATCATCAAAGCCAAAAAGAAAGGCGACGACTGGTTGGCCGACCGCGTGTATTCGAGCGTGCCGGCGCACACATTTGGCGCTCGACAAGTGATCGAGATTTCACCCGTTTCCGGCATGTCCAACGTGAAATACTGGTTGGCAGAACACGGCTACGATCCGGATGACGAGCAGCTCTGCACGGTGCTGTTCGACAAGGCGAAGACCGCGGATCGTGTGTTGGGCGAGATCGAATGCCGGGAGCTGATCGATCACCTTCGTGAGGAGAGCTCGAGCAGGTGACGCCGGGGCCGTTGGACCAACTGGTTGACTCGTACCTGGACCTCGCCTGGAACATGGACCCGGCCGCGGCAACGGGCGCGGGTGTGACCGAGTATGATCATCGACTCGGCCTGTTTGACAGCGAAAGCGTCAGTGCATATGTGGCGGCACTGCAATCGATTGCCGGATCGCTCGAAGCCATCGACGTCTGCTCCTTAGATGACGAAATCGATCGGACGGCATTGCTGAACAAGATCCGCGTGACCGTGCACCGGTATACAAAGGAGCGACCGCACGAGCGCAATCCGGGTCACTGGATCAACCACCTCCTGGAGTCGCTCCACCTCCTGCTGGTCTTCCAGGATCGCGCGCCCGCACATACGGCCCAATCACTCAAGCGGCGTCTCGAGGAAGTACCTGATTTTGTTGCCCAGGCCCTCGCCACGATCGATGCACCGCCTGAGGTGTTTCTCGACACCGCCGCACAAGTGTTCGCGCCAGGGTCGGAGCTGATCGATCAGGTCGAATTGTATTGCGTGGATGCAAGAGAAGATGTCGCAGAGGCGGCCGAGCAGGCGCGTGGAGCGCTCGAAATATTTGCCCAGGGGTTGGAGGATCTCCGAGATGGTCCAGCTGAATCGTTCGCCATCGGTGAAGACGCCTTCGACTTCCGACTTCAGTTTGATCTTGCGGTTTCGCAGACCACGACGGAATTGACGCGGTTCGGCTGGAAACTCGTAGAGGCGACAGAGGCGGATTTGAGGGCGCTCGCGCGCGAGATCGACAAGACCAGTTCGTGGATGCACGTCGCCGACGCGTTGCGAGAGAACCATCCGATGGGCGACGATCTCGTGGCGAGCTACGACGTGCACATGCAGCGGGCGCGGGACTTTGTGGGTGAGAGAACGCTCCTGGACGTGCCCGATGCCGAGCTGCGCGTCATTCAGACCCCTCGCTTTCTTCAGCCTCTGATCCCCTTTGCCGCCTACCAGCCACCTGGCCCATTCTCAGAGGATCAATCCGGTTGGTTTTACGTAACGGTTCCTGAAGGTGGGCCAAGCGGTCACGATGGGGCCTTGCGTGACCATTGCCGATACGATCTTCCGGTGACGGCCTTGCACGAAGGATATCCAGGGCATCATCTGCATTTCGTTCGGACCAACGGTCTTCCGCGTCGCGCCCGTACGGTATTGTGGTCACCGATCATGGTCGAAGGATGGGCGCTCTATTGTGAAGAGATGATGGCGGAGGAGGGGTTCTTCGCGGACCCGCATGAGCGATTCTTCCAGAAGATTGCGCTCCTGTGGCGAGCGCTGCGTGTGGTGATAGACGTCGGCCTTCACACAGGAAGTATGAGCGTCGCCGAGGCGGTGGACCTCATGGTCGATCGTGTTGGCTTTGATCGGCGACTGGCCTTGGCCGAGGTGCGTCGATACTGCGCCGAGCCAGTCTACCAGGCGAGCTATGCCCTGGGTCGGCGAGAGTTGTTGCGACTGCGTGATGCATTCTATGCGAAGAACGGCGGCAAGGATCAGGGTCCCCGCGCCTTTCACGATGCCGTGCTGACGTACGGTGGGCTACCACCGAGCCTGGCCCGCTGGGGGATGGGGTTGGGGAACGCGTAGTGTCCTTCACGTGGAGAGCGGCTCTCCGAAGACGATTGCGGGCTGCACGCGACATCTACGAGGAGATGTACTTTGCCCCGTATCGATCGCAGATGTACCGAGCCTACCGTGAACAACGTGACATCTTCCTGCTACTGAGTTTCTCGGACCTGCTCGGTACACCAAATCCAGCGGCGTTCTATGCGCTAGAACTGTATCCGGATCTGCTGGAGGAGTTTCACCAGTGGCACCTCCGGATGGGGATGGAACAGGCTCCGGAGGGCGGATTCCGCTGCTGTTGAGCCCATGCCGACGCCGCCGTTCGATCGTGAAGTCTTGTTCCTTGGCGGCAAAGGAGGTGTCGGCAAGACGACGCTAGCGGCGTGTCTCGCCCTTGCGTCAGCCAGCCGTGAAAGACGGACGCTCCTCGTGTCGACCGACCCCGCCCATTCGACCTCCGATGCGCTCGGTTGCACACTCGGCAACGAAGCGACGGCGGTGCGACCCAATCTTTGGGCGGTGGAGATTGACCCCGCTGAAGAAGCCGATCGCTACATCTCCGAAGTGAAGCGCCGTGTAGCGGATGCAACGCCGCCACGTCTGGCAGCCGAGGTGGAACGCCAGATCGATATCGCGCGGGTGACGCCAGGGGCCGACGAATCTGCCTTGTTCGACCGGTTTACGCGCCTTCTCGACGAGTTGGGCAGCGCGTACGAGCGGATCGTCTTTGACACCGCACCGTTGGGGCATACGCTACGACTGCTGTCGCTTCCAGAGCTCATGAATGTCTGGATCGATGGTCTCGTCGACCGCCGGAAGAAGGTCAACGTCCTCGGCCGCATGTGGCGACGGGTTGCCGGCTCCGGCCAAGGCAGCGTTGAAGCGCACGATCCCATCCTCGGGGCGTTGCAGGAGCGACAGCAGCGCTTCCAGCGTGCGCGTGTGTTGATCACGGACGCGGCGCGCACGGGGTTTGTCTTCGTCGTCATCCCCGAGTTACTCCCCGTTGCAGAGACGGAACGTTCGATCGACGTTCTGAATCGGAACGCGATCCCCGTCGCGGCCGTCGTCGTGAACCAGCGGTTCCAGGGCAACGACCAAGCCCGCCTGGACCGCGAACAACAGTACGTCGACCGTGTGCGGTCGCGTTTTTCCAGCCACCCGATCGCCGAAATCCCGCGACTCGATATCGAGCCGCACGGAATGCCGGGATTACAGGTGCTGCTCGACGCCATCCCCAGCAGCATGTTCGAGGGATAGATTATCGCGTCCACCATCTGAGGACGGGTTTCGTGAGTTCTATCGCGCTCCTCGCCGTGGGAGTGACCGCCTTTTTGAGCGGGTATCTCCTCTATTCACGATACATCGCCACATTCATCTACCGGTTGGACCCGGACTACGTCACACCGTCGCACGAGTTTGAGGACGGCGTCGACTACGTCCCGACCAATCGGCACGTGCTTTTCGGACACCATTTCACTTCCGTGGCTGGGGCTGCGCCAATTGTGGGTCCCGCCATCGCCGTGATCTGGGGATGGCTGCCCGCGTTTCTGTGGGTGGTGCTCGGGACGGTGTTTGCCGGAGCCGTGCATGACTTCGGCACGCTGTGGATCTCAACACGCCACAAGGGCAACTCGATTGGGACGCTCACCGAGCGGATCGTAGGGAGTCGCGCCCGCGTTTTGTTCCTGTTGATCATCTTTTTCTTGCTGCTCCTGGTGAATGCCGTGTTCGCGGTGGTCATTGCGAATTTGTTCATGGCCAACCCCGGCTCCGTCCTTCCGGTGTGGGGCTCGCTGGTCGTCGCGCTGACCGTTGGATTCTTGATCTATCGAACCAAGGCGGGGCTCCTGTGGCCCTCGTTGGGCGCCCTGGCTGTGCTTTACATCATGATTTGGCTCGGGCAGTATGCGCCCTTGTCTCTGCCGGATTTCTTCGGATTCGCCCCGACGGCGGCGCAGCAGGCGGCATCGGCAGGTGACCCCGCCGCTGCCGTCGACGCAGCGCGCGTTGACGGGGTGCGAGCGGGATGGGTGATTCTGCTCTTCGTCTACGCCTTCTTTGCGAGTGTGCTACCCGTTTGGCTCCTCCTACAGCCACGTGATTATGTCAACAGCCACCAACTCTTCGTGGCGTTGGGCATCATCTTCTTGGGTGTCATCCTCACGAACCCGGAGGTCATCGCTCCGGCAGTGAACACGAACCTGCCGGCGGACGCACCGAGTTGGTTTCCGCTGTTGTTCATCACGATCGCGTGCGGCGCGATCTCAGGTTTCCATGGGCTCGTGGCATCAGGGACGTCGTCCAAACAGTTGGATCGGGAAACGGACGCGCGGTACGTCGGGTACGGTGGGGCGGTTGGTGAGGGGACGCTCGCCCTAACATCGATCCTCGCGACCACGGCCGGATTCGCGATCTATGCGGGGTTGGATGGTTGGCACGAGCATTACGGGACGTGGGCCAGTGCGTCGGCCGGTGCGACGGCCGCCTTCGTCAACGGGGTGGGCGTGCTCGCTCAGGGTGTTGGGCTCCCGCAGGGATTCGCCGTGATCTTCGCTGCGGTCGTCGTCATCAGTTTCGCGGCGACGACCATGGATACCGGTGTTCGCTTGCAGCGGTACATCATCTCCGAGCTAGGTGCGGAGTACAACGTGTCGATTGCGCAGAACCGGTGGTTCGCGACGTTCATCGCGGTAGCAGCCTGCGCGCTGTTGGCGCTAGGGGTCGACCGAGGCGCCGGGGGTATGAGGCTGTGGCCCCTGTTTGGCACGACCAATCAGCTCACCGGCGCCCTGAGTCTCCTGGTCGTCACGCTCTTTCTATTGCACCTGAAGCGTCGGGTTTGGGTGACCGTTATCCCGATGTCGTTCCTGTTGGTCATGACGACCTGGGCCATGGTGATCAACCTAATTCGCTACTGGACCGACAATCAGGGGGCGCTGCTTGTCGTAGGTGGGTTCATCTTCGTGCTCGAACTGTGGCTCATTCTTGAAGCCACCGCAGCGGTACGCCGGGCCGTGGCCGGCCATGCTATGGCCGAGGCGGAGCCCCGTATTCCGACGGGTGCGGGATAGCCGGACGGTCGACGCTCCGAGTTGCTACGGTGGGCTGCTGGGCGTACGTTCTACCGCCTTTAACGTGCGAGACCGGCCATTCCATTCAGCTCGGATCCGTCGGATTACGGAGCGTCTGCAGGCGATTCCGGTGCAATGATTGCCGAGCGCGAGCAGACGCAACGCGTGAAACGACGTGAGATGCGTGGACACACCGCTGTGGTCACGGGGGCGGCGACGGGGCTGGGCTGCGAGATTGCGCTCAGCTTTGCACGACGTGGCGTGAACGTCGCGTTCAACTACATCGAGCTTCCCGACCGGGACATTTCGGCTCAAGCGCTGCTCACCGAGACGACCCTTCGCGCATGCGGGGTCGAGGTGTACAGCGAGCACTGCGACGTGCGGGACTCAGAGGCGGTGACCACGTTCGTTGCCAACGCGCATGCCCAGCTCGGTGGCCTGCACTACTTGGTCAACAATGCCGGCATTGCTCACGACGGCGCGCTGTGGCGCATGACGGACCTGGCGTGGGACGAGGTGCTCCAGACCAACCTCACCGGTGCCTTCAACTGTATCCGGGCGATCGCACCATTTCTGCGAAACCAGCGATACGGCAAGGTGGTGAGCATTTCGTCCCATCAGGCGTATCAACCAGGGTTCGGGATCGCGAACTATACCGCCAGCAAGGCGGCGTTGGTGGGTCTGACCAAGTCGGCGGCCGTAGATCTCGGCGCCTACAACGTGAACGTGAACGCGGTGGCGCCGGGATTCGTCAAGACAGAGCTGCTGAGCACGCTCCCCTCCGAGATCGTCGCCGATGCGGAGCACGGCTCTGTGTTGGGGCGGATCGCGGAGCCGGAGGACGTGGCGAACGTGGTTGTGTTCCTGTGCTCTGACGACGCTCGTCACATCACTGGACAGGTTATCTTAGTGGACGGGGGTCTCACGCTCCACTGACGTACCCTCGGGCACGCCACGGCCCGAACTGAGTTGATGCCATCCCCCCTACACTTGGTGAAGGAGTCGCAGTGTCGTACGAATACGTCGATCGCGCGTACGAGGGCGGGGTCGCCACGTTGACCCTGAATCGCCCACCGCTCAACGTCCTCAGCATCGACATGATGGAGCAGCTGAACGCGGCGCTCCTGGAGCTTCGTGAACGTCGGGATCTCAAGGTGCTGCTGATCCGCGGCAGCCACGATGCGTTCAGCGCAGGGCTCGACCTCAACGAACACACGCGCGAAAAGGTCACGCGGCTCATCCAGGTGTTCCATCGGACCTTCGAGACTATCAGGCTCCTCGACGTCATCGCTGTTGCGGCCGTTGAGGGTGTCGCTTTTGGCGGCGGGTTTCAGCTCGCGATAGGGTGCAACCTCGTGGTCGCGTCGGAGTCGGCCCGATTCGCCGTTCCGGAAATCAATCTTGGCCTCTTCCCGCCGCTTGCGTGCGTGGTGCTGCCACGCGCGGCGCCGCGACGTAAGGCGATGGAATGGATCATCACAGGGGAGGAGATCCCAGCCCGCGAACTCCTGTCCTACGGGCTCGTCAATCGGGTCTACCCGGATGGGACGTTTGACGCGCGACTTAAGGAATTCATTCAAGTCCTGACCGCGAAGTCCGGACCAGTGCTGACGCTTGCCAAGCGTGCGCAGACCGAATCCTACTATTCCGGATACGAAGAGGCGCTCTACAAAGCGGAAAACTTCTATCTGCGCGACCTCCTCGCCCTTGCCGATTCGGTGGAGGGGGTGCAGGCCTACCTCGAGAAACGGGATCCCCAATGGACCGACGACTGACGATCGGCCTCGTTGCGATGTTGGTGTTGGCTTGTGGCGGCAAGTCGGGCCCGGCGGACCTGGTGCAGCCGGTATCCAACCCGCTGCCAACTGTAACTTTGGCGGGCCAGAAGGTAGCGGTCTTCCCTCTGACCTACCTTGTGGCGCAAGAGTCGCTGGAGTGGCGTGATGCGATCGGCCCACGGGAGGCCCGACTCATGCAGGCCGACAGCCTCATTGAAGAATTCCTGATGGAGCGCGCCCCGGAGGTCGACTGGGTGTTTCCCGACGAGCTGCGACAGGCTGCTGGGCGAGCCCCCGGCATGCTCCGCGAGCCGGATCGGATGGGGGCAGCCGTCTTGCGAAGCTCGGACATCGACAAGGTGCCCTCTCCGCTCATCAGTCATATGCGGAACCTCGCCGCGGTCGTCGGCGATCGCATTGTACTGGTGCCAGCGGCGCTCGTGTTCGGCGAGCCGATCGACACTACACTCGAAGGGGGAATGGCGGAGTTCACGGTGTCGATCGTGGACGTTCGCCAAGGGCTCGTTCGATGGCACGGGGCCGGGTACGGCGTTGCAGACGACCCTTGGGCGGCTTTCCGGCTTGCTCTCGATGGGATGGTGCCAATCCGACCGTGAGCGCGACCGTTACGCTCATCCCAGGCGACGGCATTGGGCCGGAGATTACCCGCGCCGCGGAGCGCGTCCTCCACGCCGCGGGGGCCGTCATCGAGTGGGACAGGCAGCTGGGCGGCGTCACCGCGCTGGAGGAAACCGGCACCCCGCTGCCAGATGCCACGGTGGAGAGCCTTCGTCACACCTGTGTCGCCTTGAAGGGTCCACTCACGACCCCTGTCGGAACAGGGTTTCGATCGGTCAATGTGGCCCTCCGGCGCGAGTTCGATCTCTATGCGACGATCCGCGCGCCGTGGCACAGTCAACTGCCGTGGTCACCCGTCAAGGCTGCGAGCGCGTGATTCGCTTTGCCCTCGAGTATGCCGTGCAGAACGGTCGCAGCCTCGTCACCATCTGTCACAAGGCGAACATTCTCAAGGCAGCTAGCGGGCTCTTCCTCGATGTCGGGCGTGAGGTCGCCGACCGCTACCGGGGTCGCGTCGAGGTCAATGATGTGATCATCGATGCCGCGGCCATGAAGCTCGTCCTGGATCCGTCCCAATTCGACGTCATCGTCACGACCAACATGTTCGGTGATATCTTGAGCGACGAAATTGCTGGGCTCGTGGGCGGGCTGGGGCTGGCACCCGGAGCCAACATTGGTGACCGCGTCGCGCTCTTCGAGGCGGTGCACGGATCGGCACCTGACATTGCTGGCAAGGGTGTGGCCAATCCCACGGCACTCATCTTGGCCGGGTGCCTCATGCTCGATCACCTCGGTCAAGGAGAGGTTGCGACGCGCATTCGCACGGCGATTGAAGGCACGATTCACGATGGTTCGACACTCACCCCTGACCTGCACGGCCATGCTTCGACCGCCGAATTCACAGAAGCCCTTCTTCGGCGTCTTCGTTGAGCATGAATGCCCCCGGTGCCACCGGGCCGTGGAGCTCCCATTGGGTGAACTCTGCGGTGAGTGTCGCCAGACCATCGCGAAGCGGTCGGCTCGCACGGCCCGGCTGGTTGCGGTGATCACCACGATCCTCGTGGCGCTCTATATGATGGCGGAGATGCCAGCCGATCGCACGGCACGGACAGTCGGGGCCATGGCCGTCATCAGCTGGTACATCATCGTGAATCTCGTTGTCCGACGAGTCTTGACGCGGCATTGGCGATGAACTGCCCATGAGCTTCAGTATCGTCCATCTGTCGGACACGCACTTCGGCGTGGCAGCGGACTTGCGGCTGATTCAGGCAGTCGAGGATCTGGTGCCTGATCTCGATGCTCGCCTAATCGTGATTTCCGGTGATCTCACGCAGCGAGCCCGGCACGGGGAGTTCCAGGCTGCCAGAGCGTTCATCAGGGAGCTCGAACGATCTGCACCCGTGTACGCGCTGCCGGGCAACCATGATGTCCAATGGTGGAAGCGTCCTCTGGTTCCCTTCAGCCCTGAGGCCAAATATGCCGTGCACCGAAAGTACTTCGGACCGGTCCTGGCCCCGACACTGGATTTTCCTGAAGTGGTTGTGGCGGGTGCGGTCACGGCACATGGCCTTGCCTGGGGGTCGCTCACGTTCCGGCCGGGGGACCTGACCATCAAAGGGCATTTGCCAACGGCGGAAATGGCCCGGGTTCGCGCCGTGTTCGAAGGAAGCCGCCCTGAGCAGGCTCGCATCCTCGTAACGCATCACAACATCCTGCGTGGGCCTCTCACGCAACGCACGGGTTTGGCGTGGTGGCGACGAGCGCAAGAAGCGATCATGGCGAGCGGCGCCGAGCTGATCCTCTGTGGTCACGATCATCATCATAACGCCAACGAACTCGCCGGACGTTTAGTTGTCTCCTGTACCGGGACGCTGTCGACAATGCTCCGTGGTGAGTACGTGCCCGTCTTTCATCGGATCCAGATCGATGACGACGCGATCCAGATCGATGAGTACTGCTGGGACCTTGAGACCGGCCGATTCCGCCGGGGTGATGCTCATCACTTTGCACGTCCAGGACGGATTCATGAGGCGGAGACGGTCGCGGCTACAAGGTGAGCGCGCCGACGCGGCATTGCTCACCCGCAGGCTTGAGGAACTTGGACTACAGGGCATCACAGACATCGAACTCCATGTCAATCGGACCGTCCTCGTCACGGTGACGGAGCATGGGGTCTTGCGTGTTCACCGGGGCTACGCCTATGCGTCCGACCGGGTTCTGCGCGCGCTTGTGAGGTTCGTGAGTCCCATGACACCGCGCGCGCGGCGCAACGACGCGCGCCGGGTCATTGTCGAGTTCCCGGTCGAGCAGTACGTGACCCTCCAGCCACGGATGCGGGGTACGACTGGCGGCCGCCGGTTCTTGTCCAAGCTGCGGCAGATGCATGCTGAGTTGAACCAACGCCATTTTGCTGGACAGTTGAAGACGGTTCCCATTCGTGTGTCCACGAGGATGCGGACGCGACTGGGCGAGGTGACGGTCGATGCGACGACCGGCGAGCCCCTCGAGATCGCCATCAGCCGCGCGCACATCGAGCGCGACGGCTGGAACGAAGTACGGCATACGATGTTGCACGAAATGGTGCACCAGTGGCAGGTGGAAACTGGTCGGCCGCTGGATCATGGAAAGGAGTTCCGGGCCAAGGCGGTAGCGATCGGGATCGAGCCGCGTGCGATGCGTGACGTGCGGCCCGTACAACCCGCTATGTTGGAGGGTGAGGGAGGCTAGCCGATGGCGTTTCATGGGGTGGACTTCTACGACACCGACTCGTTGCTCAACGAAGAGGAACGAGCCGTGCGCGATACAGTGCGGCGATGGGTGGATGAACGCGTGATCCCCATCATTGGGGATTGCTACATCGAAGGGCGATTTCCGACGGAGTTGGTCCCGGAGATGGCCGAGCTGGGATTGTTCGGTGCCAATCTGCCGGAGAAGTACGAATGCGCGGGACTGAACAACGTGGCATACGGGTTGATCATGCAGGAACTCGAGCGCGGTGACAGCGGCGTTCGATCGTTCGCTTCTGTTCAGGGCGCCCTCGTCATGTACCCGATTCACGAGTTCGGTAGCGAGGTGCAGCGACAGGAGTGGCTCCCAAAGATGGCGAGTGGCGAGGTGATCGGGTGCTTCGGCCTCACGGAACCGGACTTCGGATCCAACCCGGGGGGCATGATCACCACTGCGCGCGAGGATAGAGATGAGTGGGTGATCAATGGCGCCAAGATGTGGATCACGAACGGATCCTCGTCGCAGGTCTCGATCATCTGGGCGAAGACGGGTGAGCTGGACGACATCGGGTCCATACGTGGATTCATCGTGCCCAACGACACGCCGGGGTTCACCTCGAAAGACCAGAAGGGCAAGATCTCACTGCGGGCGTCGGACACCAGCGAACTTGTGCTCCAAGACGTACGCGTTCCGAAGGACGCGATCCTGCCGAATGCTGAGGGACTCAAGAGTCCGCTCATGTGCCTGACGCAGGCTCGCTACGGCATCGCGTGGGGTGGGATCGGAGCGGCGATGGCGTGTTTCGAAGAAGCGGTCAGCTACTCGCAGAACCGCGTAATGTTCGATCGCCCTATCGGGGGATTCCAGATCCAACAAGCTCGGCTCGCGGAAATGCTGACCGAGATCACGAAGGGGCAGCTTCTCAACATCCAGCTCGGGCGCCTCAAGGATGCTGGTACGATGACACCGCAGCAGGTGTCACTTGCCAAGCGCAACAATGTCAACGTCGGGTGCGAATGTGCCCGGGAGGCGCGTCGCTTGCTCGGTGCCAACGGGATCCTGGCCGAATACCAGGCGATGCGGCACCTGACCAATCTGGAGAGCGTGTACACGTATGAGGGAACACATGACGTTCATACGCTCATACTGGGACAGCAGATTACCGGCCTGAATGCGTTTTCGGGATAAGCCCAGACGGTACGCACGTCGTGCATGCCTTCGACCGCAAGCCTGGCGACGGTTCGCGCCTGCCGCTGCGCTGGTGGGGCTGGGGTGTTCCGACCCGCTGCGTCAGCCCCTCCCGTTCGATGAGCCGGTGCCCGATACAATTGGTGTGGCGACCGTCGTCACGGGGCTTGACCTACCGCTCGCGCTCGCGGCACCGCCCGGTGATGGGTGGCTCCTGATCGCCGAACAGACCGGCCGGGTTCGCGTGGTCGAAGGTGGCGCAGTCCTCACAGAGCCCTTTCTCGATCTCTCACGTCTGGTGAGCAGCGGTTTCGAACGCGGCCTCCTTGGCATCGCGCTCCATCCAGAGTACACGACGAACGGCCATTTCTTCGTGAATTACACCGACCTTGCGGGGAACACTGCCGTCGTTCGATATCGGAGGTCGAGCGACCCGCGCAAAGCCGACTCGGCGAGCGCTCTTCCCATTCTCTCCGTGCCGCAGCCATATGCCAACCACAACGGCGGCGCAATTGCCTTTGGTCCTGATGGGTTTCTCTACATTGCCCTTGGCGATGGGGGCCGTGGTGGAGATCCCGATGGTAACGGGCAGGACTCTACGACGTTGCTCGGTAGCGTGCTTCGGATTGACGTCGACGGCGGAGCACCCTATGCCATTCCGCTGGATAACCCGTTTCGGGGACATGCGACCGCGCGACCCGAAATCTGGGCATACGGACTGCGCAATCCCTGGCGAATCTCCATCGACGCGGTGGCTTCACTGGTGTACATCGGCGATGTCGGGCAGGGAGAGCGCGAAGAGGTCAATGTCGTTTCCATCACTGGTGGTCCGTACAACTTCGGATGGAACATCACCGAAGGGTTCCTGTGCTTTGGACGGAGCACATGTAACACAGCTGGATTGACGCCCCCAGTGCTCGACTACGGCCGTGCGGGCGGCGAATGCTCCGTGATCGGGGGGCATGTCTATCGTGGCACAGCTATCTCTGGACTAAGTGGAATCTACTTCTACTCGGATTACTGCACCGGGTGGCTACGTTCGTTCCGCATGGATGGATCGGGTGTGGTCGACGCTCGCCAGTGGGATGTGGGAGACATCGGACGTGTCTTGTCCTTTGGTGAGGATGCCGATGGGGAGCTCTATATCCTGGCGGAGGACGGGACGGTCTATCGAATCGTACCGGCAGAATGATCAGTTAGGCAAATGACCGCGAAGCGACCGTCGGCCGAAGATCGTATCCGCGAGCTGCGTACGGCGATCCGTCATCACGACTACCTCTATCACGTCAAGGACGCACCCGAGATTTCGGACGACGCGTATGACGTCCTGTTTCGTGAGCTCAAGAGCCTGGAAGCCAAACATCCCGAGCTTGTCACGCCTGATTCTCCGACGCAACGAGTTGGAGGCCAGGTGTTCGATCGTTTTCCCAGCATGGAGCACGCTGCTCCCATGCTGAGCTTGGATTCCGATAAGGAAGCCAGCGCGCTACGACGTTTCGACGAGCGATTGCGCAAGGCACTGGGCAACTCCATCTCGTACGTCGTTGAGCCCAAGTTCGATGGAGCATCGGTTGAGATCGTCTACGAGGAGGGACGTCTGGTGCGCGCCGCGACGCGCGGCAACGGCCGTGTCGGCGAGGGAATCACCGAGAACGTACGGACCATTCGCGCAGTCCCACTCACGCTTCGGTCGGCTGAACGGAAGGCGCCTGCCTTTCTGTCGGTGCGAGGTGAGGTGATGATCAGTATCGCCGCATTCGAGAAGCTGAACGAGCAGCTGCTTGCCGGTGAACGTGAGCCGTTTGCCAATCCACGCAATGCCGCCGCTGGCGGCCTTCGTCAACTAGATCCACGAGTTAGCGCACGTCGTCCTTTGGAGGTGCTCGTCTATGACATACTCGCGG
Source organism: uncultured Gemmatimonadales bacterium (assembly GCA_947259405.1). Classification (GTDB taxonomy): domain Bacteria; phylum Gemmatimonadota; class Gemmatimonadetes; order Gemmatimonadales; family GWC2-71-9; genus CAMYLY01. The sequence continues at coordinate 100,645 of CAMYLY010000004.1, read as the reverse complement.
CGACTCCACTCGACGTTGCCACGCAATCAGAAGCGCTGAACGCATTGCGACAGTGGGGATTTCCAACCACGGATATGGCTGTTCAGACGTCGGATGTCGACGCGATTCTCACGTATCACGAAGATCTGCATGCGAGACGCGACGATCTTGAGTACGAGATCGACGGCGTTGTGATCAAGCTGGATGATCTTGCGCTTCGCGACGAGGTTGGCGCGACGTCACATCATCCACGATGGGCCTACGCGCACAAGTTCCCGCCGCGGAAGGAGGTCACCCGGGTGATGACCATCTTCCCCAGTGTTGGACGCACCGGGGTGGTGACGCCGGTGGCCATGCTCCGGCCCGTCGAACTTGGCGGAGTCACGGTGTCGCGTGCGTCGCTGCACAACCGGGAAGAGGTTGCCCGCAAGGATATTCGCGAAGGTGATCTCGTGCGAGTGCAGCGCGCTGGTGACGTTATTCCGCAGGTGGTGGAGCGTGTAGCGGAACCAGGCCGTAAACGCGGCAAGCGGTTCGCGATGCCCAGCAAGTGTCCGTCCTGTGGGTCTAAGGTCCTCGAGCGCGGTCCCTTCACGGTCTGTCCGAACAGCTTCGAGTGCTCATCACAGCTGGCCGGTCGGTTGTACCACTTCGGGTCTCGTGAGGCTCTCGAGATCGAGGGCCTCGGCGAAGAAACGGCGAAGCGTCTCGTGCACGAGGGCCTGGTGCACGCCCTCGCGGATCTGTTCGACCTGGAGGTCGACGCGGTGATGCGGCTCGAGGGGTTTGCCAACAAGTCGGCCGAGAACCTCGTCAACGCGATCAAGGCGGCGAGCGACACAGAGTTGGCGCGTTTTCTCTTGGGGCTGGGCGTTCCCGAGGTGGGTGTCGCGGTGGCGAGAGATCTTGCGGCCTATTTCAAGACGATCAACGCCGTGATGGCCGCGTCGGTCGATGAACTCACGCAGGTGCCGGGCGTGGGGTCCAAGATGGCTGAGCAGATTGCCGGATTCTTCGGCAATCGCCGCAACCGTGCGACGATCCACGACCTTCTCGATGGGCGCGTGAACATCGCACCGATCGAAGCAACGGACACCCAACTGCTGGATGGTCTCACGATTGTGTTCACTGGCGGATTGGAACGCTTCTCGAGGCGGCAGGCGCAGGAGCTGGTACAATTGCATGGCGCCCGGGCCACGTCGTCGGTGAGCAAGGAGACCGACTACGTCGTCGAGGGCACGGACGCCGGGTCGAAAGCAGACAAGGCCAGGGCGCTCGGCGTTTCCATTCTCTCTGAGGAGGAATTCGTCGCGTTCCTCCGGGAGAAGGGAATAGAGCCGTAGATGGAGAACCTCGAGATCGCCAGGGTCCTGGATGATGTTGCGTCGCTCCTTGAGATCCAAGGTGCCAACCCGTTTCGGATTCGGGCCTATCAGAACGCAGCGCGTGTGGTCGAGGCGCACTCCGTTGCGATGCGCAAGATGCTAGCGGACCACGAGGATCTTACGGCCCTCCCGGGGATCGGGAAGGACATCGCCAAATACATCACGGAGTTGGTGGAGACCGGAACACTGTCCGTTCTCGAGTCGATTGCGAAGGATGTGCCACTCTCTCTCATCGAACTCACGCGACTGCCGGGTGTGGGTCCGAAGAAAGCGCGCGCGCTGTGGGAAGCGCTCGACGTGAAGACGATCGATGACCTCGAGCGCGTGGTGAAAGCCGGTGACGTTGCCGAACTCAAGGGCTTCGGGAAGAAGACGCAGGACAAGATCCTCAAAGCGATCGGGTCCTATAGAAAACGGCAGCAGGGGCGCACGCGGTTGGCTGACGCAGAGCAACTTGTTGAACCGCTTATCGGGTACATGCGAGCTGCGCCGGGGCTCGAACAACTGGATGTCGCGGGGAGCTATCGGCGGCGCCGGGAAACCGTTCGTGACGTGGATATTCTCGCGATTGCGGATGACCCGATTCCAGTCATGGAGCACTTTGTGAACTACCCTGAGGTGCGATCCGTCGAAAAGGGCGGAGGCACGCGCGGTACGGTGATTCTCGCCTCGGGCCTGCAGGCGGATCTTCGGATCGTCTCAGCGGACAGCTACGGGGCGGCACTGCAGTACTTCACGGGATCAAAGGAGCACAACGTCGCAGTGCGGAAGCGTGCCGTTACCATGGGTCTCCGCGTTTCAGAATACGGCGTATTCGAAGTAGATGAGGATACTGACGAGGCCGACGACCCGTTTTCTGGTAATCGCATCGCGGGGAAGAGCGAGGAGGAAGTCTACGTGGCCATGGGCCTTCCGTGGATCGCACCGGAGCTACGCGAAGATCGTGGTGAGGTCGCTGCGGCTGAGGATGGTTGCCTCCCGTCGCTGATGACGTTGGAAGACGTGAAGGGCGATCTGCAAATGCACTCCACGTGGTCCGATGGGAAGAACACGATCGAAGAGATGCTCGAGGCCTGTGCGGCGAAGGGATATGAGTATTTCGCAATGACGGATCACTCCAAGGCGCTGGCCATGACCGGAGGGCTGGACGCTGAGCGACTCAAGAACCAATGGGTCGAGATTGAGGACGTGCAGGCGCGGCATTCCGAGATTCGGCTGCTGAAGAGCATGGAGGTCGATATTTTGGCCGACGGCTCGCTCGACTTGGAAGACGAGATGCTCGAGCAGTTGGACGTCGTGGTCATCTCCGTTCACTCCCGTTTCGATCTTCCTTCGACCGACCAAACAAAACGTATCGTCACAGCCATGTCACACCCAGCAGCCCGAATCCTCGGGCATCCCACGGGTCGGTTGATCAACGTCCGCGATCCCATGGAGTTCGACGTGGACGCGGTGCTTCAGGCCGCGGTGGAGTTTGACGTGGCGGTGGAGCTGAATGCACATCCCAACCGCCTCGACCTGCGAGACACGCATCTCATGCACGCCAAAGAGCTAGGGGCCAAGATCGTGATCAGTACGGACGCGCACCGGACCGACGAACTGGACCTCATGTGCTACGGTGTTGACCAGGCGCGGCGTGCGTGGCTGGAGCCGGCAGACGTGTTGAATTGCCTGCCGCTCCAAGAGCTCACTCAAGCAGTGACAGGTGGCCGGTAACAAGGCAGTGCGCCTCACTCTCATGCCTCCCACAAGGATGACATCGCATGACCACTATCAAGGTCCGAAAGAACGGGCCGTATCTCGTGATAGGCGGTGGGGTGCAGATCACCGACCACGAGGGCAAACCCATCCAGCCGGACAAATCGGAGAACTTCGTCTTGTGTCGGTGCGGACATTCCAGGTCGAAGCCATTTTGTGACGGGTCACATCGCGGGGCGGAGTTCGACGACGGCAGCTAGTTAGGGGCGTTCTGGGGACCCAGAGACGCTTGGTCGTTGCGACCTACCGGGGCCTCGACTAGGTTCCGGATCCGCGCATCGCGTGCGGATCTGATTTGGTAAATCCAATCTGAACAAGAGGTTAGGGTGAAGATCGCCGTTTGCGTCAAGCGGACGCCCGACACCGAGACTCGGATCAAGATTGCCAGCGACGGCAAGTCGATTGATGAGGCTGGGGTGAAGTTCGTCCTGAATCCGTACGACGAATACGCCGTCGAAGAGGCGCTCAAGCTGAAAGAGGCAGCGGGATCCGGAGAGGTGGTGGTCGTGTCGGTAGGCGCCGCAAGCGCACAGGAGACGATACGAAACGCGCTGGCCATGGGAGCCGACCGCGGCGTTTTACTCAAGACCGACGCGGTTTCCCTCGATCCCCTCCCGACGGCCAAGCTGTTGGCTGGGGAACTCAAGTCCGGCGAATACGATCTGATCTTCTTCGGGAAACTTGCCATCGATGACTACAGCCATGCGGTCGGCGCCATGGTCGCGGAACTCCTCGGCATGCCCGCGGTGAGCTCCGTGAGCGATCTCACCGTGGACGGATCTGTGGGAACCGCTGAGCGCGAAATCGAGGGCGGGGTTGAAGTGGTCGAGTTTCCTCTACCGGCGGCGGTGACGGCCGAAAAGGGATTGAATGAACCTCGTTACCCCGCGCTCCGTGGCATCATGATGGCCAAGAAGAAGCCACTCGACGTGAAGGACGTCACGCTTCCTGAAGGCGGCCTCGAGCTTGTCGCATTGACGCTGCCACCCCAACGTCAGGAAGGCCGAATTGTTGGCGAAGGCCCGGACGCTGTGCCGGCGCTGATCGATGCTCTCCGCAATGAAGCGAAGGTGCTTTGATGGCTGACATTCTCGTAGTCCTCGAGCAACGCGATGGCGTGCTGAAGCGCGTCTCGCACGAAGTGCTTGCCGCGGGCCGCGTGCTTGCGGACGCCTCCGGTGGCCAAGTGCACGCGCTTGCCATTGGTGGGCCTGACCTTTCGGGCGACGGCCTCGGCGCGTTCGGTGCGGATCGCGTCGTTGTCGTCGGTGATGATGCGGTGAAGTTGTATCAGCCGGAACTCTACTCGGCAACGGTGACCGACCAGGTGCAGTCCGGCGAGTACTCAGCGGTGATTCTTTCGGCGACCGCGATGGGCCGTGATCTTGGTCCGCGGGTGGCGGCGAAACTCGACTGCCCACTTGCCGCTGACGTCACGGAGTTGTCGTCTGACGACGGTATCGTGGTCAAGCGTCCCGCATATTCGGGCAAGGCGATCTACACCCTCCGAGTGACGAGCTCGCCGGTGGTGATCGCCGTCCGTCCCAATGCCGTGGCGCCGATCGACGGTTCGCAAGCCGGCATAGTCGACACCGGCCAGGTGGCGAGCGCCGTTCGCGCGGCCAGAGCTGTAACGAAAGCGATCAAACAGCCTGAACGCCATGCTGTGGATGTCACCGAGGCAGCGATCGTGGTCAGCGGTGGTCGTGGCCTCAAGGAGCCGGAGCACTTTTCGCTCATCGAAGACTTGGCTGGTGCTGTTGGGGCGGCGGTTGGTGCCTCTCGCGCGGTGGTCGACGCCGGGTGGCGGCCGCACTCCGAGCAGGTTGGTCAGACAGGCAAGACGGTGAGCCCGAACCTGTATTTTGCCGTCGGGATCTCTGGAGCCGTGCAGCATCTGGCCGGCATGCGCACTGCCAAGGTCATCGTGGCGATCAACAAGGATCCCGATGCCCCCATCTTCAAGGTGGCCGATTATGGAATCGTCGGTGACCTATTCGAGATCGTTCCACGTTTGGCCGACGAGATCCGCAAGATCAAAGAGAACTAGTCAGGAATGTCACAATTCGTGCCGGCTGACTATCAGCCCAAGCTCCCGCTCGACCGCCTCATCCTCACCGATCCCCCCAGTGAGGAACGCATCGAGATGGATGTGCTCTTCGTCGGAGGCGGGCCAGCCGGCCTGGCGGGTGCCATCGAGTTGGCCAAACTCGTTCGGGCAGACAACGAGCAGGATGGATCGCTTGGGACTGTGTCCATCGGTGTGCTCGAGAAGGCCGGCGCGCTGGGCGAGCACAGCCTCTCCGGTGCGGTCGTGAACCCGCGCGCGTTACGCGAGCTTTTTCCCGGCCTCTCTGACGCTGACTTCCCCTTCACGACCGCAGTGACGAAGGAGAGCGTCTATCTGCTTTCAGACAGGAGCGCCACCCGAGTTCCCACCCCGCCGAGCATGAAGAATCACGGCAACTACATCGCGTCCATCTGCGAGATTGTTCGCTGGCTCGGAGAGAAAGCGGAAGGCCTGGGAGTCGACATCTTCCCGGGGTTCCCAGCTGAGGCCCTGCTGACGGAAGGGGATCGGGTCCTGGGCGTGAGGACCGTGGCCACCGGCCGGGACCGTGACGGAAGCGAGCTTTCGAACTTCATGCCGCAGGCTGATGTCACGGCGAAGGTGACGGCGTTGGCAGAGGGGACACGTGGTCTGCTTTCCCAAGCCTACTGTGAATGGCAAAACCTGACCGGTGAGAATCCCCAAATCTTCGCCCTCGGCGTCAAGGAACTCTGGGAGCTTTCTCGGCCATTGGATCAGGTGATCCACACGATGGGGTGGCCGCTTCCCAAGAACGCGTTTGGAGGCAGCTTCTTCTACCCCCTCGAGCCAACGGTGGGGGCGCTCGGCCTTGTCGTGGGACTGGACGCGCCAGGTCGGTCGCTCGATGTGCACGAGCTCCTACAGGCACTGAAAACCCACCGGGTGTTCCGAGAATACTTGGAGGGCGGTGAACTCATTGAGTGGGGCGCCAAGACAATCCCCGAGGGGGGATTCTACGCGCTCCCGCCGCGCCGCTCGGGAGACGGCGTGGTGATGCTCGGTGATTCCGTTGGGTTCGTGGACGTGCCATCGCTCAAGGGTATCCACTATGCGATGCAGTCTGGGATCTTCGCGGCCCGCGCGATCTTCAGTGCTCTCAAGGTGGACGATACGTCGGGGTCCACACTCGGCGCGTATGACCGCATGGTCGACGCGTCGTTTATCAAAGACGACCTTTACCGCACGCGCAATGTTCGGCTGGCGTACAAGGATGGATTCTACAAGGGTTCCGTCAAAGCCGGACTCATGACGATCACCGGGGGTCGGATGTTCGGGAACCGCATCGACATGCATCGGGATGCGGATGTACCACGAGACGTCGGAGAGAAAACGGACCTCATCCCGGACGGGAAGTTGACCGTGTCAAAGGTCGACGCAGTGTTCAAGTCCGCTAACGCTACCCGGGACAACATCCCTCCGCACCTGATAGCGGCCGCCGACGTTCCTGCCGAAGTCGCGGAGTTCTACACGCACGTCTGTCCGGCTGGAGTCTACGAGGTCGCCGACGACGGGTTGCGGATCAACGCCCCGAATTGCGTTGACTGTAAGGCTACCGATGTGGTAGGCCCGCGTTGGATGCCGCGTGAGGGGGGATCGGGACCCGCCTACAAACGCATGTGATCCGCTAGTAGGGGATTGCCTCTCCGTATTGCTGGTCGGACCATACGAGTGCCGGGAGCACTTCACCCACATCGACGCCGTCTCGGTCCTCCGGGACCATCAGGAGCCCATCGGCTCGTGCCATGGAGGAGAGAATACCGGACCCTTGCGGTCCGGTAGAGTATGCGGTTGGCAGGTTGGGTCCTTCCTCCAGTCGGATTCTCACGAAATACTGGAGGCGCCCAGGTGTTTGCACCGGTTCGCCGACGCTCACGGACCGCGCAAGGCGAAACAACCGCTTGAGTCCCTGCATCCGCCGAATGGCCGGTCGCACGAACAGTTCGAAGGTAACCGTAGTGCTTACCGGATTGCCCGGAAGCCCGATCCAAGGGACGCCCTTCCACGCACCGAATCCAACGGGAGCTCCTGGTCGAGATCGCAGTCGCCAGAAATGCATGTCCTTGCCCGACGCTTCCAGAATTTGTCGCAAGTGATCGTGTGCACCAACGCTCATGCCGGCGCTGGTCACGAGGAGATTGGTTCCCGCCGCCCGGTCTAAGTGTGCTCGCACTTCGGTGGGATCATCCCGTGCGATGCCGAGGAGTCTCACCTCGGCCCCCGAGGCTCGTGCGAGCGCAGCCATCGTGTACGTGTTGGATGAGGCGACTTTTTCGCCGCGGAGTATCGCATCGGCTTGGTCGAGGTCCGCGATCTCGTCGCCCGATGCGAGCAGCGACACGATTGGCTTGCGGTAGACAGTGACCTCGACCTGGGCGGCTGAGGCGAGCAGGCCGATAGTGGCCGCGTTGAGTTCGACCCCGGCTGGCGCAATGACATCACCCGTGCGGACGTCCTCGCCTCGTTTTCTGACGTGGCGGCCTCGGTCCCGGTCGTCGACAATTCGAATGCGATCACGGTCAAGCGTTTCGACGTCCTCTTGTCTGATGACGGTGTCTGCGCCTGGAGGCACCGGTGCTCCCGTGTAGATCCGGGCACATGCGCCTCGACCCACGGTCTGTCGCACGTGGTCACCTGCCGCAACCGCAAATGCGACCGAGAGTTCCGCTCCGATGGTGACATCGTCGGCCCGAACGGCGTATCCGTCCATGGCCGAGTTGTCCCAATGGGGGATGTCGATAGGGCTGGTGATACCTTGGGTGAGCACGCGGCCGTCAGCGTCACCCAGCGGGAGGCGTTCGGCTGATAGGGGTGTGACCGCGTCGATGATGCGCTGCGCTGCCTGGCGTGGCGTGAGGAGAGAGCCCGAAGACACCCGTCGCGCGTCCTACGACGCCGTCTGGTGCTGCGACCTCCACAGCTCGTCGGCTCGTTCCACGTCGTCCGGAACGTTGACGTTGAAGAATATCGTTTCCGGGTCTCCGAATTGTTGGACCTGGTCGAGCGAGATCCGCCCAACCCGAACGTGCTCGTGGAACGCAGTCGTGCGATAATCTTCGTCGTCGAGTGCCTCGCGGATTGGTTTGATGCAGGTGGGTCCGTAGACTCCGCAGAGGGGCTCAAGACCCAACGGTCCTGTGCTAGCGGGGAGATACACGTCGTAACTCTTCCAGCTCTTAACGAGCTCTTTGAGCAGATCCGAGGACAGAAACGGCATGTCCCACGCGACCACAAGCACCGGCCCGTCGTCGCGCGTCAACGCGGTGTAGATCCCGCCCAGACTGCCACAACCCGTTCGCTCGTCCCGGACGATAGTGAGATCGTCGCGCCACGAACTCGCATCTTCGGCATTCGCGATTACCATGGGGAGCTCATCGATAGCGACTTGAACCACCTGAATCACCCGGTCGAGAATCCGCTCTCCGCCGACCTTCTCGAGGCCCTTGGGTCTGCCGTCGAAACGGCTGGCCATTCCCCCTGCCAGAATTGCCGCTCTCATGATCCGCGGCTCAGTCCATGCCGAACGCGTACATCAGTCCAAAGCGCAGCATGAAGTGGTGCGTCCACTCGTTGGCTTTGTTTACGCGTGGGTCGAGGATGGGTTCATCGCCTGTCAGAAACGACTGTGGATGCGAGAGGCGCCACAGCGCGTCCCTCGCTTCGGCTATGAGTATGATACGGTCCGAGAAATACAACCGGAACCCTACTTGCGGTTGCACCAGGAACTTCGTGCCGAGGGAGAACCCGGTCGAGTCCTGCGGCACCGTCCCCCCAAGGCCGAGCCCAATCCCAGCGCCCACGAACGGGGAGAAGCCATGCCAGGTCTTCCCTCCGGTCAAGACAAACTGGATATTGCCGTCCAACGCAGTGAGGCCTTGCGTGAACGGCCCGCTTGTTCGGCTTTCTGGTGGGAGGCCTGGTTCCTTCACTAGGCGCTCGAGCGAGGCGTGCCACACGTTGAAGGAGATCACGATGGGACCCCCGAATATCAGATCGAGCCCAACCCCTCCGAACGGGCCGTTGGAAGGCCCGACATCCGCTTCTCCCAGATCGCCCCAGATATATCCGCCCGTGAAACCAATAGCCTGCCGAGCCCGAATTGGTCTAAAAGGAGAAGCTTCGGGCGCGAAGCCCACCTGCGCCGCGGCGGGAAGCGGCGCCAGGGCTGCCCCGATCAGCAGGGCGATTATGGTCCGGACGTTTGACTTCAGCAGGAGTAACTCCCGATTTTCCAGTATCAATGACGTGGCAATCTAGTCATCTCCGAGTGGGCCTACCACCAGTTCTACTTGTGAGCGTCTTGTGGGCAGCCTCGCCGGCACAAGCGCAACAGTCATTTCGTGCGCAGCTGAACGAGAACTTCCGTCGCGACTCCTCCACCGCAGCACCCATTCTGGCATCAGTGCGAGCCGGCGCCCAACTGATCGGATCCGATGTGGGTGGTCGGTGGATGCGTATTACCCTCGACGGGTGGGTTTGGGCCGCTTCGCTCGAATCCACGTCCCAGGATGGCTTCGATCTCCGAGTCCGCGTATCTGGAGGGGAGAACCTGCGCCGCAGTCCTAACGAGCAGGTGGTGGCGGAGCTGCGAGAGGGGTGTTTGCTGTCGGAGGTAGGTCGCCAGGGCGATTGGATTCGCGTTCGCCGTGAGGGATGGATGTGGGGTCAATCGCTCGAGAGTGTTTCGGGGGTGGCCGCGCCGCCGGAACCCACCGCCGGTCCGGTAATCGACCAGACAGAGCTTGAACTCGACCGAGCGGTCGTCGCCGATCGGGCGGCCCTGCGGGGGCTCCCCGACGGTGATACCACTGCCGTGCTTGGCGCCGAGGCCTCCGTACGAGTCCTCGCACGCTCAGGCGACTGGGTACGAGTGCAGACCGAAGGATGGCTTCGCGAAGACGAGCTGCGGGCCGGATCGCCAGGCGTTCTGGTCGGCGTCAGTGGTGCCGAGGTGCGTTCTCGACCCGAGGAATTCGTCAACAAGGTCGTGCAGTGGACCGTACAATTGATTGCCGTGCAGCGCGCCGATGAAGTACGGTACGACATTCCCGCCGGCCAGCGGTACCTTCTGGTCCGCGGCCCCGTTCCCGAGACCGGTTTCGCGTACGTTACCGTCACCGATGAACAGGTGGACCAGTTTGAGCAAATGGAACCACTGACCGAACTCGTGATTCTTGGACGGATACGGCAGGGGCGATCACGGTACTTGGGCAATCCCGTGCTTCAATTGGTGGATTTCGCGCTTCGCGAAAACTGAGGGGTGGAAATGAACGAGAATCTGAAGTCGAAAATCACGAATCGTCTGGACGCGCTGACTGATGAAGGTGGTCGGCAGCTGCTGGACTATCTCGAGTTCCTGCTGTCGAAATACAACAAGAATGTCCGACAGCCGTCGACCATGCAGCGCATCGCGGAAGGCCTGGAAGATCGACTCGATCCGAGTCAGATTGCTGACGCTGCAACCCGCGGTGCCGCCCAGGTCATTGATGCCGTGGATAGGATGATGTCAGGAATTAGTGCTGCGACCAAGACGATGACGCAGGAGGGTGGTTCCCCGTCGGAGTCCGAAAACTCCAAGCCATCAGCATCCACAACGGAAGAGGAAGAGAGCTCGTCGCAAGACGCTTGACCCGCTTTTGGCGCCCCGATACCTTTGTACATGGTACCGGAAATTGACAACGACAATCGACCCGCTGGACCTATGTGGTCCGGCGGGTTTGTGCGTTCATAGAGGTACGGTGTGACGCGATTTCGTAAGGGCTACGGCCTAACGTTCGACGACGTACTACTCGTGCCGCGACACGCGACAGTCCAGCCGCGCGATGTCGACGTGCGGGGGCTGTTCGCCCGAGAAATTCCGCTGAACGTACCGCTGATCTCCGCTGCGATGGACACGGTCACCGAGTCGAGCATGGGAATCGCGATGGCTCGGGCCGGCGGAATCGGGGTCATTCATAAGAACATGCCCATCGATCGTCAGGCCGCGGAAGTCGATCGAGTCAAGCGGTCGGAGAGCGGCATGATTCTGAACCCAATTACGCTGGGGCCGGCACGCACGATTCGGGAAGCTGCCGGCATGATGGCGAGGTTCAAAATCTCGGGTGTGCCGATCGTCGACGAGACCGGTCGCTTGGTTGGGATCATCACCAATCGCGATCTCCAATTCGAGCGGAGCTTGGACCGGCCAATCAGCGAGGCGATGACCAATGAGAACTTGGTGACGGCGCCGATAGGCACGACACTCGACGAAGCCGAACGGACGTTGGGAGAGCATAGGATCGAGAAGCTACCGGTGGTGGACGACACTGGGGTGCTCAAGGGACTAATCACGGTCAAAGACATCATCAAGCGACGGAAGTTTCCCAACGCCAACAAGGACGAGCACGGACGGCTCCGCGTGGCAGCGGCCGTTGGGGTTGGGTCGGATAGCATTGCGCGGGCCGGCGCGCTCGTGGATGCGGGTGTCGACGCAATCGTCGTGGATTCGGCGCATGGTCACTCGCAGGGTGTGCTTGATACGGTCGGTGAAATCCGGGATGGCTTCCCCGAGACGCAGATCGTTGGAGGCAACGTGGCGACGGCTGACGGCGCACGCGCGCTCGTGGAACGTGGGGTCGACGCCGTGAAGGTGGGGATTGGACCGGGGTCGATTTGTACTACCCGGGTGGTCACGGGTGTTGGCGTGCCGCAAGTGACGGCCGTTATTGATGCACTTCGGGGGGCTGGTGACGTGCCGGTGATTGCTGATGGCGGCATCAAGTATTCCGGTGACGCGGTCAAGGCACTGGCCTGCGGGGCCGCCAGTGTGATGCTCGGATCGATGCTCGCGGGGACCGAAGAAAGTCCCGGTGAGAGCTTCCTGCTCGAGGGCCGTCGCTTCAAGACGGTACGCGGTATGGGATCCCTCGCGGCGATGCAGGACGGCTCGGCTGATCGCTACTTCCAGGAGGGCGAGGTCTCCGGTCGGAAGCTCGTGCCGGAAGGTATCGAAGGTCGGGTTCCCTACCGTGGACCCGTGGACGATGTGTTGTACCAAGTCGTGGGCGGCATTCGATCAGGAATGGGCTACTGCGGTTGCATGACGCTCGATGATCTCCGGTGTAATACGGAGTTGATCCAAGTGACGTCGGCGGGCTTGCGGGAATCGCACCCGCATGATGTGGTCGTGACGCGAGAGGCGCCCAACTACAGCGGGTAGCCCGTATACGTGCAGAACGAATAGGGGGCGCCAAACCGCGGTTCGGTGCCCCCTTCGTGCGTCCTCAGGACGATTCTTTCCTAGGTGTCGTCCCTCCCATACCGCTTGGCCTCGACGGCGCGGCGGTGCGGCTCGATGTTGGCCGTCCACGCCTTGCGTTCGAAGTAGCTGTCCGTCATGCTCTTCACCTTTCCGGAGAGCAGAATGAGCGCCAGGAGATTCGGCAGAATGACAATACCGAGCGCAACGTCACCGAGGTCCCATATGACCTGCAGTGACAGAATAGCACCCATGAAATGCGCGCCGATGAAGGCGAATTTGTACGGGAGAATTGCTTTGGCGCCGAAAAGGTAGTTGGCACAGCGGTCGCCGTAGTAGCTCCACGATATCGCTGTCGATACCGCGAACAACAGCACGCATAACAACACGATATAGTTGCCCCAGTTGCCAGGCAGGCCTCGTTGGAACGCGAGCGACGTCAAAGGCGAACCGCTCTCTGCAGCCGGCCCATACAGCGACTGCAACTCGGTACCGTCATCTGCCCGTGCGACACGGAGCTCGCCGTCACGTGGAGGTAGAATGGAGCCAGTGAAGGGGTTCGAGAGGTTGCCGTCCGCATCCATCGCGGTGTAGAACCGATCCACCTCGACTTCGTGCCACGCGACCCGAGGGGCTTCGGGGCTTGAATCAGCCAAGAAGCCGTCCACGATGCGCACGGGGCTCGCGCCGTCGAGTTCGTTTCGGGTGCCGTCCGCATCGCGCGAGATGTACGATAGGTCTCCGCCGGAGAGTGCGATCTCGGTCGGGATCCGTTCGCTCCAAACGCCGGTCATGATGATGACAAGACCGGTCATGCTGCAGATCACGATCGTGTCGATGAACGGCTCGAGCAGGGCGACCACTCCCTCGGAGACGGGCTCGTCGGTTTGTGCGGCGGCGTGCGCAATTGGAGCAGATCCCTGCCCCGCTTCATTGGAGAAGAGACCGCGCCGCACGCCCCACATCATGGTCACGAGCAGGGCACCGATGCCGGTCCCCGCGATGCTCGCCGACGGGTTGAAGGCCTCACTGAAGATCGTGGTGATTGCCGGAACGAGATCGCCGACGTTTGTCAGAATGATCACCATCGCGCCGATCACGTAGATCGTTGCCATAGCCGGGGCCAAGATGCTCGTCACTCGGCCGATGCGTGAAATGCCACCCACCACCACGAGGAACACGACTGACGCTGTGATGAGCCCGCTCACGTAGTTGGGTATGCCGAACGTCGTTTGGAGCTGGTCCGCGACCGTATTGGCCTGCACGGCGTTGCCAGTCAGAAAGGCCGTGAAGCCGAGCATGATCGCGAAGAAGATGGCGAGCGGCTTCCAGCCCGACCCGAGTCCACGCTCGATGTAGTACATGGGTCCGCCGGAGACAGTCCCTCGCATCCGATCTGCACCCTCCTCGACCACCCGGTATTCTTGCGCCAGCGTGACTTCGGTGAATTTCGTGGCCATGCCAAGGAAGGCGGTGACCCACATCCAGAACAATGCACCAGGTCCTCCCCAATGGATGGCGATGGCGACGCCGGCGATGTTGCCGATCCCCACGGTGGCGGAGAGCGCCGTGGTGAGCGCCTGGAAGTGGGAGACGTCGCCGGGCTCGTTCGGATCGTCGTATTTCCCGGACGTGATGGCAAAGCCGTGCCCAAGACGACGCAGCTGAATGAAGCCGAGACGGATGGTGAGAAAAAGCCCAGTGCCAAGGAGGGCGATCACCACGAACGGGATGACTTCCCCCTTGATTCCGACTCCGATCTCCCAAACGATGGTGTTCAGTCGATCGACGACGCGCTCAAACAGTTCCATGGGTCCCCTGGGGTGCGGTAACGGAAGCTCACAAGATGAGGGAAGAGGTCGTCAGCGAGCAAGGCCTACGCTTCGCATTCGGCCAAGCGCGGGGTATGTTCCAATCCGATGTCGCGAAAGTCTACTGCCTCGGTACCCCGCCGTGGGGTACGGGTGCCCTCCGTACGACGCCGCCAAGCGAAGAAGGTGATGGACGCGCTCGAGAAGGGGGCAAGAGTCGCGTTGACGACCCACGTGAATGCCGATGGAGATGGAGCTGGAAGCGAAGTCGCACTCTGGCACATGCTCCAGGCGCGTGGGATCCGCGCCGCCATCACCAACCCCACTCCGTTCCCGGATCGCTTCGCGTTCCTTCTCGCCGGTGCACCCGGGGCGAACAAGTCGAGCGTCGCCGTCAAGTATCTCGAACGCGCTGACGCGATCATTGTGCTCGATATTGCGGATGTCGGCCGGCTCGGCCACCTGGGGCGGATAGTTGAAGGCACGTCAAAGCCCGTTTTTTGCATCGACCATCACGTTAGCAACGGTCAGCTACCTCCGGGTCCCAGGCTCGTCGATGCGAGCGCCTGCGCGACAGGGGAGCTGGTCTATGACCTGGCAAGGGTCGCGTCGTGGCGGATCACCGAGCCGATGGCGCGAGCCATGTACGTGGCGATTCTCACCGATACCGGCGGCTTCCGCTTCAGCAACACCAGCCCTCGGGCGCTCCAGATCGCCGCCGACCTCCTGCGGTACAACGTGCATCCCGAGGAGATCTATACGGACGTGTACGCGTCGGAATCCGAGGGCAAAGTGAGACTGATCGGCGAGGCGCTGGAAACCTTGGTCGTCGAGCCCGAAACCGGACTTGCGTGGGCGACTGTTCCGCCGGGCAGCATGGAGCGACTGGGCGTCGATCCATCGGATTTAGACGGAATCGTGGAACTCCCCCGGTCAATTCGTGAAGTGCGTCTTGCCGTGCTCTTTCGCCAACTGGCCAGTGGGAAGGTGAAAGCGTCGTTCCGATCGGTCGGCGATGTCGACGTGGCCAAGCTCGCCGAGGCCTTCGGTGGTGGAGGACACCGGAAGGCAGCTGGTGCCTCGCTGGAGGGGCCGCTGGCCCATGCCCAGCGACTCGTGCTCGACGCCGCGAGGAAAGCGCTCGCAGGCTAGTTGCTCGGCGTCGGGCCGACTCCTTATCATTCGCGTCCATGTCAAAAGAACTCGAGGCGCTGGTCGCCGCCGCTCTTACCAAGGTTCACAACTCGCGGGTCAACAACGACGTGCTGTCCGCTGGCATGGTGGACGAGCTCGAAGTGAACGACGCCGGCGCCGTCTCGTTCAAGTTTGCGTTATCGCGCGATGATCCCGCCAAGCTGGTACGAGAAGCACGGCGTGCCGTGCGGGCCGTTCCGGGTGTGACCGACGTGTCGATCGACGTGATGGAACCGGGTGCTGGGCCGGCTGCCGGTGCTCCCAGTGGTGCTGTGCCCGTCGGCGGCCAGGTGCACCCCCGACCCGCGGCCCCGCAACCGATGGAGTTCTCCGATCTCGGAAATGTATTGGCCATCTCGAGTGGAAAGGGCGGGGTGGGCAAGTCGACCGTGGCCTCGAATCTCGCGTGCGAACTGGCCAAGCGCGGTAAATCAGTCGCGTTGATGGACGCCGATATCTACGGCCCCAACATTCCCCGACTGTTTGGTGTGGATGAAAAGCCGGGGATCCAGGATGGAAAGATCATGCCCCTGGAGAAGTACGGGGTAAAATTGATCTCGCTCGGCCTGCTCGTGGAACGCGATGCACCCGCCATCTTCCGAGGGCCCATCGTCACGAAGATCATCACCCAGTTCCTCCAGGATGTCGACTGGGGGCGACTCGACTTCTTCATTGTCGACCTCCCGCCCGGGACTGGTGACGCACAGCTCTCACTCGCCCAGTCGATTCACATGAAGGGTGCTATCATCGTCACGACCCCCCAGGAGATGGCAGTGGGCGATTCACTCCGAGGTGCGAAGATGTTCGAGCGCGTTGGGGTGCCAGTGCTCGGCGTCGTCGAGAATATGAGCTACTTCGTGTGCCCACACTGTGGCGATCGCAGCGAAATCTTCGTCGCGGGAGGCGGATCACGCCTAGCGGACGAGGTCGGCGTGCCGCTCCTAGGTCAGATCCCATTGCAGGCCGCGATGGCAGCAGCAGCGGATGCCGGAAATCCGGTGGTGGTGGCCGATCCGGAATCGCCGGCGGCGCAAGCGCTGGCGAGTGTGACGGATGAAGTGTTGTCGCGAGCGGGAGGCAAGCGCGTGCGCTTGCCGATTGTGACCAACTGAGGTCGCTACCGGCCCTGGCGGACCCAGACCACGTCGATGTCGCCGAACGCGGCATCGATCTCAAAGCTGATCTGCGCCGCGGCTGAGTCAAAATTCGGGGAGTACCAGCGAGAGCCGCGTTTGATGAAGCCCGCCTTGTCAAAGCCCACTAACAAACGATCCAAGTCGACACGCACGCCGACATCCTCCGGAATGCGCAGCGTGAGTTGGCCAAGGCCCATCTTGGCGTGCACGATCATCTCCATGCCGTCTGCCCACGAACCAGTGAAATCCAACGTGATCTCGCCAGCCCCACCAGTGACGGCGACGCGGCGGCAACGTGAGTTCGCGAGCTGCGCGAGTTCCAGGTGCGCACCGGCAGCTTGAACCTCGAGCTGGCGGCAATCCACTCGATTCGCTGAGGAGAATCGCAATGAGGTTTTGCTGGCGCCCGTCTTGATGGTGGCGCGCGATATTGATAGCCCGCCGAGTTCTAACTCCGCGTAAGCCGCGCCAAATTCCATGCGGAGGTCAGTCGGGACCGCGAGCGGCAACGCGAGGTCCAAGTACTGGGGTGAGCCTTCGTCAAACTCGATGTCACCACCCAGGTGTTCCACATCCAGTCCGATTCGCAGGTAGTTCGAAGAGGGGTAATAGCGATTGCGGGCCCGAAACCGATCCGCATCGTATCGCATCTGGGCCTGATACAGCGTGCGTGCGTCTGCTGCGTGAATGCGAATGGAGCCCGTCAGGAACTCGACCGACGCTACAAGCTTTTCTTCCGCGTGAAACTGACGACTTGTGCTGATGGTTTGCCAGTCTTGCGCGACGAGCGGAGTCCCGAGAACGAGAACGGCGAGCGCGACGATTGCTGTCGGAAGGCGCATCAGCTCCCCGCGCGCGACTTCCACCCGGTCGAAGACGTGATACCGGGGGTCGTGTCCCACAGCTGCTGGTCGGTTAGTGCATAGTCCAGCCGTCGTACGATGGTTCCGCGCACACCTCCGCGAGTGAGAATCGTGGCGCCAAAGCCCGCGGTCGCCAGCACCCACGTCATGACTGCCGCAATAACCATCAAGAGTGTCCCCGCCACCGGTACCCAGCTCAGCAACACCGCCGGCAACCAGATCGACAACAGGCCAAGCAAGCCGAAGAAGACGTACTTGAGTTCCATCCACCCGGGTTGTTCGTGGTCGATCCCGCCCTTCCGCCGGATGTAGATCTCGCCGACAGAGCGAGCCAACGCGATGTATCCACCAGTCACCGAGAGGATCAGCAATGCGACGAATGCTGGAATCGCAAAGGGGATCACCAGGATCCCAACGACCGTCAGCGCCAGGCCGGCAATCATTGCCCCGAAAGCCGGCACGAGAAGTGGTTGTGCAAAGAGCCCCGTCAGGAAGGAGCGCCCGAAGGAATGCCATGCGGTATCCGCCACGTGGCTCAGCTGGCGGGGCGCGAAGAACAGATACCCAAACCCCATGAAAGTGAGTGCAACGAGCGAGGCCAATAGGCTCAAGAAGTTGCCGGCAATGCCCCCAACCACCGAAGGAGAGGCATCACCCCGTCTCCCCACTCCTTCGAACTGTGCAGCCGGGATGGCGATCTCGGGGATGACCACCTCAAACGAGGTTTCGGGGACGGCGTCCACCCGGAGCTCGACACCGGCGAGTGCCGCTTCCGCTGCGGTGAGCTTCGCAAGCTCAAACTCGAGCTGCTTCTGGAAGTCGGCCATCGTCACGTCGCCGATGTTCCAATCCCAACCTCGCAAGGCGTCGAGCACCTCAGCGGAGCTCGACCCCTGGACGTCGGTGAGGAACTCTCCCCACGCTTCGGCCAATGGACCGTCGACGTCGTATTCGCCGATGGCGTCCCCATTCAGCCGGATGCTTCCGCGACTGAGAGCCACCTGGAGCTGTTCGCCATTCGCCAGGTCGAACGTGAGTGATCCACCAGTGCCCGAAGTCTCGACGCTGTGGCCGACGACCTCGGCCGACTGATCGATAGCGACCTCGACAGTTTGCGCCACGTTGTCACGCACCACCACCGAGGCAGATGTCGCCGAGCCGGTCGTCTCCTGAGCCCCAGCGTTTGAGATTCCGCTGAGAAGGATGGCCACCGATGCGGCCGCTGTCGCACGTGTCATTCGATTCATGATCGCATCTTCCCGCGGATCCGCACCATGCGGTACAGCCCCACGCTGCAGATGACGGTTGTGACGACGGTCACAATAGCGGCCGTCATCAGGAGGTCTGTTCCAGGTATGCTGGCGTTCCACACTGCCGACACCTCGGCGACGGCCGCTTGCCAGCCCGCGACAATTCCAGCCCACAGGTCGGGCACGACGCGGTCCGCGCCCCAGGCGAGCTGGTTGCCCCATGCCCAGACGAGCGCCACGCTCGCCGCAACGGGGATCAAGCTTCCGGCCGCAAACGCACCAAGGACGAACCAGATCCGGCCGGATTCGACCAGGTCCGCATACGACGCCTCGAATCGGCGCAGCCAGCGGGGCTTTGGCTGCCAGACGTTGACCAACACGCGGTTGGCAAGTCCAGGCCGCGGCTCGGGCCGTCTCAGAGCTGTGAGATACCCGTGTACGACGGGATCCTCTTCAGCGGGTGTGTTCCGATTCATCGAGCCTTCTCCATTCGCCCCCCACTACGTCGGGACCGACCAGGGGTTTCAGTCGCGTGCCGGTGCAAGTGCTTGTTTCAATTCGTGTCGTGCGCGGTGGATGTACGTCTTGACCGTACCCAGCGGGAGATCGAGAATGTCGGCGATTTCCTCGTACGGGCGCCCTTCGACGTGTCGCAAAATGATACATGACCGGTATTCCGGTCTCAGCGCTTCAATCGCCTGTTCGATCTGGCTTCCGAGTTCGCGCGCCTGCAATTCTTCCAGCGGCGATTCATCGCTCGCGCTGAGCTGCAACGCGGTTGCCTCGATACGATCCTGTGTCGTTGCCTGTGGCGCGCCCTCCAGTGATAGGGTCTTGAGCTCCTTACGACGCAGGTGATCGATGGTCGCGTTGTTCGCGATTTTGAAGACCCATGATGAGAACTTGTAGTCCGGGTTGTAGCGATCGAGTGCGTTGAGAACCTTGATGAATGTGTCCTGGGTCAGGTCTTCGGCGAGCTCGCGATCTCGTACCATACGATAGATGAGGGAGAACACGGGGCGCTCGTAGCGTCGCAGCAGCTCGCGGTACGCCGCATCCGCGCCGTCACGTGCCCAAGCGACCACATCCTGGTCGGAGGCGAGCGAGGGATCGAAGGTCTGGTGCATGCCCGGTAGCTCTTCCTACGCTTCCCGCTGAGAATGGTTTCATTTTGCATCGTCGTTGCGGCAAGTCTAAGCGTGCCAGTATCTTTGGCGCCCTAATGACTTCGACCCCACAGGGTGTGATCCAAGGGGTGGAGGACAAGCGGTCGTACGTTCGCGGCATGTTCACCGCGATCGCCCCACGCTACGATCTCCTCAATCACGTCCTGAGCCTCAACATTGACCGCAGGTGGCGCCGGATGGCAATCGGGCGGCTCCAATGGGAATCCGCGCCCGGCGGTACCTATCTGGATTTGTGCGCGGGAACGCTCGATCTTGCGGCCGAGCTCGTCAGACGGGACGGCTTTTGCGGCGAGGTTGTCGGGGCCGATTTCGTCGTGCCCATGCTCAAGCTCGGGAAGAGGAAGCACTGGGCGCTCAGGCCGGTGGGGGCGGACGCGTTGGAGTTGCCCTTCAGTGATGGCCGCTTCAGTGGGTGCACGGTCGGGTTTGGGGTACGGAACCTGACGGATCTTCGCACCGGTTTACGGGAAGCACATCGTGTGCTTCGGCCCGGTGCTCGTCTGGTCGTATTGGAGTTCGGCACGCCTCGTCCCGGGCCGCTGCGCATGCTCTATCTGATGTACTTCAAACACGTCCTCCCTCGGGTTGGCCGGATAGTGTCGAAACACGCGAGCGCGTACTCGTATCTGCCAGACTCGGTACAAGACTTCCCGGACGTCGAGGCGTTTTGCACCTTGTTGCGAGAAGTGGGATTTGTCGGGGTCGGCACAATGCCGTTGACCTTCGGTATCGCTCATCTGTTCTGGGGAGAACGCCAGTGAGTGTCGACTCACTCAGGTCTTTCGTGCAGGCGCTCGACGACGCGGGCGAGGTCGTTCGAGTGGCCCACCCGGTTTCGGCTGACAAGGAAATTGCCGAAGTCGCCGATCGGTGCATGAAATCGGAACACGGCGGACCGGCCTTGCTGTTCGAACACGTGGTTCTGGCTAGCGGTGCGCGGGCCGACATACCTGTGGGTATCAACCTGTTTGGTTCCATGCGCCGCATGGCGATGGCGCTAGGGGTCGACAATCTCGACACCATTGGGCGACGTATCGAAGAGATGGTCAGGCTCAAGGTGCCGGAGGGGTGGAAGGCGAAGCTGGCGATGCTCCCCAAGCTAGCCGAGATCGCGAAGTACCCGCCTAGGACCGTGGGCGGAACGCCGCCGTGCCAGGCCACGGTGTGGCGTGGCGACGACGTCGATCTCACTGCTCTTCCGATCATCACGTGCTGGCCCGGAGATGGTGGGCCGTACATTACGCTGCCGCAGGTGATCACCAGGGACCCGCGTAGCGGCGTTCGCAACGTGGGCATGTACCGAGTTCAGGTTCTCGATCGTCACCGCTTGGCGATGCATTGGCAACGGCACAAGGTAGGCGCGGCGCACTGGCGCAACATGGCCGCGCGCGGCGAGCGAATGCCTGTCGCGATCGCGCTCGGTGGTGATCCACCGTCCATCTACTCGGCGTCGGCTCCGCTGCCGCCAAATGTTGACGAGTATATCTTCGCCGGGTTTCTGCGTCGCAAGCCCGTTCGGCTGGCGAAAGCCGTCACCAGCGACCTCGTTGTCCCGGCAGAGGCGGACATCGTGATCGAAGGGTACATCGACCCTGCGGAGTCGTTGGTGCTCGAGGGCCCATTCGGCGACCACACCGGCTTCTATTCCCTCGCGGACTACTACCCAGCGGTGCATGTCACCGCCGTCACGATGCGCGACGATCCTGTCTATCCCACGACGATCGTGGGACGGCCGCCGATGGAGGATTTCTATCTCGGCCACGCGACCGAGCGCATCTTCCTTCCGCTCTTGCGACTCAACCTACCCGAGATCGTCGATTACCACATGCCGGCGTACGGCATCTTTCACAATCTGGTGTTCGTCTCGATTGACAAGCAGTACCCTGGTCAGGCGTGGAAGGTGATGAATGCCTTATGGGGCATGGGGCTCATGTCACTCGCCAAGCTTCTAGTGGTGGTCGACAAGGACGTCGATGTGCGAGACCCCGATACCGCATGGTGGGTGGCACTCAATCATATCGATCCGGAACGCGACGTACGGTTCACCAATGGGCCCGTTGATGTGTTGGATCACGCTTCGCGCGCCTTTACCTACGGTTCAAAGATGGGCATCGATGCGACCACGAAGTGGAAAGAGGAAGGCTTCGATCGCGACTGGCCGGGCGTGATCGAAATGGACGACGCGACATGCGCGAAGGTCGACGCCATGTGGGATATGCTCGGCATTTCGCTCCGACCACGCTCGCGATGACATCGGCACCGGTCGACGGTCAGACATTTGCCGGCCGGTCGCACGTGATCAGGTACATCAACTTCGTCAAGCTGCCGCACACGCTGTTTGCCCTGCCGTTTGCACTGGTCGGAGTGTTGTACGCGTCTTTTGCGTATCCGCTCGACCCACGCGCCGTCGTGTTAGTGGTGATCGCCTTTACGGCTGCGCGATTCGCAGCGATGGGCTTCAATCGCATCGTGGATCGCGATGTCGACGGGCTCAACCCTCGGACACGGAATCGCGAGCTTCCATCGGGTCGGATGTCCGTCGCCGAAGCGGTGGTGGCCGTGCTGGTTGCCAGTGCGGTATTCGTGGGTTGTGCGGCGGCGCTCAACCCGCTTTGTCTCGCACTCTCTCCTCTCGCGCTCGTGTGGATACTGGGCTACAGCTTCACCAAACGGTTCACCTCCTGGTCGCATCTCTGGTTGGGCGCGAGTTTGGCTATCGCGCCAGTTGGGGGATACCTCGCGATAACTGGGGCGTGGAGCCGTCCATGGTGGACCCTCGTGATCATGGCGCTGGGAGTGCTGACGTGGGTAACGGGATTCGACATGTTCTACGCACTCCAGGACGAAGTGTTTGACCGGAGGGAAGGACTCAAGAGCGCCGTCGTGTTGCTGGGGGACCGGATGAGTATCCGCGTGGCGAAGGTACTTCACGGAATGACGATACTCTTGCTCGTCACGTTTGGGTTGGGCACGCCATTCGGTTGGTACTACTACGTGGGTGTGGTGCTTGCCGCGGCCATTCTAGCGTGGGAGCATCGACTTGTGAAGCCGGGGGATCTGAGCAAATTGGACGCGGCATTCTTTCGCATGAACGGCGTGATGAGCATCGTCGTGTTCGTCTTTGCATTGGGAGATCGCTTGGTGTGAAAGACCGTCGTCCACAGTCCACGAAGCCACGGCGACAGAAGAGGCGCACGACGAAACGGAAGGCGCGTCCAAATATGCCGTCCGGCCCTGCACCACGTGGTCCGTTTCGGCATCCACACAAGACGCCGACCCCGAATCGGCGAGGCCGATGACGACGGAAGCGCCATGGACCCTGGCAGTGACCGGCGCTTCTGGCGCACCATACGCCGTCAGGCTGCTGCAAACGCTGGTGCAAAAGCGGCTGCCTATTTCCCTCATCGTGTCGAGCCATGGTTGGCGGCTCCTCGAAACTGAGGTCGGTATTGCCTCGATGGACGCGCTGGTCGAAGCGACAGGCGGGCCGTGGGAAACTGTGACCGTTTTCGATAACGCCGATCGTGGTGCCACTCCCGCCTCCGGATCGGCGAGGAGTGCGGGCATGGTCGTTTGCCCGTGTTCGATGGGGACCGTGGCGGGGATCGCGACGGGAAACAGCAGGTCGCTCGTAGAGCGGGCAGCTGATGTTGCGCTCAAGGAGCGACGCAAGCTGATCGTCGTCACGCGTGAGACGCCCCTCGCGCTCGTTCACTTGCGCAATATGACCACGCTTGCGGAAGCCGGCGCCGTGGTTATGCCGGCGGCACCTGGATACTACCATCAACCCACTTCTGTCGGGGATCTCGTGGATTTCATCGTCCAGCGTGTGCTTGATCAGATGGGCGTTGACGCCGATTTGGTTCCCCGCTGGAGCGGCTGAGGCGAACGGCGGGACGACGAGGCGATGCGTCTCGGGATCATCTCAGATACGCATGGCGTGTTGCCTCCAGCTGTTTTTGAGGTGTTCCGCGAAGTCGATCACATCCTCCACGCTGGCGACATCGGTCCGCCTGAGATTCTCACCGAGCTCGAGGCCCTTGCTTCCGTCACGGCGGTGTACGGGAATACCGACGGGCTTGCCGTTCGTCAACGCTGTGCGAAGGTCGCGCGTCTCGAGCTCGACGGCTTTATCGTCGTAGTCACTCATGGAGATCAATTCGGGATGCCCTCGCCTGCGCAGCTTCACAATGCTTTTCCCGACGCCGAGATCATCGTCTACGGACACACCCATAGAGCCTTGTTGGAGTTGGTGGACAAGACGGTCACCGTGATGAACCCAGGGTCCGCCGGAAGTCCGCGCTACAATGAGTCACGGTCGGTTGGGGTCATGGAACTCGAGCCGGGTATCCCACCGCGAGCGCGACTAGTGACGCTGTAGGCTCACCGGAGCAATCCGTCGTCTCAAACTGTGCGACATTGAATGGTCATGGTGAGAGTTTCGCTCTGCACGAACTCGCCGTCGTCATCGATATACGCGGGTTGCGACCATCGCACGAGACACAGGGTGTCGCCGTTCGTGATGCCGAACACACCGGATCCCGCTCCGTCGGCGGTAAGGGAATCGACGGGGTACCACCCGAGGTTGGCCATGTCGGAACCCGAAAGCGCGTCGAAGTCAGGAACATCGACGTCGGTCGTGAGCGAATCCGTGGTGACAAAGACGATCTGGCAGCCTTGGTGTATACTGCCGTCCCACAGCCATTCGATTTCACCGGCGGTACGGTCCAGGGACTGATGCGGGATCTGCTGCAATGCGGAATGGAAGAAGTCGCACGGGCCTTCTTGGCTCACCATAGGGGTCGCGTAGTATGCAAGGCCGCTCGCAAGGATCAGAGCCGTGTACATCATGGCCGGATTCTCATACGCTCAATCTGACCTTCGTGGTGGAGCAAACAGAGCGAAAGAAATGGCAGACCAGAGCATCCCATATACCGCGAACAGTAGGGCAAACATGCCTATCATGTCCCATGAATCCAGCGACGGTAGCATGGCTGCGAGCGGAAAGTACCCACCTTCGCGAAATGAGATCGGGTGTGGGCTGACCAACGAAACGACGATGACCAGTGCCAGCCGAGCCCTTAATGAGAGGTACCCCATCATGGCTGTCTGAACCGCACCGTAAGCAACACTGCTATCGCACCGCTGCGTGCGTTGCGAGATAGCCCATATAGGTGAGAAAGCCGGCCAGTAAAATCACGGCGTGGTAGCGTCGAATCGACTTATCCCAATACATCATAGGGAAGATCGCGCCTGAAAACCCGAGCATCACCCACGCATCGAGTCGCGTGGCCTCCGGATTCACCGGCACGGTGACGACCGCGGCAGTCGTCCCAAGGATGCCAAGAAGATTGAAGATGTTGGAGCCGATGACGTTACCGAGTGCCATCTCCGGTCGGCCGTGTCGGATGGCGACGATCGTCGCAACTAGCTCAGGTAAGCTCGTGCCCATCGCCATCAGCGTCAGGCCGATGATACGTTCTTGAATCCCCATCAGACTGGCAAGAGACGCCGCACCGCGCACAGCTTGGTCGGCGCCCAACGTCAAGAGGACACCACCGCCAACCACCGAGGTGATCGCCACCCCCCAACGAGCTTCACCTCGAGGGTCGAGATGAGCGGTGCGCGCCACCTCGTCTTGCAGATCACGGGCTTCTTCCCGGGCGACATCGCGGCTGCCGAGCCAGATCATGAACAGGATGAAGATCGCGAGTGCGATGAGAAGGAACACGCCCTCGAGGCGGTCGACGAACCCATCTCGGGCGAGCAACATCGCGGCCGCCGACACGACGAACATGATGGGATACTCGATGCGGATCGTCTGCCGGCTGACGGGGATCACGGCCAGGAGGCCACCCACGCCGAGGATAGCTCCGACGTTGAACACGTTCGACCCGATCACATTCCCGTAGGCGATGTCGATGGAATCGCGCAGGCCCGCACCAAGGCTCACGGCCAACTCGGGCAGACTCGTACCCATGGCGACCACCGTGAGCGCGACAACGGTGGTGGACACGCGGGTCCACAGAGCGATGCGAGTGGCCCCTCTAACGAGGTAATCGCCCCCGAACCAGAGTAGGACGAGGCCAACAATGACTTGTAAGGCGGGCAGGATCATCGAGGTCAAGCCGTGTGTTGGTCGAGCCAATCCCCGAGGGGGACTGTCCGCCGCAGTGCTCGTGGATGTTTGCGGAACCAACTCATTACGAGCAAGGTCTCATCGATGGCGTCAGACGGGATGGGGCCGGGTTCGGGAGCCACGTCGGCATGTTCCGCCACTAGCGCACGAAATGCCTCGAGTTCAATTGGCGACCGCGGGGCTGGTGCTGAGGCTCTCACGGTACCCCGGCGAACGACGTACGCGCGGTCGTCGCCGTATGCCCCAGGGTCCGTGTACACGAAGCTGAGGCTCTCGAGCGTCGCATGGGCCGTAGCGCACGAACCGAGGAGCCAGGTCAAGGTATCGAAGCGCTCTCTCCACCGTGTGGCGATCTCGAAGTGCTGGGCATCACTCGCGCGCGCCATCGTCTCGATGACCTGATTCAGCGGATCGATCCCACGGCCTTCCAAGAACGTCGTCGCGATCGCCAGTCGTCCATGATAGTCTTGTTCCGTGACGAATCCGGCGCATGGCCCGAGGCACGTTCCCAACTCATGCCGGAGGCACGCCGCCCGACGCTCGGGCTCGAACAGGTCGCGTTGCTCCGCGAACGCAATGGAGACGTCGAGGGCGCAATCCCGCAGGCCAAGCACGTCGTTCAGGATCTTGACGCTCTCGCGCAGGCGTCCCACATGCACAAAGGGGCCGTAGTGGCTCACCTCACGGCTTCCCGGGGTGGAGCCGACGTAGATCTTCGGAGCCGGTCCACCAGAGATCTTGATGAAGCCGACGTTGCGACGCCGCTTCATGCGTGAGTTGTACAGCGGCCGGTGTCGCTTTATCTCGCGAAGCTCACGGAGCAACGCGGAGAACTCCGACGGTACGTAGGCCCATTGGATGTCATCCGCGGCTTGCAGAATACGGGCGGCCTTGTGAGGAGGCCGCGCTCGGAAATAGCTGAGAATTCGAGTCCGGAGCTGCTTTGCCTTGCCGACATAGATGACGCGCCCTGTCGGATCCAGCATCCGATAAACGGCTGGGCGATTTTCGGCCAGTGCAGAGACACGTCGCCGGAGCGACGCATGGTCGCGAAGCGGGAGAACCAGCGCGTGGGCTATCGCCATCCCCTCAGCGATCGCACAAAACGGTGCAGAAGAATGAACTTCTCGTAGAGGATGAGATCTTTGTTCACTCGCCCGAGCTCGGTGAAGAGTTCCTTCATCTTCGCCTTCCGCGACACGTAGATCCGAAACACCTCCGCAAAGTCCTCGAGTGGGTGGGTTGCGGCATAGGCGGTAACGTATGCTGACTTCACCCGGCTGACTCGCTTCTTGGCGAAGTCCACCCAGGTCTCGTCTTGCACTCGGTAGGCCTTGTGGACTTCGCCAAACACGCGCCTGAACTCGTCCGTTCGGGATAGTGACCAATGGTAGTAAAGGAACGAATGGCCAAGCTCGTGTGTGATCAGGCCAACAAGCATGCGCCACGGGATCTCGGTCCGTCGCTTGGCGTTTACGACATAATCTCGATCGATTTCGACCAGCTTGGGTGATCGGGGATCGACACCCGAGACGCCTGGCCGTAATAGGACTCGGTATCCCCAGTCCTTGATCTTGGCAGCTTTGAGGAGGCCCCGGACCCGGGCCAACGCCGCCCCGATGAGATCTTGGCCGGAGGGGTCGAACCCACACCATGGACAGACGTGCCACCAGTCTTCGACGCCGCGACTACAGTGTGGACAACTCCCGGTGTTGTCGTCCGGCCAATCTTGGTCTCGGCCGCACCAAGGGCAGAACGGCATTGGGTACTGCACTCCACCACCACAACCCCAATCGCACCTCGCGTCCTGGCGAAATCCCTTCGGTGCGCGCAACGGATCCTCGGATGAGTAGCCTTCTTCGTAAATGTCCGAGCCGCACCACGGGCAGAAGGAGTGGCGGTCCGATACGACCCAACCGCAGTAGCCGCACTCAGCATCCGTTTTCGGGGGATCGTCGCCCCAGGTTAACGACCGTCCGCACCACGGGCAGAACGACCAGAACCGCTTCAAATCTTGGCCGCATCTGCACCGTGATTCCACCCTCGGGGTTGGGTGCCGATGCTTACGCTTCGAGTGCATAGCGCTCCGTCGCGATGGTCACGAGGCGTTCGATGAAGGCATAGTAATCCATCCCAGTCTTCTCGGCAGCATTCGCCATGTCGTGGCCAAAGCTGATGAACGGATTGGCGTTGGCTTCGATGACCCAGACTTGGTTGTCTGAGGTCAAACGCACGTCGAGCCGCGCATAGTCGCGCAGCCAGAGTGCCCGATACGCCAGATGGCAGAGGGTGTCAATCTGCTCGGCCGCCACCTGGGCGATGGGGCGTGCAAACACGTTCCGAATACCCTTCCGCTCTCGATACGGCACGTCCCACTTCGCTGACTTGGTCGCGATACGCTCGTGCGGAGACGTGCGATCCTTGTCGAACACCATCTCGACGATTGGCAACGTCTCAAGATTTGGACGGTTGCCAATGACGCTCACGTACAGCTCCCGTCCTTCGATGAACTCTTCGGCAATTGCGGGCTGCCCGAAGGACTCATGGATGTGCGCGACACGCTCCTTCAGGTGATCGAAATCGTGCACGACCGATGCCATGGCGATCCCGGCCGACGCGTCCTCCTGCAGCGGTTTGACGAAGAGTGGAAATTGCAGCTCTGGTGGAGAGGTGAGCCGATCGGTGAGGCGATACGTCACGAACCCCGGGACGCGGACGCCATGGTATGAGAGCAGCTTCTTGCTCATCCCCTTGTTCCGAGACGTCAGGAGCCCGATTGGAGCGGTGCCGGTGTACCGCAATCCCTCGGCTTCGAGCACTGCAGGGAAGACATAGTCGAGTCGAGAGTCCCCGTGGAAGCCTTCCGCGCAGTTGAACACCAGATCAGGCTCGAACTGCTGCACGCGTTCAATCAGGTGGGTGAGATCGTCGTGCACACCAACTAGGAGCACGGTATGGCCCTTCGCCATCAAGGCCTCGGCAACCTCGTATTCCGGTTCCTCGACCTCAGCGGCAACTTCTCTCTTGAAATCGTCGTCGTCCCAGCCGTCGTTCGGCGTGTCAAATACCACGGCGACCTTCATCAGCCAGGTCCTTGGCACCGAAAGCAGAACGTCGTGGATCGGGCATCAATGCTGTGGGTGGTCGTGAGCCGGGTCCCGCATCGCACGCAGGGCTCTCCACCACGGCCGTAGACCTGCAGCACGTGTTGGAAGGAGCCTGGGTCGCCTGTGGAGGTCCGATAGTCTCGGATCGTGGTGCCACCGGCGTCCACGGCCGCGCGCAGCACCGACCGCACGGCCCGATGGAGTCGTCGGCATTCGGGGCGTGAGAGCCCGTCCGCCGGTCGCGACGGATCGATCTGGGCTCGGAAGAGGGCTTCGTTTGCGTAGATGTTGCCCACACCCGCCAAGAGACGTTGATCCATGAGCGCTTTCTTGATGGCCTGACGCGTGCGTCGCATGCGGGTCTCAAGACAGCTGGCAGTGAATTTCGGGGACAGTGGTTCGGGACCGATCCGATCAGTATAGGTGGTCCATGCCTCCGCGTCCAAGAGGCTAATCGTGCCCAAGCGACGCACGTCGCGATAGACGAGGTACCGACGGCCCGGCAACGTGACTTGCAGCACCGCGTACCGGCGTTGCTCGGCACTGAGCCGTCGCTCGTACACCAACAGAGCTCCGGTCATGCGTGGCTGGATGACCACGCGGTCGCGATCCTGTATCCGGATCACGATGTGCTTCGCCCGCCGCGTCACGCTGCCGACCCTGGCGTTGTGAAGCGCGGCAACGAAGCGGGCCGGGCGAACGCCTCGAAGAACGTCGGTGTGAAAGAGTCTGGGATTTCGGAAGGTCTGGCCGACGAGTTGCGGCCGCAATTGTCGGACGATGGTTTCGACCTCAGGCAGCTCCGGCACGCGCTACCTCGCGCCACGCGATGTCGCGTCGGTACAGAGCGTTCTCGAACGCGACCGCTTCAGCGAGTTCGCGGCTGCGCTCGGAGGCCACTGCCACCGAGGGTCCGAGACCGGTGGCGCACAAGACACGCCCGCCGTTGGCGCGTAGCGTGCCGTCGTCGTCCAGCTTCGTGCCCGCGTGAAAGAGCACAGTGTCCGGTGGAAGTTCCCTGGGAATGTGGATGGGTGCGCCTTTGACTGGCGCAGCAGGATAACCCGCCGCCGCGATGACGGTGGTGACGGCGGCGATCCGTGCAGGAAGGGCCTCTGGGGCGTCCCACTTGTCGCCGTGGGCGATCGCCCACATGTGACTGGCGAGGTCTAAGTCGCCCGACGCCGGCAGGACGACTTGTGTCTCCGGGTCACCGAAGCGGCAGTTGAACTCCAAAACGGAGGGAGCGCCACTCTCGTCGATCATGAGACCGGCATACAGCATCCCTGTGAAGGGTGTCCCCCGGTGTGCCATCTCCCGTAGGACGGGATGCAGAATCTCCGCCCCCACGCGCGCCAACAAGTCATCAGTGGCGATCGACACCGGAGTATAGGCACCCATACCGCCAGTGTTCGGTCCGTGGTCACCCTCCTCCAGGCGTTTGTGGTCCTGGGCGGATGGCAACAACATGTACCGTTCGCCATCGGTCATCGCGAACACGGACAGCTCCTCACCGGTGAGGAACGCCTCGATGATCACTTCTTCACCGGCAGAACCGAAGCGACCGCCGAACATCTCACGTACAGCGTCCGTCGCCTCGGTCCTGGTCTCACACATGATGACGCCTTTCCCGGCTGCGAGTCCCGACGCCTTGACCACGAGCGGCTCCTCGTGCGTGGCGACATACGCCAGCGCCTGGTCTTGGTCCGTGAACGTTGCGCTCCGCGCAGTCGAGACACCCGCCGCGAACATGATGTCCTTCGCGAAGGCTTTCGAGGCCTCGATCTGGGCGGCGGCCTGCGTGGGTCCAAATGTCGCGATTCCCTCGGTGCTGAGTGCATCCGCCAGGCCGGTCGCCAGCGGTGCTTCAGGCCCGATAACGACGAGGTCGATGCCGTGCTCGCGCACGGTTCCGATCAAGGTCGATGGATTGGAGATGTCGACGGCAAGGTTGTGGCCGAGGTTCGCCGTGCCAGGATTACCGGGAGCTGCAAACACGGTTGCGGAGCGGGAGAGCGCCCAGCACAATGCGTGCTCGCGCCCCCCGCTTCCGACAACCAGCACATTCACTTCTTGGCTCGCTCCTTGATTGCGTCGGTGAAGGCACTGGCAGCCTTCTTGGCGGCGTCCACCATGTCGGAGGCGGTGTCCTTTGCCTCTTGAGCGTAGTATTTGGCCGCTTCCGTCAGGTCAGGACGGAGAGGTCGATCCTCTTCTTCCTGGCCCCGGTGAACGTAATCCCCGTTGATGATACGATCGTAAGCACCGTCGTCAATCCACTTTTGGAGCTCGGCGGCGCGCAGCGTGTGGAAGGGATGCGTCATGCCGACCGTGTTCAAGAGCTTGTAGATGTGGTCGATGCCCCCGAGGTCGTCGTACTCGCGGGCCTGCTCCATATAGACGTCCAGATCGGGGTTGGCAATCAAGGGGACCGGCGCGTATTGCTCGGAGCCGCTGGCGAGTCTGAGGAACGTGCTGCGCGACGAAACCGGATCCTGGGTCGCCAGGAGGCCGGCACGGTCGGACGAAAGTTCACTTTTTCGGTACCACTCCAGGAGTGCCAGCTTGATCGGGAGCAGCGC
Organism: uncultured Gemmatimonadales bacterium; assembly: GCA_947259405.1. Lineage (GTDB taxonomy): Bacteria > Gemmatimonadota > Gemmatimonadetes > Gemmatimonadales > GWC2-71-9 > CAMYLY01. The sequence continues at coordinate 68,928 of CAMYLY010000004.1, read as the reverse complement.
CAGGCCGGCAAGGAACGGCAGGTTTTGGAAGCCGAACAAGAGGATCAAAATGGTCACGGTCCGATAGAGCGCATGCCCGCTCATAATGTGGCCGAGCTCGTGGCCGACGATGACCCGCGTCTCGTCCTCGTCCAAAAGGCGTAGCATGGACGAGTGGAGCACGATAAAGGGATCGTCGAATCCGACCGCGCTGGCGTTGACGATCGGTGTCTGTGTGACGTAGAGCTCCGGCTGCTTCGGCCAATCCATCGTTTCTGTGACTTCGGTCAACATGGCGTGAAGTTCCGGAAACTGATTCGGGCCCACACGCACCGCGTTGGCCTGGAAGATCAGCCGTATCCCGCGCTCGCCAAAAAAGGACATGATCTTCCGCACGGCGTCGTCGAAGCCGGGAACAGCGCGCAGCGTTTGTAAGGCTGCTCGGTCGGCCGGATGCTCCCAGCTAACAGCGGAGATCTCGGTCAGGGTCTTTGCCATTACGTCCTCCTAGCGATCGCTCGCGACAGTTGGTTATCGGTGTCCCCTACGCGGGGTGCCGCGAGCAGTTTCAAAATGCGACCTCATGCCTTGGCGGCCACGGCGAGCGCCTGGTCGAGGTCTTTCAGAAGATCGTCCAAATCCTCGATGCCCACAGAGAGGCGAACGAGCCCATCGGTGAGCCCCATTTCCTCACGCATGGCCCTCGGCACCGACGCATGGGTCATCGATGCCGGGTGTCCGATCAGGCTCTCGACCCCACCCAAAGACTCGGCCAGGGCGAAGAGCCGGATGGTCTCGACGAAACAGCGGGCGCGTGGCGTCGACCCGAGTTCGATCGAGATCATGCCGCCGAACCCAGACATCTGCCGGCACGCCAACTCATGCTGGGGATGGTCGGGGAGGCCTGGGTAGTAGGTGTGCTGGACCAGTGAATGTTCGTTCAGGAACCCGGCAATCGCGCGCCCCGATGCATCGTGTTGGGCCATGCGGAGTGCCAGCGTCTTCGTTCCCCGCAATGCGAGCCAGCAATCTAGCGGCCCGGGGATTCCACCCGCTGCGTTCTGGATGAACGCCAGCTGCTCGGCGATGTCATCGCGGGTCGTCACGGCCATGCCTCCGACCATGTCAGAATGGCCGTTGAGGTACTTCGTCGTAGAGTGAATGACGATCTCCGCGCCGAGCGCGATGGGCCGTTGCAGTACCGGGGTGGCGAAGGTGTTGTCCACCACGAGCAGAATCCCACGGTCCTTGGCGAGCGCGCCCGTAGCTGCAAGGTCCGTGAGGTGCATCATCGGGTTCGTCGGCGTTTCGACGAAGATCATCTTGGTGGCGGGTTGCAGCGCTTCTTCAATTCTTCCCACATCGCGCGTGTCGACGAAGGAGAACTCCAGGCCATGTCGCTCGAAGATATGCGTCATGAGTCGGTGGGTTCCACCGTAGAGATTCCAGCCTGACACGACATGATCACCGGCCGACAGGAGTTTCAGGACGGTGTCGGTTGCTGCGAGACCACTGGCATACGCGAACCCGTGCGTTGCTCCTTCGAGTGTCGCGACATTCCGCTCGAGGGCGTCACGAGTGGGATTGCGGGTTCGCGCGTATTCAAACCCTTTGTGTTCTCCCAGTGCCGTCTGCACGTACGTCGAGGTTTGATAGATCGGCGTCATGATCGCGCCGGAGGCTTCGTCCGGGCGCTGGCCGGCATGCACGGCTCTGGTCGCGAGCGCGTGTTCGAGATCGTCGTCGAAGATACGAGTCATCGGTCCGTCTTTCCTTGCACGGAGGTGAAGCTACACCCTCGCGGGAAGGTTCAGCAACCGATGGTTGATCGACGCTCGGGTGTTCGGTAACGTTGGCTGACGAAGGGCCGGGCGTGTCGCCCGGTCCGCTCTTTTTGGGGGGAAGGGGTCTGAGCACACGTGAGCAGCCTCATGAGAAGTGTGTCGGGTGTCCGTGGGATCGTGGACGAGAGTTTGACTCCTGACGTGGTCGACCGGCATGTACGTGCGTTTGGAGTGTTGATGACCGATGCGTGTGACGGCCCGGTCGTCGTAGCGCGCGATTCACGTGAATCGGGCCCTCGGTTCCGCGACGTTGCCGTCGCAGCGCTTACGGCAGTTGGCATCGACGTCGTCGACTGCGGTCTGATCCCAACGCCGACCGCACAACTCGCTGTTGAGTATCATCGCGCGGCCGGTGGGATCATCATCACCGCGTCTCACAATCCTATTGAGTGGAATGCCCTCAAGTTCGTGGGTGCCGATGGCTTATTCCTGGGCGGGGAGCTCGTGACGAGGGTGTTTGCGCTCGCTGATGCGGGCGAGTCAGGTGAGACAGGAGCGGGTACGCGGTCCACGGACGCGGAGGCGGTCGATCGACACCTCGAGGGAGTCATGGGTCTGCCGTTCGTGGAGGTGGAGCGCGTGAAGGCTGCGAAGCTCCAGGTCGCCCTGGATTGCGTGCGTGGGGCAGGAGGCTCGATTATGCCGAAACTACTCGAGTCCCTGGGATGCACCGTGGAGGGCATTCACATTGAGACCGACGGACAGTTTCCCCGGTCTCCGGAACCGATCCCAGCCAATCTCGGTGAGTTGGGCGACCTCGTGCGGCGCGTGAATGCCGATATTGGGATCGCCGTGGATCCCGATGCGGATCGGCTAGCCGTCGTGGATGAACACGGCCGTCCCATTGGGGAAGACTACACGCTGGCATTTGCGGTCCATGCGGTGCTCGATCGCATAGTCGGCCCCGTAGTTGTGAACCTCTCGACGTCCATGGTTGTGGATGACGTCGCCCGCGCATTCAACGCCCCGGTGGTGCGAGTGCCGGTGGGCGAGGCGAACGTGGCTCATGCGCTCATTGAGCGCCAGGCCGTCATCGGGGGAGAGGGAAACGGCGGGGTGATGTTGCCCAGCTATCATGCGGGTCGTGATGCGCCGGTCGCGGCGGCACTCATTCTCGATCTCGTTAGCAGGCACGGGCGCTCAGTATCGCAGCTGGTTGCAGCCAAGCCGACATATGCCATCGTCAAGGCCAAGACAGCACGCGGCAAGGATCTCGCGACGGTCTACGACGCACTCGAGCGACAATTCCAGGATGCCGCCGCGGACAATCAGGACGGGCTGCGACTAGCGTGGTCTGATCGTTGGCTCCATGTTCGACCCTCGGGGACAGAACCCATTATCCGGTTCATTGCGGAGGCACCAACCGAGGCTGAAGCCCAAGCGCTAGTGGCGTCTGCGCGCGCGGTCCTCGACGAGGTGGTCTAGCGATCATGTGTGGCATCATTGGGTATGTTGGTCCGCGTCCTGTTGCGTCGCTTCTCGTCGACGGTCTCCACCGACTCGAGTACCGGGGGTATGACTCCGCCGGTATCGCCGTCCTCAATTCTTCGGGTCTCGTCATCGAGCGCGCGGTGGGTCGAGTGGCGGACTTGGAAACGGGTGTGAGAACGGCAGGTATCGAGGGAACCACGGGCATCGGCCATACGCGGTGGGCTACACACGGTGCACCGACCGAGGCCAACGCACATCCACACATCGACTGTGGCGGGACCATCGCGGTGGTCCACAACGGCATCATCGAGAACGCCGACGAATTGCGTGAGGCGCTAGCCGGGCGTGGCCACACGTTTCGGTCCGAGACCGATACCGAGGTATTAACGCACCTCATCGAGCAACTCTATGACGGATCCTTGATGGATGCGGTGGCGGCCACCCTCCATCAGGTCGATGGCGCCTATGGAATTGCGGTTGTCTCGTCAATGGAGCCCGGAACGATCATTGCCGCGCGCAATGGGTCACCGCTGCTCATCGGGTTAGGGGAAGGAGAGAACTTCGTTGCGTCCGACGCCTCGGCGTTGCTCGACCATACTCGCACGGTGGTCTACCTGGATGACGGCGAGATCGCGCAGGTCCGCGCCGATAGCTATCAGATCACTGACCTGCGTGCTGTCGAGGTCGAGAAGCTCGCGACGACGCTCGAGTGGGACCTAGCGACCATCGGCCGCGGCGGCTACGCGCACTTCATGCTGAAGGAGATCATGGAGCAACCCGAGAGCATTCGCAATACGATTCGCGGACGACTGCTCGAGGATCAAGGCACGGCGCGGCTCAATGGCCTCAACCTCACCGATGAGGAGTTATTGCGGTACGACCGGGTCGTACTCACGGCGTGCGGCACATCATGGCATGCTGCGTTGATCGGCGAGTACATGATGGAAGAGCTCGCCCGGATCCCAGTTGAGGTCGAGTATGCGTCCGAGTTTCGATATCGTAGCCCCGTGGTCGACGAATCGACGCTCGTCATTGGCATCTCCCAAAGCGGCGAAACCGCCGATACGCTGGCGGCCTTGCGCGAGGCGAAACAACGGGGGGCGCGGACCGTCGGGATCGTCAACGTCGTGGGCAGCAGCATCGCGCGCGAGGTCGACAGCGGTATCTACACCCACGCGGGACCCGAGATTGGTGTGGCCAGCACCAAGGCGTTCACCTCTCAGGTCACGGCACTTGCCATGCTCACGCTCCGTCTCGGTCGGCTTCGAGCCCTCTCGGTCCTTCAGGGTAGAGAGATCGTGCAGGCCATCCGTCGTCTTCCTGGACAGGCTGCCATGGTCTTGGACGGCGCGGGCCGTGTGGCCAAGCTTGCGGAGACGTTCATGCGGCAGCAGAACGCGTTGTATTTGGGGCGCGGGTACAACTTCCCGGTCGCGTTGGAGGGGGCCCTCAAGTTGAAGGAGATCTCCTATGTCCACGCCGAGGGGTATCCAGCCGCAGAGATGAAGCACGGCCCGATCGCACTGATCGATGAGAACATGCCCGTCGTATTCATCGCGCCACGGGACCATGTCTATCAGAAGATCGTTTCGAACGTCCAAGAAGTGAAAGCACGCCGCGGACAAGTGTTGGCGATCATCACCGAGGGTGAAGACCGCATTCTCGGGTTGGCTGATCACTTCATCACGATTCCGGAGACGCTCGATTTCCTCACGCCAGTCTTGAGCGTACTCCCCCTTCAGTTGTTCGCCTACTACGTTGCCGTGAATCGCGGGTGTGATGTCGATCGACCACGGAACTTGGCGAAGTCCGTAACGGTTGAGTGATGCATCGCTGGCGCCGCGTGGCCCGTATCCCTACTGTCGGATCCATCCCAGCCCACACCTGACTCATGCGCGTGGTGCTCCAGCGCGTTTCAGAGGCTTCCGTTTCGGTCGACGGTCACGTCGTCGGTTCCATCGGGGTCGGATTCGTCTTGTTGGTCGGCTTCACCTCAGGAGACGGATTTGAGCAGGTGAAGTGGATGGCAGACAAGGTCGGCGGACTCCGGTTGTTCTCGGACGCAGCGGGCAAGATCAACCTCGGGCTGCCAGAGGTGGCAGGTAGCCTGCTGGTTATCTCCCAATTCACGCTGTATGGCGATGTGCGAAAGGGTCGGCGCCCGTCGTTCGTACATGCGGCACCCCCCGAGATTGCCGAAACCCTGTACGAGGCGTTTGTGGAAGCGCTGCGAGCCCGAGGCCTCACGGTCGCGATGGGACGGTTCGGCACGGTGATGGAAGTGCACCTCGTGAACGACGGGCCGGTAACATTGCTGCTCGAACGGTGATCATACTCGCGTCCGGATCTGCGCGGCGGCGCGAGCTGCTCGAACGCCTTGGCATCGCACACGAGGTAGTCCCGGCGCACGTCGATGAGCGAGCCGAGCCCGGTGAACTCCCGGAGTCCATGGCGGTACGCTTGGCCATCGAGAAGGCTAAGGCGGTTGCGAGGTCGCGCGCGAAGGAGGTGGTGTTAGCGGCTGACACGGTGGTGGTCGTGGATGGCGAGATTCTGGGGAAACCGGTGAGTGCTTCCGACGCCGAATCGATGCTCGAGAAGTTGTCCGGGCGCGACCACCGTGTGATCACGGCCGTGGCCGTGGTTCGCGGTGACGATGTGAAGGCGCGCTACGAGGTCACGCGGGTGTGGTTCCGTTCACTCAGCGCCGCCATGATTCGTGACTACGTGGCAACCGGCGAGCCCTTGGACAAGGCGGGGAGTTATGGTCTGCAGGGATTGGGTGGGCTGTTGGTGGAGCGGATCGATGGCGACTACTTCTGCGTCATCGGGCTTCCGCTTCGGCTCGCCGTGGACCTACTGGAGGACGTGGGGGTGCCCTACCGCTTCACACAATAGACGGGGACGGCCTGGGCCTTCCCTTTCAACTCGATAGGGTCGAGCGCCTCCACGCTGGGCGGGGATGTCAACGCCCGATACAGCGGTTCTGACACCATGATCTCGCCAGGCCCGGCTTTATCGCAGAGGCGCGACGCCACATTGACAGCGTCTCCGATGACGGTGTACTCCAAACGGGCATCGCTCCCGATGTTCCCGGCAAAGACCTCCCCAAAATTGATGCCGATTCCGATCTGCACCTGCTGCTCACGACCCTCTTGCGCCCATTTTTGATTGAGGCTCTCGAGCGTGGTCATCATGCCTATTGCGGCGTTCATCGCGCGATCGGCTGCTTGCTTATCAGCCAGCGGCGCTCCCCAGAGCGCCATGATGGCGTCACCCATGAATTTGTCGAGCGTCCCCCCGTTCTCGAAGACGATCTCGACCATTTCAGTGAAGTACTCAGTGAGGAGTGTTGCGATCTCATCGGGGTTCATGTTTTCAGACATGGACGTGAAGCCCCGTATGTCGCTGAAGAACACCACGACCGGTCGTTTCTGACCACCGAGCTTCACCGCCTCCTCTTGACCGGCGATGGCTTCGGCCAAATCGGGAGCGAAGTACCGACGAAAGTTCGACAGCACCACCGCTTCCCGTTGGACGCGCTCTGTCAGCTGTGAGTTTTCGATAGCGACGGCGGCAATACCTGAGAAGGCAATCAAGAACTCGAGATCTTCATCACCGAACGAGTTGACGGCCGTCATGTTGTCGACGTAGATGATGCCGAGAACGCTCCCCTCGCTCCCCATGAGTGGCGTACACATGGCTGACCGTACGCTCTGCATGACGATGGACTTGCCACCGAACCGCTCATCGGTCGCGGCGTTGTCGGTGAGGATGGCCAGGCGCTCGCCGACTGCGCGACGCGCGATCGATTGCGGAACACGAGCGCTGCCACCAACCTCGCCTAGACGGTTTCGCGAAATGCGTGGCACGAGCTCGTTGGATTGTCCCTCGAGCATCAAAATCGAGACGCGGTCAACGCTCATGACCTGGAACGTTATGTCGACGACTTTCTCGAGCAGCTTGTCTACGTCCTGTTGTTTCGAGAGTTCCTTCGAGATGTCGAGGAGTAGCTGCAGTTTGCTCGACTCGGCGAGAGCGGCCTCGTCGGGCGCCGCGATCGCGGCGCTGGGCGACCGGTTGACGGCGGCGTCCAGGTCAGCCGGCTCGACGGCGACCTGACGGACGATTGTGGCTTCTAGCGGCGGCTTGGAGGCGAATCCCCCTGGGTCAGGGGCGGCCATCGGCACTGCCGGCGCCACCGCGATCAGCTTGAACGCGACCTTCCCAAACGTGATGATGTCGTCGGCGTGGACCGAGGCTTCAGCGACCCGCTCCCCGTTCACAAAAGTCCCGTTTGACGAGCCCAGGTCTTTCACATGTACCCCGCCATCCTGCAGCGTCAATTCGGCATGACGCCGCGATACGGTGGGGTCATAGATGGGGAAATCGCTCGTTACCGCGCGGCCCACGACGAGTGTGCGTCCCGGTGTGATCTCAACGCTCTGGTCGCCGGTGGTGCTGAGCAGCTTGAATTCCGTCAAACAGATGCCTCCGTCGCCAGAATATATCCGACCCGTAAACCCTTGGCTAATGGGCGGCGTTGGCCACTTGGATGGCGCGAAGGACAGCCCCGGCTTTGCTCTGGGTCTCCTCGAATTCGCGCGCTGGCACACTGTCGGCAACGATGCCTCCGCCAGCCTGGATATGGGCTGTGCCGTTCTTCAACAGCGCGGTGCGAATGGTGATGGCCAAATCCATGGACGTTGCGCCCCAACCGAGATAGCCCACCGCACCAGCGTATGGACCGCGGCGCGTGGGCTCCAACTCGTCGATGATCTCCATTGCCCGGACCTTGGGTGCGCCGGACACGGTCCCAGCTGGAAAGCACGCCCGCAGCGCGTCGACCGCGTCCACGTCCTGGCGCAAACGTCCGTCGACCTGGCTCACGATGTGTTGCACATGCGAGTAGCGCTCGATCGCTTTGTCCTCCGTGACGCGAACCGACCCGAACTCGCAGACACGCCCGATGTCATTCCGTCCGAGGTCGACCAGCATCGTGTGTTCAGCGAGTTCCTTGGGATCGGTGAGCAATTCGTCCGTGAGCTCGACGTCGTCCGCGTCCGTTGCCCCCCGGGGACGAGTACCCGCAATGGGTCGCACGGTGACGTCGCGGTCCTCCACCCTCACTAACACCTCCGGTGAGCTTCCAACGAGCGCGAGGTCGTCCAAGGTGAGGAAGTACAGATAGGGTGCCGGGTTCAACATTCGCAGGCAACGATACACGTCAAATGGAGGGGCGGCGCATGGCACGTCCTCGCGACGCGAGAGCACGACCTGAAAGGCGTCCCCGGCGCGGATGTATTCGCGTATGCGCTCGACGCCTGCCTCGAAACGCGACCGTGAATATTGCGTCTGCGATGGGAGGTCTGTTGGTTCACCGAGCGACAGCGGTTCGAGATGCTGCGGCTCCCGAAGCCGCCCGAGCAACTCCGCGTTCCGCGATGTCGCGCGGTCAAAAGCGTGCTGGAGCGTCTTTCGGGTCGCACCGCCCTCGACAAAGGTGTTCGTCACGAGAATGGCACGGGCGAACGCGTTGTCGATGATGACGACCGAATCCGCGATGATGAACATGGCCTCCGGGATGTGGAGGTCGTCGGCGGGAGGCGCTGGGAGCTTCTCGATGGATCGTACGACGTCGTAGCCTAGATAGCCCACCGCTCCTCCGACAAAACGGGGCAGTCCAGGGGCGACGACCGGACGCTGTGATCGAAGTTGCGTGGCGAGGTGCTCCAGTGGGTCTGCCGTCTGGCCTTTGTCGCTCCAGCCGCGGCCGGCGGTCCATTGCTCAACCTGACCCTCACGGTACCGCCAGGCTTCCCGTGGTTCTGTTCCGATGAACGTGTACCGGGCCCAGCGCTCACCCCCTACGAGCGATTCGAGCAGAAACGCAAACGGGGGGCGCGCAACGGCGGCATATGCGACCACGGGGGTGAGGGTATCGGTGGAAAACTCCTCAGCTACCGGAATCACACCGCCCTCGCGAGCTTGCTCGACGAAGGCTTCGAACGTCGTCCGCATGCGTTACCGCGGCGCGGCGACGAGGTAGGCGCCGGGCCGCGTCACAGCACCCTGCACGGCGTTCAGGCCGTCCGGTCCCGAGCCAGCGACGGACTCCCAGAGGCCCGGTGAGACCTCATACCACAAGCCCAGCGCGGCCTCGTACTCGCCGGCCGTTGGATAGGAGGCGGTTCCGGCCGAGAAATCTCCGTATTGACCATACGTCAGCCGGACCGACGGAGTCGGCGTACCGAAGACCAATCCGTTGGGCGAGAGCGTGAATCCGTACGTGCCGGGTGAAGGCTGGACAACCACCATGACGGAATCCGTGGGGCCAACGGGGGTGCCTCCAAGGCTCTCGAAACTGCCAGTCGGGAAAGTCAGCACCAAGAAGGGTGTGTTAAAGGCATCGGGATGGAGCACTTGCCGCACGGTCCTTTGGTTATTGAGTACTGTAAACGAACTCGTGGTGGGACTGGGTGCCGTCGACTGGAGGGATAGGATGGCGAGGTCAGCGGTTGCGACTGGACCTCCGAACGGCCCCCCGATGTCTGTGCACCCGGCCACGAGAATCGAGGTGGTGGTTATCATGCACCGAGCCACGTGGACGATTTTACCCGCATGACGCTTCGCGCCGTCACGCTCCTGTCTCTGGTAGCGGTTCCCACCCCGCTGGCGGGACAGCAGTGGAACACACCCGAGACCTTGGACCTGGTCGACCGCGCCGTGGCCCGTCGCGCCGAGGTGCGCGCCGACAGCAATCTCACGGATTATAGATCTCGAGCGCATGGCTTCGTATTCTTTCTGGCGCAACTGGGAGAAGGGCTCTCGGAGCCCCCACGACTGGTCAAGTCTGACGAACTCCAGCTGGAAGTTTACTGGCGGACGCCGGGAAGCAGCAAGCAACGCATCATCGGGTGGCGTGATCGCGCTGATCTTCCCACGGATATCCAATACCACCGCGATCATCTCGGCATTGTCCAAAACAACTTCGGCGACAACATCAGGTTGGGACAGGGGGATGAGGTTCGAGATGTTCCCCATCCGCTATCGCCCACCGGCCGACAGCTGTATGACTTTGCGGGCGTCCCACCCATCGTCATGCGCTTACCCGATCGCCAGGTCCGGGTTCGGGAGATCCGCATCCGGCCCAAGGACTACACCGAGCCTCGGATCATTGGAAGCCTGTTTGTTGACCTGGAAACGGCAGAGCTGGTGGTCATCCGATTCAACTTCACGAGCGTTGCCTACCTGGATGACACGCTCGAGGACATTACGATCGTGCTGGAGAATGGTCTCTGGAATCGGCGGTTTTGGCTGCCACGCCGACAAGAGATCGAAATCCGGCGACGCACCAAGTGGTTGGACCTTCCCGCCAGAGGCATCATCCGGGGCCGCTGGGAAATCGACGAGTACGACTTCAATCTCGGTTTGGAGGACTCCGTCTTCTACGGCGCCGAGATCGTGGCTGCGCCCCGGGCTGTCCGTGATGCGTTTGTGTGGGACGAGCCGTTCGAGACGGCAGTCAGAGATGCGAGCGAACCGGTGGCCACCTTCGATCTCGAGAAGATACGCGGGGAGATCGCAGACGTGGCGGGTGCGCGCGCCCTTTCCGGTTTGGCGCGCGCGCGCCCGAGTGCGGGGTCTCTTTCTGACCTGGCGCGTTTCAATCGCGTCGAAGGTGTCGCCGTAGGCCTCGGGTGGGTGTTTCGGCCGTGGGGCTCCGTGGAGATCGCCCCCGCTGGCTCATACGGGTTCAGCGACGAGCGGGTCAAGGGCCGGCTCGACACCCGTATTCGGCTCGGGCGCCTCACGTTGGGTGTCCTGGCCGAACGTTCGGTCCGCGACGTGGCGGATGAGCGAGTGATCTCGCCCCTCCTCAACTCCGTGATCGCGCAGGAAGGCGGCCACGACTTTGGGGACTACTACCTCGCCGATAGGGTGCTCGTGTCGGGTGAGTGGCGCCTCGGTACGAGAGGTTTCCTTCGATTAGGGGGAGGTGTCGAGCGCAGTACGACGATGGCCATCGTGACCGCTCCCGCGCGCGGGAGCTTCCGCGTGAACCCGCCACTCGGCGCAGGCACGTACGATGTCGGGCGACTCACCGTCGGGCGCCGGCCGTCGACCATCGGATCTCGCCGGCAAGTCAGCGGTGCAGTGAATCTCGAAGGGGGGCTGGCTGACGGCCGCAATTACGTTCGGGCTTGGGCGACCGGCCGTCTCCAGGTCCCCGTCGGAAGCACCGACTTGGTCACGCGAGGATGGGCCGGGTGGGGCAGCAACCAGCTCCCGCCGCATCGGGCCTTCGTGATGGGTGGGCGAGGCACGTTGGCTGGGGAGACGTTCCGCGCCTGGGGTGGCCGGTACGCGGTGGTGGGAACCGTGGAGTGGCGCATGCCAGTGCCGTTCCCCGCAATCTCCCTCGGGCCTCTGGCGTCGACGGGTCGGCAGCTCGTCGTTGCTCCGTTCGTGGGTGCCGGCTGGGCCGGTGGGCCGATTGCCAACATGCCATGGGTTCCAAGCTCGGGTGTGCGGCCAGTCGTGGGGTTGGGGGTCGAGTGGTTCCACCAGTTGCTCCGGGTGAATTTTGGCGTTCGGCTTCGCAATCCGGGAGTTGCGCTGACCGTCGATGTGCGGCGCGACCTGTGGGAGATCCTCTAGGCTTCGCCGGTGGCGTGCGCTCTGAGGCCCAGGTAGCTTTTACTACTCGGTCGACTTACACCCAGGCGTTGAGAGGGAGGTAAACCGTTCCGGAATATCGCGATGCATGGTTGAGGCCTACGGTTGCCGAGATGGTCGGTGCGGACAAGCTTGAGGAACTCGAGACCGATGGCGGGGACGAGGAATTCCTGTGGGACCTCCTCGTCGGCGCTGGTGTCGTCACTGACGAGGAACTGCTGAGCAATCTGTCGACGCGCTTCCGACTGAAGCTCGCCGACCTCTCACAAAGTCAACCCAGCGCGAGAGAGATCGTGCCGGAACAGGTTTGTCGGCAGTATCACATTCTGCCGATCAACATGACCGACTCGCACCTCGAGATCGCGACAGCCAATCCATTCGATTTTGACTGCGAGAAGACACTGGCGTTTGCCACCGGACGCGAGGTCAGAATCCTCCTTGCCAGCCCAACGTCTATCCGCGACAAGATCGAGGAGTTTTACAAACCCGTGAACGCCATCGGTCAACTCCTCGAGGGTATGGAATCCGATACCGAAATCCTTACCGCTCATCTCCCGGATCAAGATCATTTCGGGCTTGGACATTGCCGACCGCTTGCGGCCGCAGGACGGACGTGCGCGGATCGGAATCAACGGAGTACCGGTCGACCTGCGCATTTCGACGCTTCCGTCTGCCGTCGGCGAAAAGGTCGTTGTTCGTGTCCTGGATTCGTCGCGCACCGTGCTGGATCTGTCATCGCTCGGGCTGAATACGGACGAGGTCGAAGGGATCAGAACGCTTCTCGAATACCGTGACGGCGTGATTCTGGTGACAGGACCTACCGGATCGGGGAAGACCACGACGCTCTACTCAGCGATTCGTCACGTGCAAAGCGAAGGCGTGAACATCGTCACCGTGGAAGATCCCGTCGAGTACCGTCTTCAAGGGATTGTACAGGTCCAGGTGCACGAGAAAGCGGGTTTGACCTTCGCCGCTGCGCTGCGCTCCATCCTGCGTCAGGATCCGGACGTCGTGCTTGTTGGTGAGATTCGAGATCGCGAAACGGCGACCATTGCGATTCAGGCCTCGTTGACCGGCCACCTGGTGCTGTCCACACTGCATACCAACGATGCGGCCAATGCCGTGACGCGATTGGTCGATATCGGTGTGGAATCGTACAAGATCGCCAGTGCTCTACGCGGGGTGGTCGCGCAGCGGCTCATGCGACGCCTTTGTACGACATGCAAGGAAGTGTGGGTTGAGGCCATTCCCGAAAAACTGCACCGGTGGATCCCGCCGGACACGCCGCTGTACCGTGCTGTTGGATGTCCGGAATGCGCAATGACCGGCTATCAAGGGCGATTCTCGATTCTGGAAGTGTTGAACATCACCCCGGAGGTGGAGCGGGCCATCACGAACGACGAGTCGGCCGAGAGGATCGCGGAAGCCGGTCGCAAGGCGGGCATGCGCTCCTTGTGGGAAAGCGGGCTCGCCCATGTGCTGCGGGGCGAGTCGACGATCGACGAGTTGCTGCGCGTCGTGGACGTTCCGTATGAGGAAGACGAGACACCGTCTCCGGACCGCGACAAACGGACGTCTGGACGCACGAGTCGCGCCTCAGGAGGGGAAACGAAGCGTCCCGACCCAGCCGTGATCGCCGCGGAACTCGTTGGGGAGATTACCGACAAGCCGATTTCGACCGAGTTCGAGCTGCTTGAACCGATCGAAGCCGACGGCGGAGCGGGTCATGGAGTCAAGGTCTTGCTGGTCGATGATGAGGACCAGCTGCGAAAGGTCATGCGCGACCTCTTGGAACGCGACGGATATGACGTGAGTGAAGCGGCGGATGGCGTTGAGGCGTTGGATCAGGTCGACCGCCACGCTCCGGACATCATCGTGCTCGATCTCAACCTCCCTGGCCTGGACGGGTATGGGGTGTTGTCACATTTGCGTTCACGACCAGCAACCGAGAATATCCCAGTCGTCGTTTTGACGGCGAAAGGGGATGAGGACAACGAGGTTCGAGTGTTCGAGATGGGAGCTGACGACTTTCTTTCCAAACCCTTCCGTGCCAAAGCGCTGTCGGCCCGCCTACAGGCGTTGCTGCAGCGCACGCGTCGAGTGGCACCACGCCGGGATACCTAGAACCTCCTCCTAGGTCATCTTCGTTTCGCTCAGGAGCCGGTCCGCGGCCTCCTTGAGCTCCTGTACGTTGAAGGGTTTGTGAAAGAACCGGCACCCGGTGCGCTCGAGCCACTCGGTGGTTTCGGGTCGCACGTCAGCGGTCAAGAAGATCGTGCGCTCCATGACCTCGGGTCGCTCGCGTCTGACCCAATCCGCAAACGTACCTCCCGTGGAGACAGGTACCCGAGGATCGGCGAGGATGAGATCGTAGGCCGCCGCATCGAGCGCGAGGTCGGGACGTTCGTCCGGATCGGCTACCACGACCGTGTGCCCGTCGTGAGAAAACACGAGATCGATCATCTGTCTCACAGCCGCGTCACGGTCGACTAGCAGCACCAATGCTGACACGATTTCGCGTGCAGCCTCGGCTGGCCGCTCGGGTGCCGCCCCCTCCTGGTACGCCATGGATTGTGCTGCCGGGAGCGACACGACAAAACGCCCCCCAGCGTCGTCCTCCGCAACCACCCGAATGTCTCCACGGTGTGATTGCACGATGCCGTAGGTGATCGACAAACCGAGCCCGGTTCCCTCGCCTGGGTTTTTCGTCGTGAAGAAGGGGTCGAAGACCTTGGCTGCGGTCTCCTCGGGGATACCGGGACCGGTGTCCCCAACGTCGAGGACCACGGCTCCGTCAGACCGGGATGTTTTGATGGCAATGCGCCGTTCACGGGCTGGTGGATTATCGGCCACCGCGTGAATGGCGTTTGTGATGAGGTTCAGTACGACTTGCTGCAATTGATAGAGATCGCCGACAACATTCGTTGGTTGGGTGTCGAGGTCGACGGACAGCTCGATGTCCCTGAGCCTCATCTCGTACCGTGTCAGCGCAATAGTGCGGCTTACCACATCATTCATGTCCACTCTCGCTGTTCCCGGCGATGGTGGACGGGCAAAGGCAAGGAGGTTGCGAACGATTGCTGCGGCGCGGTCGGCTTGCTCACGGATGACGGAGAGATGTTGGTGCCCGCGCTCGTCCACAGACGGTTGCTGCTGCAGGAACTCTGTGAGACCGGTGATGGACGTAAGTGGGTTGTTGAGTTCATGCGCAACGCCGGACACCAGTTGGCCAACGGCGGCCATCTTCTCGTTCTGTATAACCGAGGCTTCGAGCGCTTGTTGTTCGGTGACGTCCTCGATGAGGATGACAGCCCATGCCGCCTCGCCCATTGGCGCAGCCGTGAGTCGGAGTACAAGTTTCAACTGATCGGAGCGAGCAACCAGGGGGTGAGGTCCGCCGCCCGAGTCCTTGACTACTTGTGTGACAAGGTTCTGGTCGGTTGCAAGCAGAGGTGCAAGTTCCTTGCCGATAAGGTCCACCACGCGGACCCCCGTCATACTGCTCAACGCACGATTGGCCCGCCGGATGCATCCCCGCTCGTCGACGACGGCGATCCCGTCCGCAATTGCGTCGAAGGTGGCCTCCCACTGATCCTTGCCGGTGCGGATCAACTCGACGAAGCGGGCGTTCCCCAACGCGAGGGCCGTATGCGCGGCGGCCGTCGTGAGCAGTCGGAGGTCCGCATCGGTCAGCGGCGTCTCACGATCCCGCACGAGCGCGATGGCGCCAAGGATCTCACCGTGCGCCTGGAGCGGAGCGGCGGCCAGGGTCCCGCTTCGGAGCTCGCTACCGAAAATGCTCACTGGCCGGTCGGCCGGTGCCGTTGCCGTGTCGAGGTGCTGGTTGGCCATGGTCTTCGTGACCAACGAGGCGTCGCCGTAGTTGGTCGCCTGACCCTTGAGCGACTTGAGCGAACCACTGGCACCCACGACCTGGATCTGGCGTGGCGCAGCGTGCGTCAGCGCGACCAGCACGCCATCACTGGCCACAAACCGCTCGACGTATTGTGCGACTTGATCCGCGATGCGGTCGAGGCTAATGGTATCCGCGAGAAGGTAGGACAGCTCCTGAAGCGAGAAGATCTCGTCCATTCTCCTCTTCAGTTCCCCTCGTCCCGTTTCGACGTCGTGTTGGATTTGTTGGATGCGGGAAGCGCTGCGTCGGCTGCCAATCCAAAGCCCGAGCACTCCAGCGGCAAGAGCGCCAAGCACGCCCCACAGCCCTGTCATGCCCTCTCGAGCGCCTTCTTGGGGCCGGCATCGCCAAAGAAACGCTCGCTCGGCAGGAGCTTTCCC
Source organism: uncultured Gemmatimonadales bacterium (assembly GCA_947259405.1). Classification (GTDB taxonomy): domain Bacteria; phylum Gemmatimonadota; class Gemmatimonadetes; order Gemmatimonadales; family GWC2-71-9; genus CAMYLY01. Next base: position 52,699 of record CAMYLY010000004.1, on the reverse strand, counting down.
AGCGGGTGGAGGAGCATCAAATGTCCAATTGCTGTGTGTTCGTTGGGATAAGATGGCTACGCCTGAGTGCCGAAGCTAGGTGCAGGTGGCGTCGCACCGAGCAGAAGCGTCGCTAGCGCGTGCCCCGAGCGGCACGCGCGAGCACTGAGGCCCGCTCGCGTTCCAGTCTACGGAGCAACGCCCCCCAGGCATCACTGGAAGCGCCGGCATAGGATACCGTTATCGGGTCAAGGATCCGGATCCCGTCCTCGAAGACGTAGATCGCGGTCGCTGTCTCTCGTTGATTGAGCTGGCGGCCGCTCCACAGGGGAGACAGTGAGATGATGTCCGCAACGCGGAACAAGCGGTTTTGACTCGTGATTGTAAGAAACTCCGGCTCGAATCTGACGGCGCGTTGCAGTCCGAAGAACCTGACCAAGAACAGGCTTGGCGCGCGGAGTCCCCGCCGGAAGGCGACCGCTTCGAGGTCGGAGGTTCGGGTGGTCTTCAGCCGGTGGAGTGAGCGATACGTGTCGGGTGATAACAACCGGATTACGCGCTCGTCGAGAGGGACGATCTGGATCTCGAATTCGGTCGTGCGTAATCCTATTGATATGTCATCCTGTCGCAGAGAGCCGAACCCGGCGGGAGGGTAGTCGGTGGTGTCCCGCTGTGCCAGGATAAGTTCGGGTGCGGAGGCCATCGCCATGACGAGCAATCCCCCAAAGAGCGACCGCCGGTTCACGTGGCCTCCGTCACGAACTGCTCCACTGCGTTTCGGAGTTCTTCAATACCTGCCTTCGTATGCGCGCTCGTCACGACGACCTGCTCCTGATCCAGTCCCAATGATTCAAGTATATCTGCTACGCGCGCTGCCTGCCGACCTCTCGCCACCTTGTCGGCCTTCGTCACCGCCGCGAGCACGGGAACGCCACGTTCCTCGAAGATCGCGGCAATAGCATGATCCCCGTCTGACGGTGTGCGTCGGATGTCGAGGAGCCACACTACGCCGCGTAGCGTAGGACGCTGCTGTAGATACCCCGCCATCAGTTGAAGGAACCGTTCGCGATCCGCTTTCGAAACGCGGGCGTAGCCGTACCCCGGCAGGTCCACCACGTAATAGCGGCCCTCGACGTCGAACACGTTGCACAACCGAGTCTTTCCCGGAACTTGGCTCGTGCGCGCCAGGCGTTGGCGGCCGAGCAGCGCATTGATGAGCGACGACTTTCCGACATTCGAGCGACCGACAAATGCGATTTCGGGAAGGACGGGCTTGAGATCGAAGTCGGGCTGAGGAAAGCTCCCGACAAAGGTGACGGTGTTCAGGCCTCTTTTTTCGCCCGGGTGTGTTCGGTCACGATGAGCGGCGGGCGTCCCTCGGTGATGCATTCCTTGGTGATCACGACCTCACGTACATCTTCCCGACCCGGGAGGTCGAACATGATATCGGTCATGACCTCTTCGAGGATGGCCCGCAACCCACGAGCGCCAGTCCCGCGACTGATAGAGCGGATCGCCACGGCTCGCAGCGCCTCGGGTTCGAAGGTCAGGCCCACTCCCTCGAGCTCGAACAGCTTCTTGTACTGTTTGGATAGCGCGTTCTTGGGCTCGAGCTGGATCTGAACGAGCGCTTCTTCGTCCAGCGAATCGAGCGCTACGACCACGGGTAGCCGTCCGACCAGCTCAGGTATCAGCCCGTAACGGAGGAGATCGTCTGGTTCGGAATCTCGAAACGGGTTCTCCAGGGTCTCCGCTGCCTTGCCGGAGTCAACCTCTTCTTTGGAAAACCCGATGCGGCGTCGGCCAGTGCGCGCCTCGATGATCTTTTCGAGGCCGTCGAACGCGCCGCCGCAGATGAAGAGAATGTTGCGGGTGTCGATCTGGATGTATTCTTGCTGCGGGTGCTTGCGACCGCCCTGCGGCGGGACGGACGCCACCGTCCCTTCGAGAATCTTTAGCAGGGCCTGCTGGACTCCCTCGCCCGAGACGTCACGCGTGATACTCGGGTTTTCACTCTTTCGAGCGACCTTGTCCAGTTCGTCGATGTAGACGATGCCGTGCTCACACTCGGTGACGTTGAAGTCGCCCGCCTGCAACAGCCTCACCAGAATGTTCTCGACGTCCTCACCGACGTAGCCAGCCTCGGTCAGCGTCGTGGCATCCGCGATGGTGAATGGTACGTCGAGCATGCGAGCCAGTGTCTGCGCTAGGAGGGTCTTCCCAACCCCGGTGGGGCCCAGGAGCAGGATGTTGGATTTCTCGAGCTCGACCTCGTTATTGCGCAGAGTCTGCGAGTTGATGCGTTTGTAGTGGCTGTAGACCGCGACGGAGAGAACCTTCTTGGCGCGCTCCTGGCCAATCACGTATTCGTCGAGGACGTCCTTGATTTCCTGCGGTGTTGGGACCTGAGTGATCGCGTCGGCGACTTCGCGCTCTTCATCCTCGGCAAGAATCTCGTTGCAGAGCGCAATGCACTCGTTGCAGATGTACACGGACGGGCCCGAGATAAACTTGCGGACCGCGTCCTTGGACTTTCCGCAGAATGAGCAGCGTAGGTGCTTGTCTTGCGCCATAAATGCGTTACCCGGTCGGGCTTAGTATGGGTCCGGCCGCTGATACCGTCAAGAAGTGGACTCGACGGCCAACTCCGCGCGCTGCTGGATCACCTTGTCAATGATCCCGTATTCCTTGGCCTCCTCGGCCGACATGTAGAGATCGCGGTCCAGATCCGCTTTGATCTTGTCCGCCTGCTGCCCCGTGTGGAACGAGTACAGGTCGTTGAGCTTGTCTCGAAGGTACAGTATTTCCTTCGCAGCGATCTCGATGTCGGCGGCGCTGCCCTGCGTGCCACTGGAAGGCTGGTGGAGCATGATCCGGGCATGCGGGAGCGCGGCGCGTTTGTCGGCCGCCCCAGCGGCCAGCAAGAATGACCCGGCGGAGGCTGCCATCCCCATACAGATCGTGTTCACCGGCGCGCCGATGTGCTGCATCGTATCGTAGATCGCAAACGCACTCGAAATGACGCCGCCCGGTGAGTTGATGTAGAGATAGATGTCGCGTTCCGGGTTGTCGGCTTCGAGAAAGAGCAATTGCGCGATGATCACGTTGGCCACGTCATCGTTGATCGGCGTACCAAGGAACACGATGCGATCCATGAGGAGTCGCGAGAAGATATCATAGGTTCGCTCGCCGCGACTGGACCGCTCGATGACGTATGGTGGAAAGATGGATGGCATAATCTCGTTTTCGCTCTGGTCTATTCGTTAGTGATAGTCGACTGCCCCAGGAGGTAGTCAAAGACCTTCTCCTCGGTCAGACTGTGTTCGATCTCCTTGAGGCGACCACCCTTTTGGAGTGACGCGTAAATCTCGCCCGGCTTGGCCCCGCGGCGCTCAGCGATTTCCTCGATGCGGTGGTCCAGGTCTTCCTCAGTCGCGGTGAGTGATTCCCGTTCGGCGAGGTGGTCGATGACCATGTCGCGTAGCACCTGCCGCTCCGCAATCGGCAGAAATTCCGTGCTGAACCTGTCGAGCTGATCGTCAGGGACTTCGTACGCCTGAGCGTAGCTGCTGAGAACGCGGTGCGCGAGGGGCCGTGGAGCCTCGAGGTTGTTCGCCGCCACGATCTGTTCGATGATGTCTCGTCTCAGGCTAGCGTCGGCGTCCCGGGCAGTCTCGGCCTCGATGTCCGCCCGGATAGCGGCACGTAGGTCGTCGACCGTATCGAAATCACCAACCTCCGCGGCGAAGCTGTCATCCAGTGCCGGAAGATCCAACCGTTTCACCTCGTGGAGCTCCACTTGCACGGAGCGTGGCAGTCCGCGCTTGGATTCGTCGGGGAAATCGTCCGGGTATTTCACCGTGGTCGTGGAGGACTCCCCAGGTACCATCGTCATGATCGCTTGTTCGAGATCGGGTATGGCCTGACCCTCTCCGAGCACGATTTGGTATGGCTTCGGCTCCTCAGCCTCGCCCACAGTCGCAATGCTGACGCTCACCATCTCACCAGCGGCAGGCTTTTCATCCACGGGGATCCACGGGGCCTTACGCCGACGGAGGTCATCGATCTGGTGCTCCACCATCTCATCGGTGACAGGCGTAATCGGGCGCGTCAATTCGAATCCTCCGATGCGATCCAACGTGATCTCTGGTTTTACCTCGATGTCGAGCTGGAAGGTGAGCGGCGCGTCATCTTCGAACGAGATGTCCTTCACACGCGGTTCGGCGATGGGTTTGAGGTCCTCCTGATCGAGCGCCGCTTTCCAACTTTCGGAGATCAGCTCGCGCAAAACGCTGTCTTTGATGGCTTCTCGGAATTGTCTCCTGATGACGGCGTGCGGGACCTTGCCCTTTCGGAACCCCGGGAGCTTAGCGCGTTTGGCATAGGTGGCCGTAGCCCGCTGCTCGGCAGCCTTGACGCGTTCGGCCGTCACCTCGACCTGCAGGCTGGCAGCACCGGGCTCGTCTCCGACCCGGGTGATCTGGATATCGGATGTATCAACTGACATTCGACCCTGAATTCCTGACTGGGAGCGGGAAATCTAACATTGGGGCAGGATCCTCGGACGCTGACCGGCTGCCGTCAGGCAGACTTGCAGGAGGATGAGGGCAAGCTAGATTACTCGTACAATGTACGAGTCGGCGGAGGTGCCCGATGAGTGATGCCACGCGCAAGATGACCTTCCTCACCGCCGAGCCGGAGCGGCGGTTGCTCCGAGCCATGGCGGCTCGTATGCCGGCCCCGATTCATTCGAACCATCTCACGGGCTTGGGAGTGGCGGGCTCGGTCGGGGTCGGGCTCGCCTATGCGCTGACCACACAAAGCACGGTGTGGCTCCTCGTCGCGAGCGCGGCCCTGGTGGTCAATTGGTTCGGTGACAGCCTCGACGGTACGCTGGCGCGAGTCCGGAAGACCGAGCGCCCGAAGTATGGCTATTACCTCGACCATGTAGTGGATGCGTTCAACACTGTGGTGATTGGAGGCGGAATCGGCCTCTCGCCCTACGTGTCGCTCGAGCTCGCCCTCCTGCTCGTCATCATGTACCTCATGCTATCGATCAACGTGTACATCGAGACCGAGGTCTACGGGTCGTTCAAGATGGGCTATGGGGTGTTCGGACCGACCGAGGTGCGGATCTTGTTGATCCTTGGCAACCTCGGGCTCTACGCAGGAGCGACCTGGTCGGGGCTCACGGCGGAGGCAGTCCGTCAGGTCGCCGATTGGGTCGTGATCGGTCTTGCCGCCGCGATGCTGCTGATCTTGGTCGTGCGGTTCGCAAAGAACCTGGCACACTTCGCGAAACTCGAACCCCGGAAGCGCGGTCCCTAACCGCTAGTCAGCGAACCACACGTTCACCGGAACGCATGGCGCACCACGCAATTTCGTGCTCTTCCTACCAGCGCAATCCGGTGAATGCCACGGCACTGATGGGGGTTCGGCCACATGTTTCCCGCAGCGATGTGGGAACGAGCTTCAGCGCGCTGAACCCGTGCGTCAGGAGCGACTAGTGACCGGTACGCGCGTGAACGCCCTCCATCGGGGTCGACGCGGGGAGCTCAAGCGGTGGCGTGCCACTTCGTCGACGCCATCGGGGTACCTGAGCACTGTCCTGCCGAATCGGGGATAGCGCAGCGGCAAAACCGCTAGCAGTGGAGACATCGATGCGGCCGGAGGGACTCGAACCCCCACGGGTTTCCCCACCAGATCCTAAATCTGGCGCGTCTGCCAGTTCCGCCACGGCCGCGTGAAACTAGGACTAAGGTAATGCGCGCTACGCTCGGTCGCGTTCGTTGTGGCAGGAGAAGGACCTGCCGGCGTATCTCGCTCGCGTTCGGGTGGAACGGGCGCGGCAGAGCTGTGAGGACGTGCTTGCCGATCTCACCGTCGAAACGCTAACGCGCGATACTCCTGGCCTCAACGCGTATCATACGGCGGTTACAGGAATGCTCAACACGGCTCCGCGGCTCTGACTGTGCAGGAACTTCGCAGTGTAACCGACGAGCTTCGACTGGTATTGGATGAAATCGAACCGACACTCGGGCGCGATGACCTTCCTACGCCGGCGCTGGAGGGACTCAAGATTGTGGTCGATAGCGCTCGAGTGACGCTCCTTGCGTACGTGAACGCCTCGAGCCCAGCCGCTTACAACAGTTCTCGGCGGAAGTTCCGTCTCCGGAGGGCGCGACAAACCTGTGCGCCATCCGCACCGGTCTTGCAGAAGGGTCCATCGATGACACGACGGAGGGTCTGCCTGAACTACGGGCTTCCGCGCTTGAAACAGTCGAATGGCTCCAAAGGCTCATCGGGAAAACGTAACCGGGTTTGACCTGCGGTCTTGCTGCATCCCCGTGCGTTGAGCATCGTGCACCATTGTATTTCATCTCCAACGCAGGTTCGACGCACACGATGATCGGTGACGAAGTTCGCTCCCAAATCTCAGAGGTCCGGCGGGCCATCGAGCTAATCGACGTCGAGGGACCGCAAGGAGCCACCTCGTCCGAGGGCGTCCGCGACCTCGGGCAGGCGGTTGACAACCTGCGCCAGAGCATCTGGGCGGTATTGACTGACGCACAGGTCGGGGACTTGAACGAGTACATCGGGAAGGTCCGGGTCGCGCGAGCAACTCAACGCTGCGGAGACGTCTTGGTCGAACTTGCCGCCGCCGCCATCGCGCCCAACGCCTCCGGTCTAGACGCTCTCAAGGGCACGTTGCGCCAGTTGGTCGGCGCGCTGCAGACCGACGTGGATGAGTGACTTGCGGCGCATTATTGGGCAGCTCGGCCAGGCACTCGACCAAATCGAGCCCAAGCTCGCATGGGACGATCTTCCACTTGCGGCGCTCGAGGAGTTGAAGGTCACGATCGACGATGTCCGGACGAGTCTCCTCGCCTATATGGAGGCGCCGAGCGCGGGCGAATACAATAGCGCGCGGCGCACGTTTCGGTTGCGGCGGGCCAATCAAGTTTGCCAATCCGTGCTCGCCACAGTCGCGACGGGGGCCGTGAAGACTCGTTCCCCCGGTGCGATTGAGCTACGGGAGATTGCAGAAGAGATGCTGGAGAAGTTGGAGGCTCTCACATGAAGCATGCTAAGACCGTGCTGCTATGGGTGTTCTCGGTGCTCATTGCGTTGATCGTGGCGCAGCAAGGCTGGGCAAAGTTCTTTGAGGACGGGCGGTGGACGCGGTCCTTCGCAGAGTGGGGCTATCCCGCCTGGTTCCGAATCCTCGTGGGCGTTGGCGAGGTCGGGGGGGGAGCGGCGTTACTGATTCCCCCGGTGGCGATGTACGGAGCGGTGGTGGTAGCCGCTATTATGCTTGGAGCGGTCGGGACGCTGCTATTGGATGGCCGAGGGGTCGACGCGGTGACCCCCGTGATCTACGGCGTCCTCGCAGGCTGGATTGCATGGGAGCGGCGCAAGCTACCCGTCTGGGGCAACGCCAAGCCCTAGGCCTTCCAGGCGCCCAGGGAGCTTCCTGGACTCCCGCGTGTGGTGGCAGCCGAGGTTATTGAAACCCTCGATGCGAGCCGGCGTAGGGGTACGACATTCCCTCTCAGGAGGCGCATTATGCGCACCCGCGTGACCACGCTGGCTCTGCCAGTCCTGCTCCTCGCCGCGATCTCCACTACAGCGGCGGGTCAATCGCTCGAAACGGGCACGTGGACTGGCACGGTGTACCCTCCTGATGGCGAAGCCGTTTCGGTGACCTTCGACGTCCGGGGTGAGGGTTCTGACCTCGTTATCACCATGCAAGACACACCGATGGGAGCCCTCGAGCTGATCGACATTGAGCTCAGTGAATCCACATTGGAGTTCGCGTGGGTCCCGGGGGGCATGCTGCTGACCTGCAAGCTCGAGCGCCAGGAAGACGGGAGCTACAAGGGCCCGTGCACCGACGAAGATGGTGTACCCGGAACCATCGTGATGGTCCCGCCGGAAGGGAACGAGTCGGCGCAGACGCCTAGGGTTTGACGAGCTGATATTTCAACGCGTACTGAATATCCAGTTCGTTCTCCCATAAGCCGAGCACGTAATCAGGGCCGATATCGGTAGGCTCGAAATTGTCGGGCATGCCGACCGTGCCGAGCCACGCCCCGCTCGGGTCGAACACGTCGAAGCGCATGGGGAAGCCAGGGGTCAGCCCCGCGTACCACCTCTGGGGTTCGAACAACTCGACCCAGAGGTTTTGCTCGGCATCCACCAGGAACGTCGTGCCGAACGGGGGAAAGCGCCCGTTGGTTGGTGTTTCGCTTAGCCAATCGATTTGTGACTGCAGGTACGCTCCCTTGGGAGTCGCACCCCACGTCTTCCGATAGTATTCGATGCCGCGCTCGACATCGTCGCGCTCAATGGTCGAACTTCTCCAACGTCGACGGATGAGGCGGTGGAGACTTCCGTGGGTATCGAAGGCGGCAATCTCGTAGGTGTCTCCGGTACCGACGAAGAACCCGGTTGGTGTCGTCGCGACGTTTGCCGGCGGCGTGAACCAAACGGGCAACGAGACGGGGCCGCTGCCTTTTCCTGGGACCTGTCGGATCTGCCTATCGTAAGCGGAGTGCAGCAACGTGCCGAGCGTGTCGCGGGCATTACCGCCCATATCATGGCGGCGGACCAGCAGCGAAGCCCGCTGCACCCCGATGGGCTGATCCGCGTACTCTTCGACAGTCACCGCTGGATTGCTCAGCGCTAGGAACTGTCCGTCTCCGAAACGGGCGGCGAACTCCGGGCCGGCCTTTCCACCTGTCTTCAAGCGCGCGGTACCCGCGAACACACCGAACTCGTCGAACAGCGATACACGACCATCGGTCTCAAACACCGCGACCGAATCCCCCGGTACAGTCTGGACCCATGCCATCGACCGGAACTCTCCCGGTCCGCCCCCGCGTCCACCGGCCTTGAGAAGAAATCGCCCTTCGCTATCGTAATAACGGATCTCGGAGGTCCCGTTGTTCGCAATGATGATACGGCCGTCGCTCAACCCGAACGACCCTGAGGCGTGGAAGAGCTGGTATTCGGGTGCGCCGTCCACCACGCCAATCCTGATTGACGGATTGTCCGCTAACCGCCACGCCGATTCATCGTTCCACTGAGGTCGTGCACTCTCGACGATCGCAATACCGGCGCTATCGAAGGCCACCTTCCCAGCGGTCGAAGAGGGCGACCCGCCGCATGCCACCGCGACACCCGCAGACGCCGCGATGGCCAGTGCATTAGTCAGTGATGATTGGTGCAACGTTCCTCGATTGCAGCATGCGGTTGAAGGCCGGTAGATCAGTCGATAGCAGCTCGTCGAATTGCTGTTGCAGACGTCGTAACTGGTCCCGCAGCACGGCGTGCACCTCGCGTTGCTGATTGTTGGGTCTGAAGTCAGCGGTCGCCACGTTGCCACGCAGGTATTGGAGCTGACTGATCAACATCGCGGGCCAGCGAACACCGTCAACGCCCTGCGCGCTCTTCAGTTGCTGCATCTGGCCCTCAACGTCGATAAACTTTTGTTCGAGTGAATCAGCGGCTGCTGCAACGTCCTCGTTGTCACCGCTTGCGGTCACCACGGATTGCAGGTCCACGAGCTGGCGCCGGATGAGCTCAATGCGGTTGACCATCTCTGACGCGGTGACGATATCGGCCTGGATCGCCTCAACCAGGTCGGTCTGCTCCATGATGTCGGCCAGCGTTCCGTCTGAGTTCGGGTCCTTGAGCACGGTGAGCGGCCTGCTATACGATTCGCCATCGACCTCGAGGGTGACTGTGTACGTGCCCGGTGGCTGCGTCACGCCACCGCCGCCGCCAAAGAACCCGCCACCGCCACCCGGACGCCAGCCGGCGTCGTTGAACTCGACCCAGTCTGCGTAGAGGGGCTTCGTCCGGAGGCGAATCTGTGGCTGCGGCTCGCCTTGGAAATTCCACACCACGCGGTTGATGCCCTCGTGGTTCGAGCCGGTCAAGATTCGAACCGTGTCGCCGTCGGCGTTGTCTATTCGAATGCGGACCGGGCCAGTGGGTTCCGTTCCCAGCCAGTAGTTGATGAACGCACCGTTGGGCGGATTGAAGCCGACAGCCGGATCCTCGAGCATCGTCATTGGCTCAGTGGTTGGTCGGAACCGGTACGGTTCGCGCAGCGCAAAGAGATGTGCATCCGCGCTGGCGACCTGTTGGGTGAGCTGTTGCAGCGGACTGAGGTCGTCCAGAATCCAGTAGCCCCGCCCATACGTGCCCACCACCAGGTCATTGAAGTGCTCCTGGATGATTATCCCGTAATACGGCGTGTGGGGCAGGTTGGTCATCAGAGGTTGCCAGGACCCGCCGTCATTGAATGACACGTACAGAGTGCTTTCCGTCCCCAGATAGAGCAGTCCCGGGCGTACCGCATCCTCGAGGAGATAGCGCGTGTAGTCCACGGGGTAATTGTCCACGCCGTCGGTAATCTGCGTCCAACTTCGGCCGTAGTCGTCGGTTCTGTAGGCGCGTGCTTGAAAGTCGCCGACCTGGTGGTGCTCGATCGTGATGTAGGCCTTGGCGGGGTTCCAACGCGACGCGTCAATGCTACGCACGACGCCGTCCGGTGGGAGATCGGGGATATTGTCGGTGACGTTTGTCCACGTTTGGCCGTTGTCACGACTGATGTGCATCAACCCATCGTTCGTTCCAGCCCAGAAAACGCCCTGCTGTGCCGGCGATTCGTCGAACGCATAGATCACGCAGCAGTACTCGACCCCGATGTTGTCCGGCGTCAGGCCACCGGAAATGGTCTGCCGCGATTTGTCGTTTGTCGTGAGGTCGGGACTGATCACGTCCCAACTCTGACCGCCGTTCTGCGTCCGATGTACGTGTTGGCTCGTCACGTAGATCGTGTTGTTGTCGTGCGGCGAGATGAGCAGTGGAAACGTCCACTGGAAGCGGAAGCGGAGGCCTTCTGCTGGCCAGCCACCGGTACTCATGGGCCAGACCTCGACCTGTCGGAACTGATTGTTGTTCGCGTTATACCGCACGACAATGCCGCCCCGCGCGCCAGATCCGGATGCGCTGGACCATACAATGTTCGGGTCCTCGGGATCTGGTGTCGCGAAGCCACTCTCGCCTCCCCCCACGGCGCGCCATTCGCCACGTGGGATCTCGCCGTTGGTGAAGAGGCCGCCAGTACGCGTGTTGGACGGGCCTCGGAACGAGGGGCCGTCCTGGCGGTTGCCAAGCACGTTGTAGGGAATCGCGTTGTCGACCGTGACATGGTACATCTGCGCAATCGGGAGCTGGGCACGGTACCAACTCTCTCCTCGATTCTCCGTCAGCGTGACACCACCATCGAAGGCGATGATCTGCCGATTCGGATTCGAGGGATCGATCCACATATCGTGGTGGTCCCATCCGGACGTGCGGTGGTTTCGCAGGAAGTTGGTCGTCTGGTGGGTCTCGCCGCCGTTGAGACTCCAACTGAAGCTCGACGAAAGGAAGTAGACCTCATCGCGATCGTCGGGAGCCACCATGCAGCGTGTGTAGTAGGCGCTCCGACCGGCCAAGTCGTGGTTGTAGGACACCAATCGCCACGAGTCTCCCCCGTTCTCCGACCTCCACAGCTCGCCGGTGTCCGTTTCTTCGCCGTGAATCGGGACGCCATCACCCGTTTCGATGAGCGCATAGACGCGGCGCGAATCGTCTTGCGACAGACACACGGAGATCTTTCCCACGTATCGCTCCGGGAGACCGTTACCTTCGAGTCTCGTCCAGGTGTCGCCGCCGTCCTTCGACAAGTAGATACCGCTGCCGGGACCGCCGCTCTCGCGCACCCAGGTCTTCAGTTCGAGGTCCCACATGCTCGCGAACAAGATCCGTGGGTTGTTGGGATCCATGATGACGTCTGCGGCGCCCGTGTTCCCGTCCACGAAGAGCACGTGCTCCCAGGTATCGCCACCATCCATGGTTCGCCACACGCCCCGGATGTCCTGAGGTTGGTAGGCATGGCCGAGTTGGGCGACGTAGACAATGTCGGGATTGGTGGGGTGGATGGTCACGCGCCCGATGCGTCCCGGGCCTTCGAGCCCCATGTGCGTCCAAGTCTCACCGGCGTCAGTCGATTTCCAGACGCCGTTACCGATCGAGATGTTGGATCGGATGAAGGTCTCGCCAGTGCCGGCCCAGACGACGTTGGGGTCCGACGGCGCCACGGCGAGCGCCCCGATGGCATGGACCGGTTGATCGTCGAATACCGGTCGCCAGTGGAGGCCTGCGTCGCCGGTTTTCCAGACGCCGCCGGTTGCGGCGCCCGCGTAGTAGGTGAAGCGGTCGCTCGCGACACCGGCCACCGACGAGACGCGGTTGCCGACCGGGCCGATGTGGCGGAACTGAAGTTGGTCGTACTGGGATGGTTGGACTTGTTGTGCAGCCCCCGGAGTGGTGATGGCTCCGAGGGTAATCAGCGCGACGAGGATTCCACGAACTTTCATGAGTGTCTCTCTCATGTGATTGGGTGTTGGCGAATCTGTCGGATAAGGTGCGCTGCGTTTGCGGGGCGGGCTAGGGGAGATTGGGCCTTTGCGTGTGCCTACTTCAACATCTCCTCCACCTCCCGCCGCGCCGCCAACTGCAGGTCGACGTTTTCCCCAATCGCCTTCGCCTTCTGCAGGTGAGTTGTCAGATCGTCGATCGAGGCCTGGCCGGCCCGGACTTTGAGCAGCAGGAGTCGCACGTTCTCGAGTGCCGCTACGGTGTCGTGCAGCACGTCGCCGGTCTCGCCCGCCCGTCGGAGCTTCTCGGCCTGGCTCTCGAGCTGGTGGACCACCGCGGGGACGTCCCCGGCACGGGTTCGATCGGCCTTGGGAAGTTCGTGGAACACGTCGACCGCTGCCCGACCGAGCACGAGCTCTGTGGCATCGGTCGAAGGCAACACCGATTGCGCGGGAGGCTTCAAGCCTTTGCCAGCCACTCTGAAGAACCATCGCCCAAACTTCCCGGCCCAGAGCCGATTCCACAGGCTGTTGAGGCGGCGCACCCATTTCCACTTGAGAACGACCTCAGCCTCTTCCTCCTGGACCTGTGCTTCAGCGAGCAAGGCTTCGCGGATGTCAGCGAAGGTATAGCCCTCTCGCAACAACCGACGAGCAACGAGCACGAGTTGGATAAGAAGTAACGTACCGATGAAGCCGGGCCCGCCGAAGCCGATGTTGACGCCCGATGACCCAACGCTGGTGCCACCTCCGGCGACGGCTGTTGCCAGGAAGACCATAGTCGAGATCTCCGCGTTACGAAGGAAGCTGCGGACGAGCGGCGGCGCTCGGAAATCTCGTCCCCGCACCTCGCCGAGCGCGGAAGCGAGTTCGTCACCCTTCTGAATGCGGTCCCCGGGGGCCTTGCGGAGACATTCGTGGACGATGGACGCGAACCGATCTGGTAACTCCCTTCGGAGCGTCACGATTGACGGCGGTTCCTCCGACACGGTCTTTGCCAGTATCGCTGGCAGATTCTTACCTTCGTGGGGTGCGCGGCCGGCCAGGGCCCAGTAAAACGTCGCTGCAAGCGAGTAGAGGTCACTCCGGCCATCGACCGCATCTCCTGAGGCTTGCTCGGGACTCATGTACCGTGCGGTTCCGATGATCTCTCCGGTCGGGGGGCCTCTCGGCGCACCTACCTGCGCGATGCCGAAGTCCGTGACCATCGCGCGATCGGTCGCCTGCTCGATCATGATGTTATCTGGCTTGATGTCCCGGTGCACGATCCCGCGCTCGTGCGCGTACCCGAGTGCCCACGCCACCTCCTGCATCAGCTTCATGGCGTATCTCGGCGTGAGCGGGCCCGCTCGTTCGACACGCTCCCGCAGCGTCTCGCCGTCGACGAATCCCATAACGAAGAACACGCTGTTCCCTTGCTCTTCGACCGAGTGAATTGGAACGATGTTGGGATGCGAAAGCCCCGCCGACGTTCGCGCCTCGCGTAGAAAGCGCTTGCGTGCGTCAGCCTCGAGGGCCACCGTCTGAGGCAGCAGCTTGATGGCGACTAAGCGGTCAAGCGCCACGTCGCGCGCGAGCAATACGATGCCCATACCCCCGCGACCCAGTTCTCGCTCGATCGAATATCGGCCTGCGACGGCTTCTTGGAGTGCTAAGACCTCGGCGCTGATATCTTCAGCCATGCCAAGGAAACATACGTCGATGGGCGGGTGATGGGTTCATTGCCGCGCGTTTCCGTGCTGCTGCCATGCCGCGATGCAGGGACAACACTTGACGCGGCACTCTATTCGCTATCGACCCAGAGCTTCGTATCGTTCGAGGTCTTGGCCATCGATGATGGGTCGACGGATCAGACGGCTGGGATACTCAGAGCGTGGGAGGCCCGAGACGCACGCGTACGAGTGTTCTCGAGTGACCGGCGTGGTCTTGTGAGTGCGCTTCAAATGGCAGCCACGCATTCTCGCGGAGCCCTCTTGGCCCGCATGGATGCGGATGACATCGCACATCCTCATCGCTTTCGGGAGCAGGTCGCGTTTCTCGACGCGAACCCGGCGATTGCCGCATGCGGAACGGGTGTCCGGTATATCCCGCGTGAGGCTGTGAGGGTTGGGGCGCGTCGGTACGAACGGTGGATTAATTCGGTTGTGTCGTCGGACGATATCGAACGCGACTTGTTCGTTGAGTGTCCAATTCCCCACCCAACGCTGATCCTCCGGCGCAGCGCATTCGAGTCTATCGGTGGATACCGTGATGTGGAGTGGCCGGAGGACTACGACCTCATCCTCCGTCTCTGGGCATCGGGACACCAACTGGGAAAAGTACCCGACGTCCTGCTGGACTGGCGAGAGAGCGCGGGCCGCGCGTCACGGACCGACGCACGATACTCGGAAGACGCCTTTCGGCGGTGCAAGATCGCGTATATCGGACGCCGCATCGGCGGCCGCTCGGTGGCGGTGTGCGGTGCTGGCCCAGTGGGCAAGGCGTTTGCCAGGGCTCTCCTCCGGCACGGTCATCCGGTGGCCGCTTTCGTTGACGTCGACCCGCGGAAGATCGGGCAGATGGTGTACGAGATTCCTGTGGTGTCCATGCGTGAACGAGACGCATATCGAGATTGTTATCTTCTCGCGGCAGTGGGTTCTGACCGTGGCCGCGCTGACATCCGCGCAGATCTGACCACTCGTGGGTTGGTCGAGCCCAGAGACTTTTGCGCCGTAGCCTAAACGGGGAGGATGTATGGCAGCGTACGTGATTGTGAACGTGGACGTCAACGATCCGGGGCGGTACGAAGACTACAAAGGGCTAGCGGCCCCGACGGTGTCGGCGTTTGGAGGCCGGTACATCGTTCGAGGGGGCGCCACCGAAATCCTGGAAGGTGAGTGGGAGCCCAAGCGCGTCGTCGTGGTCGAATTCCCTGACGCCGCTCGCGCAAAGGCGTGGTGGGCATCCGCGGAATACGCACCAGCCAAGGCACTCCGACAGGAGACTGCCACCTCCGAGATGATTGTCGTCGAAGGCGTCTAGGGCGCTGCTTGCCGCCACTGGCCCTGAGCGGTATTTCCAGTAGCAGACCCTCCCGAAACACCTCAACTCACACGTAGGAGACCACGTCATGTCAAAGGTCGTCCGCGTTCTGTTTGCGATGGCTCTGGTCCCGAGCCTTCTCGTGGCGCAGCAGGTCACACTGGATCAACTCAGCGATCTGGAGTTCCGACATATCGGCCCGGTTGGTAATCGCATTGCTGCGGTGACGGGCGTTCCGGGGGATCTGCTGACGTATTACGCCGGGGCGGCGGCGGGAGGCATTTGGAAGTCGGTCGACGGCGGCGAGTATTGGGAACCGATTTTCGACGGCTACGAGGATCACGCCATCGGCGCGCTCGCAGTGTCGCGAAGCGAACCGTCCATTGTATGGGCCGGCACGGGTGAGCCGCACATTCGCTCGAACGTATCCATCGGCACCGGCATCTACAAATCCACGGACGCTGGCAAGACCTGGCAGCGCGCCGGTCTGCAATTCCCGAGTCGGACGTCGTCGATCGTGATCCATCCAACGAATCCTGACATCGTCTATGTGGGAGCGTTGGGACATGTGCATGGCCCGCAGCGTGAGCGAGGCGTGCACCGCACCATGGATGGCGGGAACACCTGGGAGCACGTGTTGTTCGTCGACGAAAACACGGGAGCGTCTAGCGTCGTCATGGACCCGAATAACCCCCACATCCTCTTCGCCGGCATGTGGACGGTGGTCTTCAACACGTGGGGTCGAGAGAGCGGCGGACCAGGCAGCGGGATCTACATGTCGCGCGACGCTGGCGGTACGTGGACCAAGCTCGAGGGCAACGGGCTTCCCGTCCTACCGGTCGGCAAGGTCGACATCTGCATGACGCCAGCCAACTCGGATCGGGTATACGCCCTCATCGAGACGGGGGATGGCGTGCCCTGGCATGGGCAAGAAACGGAAAGTGGAGAGTTGTGGCGGTCGGACGATGGGGGCGAGACGTGGCGGCTGATGACGCACGATCGCAACTTCGGCGGCCGCACGGGCTACTACAACAACTGCGTCGTGTTCCCCGACGACCCCGACGAAGCGTTCTTCTTAACGTCGCAGCTCACCAGATCAATCGACGGCGGCCGAACTGGTCAACCGCAAGCGGGACGCGGACGTCCAGGCGGCGACTATCACGATCTCTGGATCGATCCCACCAACGGCGATCGCATGGTGGTAGGGAACGACCAGGGTGTCTCAGTGAGTATCAATCGCGGCTATACGTGGCACCGCACGCAGCTCCCGGCGGCGCAGATGTACCACGTGACGGCGGACAACGCGATCCCGTACAACGTGATGGGCAATCGGCAAGACGGGCCATCGTTCCGCGGTCCGAGCAACACCGTCGCGGGTGGCGGCATCCCACGCGGGGAGTGGTTCAGTGTCGGCGGAGGCGAGAGTGGGTTCGCCACGCCGGATCCGACCGATCCGGCCGTCGTGTGGTCGAGCGCGTCGGGATCCGGCGCACGCGGGGGCATTGTGGTGCGCTACAACGCGCGCAACCGGCAGTTCCGCCAGGTCGAGGTGTGGCCAGAGAACACCGGTGGGTGGCCGGCAGAGGATCTCCGCTTCCGGTTTCAGTGGACCTTCCCACTGCTGATCTCGCCACACGACAACACAACGGTGTATGTGACGAGTCAACACGTGCACCGGACTACCAACGGCGGGCAAAGCTGGGAAGTTATCAGCCCGGACCTCACCACGAACAACAAAGCGAGGCAGGGGATCTCGGGTGGTCTGACGCCCGACAACATCGGTGTTGAATACTGTTGCGTGATCTACGCCTTTGATGAGTCTCCCGCCCAGGCAGGTGTGCTGTGGGCCGGTTCGAATGATGGCCTGGTGCATGTAAGTCGGGACAACGGGACCACGTGGACCGATGTTACCGACAACATGCCGGATCTCCCGGCCGATGGCGTGGTTCGCTCGATTGACGCGTCACGCTGGAGTGCCGGCAAGGCGTATCTCACGATGGAAGCCCACAACCAGGGCGATTTCGAACCCCACGTGTACAAGACAGAAAACTTTGGGCAGCGCTGGACGAAAATCGTCAACGGCATTGGGGATAGTCCGCTCAGCTATGCGCGGTATCTCCTGGAGGATCCGGTCCGTCCGGGACTGCTGTACCTCGGGACCGAGAATACGCTGTACGTCTCGTTCGACGACGGCGGCAATTGGCAGTCCTTGATGACGAATTTGCCATCCGCTCCGATGTACGGCTTATGGGTACAGGAACACTTCAACGACCTGGTGGTGGGTACGTATGGCCGCGGCTTTTGGATTCTGGACGATCTGAGTCCGCTGCAACAGCTCACCGACGTAGTCGTGGCGTCGCGCGCGCATTTGTTCGAGCCTCGCCCTGCCTATCGGTTCAGGTCGCGGACCAGCGCGCAGGCCACGCCGAACGACCCCTCCAGCGGACGGAACCCACCGAACGGGGCATCGATCAACTATTGGCTGGGTGCGGTTCCATCCGGGAACGTGCGGATTCGTATTGCCGATGCCGGTGGTACGCGGGTCCGCACGTTCGACGGTTCGCGGAACGTCGGGATCAACCGCGTGTGGTGGAGCTTTGGGGACCAATCGGTCGGCCAGATACGTATGCGGACGAAGCCGCTGTACGCGGACTGGGTGGACCTCGGCGATGACGGTTGGCGTTCGGGCGGTGGCGGGATTTCGATCGTGATGCCGCCAGGGACCTACACGGTCACACTCGAGGTTGACGGTCAATCGATGTCACAGCAGCTCGAGGTACGAAAGGACCCCAACTCCGAAGGCTCACTGGCCGATATCCAGGCGCAGGTGGCTGCCGTTTCGTCGGTGCGGGAAGATTATGTGGAAGCCGCCCGGCTCATCAATCGCGTCGAGTGGGTCCGTCGTCAGCTGTACGATATGATGCCGGTCTTTGAAGACCAGGACGACTTCGATGATATCATCGCGTCAGCAGCGGCGCTGGACGAAGACCTCATCGTGGTCGAGCAGAAGCTCGTGCGCATGACCACGACCGGTACCGGACAAGATGGCGTCAGGTATCCGACCATGCTCGCAGGAAGGCTACGGTATCTGGCTGGAGCGATGAGCACGGCAGATTTCCCGCCAACCGATCAGATGGGTGAGGTGCACCAGGTGTTGCGGGGCCGGTTGATGGAGTATCGCGCGGAACTGGAACCACTCCTGGGCCCGAGACTCGAGGAGTTCAACGCGATGCTGCAGGCGAAAGGGATGCGGGTGGTTTTTTAGGCGGTTGGGCGGTGGGCGGTCGGGCGGGTGCACAACTGGCCGACCGTCACACCGCCTCACTCCGGTTCCAAAATGCTTTGTGGAACGGGTCCTTGGACGACGAGCGCCGCGAGTCCGTCGATCACGATCGGCGGGGCAGCCTGCGCTCGAAGCAATCGCAGGCGTCAACGCCGTCGTCCAGGCGATCAACACGGCCACTCTCATCATGCACGTCCTCGACTGTATGTTGTGCTATAACATATGGTTAGCTCGTGCTAATAGGTAGGTGAAACACGCTGAGTTGTCGGGACGTACGGTCATCATGAGCTTCCTTACACGAACGAGCGGGAGTCCGTCTATGTCGAGGCGTGGCAGCATTTTCAGTGCAATGGGTTGGATGGTCGGTTTGTCGGCCGTGCTCTTCTGGCTGCCGGTCATCGGAAGCCTCATCGCCGGGTACGTCGGCGGACGCAAGGCAGGGGGCGTGTGGCCCGCCGTGTGGGCGGCACTGCTGCCCGGGGCCTTGTTTTGGTTCCTCGCGACGATTCTCACCGGGCTGGTCGGGTGGATTCCATTGATCGGGCCGTTGTGGGGCGCGCTTGCCGGATTGGGAGGCGTGGTTCTGGGCACGATGAGCATCATCCCGTTGATGATCGGGGCCGTGCTCGGGGGGATGTCGGCGGACTGATTCAGTTCATCCCGCGAAGCCGGGGGAGCTGTGAGCGGATCTCGTCGGTCGTCAGGCCGAGGAGATCCGCTTTTTCCACTAGAGCATCGAGATCGACGGGATAGAGCCGATTTCGGCCAGGATTGGCGAGGCCGGCGAGATTTCGACTGGCGATTGCGCTCCCGATGGAGCGCGCGAACTTCGCCGGATCTGCAACGCCTTGCGACCGCACGAGGGCCGACGTTGACTCGACGAGGCCGGTCAGCACTGGATCTCTCGCTCCAAGAAACCCATCCCAACACCATGCGTCGCCGGCCGCGTTGAAATCCAACAAGCGCTGCGAGGCTTCCGCGAAACTGGCGGCCGCGAAATACAACATCGCGTACTCGGCGAACATATCGAAATCCCTGCGGGTGGCGTAGGAGCCGGCAATCAACTGTTCGAGGTATCGAGCTTCGTCTCGCAGAAGCCCTTCATACCGCGCGAGGTTCGTGTTCAGCGACGCCGGAGATTCGAAGGCCATTGCCAATCGCTCGACGGCCACGAGCGACCAGGCGATACCAGTTGAGAACATGGGTGACCAGAATGCGAAGGCCTGGGGTAGGAGGGCCCACTTGGGGCCGGTGGCCGAGGCGACGGCATGTTGGAGCCTCGGAACCACACGCAATTGGGTCACGGCGTTCGCGTCCGCGAACTGGTCGGCGATGGATGGATACGCTTCGAGCAGCTCGGCCCACAGTTGCTGTGGGTTGATGGCCTCTTGCTTCGTCCACTGCGGGCCACGTTCGATCACGAACCCGGCGCTCGTGACCCCATGATCAAACGGCAGCTGATACATCCACCCTTCCTCCAGCAGGTGGTGCACGGCTGCACGGTCGTCCTCGTACGGTCCTTTCGGCATCGATGTCTCGCGTCCTGCTACTTCCGCGAATGGTCGTACGTTCTCAAAATGCGCGAATACGAGTGCCGTGCTGAGGTCCGTCAGGCGATGCGCCGGCGGGATTCCGAGTTGCGTTGCGAATAGGGCGTTACTGCCAGTGGCATCCACCGCGAAGTCGGCATCGACCGTGACTGGTTTGCCCTCACGGACGCCGGTGAGCTTCGCCGTCGCACCGATATCCACCGTGTCGATGCGCGTCCGGTCTTGCAGGTTAACCCCCGCTTCGGTCGCGCGGGTGGCGAGGTGATGATCGACGTCGGCTCGAAGCCAGTGCGCGTCCGCAATGCTGTCGTGGGGGCTGGCTGCCACGAGGAGACGCTTCGCGTTTTGCATCGTGTTGGTGTAAGGCCGACCGTGTTCGTGGCCGAAGAAGGTGAATCCACGCTTGAGCCCTCGTCGCACGTTGGGCATCGCGTCGGTCCATCGTCCGTACGCCGCGAGGTCCCGCAGATCTGGCATGCCGTAGCGATCTGACAACCGCTCCAGACAGATTGCGGCCAGTGGCGTGGACGACTCGCCGATGGCAAACCGCGGATGGGCGCCGCGCTCGATCAGCGTGACATCGTGACCCTGCGTGAGGAGAATACGGGCGAGAATAGAACCTGCGAATCCCGACCCGACGATCGCGACTCTCATGCTGCGCTCCCCCCGCACGCCGGGCACGGAATGGGGGGCTCCCAGGTCCCGTGCAGATTCATCAGGGTGAGGCGTGCGATCCGTTCACTGGAGCAGCCGCACGAGGACAACTGCGCGGCATCCCATAGGTCGACCGTAACGACCGCGGGCAGCGGCATGCAGGCCACGGCTGCGCGTTCGAGATCGGCGAGGGTAGGCGATGCCCAGTCGCCCGCTTCAGCGAGCACCTCCAGGGTGCCGTTCCCCGCCCGCGTTGGAATGATCGATACGTGCTTAGCACCGCGCTCGATCGCATAACTTGCCGACGTCACGGTCCACTCGACAGAATCGTCAGCTGGGATGAACGGGGTCCCTAGCAGGACGAATGCTCGTATCCGAATGTCCGCCTTGGTCAGTCGTTCGAACGCGCGTTCGAAATCGACGAGTGCCGTACCCTTGTTCAACCGTGAGTGAACGTCGGGGTGTGCTGTTTCGAGCCCGAGCGCGACCTCCAGTTCGCCGCGCAACAGGTCCGCGAAACGCGCGCAGTGTTCGTCCACAAATCGCGGATGGTTTTCAACGACTATGCGTTGGAACGGGTCCAGAAATCGAGCGGTGGCCGGGTAGTCCACACGCGGCACCGCACGTGGGTCGAAAAAGTTGCTTGCGTTGTACAGCTTGATGACGGCGTCGCGCGGGAGAGGATCCGACGAGCCAATGACGTTGCTCAGTTGAGCGGGTATCGCGCCTGGGGGTGTTTCGACGTCCAATGTGTGTTTCCAGAGGTCGCAGAACACGCATGTGAATGGGCATTCTGCACCGGACAGGAAGACCGTAAGGGTGGGGTACACCCCGGTGTCCGTTCTCTCCCGTTCCCACGAAATGCGGAGTGCCTTATGGGCGTCGACGGGCTGTTTCGGGCCTCGGTAATCGCGAATCTGGCGGCTCGTGAGTCCGCCGGTCGGCATTAGGTCCTCTGGTGCAATCCGAGAAACACGTCTCGGTAGTGCTTCTCACTTCGATCAAGTCGTCGGCCGCGCGTCGTGGTCGAGACTGCACCATGCTGAAACCGCCGCTTCGGGAAAACCGGAAACTCGCGTTCCAGTACCTGTCGTATGCCGCTCGAGATGACTTCGCCTTTGAGCGCGTACAATGCGTCGTGTGATCCCTGCGTCAGCTCGGCAAAGGGGATCGCTTCAGCGACGGCGATGACCGCGGGCGCTGTGTTGGGACTGCAAATCGTGAATCCCAGGGAGGTAGCCGGCGCGTAGCCGCGTACGCAGGCCCGGCTCTGCCCGCCACTGTACGTGAGCGAATGCTTGATGGCGTCCACGCCCCAACCTTCTTGGTAGAGCATCTGGTTGTTCACGACACTGCGAATGGTGAGTTCGGAGTTCTCCTCGATCGGGTAGTCCTTGAGGTTCTCGTCTCCACCGTCTCCGTCCATCAAGTATTCCCAGTCCGGGTACCGGGCTCGCAAGCTCCTGAGCAGGGCCAGGTTGACCGCCGCGCACTCGACGTCCAAAGGCTTGTAGTCTTCGATCACGGCGACCGCCTGGTCCGGATCCACCTCGCGTTCGCTCACGCGGATCTCTTCGCCAAGAAACGCGAGCCCCGTCTGTCCCAAGAGCTCGCGTGCCTGGCGCAGGTCGTCGCCGCCCCCGTCCACCGAAAGGGTGAACGCCTTGAGTCGCGCGGCACTCTCCCCGCGAGCCAAGAGTTCATCATGCAGGGTGAGAAAGACCGCACCCGAATCAATCCCCCCGGAAAACAGAACGCCGATGGGTGCTGGCGCCGGAATGAAGTCCAGCCAGTGAGCGACCTCGGCACGGAGCGCCTCCACGTACGCCTTGCCGATGACGTCGCGGTCGGCTGGCAGTGTCTCTCGGGGCGGGTCGAAGAACCGGCGATATTGCGGGTTGGGGTCGGGACACCCAACGAGCTGAATCTCCGTCACATGATGTGCGGGCACCATCCGCGTGTACGAGGGATGAAACTGGTTGCCATACCCCTGCTCCTCGAGAAACTGGCGGATCGCGTCGATGCGATCAGCCACGACCAAGAGTGGGCCCGCGACTTCTTTCGCGAGGAAGTAGCGCAGCGGGCGGTCGAGGCTTCGGGCCAGCCGGACACGCTCGCCGTTGCGAGCAACGAGTGCGAACGATCCCTCGATGGCTCCAGCGGATGTGGCATCGTCATCGAGTAACCGTTGTCGGGCTTGGTCTGTCGACATGTTCCGGATTCGCTGCGTCGCATCGGGAATCAGATTCTCGACACGGTGGATGGTTCGAACACTTACCGTCATGAGGTAGCTGCTCCTTCTGGCTGGATCTGGTCGGTACCCCGCTCTTCTTTCAACAGTTCGGCCAGCATGTCGTCCAGTGTACGCGAGTGATGCATCGAGCAGAACTTTGGACCACACATGGCGCAGAACTCCGCGCTCTTGAAGTACTCCGCCGGGAGCGTCTCGTCGTGGTATTCCTGCGCGCGTTCTGGGTCTAGCGACAGTCGAAACTGCTCGTTCCAGTCGAACGTATAGCGGGCGCGCGACAAGGCGTCGTCACGGTCGGTAGCGCCCGTGCGACCACGGGCAATGTCCGCTGAGTGGGCGGCAATCTTGTAGGCAATGACGCCTTGGCGTACGTCTTCGGCGTTCGGGAGCCCGAGGTGTTCCTTGGGTGTGACGTAGCAGAGCATATCGGCACCGTACCAACCGATCATCGCAGCACCGATCGCGCTCGTGATGTGGTCGTACCCAGGGGCGACATCCGTCACAAGCGGGCCCAGGGTGTAGAACGGCGCCTCGTGACACAGCTCCTTCTCCTTCCGGACGTTCATCTCGATCTGTTGCATCGGGATGTGACCGGGGCCTTCGATCATGACCTGCACGTTCCGCTCCCACGCCCGGGAGGTGAGCGTCCCGAGCACTTCGAGCTCCGCGAACTGGGCGTCGTCACTGGCGTCGTGAATAGAGCCCGGCCGCAACCCGTCGCCCAATGAGATCGTGACGTCGTATTGGCGGCAGATCTCCAGCACCTCATCGAAATGGTCGTACAGCGGATTCTGCTTGCGATGCGTCATCATCCAAACGGCGAGCAGGGAGCCGCCACGACTGACAATCCCCGTAATGCGACCGTGCACCAGGTACAGATGCTCCAGCAGGATGCCAGCGTGCAGCGTCATGTAGTCCACCCCCTGCTTGGCCTGGTGTTCCACCATGTCGAGGAGGCCTTGCGCCGTGAGCGACGCGGTGTCTTGAACCTGAAGGATGGCTTGGTAGATCGGAACCGTCCCGATCGGCACGGTCGCGTGATCGATAATGGCCTGGCGAGTTTCGTCGATCTGCTCGCCTGTCGAAAGGTCCATCACCGTGTCGGCACCGTACCGCACGGCCAGGTTCAACTTCTCTACCTCTTCCGGAATGCTCGATGTGACGGCCGAGTTGCCGATGTTGGCGTTGATCTTGACGCTGGCGACCTTTCCAATCGCCATCGGTTCGAGCTTCCCATTGAGATGGTGAATGTTGGCTGGAATGATCAGGCGACCGCGGGCAACCTCATCCCGTATCAGTTCGGGTTTTAGTGACTCGCGCTCAGCCACGATGCGCATGGCGTCGGTGATCTCGTTTTGGCGTGCGAGATGCATCTGGGTAGGGCAATGGTCCGTCATTGCGAACTCCCTCCGCCGGTATCACCCGGATCAGGTTCTAAGGGTGTGATCTCAGCCGACGCGCCGGTCGGCACCCCTGTCTGAGGCAATATACCTGAGGGGACGGAAGGGACGGGCGGAACGTGGGGATTGGATCGCAGTTCTGTCCCCTCTGTCCCATCTGTGCCCGCTGTCCCATCTTCTTCCAATGGTATTCGAACATCGTGAGCACCCGGAATTCTCCTGGTCCCAGTCGCGCCGATCGACCTTCCGCTCGTGTCCTCGGCAGTACTACTGGCAGTACTACGGGTCCCATAACGGCTGGTATGACGATGCCGACGAGACCGCACGCCTTGCGTACCGACTGAAGAAACTCAGTTCGTTCTACGAGTTTCTCGGCGGAGCGATTCACGAGTTGGCCGCCGATGCCATCAAGGGTGCGCGCGGCGACGAACCGCCGCTCACTGCTGACGAGCTCTTTCAGGTGGGGCGCGACAAGCTGAATCGCGCGTACGCGCAATCCAAACGGTTGAAGGATTGGAAGCGTCGCCCCAACCGCATCACCATGTTCCACGACTTTTACTACGGGACAGGCCCGTCTCGGGACATGATCGACAGGATTCGGGACCGCTTACGCACCTGCACGGAGAATCTCCTGGAGTCGGAGAGCTATCGAGAGGCCTTGCAAGCCCCGTTTGTCGAGGTGAAGGAGGTCGACCGCGGCCCGGAGTTCTTCACCTTCGAGGGATACACCGTGTGGGCACAACCCGACCTGCTGTACCGCACGGGCGATGGCGAATATCACGTAGTGGATTGGAAGACCGGGCAGACGGACGACACTCACCCACTCCAGTTGCGCACGTACGGTCTCTACGTCCAGTCGAGAGCCGATCTCGAACCGCATGCCATTGTCGGCCGATTGGAATATCTCCTCAAGGGTTCTGGGACAACTGTGCCCCTGGGCTCGAGCGAACTCGATGCGGAGCAACGGGAGATCCGTGACAGTATTGCGGCCATGCAGAAGTATGTTGCGGACCCGTCGACCAATGCCGCACGACCGAAGGACGACTTCCCGTTGAAGGACGACACAAGTGAGTGTCGGTACTGCAAATTCTATGAGCTCTGCCAGGATGAGATCGAAGGAACGGTAGCCGGACCGTTCTGAGATGGATCAGCCTTCAGGTTACTGGGGTGTGCAGGCGGGGTCGCCAACGCTGCCCAGTGTGCCTACCGCAATCCGCTGCGCATGTATCGCCCGATAGTTGCGACCGTGCGGTCGATTTCTTCCGACAGGTTGTAGAAATGCGGTGACAGCCGGATACCCGGTCGATCGGCACCACTGCGAGAGGCCGCGATGATCCCGTCGTTGGTGTACAGGGTCTCCGCGAGCCTCGCGGGATCGAGTGATCCTGCCTCAAACGTGACAACGCTCGCGGACCGTTCGGGATGGGGGTGCGTCCAGAGCGTCACGCCATCGATCGCTTCCAGCCCTTCGATCAAGGCTTGGGTGAGCTCTCGTGTCCGCGTCTCAATGGTGCGCATCCCAACGTTCATCTGGAATTGCAGCGCTTCGCCAAAGGCCATGATCGCCGGGTTGTCGCGCTGCCCCATGCCCTCCATCCGTCGCGAAATCCCCGTCGAGCCGCGGTAGAGGCTGATGACGGACGGCGCAATCCTCGAATGCACGTTGCGGCTGATGTACAAGACACCCGCCTCCTTGGGGCCGCACGGCCATTTGTGCGCGCTCCCGGTGTAGAAATCAGGTTGAATGTCACTCAGATCGACGTCGAGCACCCCAAAGGACTGCGCACCGTCGATCAAGGTCATGACGCCGCGATCGCGTGCCAGCGCGCACAACGCCTTCGCAGGAAACAGGTCACCCACTGAGTTGGTGACGTGGGTGAACGCCAGCACCCTCGTGCGGGTCGAGAGATGGTCTGCGAATGCGGACAGGTAGTACTCCGGACCCCGATGCGGGCTTACGGGATTCACGGCACGAACCTGGAAGCCAAAGCGACGCGCCTTCTCTGTCCAGGCCGCGTTGTTGCTCGGGTGGTTATCCGCAAAGATGACCACGTCATCGCCTTCACCGAGATCCAGGCCACTAGACACGAGGTTGTTGGCCTCACTGGTGTTGCGGGTGATGACGATTTCTTCCGGGCTTACCCGGAGATAGTCAGCCAGAACGCTCCGGGTGTCCTCCTTCCCTTGGGACATCTTGCGGCGATTGTACGGTGACGGATCTTCATCGATCGAGCGCGTGTTGTCATAGAGCGCCTGCAAGACGGGGCGTGGGGAGGGGCACAGGTTGGCCGCATTCATTGGTGCGAGCTTGCGAGGAACCAAGAATTGATCGCGTACATCCGTCCAGTATTGCTCGTCAGGCACGTCTGGCGTCGGTGGGAGCGGTCGGTCCGGGACATCAGGGAAGTCGGCAATCGCTCGGGGAAGGAACGCCGTCGACCCACCCAGGGCTAGCAGGTGAGCAAAGCGCCGGCGGTCCATGCGTGAATCGTCAGAGGAATAGCGCGTTGACATTGGGCCTCCAACCCTGTGGTTCCCGGAATCCTCTAAGTATGGTGTGCCTGGACCCCCGGCGCGACCGAGCGTGGCAAGACGGGCGACGCTCGAGGCGGTCGCTGCTGCAGCGCGACCCATAGGGTCGCTCACCGACCTCCGTCCCCGCGCATCGCCGAGAGCCGAGTGGCAACCAGCACGGGGCCCGAGTTTGCGCGTTACGGCATTCGGTGCATTTTTTGCAGGCACCACAATGCCCGTATGCGACACATGATTGCTCCTGCCCCGGTGACACACCCCAGTAGACCTGACCGTGTCGAAGACTACGCCTGAGCCACAGCCTCGAATCTCCGCCATGCATGTCGAGTTGGTGGGCCAACCCGACTCCTGGGAGTTCAATCGCTCCTTTGTGATTGGTCGGGCGGATACCGACGTGGCGATCGAACAGGATGTGGTGAGCGCGCGTCACGCCGAAGTGGTGTTCGACAAGGGCAAATGGCGTATCCGTGACCTCGGCAGCACAAATGGAACGTTCGTCCACGGGACACAGATCGAGAGCATCTCGGTCATTCAGCCCTTGCAGGTGCGTCTGGGTCACAACGGGCCGCTGCTCCTGCTCACCCCAACCGGCGTGGACAGCGGCCTGCGCCCGACCGTCGCCGAGCCCCTGCGCGTGAGCGCGGTCGCCCAGCGCTACTTCAGCTCGACGCCGCCACCCAACATGAGTGATCGCACGTTGCGGATGCGCCGCATCGTCGTGAGCCAGCGGCGGCGGTTCGCCAAGAAGTACATTATCGCCATTGGCGTACTTGCGGCGGTGACAGTGGCGATTGGCGGGTACGCGTATTGGCAGCGGCAGCAGATCAAGCGGCAACGCGCGGTGGCCGCGGAGCTCTTTTACACCACCAAAGCGCTCGAACTCGAAGTGAGTCGGTTACAGCTCACGGCCGAAGAGCGCCAGTCCTATCGCGAGCAGGGTGCCGAGTTGGAGCGGCAGTATCAGGAACTGGTGGAGGCGCTCGGTATCTACAGCGACAACACCAGGGAAGACCGCCGTCTTGTCTACCGCGTGATCCATCGGTTCGGCGAGTCGGAGGTGAACGTGCCCCGCGAGTTCGTGGACGAGGTGCTGAGCTACGTCGAGCGGTGGAAGACGATCGGTGGACTCGGGGAAGCGATCGCACGAGCGGAAGCGAATGAGTACGGCCCCCGCATTGCCGAGATCATGTTGGAGCATCACCTGCCGCCCGAGTTCTTCTACCTGGCCTTGCAGGAGAGCCGGTTCAAGTCGGAGGCAGTTGGGCCCGCGACCCGGTATGGCTTCGCCAAGGGGATGTGGCAGTTCCTCCCGTCTACGGGGAGGGAATACGGGCTCAATCCCGGTCCATTGGTGGGACAACCGCGGCATGACCCGCTTGACGAACGGCACAACTTCGAAAAAGCCACTCGCGCGGCCGCCGAATACTTGTTCGACATCTACACGACCGACGCCCAAGCCTCGGGCCTGTTGGTGATGGCCTCGTACAATTGGGGGCAGACCAACGTCATTCGGCTCATTCGGTCGCTGCCGGAATCGCCGCGCGAACGGAACTTCTGGAATCTGCTCACCAAGTATGACAAGCGCATTCCGCGGGAGACGTACGGGTATGTGTTTAGCATCGTGTCGGCGGCGGTGATCGGTGAGAATCCCAGCTACTTCGGGTTCGACTTCGCGCCACCCATCCCACCCAGCGACACGGTTGCGGCGGAAGACGTCGCGGTAGATCGGTAGTCGAAGCAAGCACACTAACGACACGCACCAACAAGGTTCAGCGGCGGCGAGGGCGTCATCATCCGCACGCGGTAGCGCGGACGGTGGGAGCCGCCTGCGCCACCTGGTATGGCAGGCGTCAAGGCGTATCGGCAAGCACCTTGATCGTGGTGTCGTCCAGGCGATGTCCACCGTCGAATGCGATGACATCAAACTGCAGGTTCAGGTCCTCCATTCGCCGAAGTTCGGTCGCGATCGCGTCATCGGTCGCGTACTGATCGCGCTTGCCGAACACCATGAGCAGCCTCCAGTCGCGCAACCGCGTGAGGTCCCTCGGCACGTCGAGATCGGGAGGGATTGGCCCGCCCCACAGGATGAGCTCACCCCTGGCTATGGAGCCCCGTACGGCCCAGCGGGTAGCGGTCGCCGCACCCTGTGAAAACCCGAGCAGGCGAATGCGCGCCGGGTGCGCGCCAACAGCGGACGTGATCTGCTTGTGGAGAAGATCGAGATATTCAACGTAGTCCTCGATGTCCGTGAGCCGGTCCTCCCGCGTCATCCAGGTGGCACCGACCTCACGCTCCGCGTGATTCGTGTAGTAACGCGATAAGGCTTCCGGGGCGACGATCAGGCGACCGCGGGCGGCGATCCCGGAGAAGTTCGTGACGAACTCGCCCGCGAGTTCGCTGTACCCGTGGCAGACGTACCAAAGATCTTGGACCGTATCATCCACGGTGCCGATCGTATAGAACCGCGCGGTCTTCGGAATGCGGATGCGGTGTTCGGCTATCGCGTGGTGATCGGCCATTGGAGCGTCGCGGTGACAGGGAAATGATCGGACGGATACCGCCCGTCAGCGTTGTCGTGCACGATTGCGGCTTCAACAATGTCAAATTTCAACACGAGGATCGCGTCGATACGGTCGCCTGAGGTTGCTCCGGACCAGGCGCCAAAAGTACCCGTTTCAGTGGCGTCGGGATGAAGCGCTCGATAGGTATCCAATAGTCGGATCGGCACGACAGGGGTGTTGCTGGTACTCGCTCGCGCGATCTCGCCACGCAAATAACGCATCGCCGTATTCTCGGCTCCTGCGTTGAAGTCTCCTAGGAGCACCACCGGATCCTCATGTATGCGCTCCATGACGCGACGCGCGACGAGTTCCACACTCCGTTCTCGTGACGGCTGCGATTCATGATCTAAGTGCACGTTGAAGACGTACAGGGCGGCCCCCGTGGACGTATCGACAAGCCGCGCCCACGTGCAGATCCGCGTGATGCGGTTTCCCCAACTCGCCGATCCGGGCGTGGTCGGCGTTTCTGAGAGCCAGAAGGTGCCAGATGTGTCTGTCTCGAAACGGTCGACCTTATAGTAGATCGCTGCGAACTCGCCAGTGCGGACACCATCGTCCCGGCCGACGCCAATGCGGTCATAGGCCGGTAGCGCGTTATCCAGTTCATCGAGCTGGAATGCGAGAGCCTCCTGAACGCCCACGACGTCGGCGTTGTGATCGTGAATCACGTCAATTACGAGATCACGACGCAACTCCCAGCGATTCGCACCATCGGGCGCCGTACCGTAGCGGATGTTGAAGCTCATGACATCGAGCGGCGCGGGGGGCGCCTGCGCAGATGACCCTGTACACCCGATCCATCCAAGGACGAGAATCGAACGCAGGATGCGTTTGACCATTGGGTCTAGCGTCCAGGGCGAAGCACGCGACCGGAGAGTCGTCCCGTGGAGTCCCCGTCGTGAAGAACGATCTGTCCGTTCACCAGAACGTGGTGAATACCGGTTGGGTACTGGTGCGGGTGGGCAAATGTGGCACGATCGGCCACAGTCGCGGGATCGAACGCGACGAGATCGGCGAAGGCGCCAACGCGCACCAAACCACGTCCGGGGAGGCGGAGCCGTCGCGCCGGCATCGCGGTCATTTTGTGGATGGCGACCTCGAGGGACATGATCTTCCGTTCGCGCACATAGTGCCCAAGCACACGCGGAAACGTACCGAACGACCTCGGGTGCGGTGTCCCGCTTGCGAGTGGGCCCTCGGTGGCCAACGCGGATCCGTCCGAGCACACCATGCCCAACGGGTGCGCGAGAAATGCCTCGGTATTCTCCTCGCTCATCCCGAACCCGACCATGCCCGACCGACCGCGATCGCCCTGGATGAGGGCCACCAGAAGCGTGTACGGGTCCGTGTTTCGCGATGCTGCTAACGAACCGAGCCGCTGTCCTTCGGCCCATCGCAACGAATCCTCGGACGTTGACGTGACCTGCACGGCATCCCACGCACCCAATTGCTCGACCTTGGCTCGCACGTCCCGCTCGATGCGTGACGCGTGTTCCGGCTGGGCGAGGCGTTGGAGCAATGCGTCGCTTCCGCCGTCACGCGACCACACGGGAAACAAGGACGTCAGGCCCGTACTATACGCGATGTACGGGTACCGATCATACGTCACGTCGAGACCATCGTCTTGGGCTGCATCGAGCATATCCAACACGGGGGCCCGCTTCCACCAGTTCCTCCCGCCTTGGGCTTTGATGTGAGAGATGTGCACTGGGACGCTGGCGAGGCGGCCAATGTTGAGCGCTTCCTCTACGGCGGCCACCAATTGGTCGTCTTCGTTCCGCATGTGACTCGCGTAGGGAAGGCCATACGGCACGAGCGCACCTGCAAGCGTCACGAGTTCGGTCAAATCTCCAAAGGCCCCTGGGACGTACTCGAGCCCTGACGACAGTCCGCACGCGCCAGCCTCTAACGCGGCCACCACGAGCGAACGCATGTACTCGAGTTCGTCGGATGTCGCCGGCCGGTCGTCGTTGCCGATCACGGTCCCGCGTACGGTCCCGTGGCCAACCATGCTGGCGAAGTTGACGGCGAACTGCCGGGTCTCCAGCATCGCGAGAAATTGGGCGAGCGACCCGAGTCGGTCCGTGATGCCATAGCGTTCTCGATAGCGCGCGGTCGTCTCCGCCGAACGTTCGGAAGACCACGGCCCCATCGAAGAACCGTCCTGGCCCGCTACTTCGGTCGTCACACCCTGGTGGATCTTCGAGTCCGCCGTCGGATTGATCAGGAGTTCGGTGTCGGTATGGGAATGGATATCGATGAACCCCGGGGCGAGCGCAAGGCCATCGAGGTCGAGCACGCTCGCTCCGCTTGCGACGATCGACGGGGCGACCTCGGTGATGCGGTCTCCCGTGATCGCAACGTCGCTGCGAAATGGTGCCTGGCCACTCCCATCGTAGATTGTGGCGTCGCGAAGTATGAGTTCTGCTCGCCGGCGGAACGGCGTTGCGCGATGCAGCGCCAGTCCCACGGCGGCAGTGGTAGCGATAAACGCACGTCGATCGTGGTTCATGATCGGCCTAATAGTGGCCAAGAAGTCCGCGGTCCCGCGCGACGACTTCGAAGTACTTGAACACGAAAAACCCCGCTGCAAAATAGCCGACGCCCGTGACGCCCACGACGGCAAGATCAGCCGGCGCGACCTGCCAAATGTGCGTTCCGTTGATCATCGAATCGCCGATCAATCGGGTCCCCCAGCTCAGGGGAAGGAACTTTAAGGCGGGAAACCGCTCGATTGGCGCGGCGATCAGCGCGACGAACACGAACTGGAGAATCCCAAGTGACGCCTGAATTTGTTTGAATACCAGTGCCAAACCGCCCATCACAAACCCAACCCCTTGGACGCTCGCCATCGTGAACAACAGCAAGGGAATCAGCGTCCACAGGTCAAACGCCATCCAACGGCCGGTAGTCCACATCATCAAGAGCAAGAGCAGGAACATGATGACGATGCGGTATACCAGGGCGGCGAAGATTCGCGCGAGAAGCACGCGTCCGAATCCAAGCGGTGACATGGACAGTTGCTCGAGCGTGCCCTGTGAGGCCTCACCAACCAAGACCCACGACAGCTCCGCATAGGAGTACACGGTGAGGTAGAAGACCATGAATCCAACGACCATGCCGTTCAACGCGTCACCGAATTGCTGACCGCCGTTCGCCAAGCTCTGTACGCCGTAGAACAGCAGAATGAAGATGAGGTAGAACGACACCAGCATCGACAACGTGTTGAAGTAGTAGCGGCGCAACTCGATGGCGTACCGCTTGAACATCGCTTTGATCATGACGAGGGTGGCCATCAGTTGTTCCCCCGTACGATCGCTAGAAAGATCTCCTCGAGATTGGGATCCTGTCGATCGATACTCTCGATGATCGCGCCGCTCTCGCGAAGGACGTCCATCATCTTGTATAGCGCGGCACTGTCGAGGAGCTCCACTTCGATTTCCGTGCGATGGTCTGTATGGTGCAGCTCGAGCATCTCGAACGATCGCTCCAGCCGGTGACAGGCGCGATCTTCGAGCCTGCCTTCGAGAATGAATCGATAGGCACGGGCGCGAAACATATGCAGCAGGTTGGTTACGCGATCATCCGTGACGACGCGTCCCTCGTGAATCACGATGACGCGGTCGCAAACGTCCTGCACGACGTTCATGTCATGCGTGGAAAGAAGGATCGTCCGTTGGTGGTCGCGCGCCATCGCTTTGAGCGCACCCCGTAGTTCGTATGAGGTCTCCACGTCGAGCCCTAAGGTTGGCTCATCCAGCAGCAGGATCTCGGTCCCTTTGATGAGCGCGCAGGCAACGGCGAGCTTTTGCTGCATGCCACGTGAGAGCTTCCGGGCCGACACGTTGGCTTTGTCGACCAAGCGGAAGCGCTCGAGGAGCTGGTCGATGCGTGGCCGCACCGTTCTCGTGGGAATGCCTTGGAGGCCTGAAAAGAACTCCATGTTCTCGCGGGGGCTGAGCCGCCAATAGATGTTGCGGTTGCCCTCAAGGACGGCGGCGATGCGTTTCAAGGCTCGGTAGGGGTGCGCGCGAACATTCACGCCACCGATCTCGATCTCACCCGAGGTCGGTCGAACCAGGGTGCACAGGCTTTTGATCGTGGTGGTCTTGCCGGCGCCGTTCGGTCCGAGGAGACCGAGGACTTCGCCAGGCTGAACTTCGAACGACACTCGGTCGACCGCGGTGACGCGCTCGCGTCGAGTGCGGTAAACCTTGGTGAGCTGGTCGACTCGAACGACTGGCGCGGGCATGCCCTACTGAGCCTAGCCGAACGCGGAAGGGTGCTTGGTGTGGAAATCGGTCGCGTCCTGATAGGCCTTGGCGGCTACCAAGAGACGGTCTTCGGCAAAGAGACGTCCAATGAACGATATGCTCACGGGACTCCCGTCCTCCTGGAAGCCGTTGGGCAGACTAATCGCGGGATGGCCGGTGAGATTCGTAATCAACAGGACGTTGTTTGCATACGAGGGCGTGATGAAAACGTCGATGCCGGCCATGGCCGCCTCCATCTGGCCCATCAGCATGGTCCGGACCCGGTTGGCCTGGATGTATTCGACGGCCGGGATGAGACGCGATCGACGGAACGTCGTCGGCCATGCGCTGCGATTCTGTCGCACCAGGAGGTCGTCACGGTTGCTTCGCGTGAGGTCATCGAACGCGGCACCCGCCTCGGCGGTCAGAATGATGCGCATGGCGCTGATCGGGAGATCGGAGGGGAGCTCGATCGGAATGAGGTCCGCTCCGAGGCGTCGGAGGACGTCAGGGGACGGCGTGTCAAACGGATGTGTTCTGGCTTCCGTGTCCTCGAACGCGCTCTTGACGAACCCGATGCGCAGGTTGGAAAGGGGAACGCTCGCGTCCCACACGAACGGGACGTCCGCGACCGTCGGATCTCTGCCGTCCGGCCCGTAAATGGCCTCCAAGACCAGCGCGCAGTCTTCGACCGTACGACAAATCGGACCCAGCTTGTCCATCGTCCACGAGAGTGCCATGGCGCCTGCCCGGCTGACACGGCCAAAGGTGGGCCTGAGTCCCGTGGCACCGCAGCGTGTCGAGGGTGACACAATGGAGCCCAGCGTCTCGCTGCCAATGCTGAATCCCACGAGTCCAGCCACCGTCGCGGACGCTGAGCCAGCGGACGACCCGCTCGAGCCCTGTTCCGTGTTCCAGGGATTGCGTGTACGCCCGCCGTACCACACATCTCCCTGCGCCAATGCGCCCAAAGTGAGTTTGGCGATCAGGACGGCGCCGGCCTCTTCCAGCCGATCTACGACGGAGGCGTCATACGGGAGGTGCTGGTTTTCATACGGCTTGGCACCCCAGGTCGTGCGGTGCTCGTCCTCCGCCAAGAGGTCTTTCGCCCCCCATGGGACTCCGTGCAGTGGACCTCGATGAACGCCTCGTGACAATTCGCTGTCCGCCCGCCGCGCCTGGCGTAGCGCGAGGTCTTCCGTGAGTGTGATGACACATTCGAGCGTCGACCCGTGGCGCTGGAGTCGGCTCACGTACATCTCGGTGAGTTCGACCGATGTGACTTGCCGGGTGCGAATGAGCTCGGCCAGGCTCGACAGAGGCCAGAACGCCACCTCCTCGAGATTGGCAGGGCGTGAAACGCCGGTTGGGCGGGTCCGCCGGGCCGAGGGTGAGATTGGGGGCAGTGCATGTTGCCCAGGCAGCAGCGGATTGAATCGTATCGCCGGGAGCACTTCGTTCGTGATGGCGACCTCTCGGAGCGCCTCGTACCGCCTGAGGTTGCTGTTGAGGCCGGCGACCATGAGTTCCCGTTCCTCGTCGGTGAATTCGAGACCAATGAGGGCCTCCGCGTCGGCGAGCATGGCGGTCGTGACCGGACCCTCTTGCTGCTGGCGCTCCCACAGCACGGAGGGAAGCACGCTGCCCCCTAGGCCGAGGCCAGAGAAATACGCCATGAAGGACCGGCGATCCATGGGCTGTTGATAGGAGCGGGAAGTGGGGTATTCCATGGTCACTCCGTTTGGGTGCGAGTATCTCGAGACCAGCGTCCCTACGCGATTCGCTCGAGCACGCGGGTGAGCCGCGCCTTGACATCGTTCGCAATGGGGCCAAGGTCGTCGTTTCCGGCGATCGAAAGCTGCGTGACGGGATCGATGGCCGCCACCACGCTTCGATCTGGTTGCTCAGCCTGGTACACCACGAGGTTACAGGGCAGCAGAAGGCCGATATCCGTATCGTTGGACAGCGCCTGGTGGGCCAGCGGGGGGTTGCAGGCGCCAATGATAAGATAGGGACGGAAATCAACATCGATTTTTTGTTTCAGTGTGTCGCGTACATCGATTTCCGTGAGAACACCGAAGCCTTCTGTGCCCAGTTCATTGCGAACTCGTGCGACGGTGTCCTCATATGCGAGGTCGACTTCCCGCTTCAAACCATAGGCCGTCGTTGCTACGGTTGTCATGTTTCCCTCCATTGCATGCTTCGATCTGCGTTTTCCAAATGACCGTTACAGAGATGAGTCTTAGACCCGGCGAGGCTGTTGACCAGGCAGTACGATAGGAGTACCATTCCGCCGGAATTTACCGTGATATCAGAGTGAAATGGATATAACGCTCCGCCACGAGCGTGGACGTCGCCGCCTAGGCGCCTTGTTGGGAGTGATGTTGGCTGGGAGTGTGGTGGCGGCCTGCGGCGGCGACTATCCCCAGTCGACGCTCCATCCCACGGCAGATTTCGGGTATCAGGTTGACAGCCTTTTCCGCACGATCTTCTGGTGGGCGGTCGCAGTGTTCGTCATCGTCGAGACGATGCTCATGTATGTCATCGTCAAATATCGCGAGCGCCCGGGATCACCGGATCCACGCCGCATCCACGGATCGACGCTGCTCGAGGTCGCGTGGACACTTGCTCCTGCCGTCGTGCTTGTGTTCATCGCCGTCCCCACCATCCGGACCATCATGAATGTTACTGGTGACGCTCCCGAAGACGCGTTGGTGATCGACGTCGTGGGACACCAATGGTGGTGGGAGTATCGCTACCAAGATTTCGGTGTCACCACTGCCACCGACCTGCATGTGCCCCAAGGGCAACCCGTGCAGTTGCGAATGACGTCGGCGGACGTGATCCACAGCTTTTGGGTGCCCAAAATCGGTGGGAAGCGCGACGTGATGCCAGGGCGCACCACCTTCATTGCCTTCACGCCTGACTCGGTGGGCGCTTACTACGGGCAGTGCGCGGAATTCTGTGGCGAGTCGCACGCCCATATGCGACTACGGTTGATGGTTGACCCACCAGACGATTTCGACACGTGGGTTCGAGGGCAGCAGGCTGCCCCATCCGAGGCGGTAACGCTGGATGCGGACGCACAGCGCGGGCGCGAGGCATTCGCGGCCGTTCGCACACCTGGTAACCATTCGTGCCTCGCCTGTCACGCCGTCGAAGGCCTGGCCTTCGGAGCCCTGGGGCCCAATCTCACGCACCTGGCGAGCCGCAGTTCGATCGCGGGCGGGATTCTCCCAATGGATGCCGATGCTCTGACTCGTTGGCTCCGGGATCCGTTGACGATCAAGCCGGGCAGCTTGATGCCAGATATCGACCTCACCGAAGACGAGATCTCGACACTCGTCGCGTATCTCTTGACACTGCGGTAAGAGGATCGTGGCTACCGCGGCGCTCACGGTTGATGCCCCTGGATTCGGCTCCCGGGTTTGGAGCTGGATCACAACGACCGACCACAAGAGGATCGGCATTCTCTATGGCGTGACGGCCTTTGTGTTCTTCCTCCTGGGCGGTCTCGAAGCGTTGGTCATCCGGGCGCAGTTGGCCCAATCCAGTGCCGATCTCGTGAGCGCCGACTTCTACAACCAGCTGTTTACCATGCACGGCACGACCATGGTGTTCCTGGCGATCATGCCGCTTTCGGCCGCGTTCTTCAACTACATCGTGCCACTGCAGATCGGGGCGCGCGACGTCGCGTTTCCTAGGCTCAACGCGTTCAGCTACTGGGTGTTCCTGCTTGGTGGCCTGCTCATGAACGCGAGCTTCTTCTTCGGGGCGGCCCCGAACGGTGGGTGGTTCGGATATGCTAATCTCACGTCGACCCAATACTCGCCGGGGCTCAACATCGATTTCTGGGTGTTAGGACTTCAGATCTTGGGCGTCGCGTCCATTGCCGCCGGCATCAACTTTCTCGTGACGATCATCAATCTCCGCGCGCCGGGGATGCGAATGATGCGGCTGCCGGTCTTTACCTGGATGACGCTGGTCACCCAGTTCATCGTCGTGACGGCGTTTCCCGTCATCACGGTGGCCCTCGTGTTCTTGATGTTCGACCGCACGTTCGGCACGACGTTCTATTCCGTTGCCGCCGGCGGTGACGTGCTACTGTGGCAACACCTGTTCTGGTTGTTCGGACACCCCGAGGTATACATCCTCATCCTACCGGCCATGGGTATGGTGTCGGAGGTCATCCCCACCTTTTCGCGGAAGCCGTTGTTCGGCTACGCGGTCATCGTGTACTCCGGGCTTCTCATAGCGATCCTGGGTTGGGGGGTGTGGGCGCACCACATGTTCGCGGTCGGTATGGGGCCGGTGGCCGATGCCGTCTTCTCCTCGACGACAATGCTGATCGCAATTCCAACCGGCGTGAAGATCTTCAATTGGCTCGCCACAATGTGGGGTGGCAAGCTCAGCCTCAAAACCCCGATGCTGTTTTCGCTTGGGTTCATCGCGATGTTCGTCGTCGGTGGCTTGTCAGGCGTCATGCATTCCTCGGCCGCAGCCGACCTGCAGCAGACCGACTCGTACTTCGTGGTGGCGCACATTCATTATGTGCTCTACGGCGGCGCTATCCAGGGGATCTTCAGCGGTATCTACTACTGGTGGCCCAAGATGACGGGGTGGATGCTCAACGAGCGACTGGGCAAGACCCATTTCTGGCTGTCGTTCATTGGGCTCAATCTCGCGTTCTTCCCGATGCACTTCATCGGACTGCTTGGCATGCCGCGTCGGATCTACACGTACGATGCGGTGCTTGGTGTGGACGCCATGAACTTCATGTCCACGGTGGGAGCGTTCATCATCGGCCTGAGTACGATCGTATTTGTCGTCAACGTGTGGTACTCGCGGCGCGAACGGATCGAGGCCGGTATGGATCCGTGGGGTGCGGCGACATTGGAGTGGAGCATCCCGTCGCCGCCGCCGAACTACAACTTCACCGCGATTCCCGAAGTCGTCAGCCGGCTCCCACAATGGTCCGATACGGAGATGAAAGCCATCCCCACCGAACCGGAGGGGGAGATACACATGCCGGGCGGGTCGTACTGGCCGGCCGTGTCGGCAGTGGGCATCCTGGTGTTGGCCGTCGGCGCATTGCTGGAGAGCCTGGCGTTCGCGCTCGGCGGAGCGGTCGTACTGGTCGTGGGAATCTATGCGTGGGCCTTCGAGCCCTTCGAGATGTGATATGAGCGAAGCCGCTGTTGCCCACCATACCAGCACCGGGTTGGATTCGCGCAAGATGGCGTTCTGGACGTTCATCGGATCCGAATGCCTGCTCTTCGGTTCGCTGATATCGACGTACCTCGTGTATCAGGGTCGCAGCGTGAGCGGGCCGACCACGGACATTCTGAATATCCCCCTCACGTCGATCAGCACGTTCGTGCTGCTGATGTCGAGTCTGGCTATGGTGCTAGCGCTCGCGGCGGTTACCCGAGGCGACGCATTGTGGTCCAGGGTTTGGCTGGCGACCACCGCTTTGCTGGGATCGGGGTTCCTCGGATTCCAGGCGTACGAATTCACGCACTTCGTGCACGAAGGTTTGACACTTCAGACCAGCCTGTTCGGCTCCACATTCTTCGTGCTCACGGGGTTTCACGGCGGTCACGTATTCGTCGGTGTCCTGTGGCTCCTGACGCTGCTGGTGCGCTCGTTCCAGAGAAAGCTCGGCCCTGACAAGTCCTTGCAGGTCGAGCTTGCGGGCTTGTATTGGCACTTCGTGGATGTCGTGTGGATCGTGATCTTCACCGTCGTGTACCTACTGCGGCAGTAGGACGGAAATGACCGAACGCGCCCAGCAGCAGAGTCACCCGTCGACCGCGACATACCTCATTATTGCGGCGATTCTCACGATCATCACGCTTGTGGAGATCGGGGTCTTCTACGTGCCGGCCCTGCAACGCGTGTTGGCACCAATCCTGTTGTTGCTGTCAGGGGCGAAGTTCATTCTCGTCGTGATGTTCTACATGCATCTCAAGCAAGACCATAAACTCTTCGCGGCGATATTCACGATACCGCTCCTGATCGCCATTGGAGTTGCGATCGCGTTGATGGCCTTGTTCGGGGTGTTTGTGCGATAGAAGGGACTAAGGGGATAGAGGGGAAAGAAGGAGAGTATCCGAGCGAGATTCCCCTTTCACCATACGCTCTGTCCCTCTATCCCCTCTATCCCCTCTCCTGTATCTTCTAGGCGCTCATGACCGCTTCTGCGCTCGTCACCTCCAAAGGCCGCGTCGCCGACCTCGCCGAGTTGGTGAAACCCGGGATTGTGCTCTGGGTGCTGATCACAGTGGCAGCGGGGTACTACCTGGCCGGCGGTGCCGTGACCGATACGATGCTGGTACACACGCTGGCGGCGGGGGCTCTGGTGGCCATGGGTAGCAACACGCTGAACCAGGTTCTGGAACGTGATGTCGATGCGCTGATGCGACGGACGCGGTCCCGGCCCCTTCCGGCTGGGCGCATGAGCGTGGCCACGGCCATGACCTTCGGGCTCTTGCTGGGCGGCACGGGTCTCATGTGGTTCGCGATGTTCACTCCAACGCTCACGACCGTCTGTGCCGCAACCACGATTGGCCTTTATGTGCTGGTCTACACGCCGCTCAAGCGGGTGACGTCGCTGTCGACACTGGTGGGCGCCATTCCGGGGGCACTGCCAATTGTTGGTGGTTGGGCGGCCGCGGGACGCGGTTGGGAGCCCATGACGACGGCGCTGTTTGCGATGTTGTTCCTTTGGCAGCTCCCGCACTTCCTGTCGTTGGCATGGATCTACCGCGAGGACTACGCGAAGGCCGGCCTCCAGATGCTGAGCGTCACGGATGGTGGGGATGCGACGTTCCGACAAGCGTTTCTGTACGGTGTAGCGTTGCTGCCGGCCAGTCTGCTACCGGCGGTACTGGGTGAGGTTGGCGCGCTCTACGTCGTGGGTGCCATCACGCTGTCCGTTTGGCTGTTGAGCGTTACGGTCGCCGCGTTTCGTGTCCAGAGTGCCAAACACGCATGGCGACTCTTTACGGTCAGCGTTCTGTATCTCCCTGCGGTACTTGGATTGATGGTGATTGACACGGTGATTTAGGGCGCAGGTCGGAAGGGACGGGGTGGAGTATACAGAAAGGCCGCGCGGGTACCCCGCGCGGCCTTTCTGGTTCTGTGCGAATACGCGTTCAGTTCGTGCGAACTCGCACCAATCGTGATGTTGCCGCGACACTGCCACGGCCGTCGGGGCGAACTCCACTCACCCGAAGCGATACCACTGCCCCGCCCGGCACTTCGTCCAACCTTGCATTGAACTCCCGAACGTTGCGAACCCGCTCGCCGTTCACGTGAGTGATGACGTCCAGCGCGCCCACTCGAACGTCGGATTGCAGTAAGCGGTTGCGGCTTGGACCATCCGGGTCGACTGACGTGACCACGAGTCCGTCATGCTGCTCGCCCACGCGCGATGCCCAGCCCTGGTCGAGAGGCTCGATGCTAATGCCGAGTCGACTGGCGAAGGTCTCATCCCCGGTTCGTTCGGGCTCGGACGCGGCGACCACAGGTTCTTGATCTTCCGTGACGGCACGAATGAGCTGCACGGAGATCGTCCGGCGCTCACCTCCCCGCCGGGCCACCGTCACGTCGACGTAGGAGCCAGGCCGCTTGAATCCGACGATCTGCTGGAGCTGCGCGACGTAGTCCACCTCGGTGCCGTCGATCTCGACGATCAGGTCACCCTCGCGCAACCCGGCGGCTCTCGCCGGGCTGTTCTCGCTCGCGAAGGAATCCAGCAGTACACCTCGCACGTCGTCGAGGCCCGCGTATTCGGCGTCTTCCTGGGAGGCTGCTCGCACACGAACGCCGAGCGCGGCGCGGGTGACCTTCCCTTCAGCCATGAGTTGTCCGGCCACATTGCGCACGAGATTGATGGGGATGGCGAACCCGTAGCCGCTGTAGTAACCAGTGTTGCTCGCGATAGCCGAGTTTACGCCGACCACTTGGCCGTGAATGTTGACCAGGGGCCCACCGCTGTTCCCTGGGTTGATGGCGGCGTCTGTTTGGATAAAGTCGGAGATTGCCCAGACGCTCGGCAGCAGGCCCTGCATCGGACGACCGCGGGCACTCACAATCCCGGCCGTCACGGTGAAGGTAAGCCCAAGCGGATTCCCAAAGGCCAAGACCCAATCACCGACGCGTACGGGATCGGAATCGCCCAGTGACACCGCCGGTAGCTGGGTCTCATCAATCTTGATCACCGCGACATCTCCGTCTCATTGATCTTGATGACCGCAACGTCAGTGAGCGCATCCCCGCCGACCACCGTAGCCTTGTGTTGTCGCCCATTCTCGAGCGTGACGTCGAATCGGTCGAATCCCTCCACAACGTGATTGTTGGTCAGGATGTACCCGTCGGGTGAGATGATGAACCCGGTCCCGGTCCCCCGCTCGGGCCGCCGCTGCTGCTCGCGCGGATCGAACCGGAAGAACTGGTCGAACGGTGTCTCCGGGGTGTCTTGCGTCTGCTCTTCTTGGGCGCGCTGTTCAGCCACGATATAGACGATGGCCGGTTTCACGACCGCAGCGACTTCAGCAAAGGCATTCCCGAGATCCACTACGGGCTGGGGCGGCGTAACGGGGGGATCGGAGGGCTGGAGGCTCGCGGCTGCTTGTTGCGCCTGCACTCGCGTACTCGGCAGGTCCACCACGGACAGGACCGTGACGGTCACCAGCGTTGCCAAGGCAATCAACCACGTGAATTTGATCAGATCTCTTGTTCGTGACATCGGTAACTCGTGTTTAGGCAAGACGTCAGTAGATAGTCATTCTATAATAACCCGCTCGGGGATCCGTGTTTCGCGATCCCCGAGCTCGCTGTGTGTCGACGACTACGACTTGGTGTCGTCCACAATCTCGTAATCCGCCTCGACCACATCTTCCTCTGCTGCCGCTGCTTCGCCACCTTCGGCGGCCGCACCTTGAGCAGCTTCCTCACCAGTCGGCTCCTCGGCCTGGGATGGGTCGTAGAGCGACGCGCCCGCTGCGGAGAAAGCCTGATTCAGCTCTTCCAGCGCTGACTTGATCTCATCGGTGTCGCCGGAGCGGAGGGCTTGCTTGCCCTTCTCGCCTCGATGCGAATCTTCTGTTCCTTGCCGGTGGTCTTGTCCTTGGCTGAGACGTGCAAAATCCCGTTCGCATCAATGTCGAACGTGACTTCGATTTGCGGCATGCCTCGCGGTGCCGGAGGAATGCCGGTCAACTGGAACCGCCCGATCGTGCGGTTGTTGACGGCCATCTCCCGCTCGCCCTGCAGGACGTGAATCTCGACCGTCGTTTGATTGTCCTCCGCCGTCGAGAATATCTCCGACTTCTTGGTCGGGATGGTGGTGTTCCGCTGAATCAGCACTGTGGAAACGCCACCCAAAGTCTCGATACCGAGGGACAGCGGTGTCACGTCCAGGAGCAGTACGTCCTTCACCTCGCCGGCCAACACGCCACCCTGAATGGCAGCACCAATCGCGACCACCTCATCGGGATTCACGCCCTTGTGCGGCTCTTTGCCGAAGAAGTTGGTGACGATGTCCTGGACTTTCGGTATGCGCGTCGAGCCGCCGACGAGGATCACCTCGTCGATGTCACCGGGCTTGAGCCCTGCATCGGCCAGCGCCTTCTCCATCGGTGGCATGGTCCGTTGAATGAGGTCGTCGACCAGCTGTTCGAACTTGGCGCGCGACAGCGTGACGTTGAGGTGCTTGGGACCGGACTGATCCGCCGTGATGAACGGCAGGTTGATCTCGCTCTGCGTTCGTGAGGATAACTCCATCTTGGCCTTCTCGGCGGCTTCCTTGAGTCGCTGTAGGGCCATTGGGTCGTTGGCCAGGTCGATACCCTGATCCTTTTTGAACTCGTCGACCAGCCACTTGATGACGCGGTCGTCGAAATCATCGCCGCCCAGGTGCGTGTCCCCGTTGGTGGCCTTTACCTCGAACACGCCTTCGGCCAGCTCGAGAACGGAGATGTCGTACGTCCCGCCACCGAGGTCGAAGACCGCGATCTTCTCTTCTTTCTTCTTTTCGAGGCCGTAGGCCAGCGATGCGGCCGTTGGCTCATTAATGATTCGGAGGACCTCGAGCCCCGCGATCTTCCCGGCATCCTTGGTCGCCTGCCGCTGCGCGTCGTTGAAGTAGGCCGGTACGGTGACCACGGCTTTCTCCACTGAATGGCCCAGATAGTCCTCGGCGGTCTGGCGCATCTTCTGCAAAATCATCGCCGAGATCTCGGGTGGCGTGTATTCCTTGCCGCCAACCTGCACGGATGCGAGATCGTTCTTGCCAGACACGACCGGATACGGGACCCTGGCCTTTTCATCCGGAATCTCGTTCAGGCGACGTCCCATAAAGCGTTTGATCGAGAAGACCGTGTTCTTCGGGTTCGTCACGGCCTGCCGTTTGGCCACCTGGCCAACCAGGCGCTCGCCGTCCTTGGTGAACGCCACGACGGACGGTGTGGTGCGCCCGCCTTCGGAGTTTGGGATGACGACCGGGTCACCGCCCTCCATCACCGCGACCACAGAATTCGTGGTTCCCAAGTCGATTCCAATTACCTTCGCCATTGACGTTCTCCCAGTACAAGTAGTTGATGCGCAAGTCGATTCTACAGTCGCTGAAGCAAGCCACATACCCATTTTTCATGCCATATTGACAGGAAACTGGATCGGCCCCGTTGCGTATAACCAATTGTATTTATTGCGCTTAGGTCGACCGCGAGGATCGAGACATGTTTCCATACAAGGACGACAATCCTACCATCCTGACGCCCTACGTCACCTTCGTGATCATCGGTGTCACGGCCTTGGTGTGGATCGTCGTTCAGGGGGCTGGGATGGGAGCCCCGATGCTGCGCTCGCTGTGTGACCTGGGGCTGATTCCCGGCGAACTCACGGGTCGTGTTCCCGACGGCACAGT
This sequence comes from uncultured Gemmatimonadales bacterium, assembly GCA_947259405.1. Classification (GTDB taxonomy): domain Bacteria; phylum Gemmatimonadota; class Gemmatimonadetes; order Gemmatimonadales; family GWC2-71-9; genus CAMYLY01. The sequence continues at coordinate 7,848 of CAMYLY010000004.1, read as the reverse complement.
GGTGCCGCTTGGTCCGAATGCCGGGTGCCAGATTGGAGGGGCGGCGTGGCACACAACGGTGACGTCCATGTTCCTCCACGGGGGGTGGTTCCACCTCATCGGCAACATGTGGTTCCTCTGGGTGTTCGGAAACAACATCGAAGACTCGATGGGGCACGGTCGCTTTGTGGCGTTCTACGCCGTGTGTGGCCTGCTGGCTGCCGGTGCGCAGGTGATGGTGAATCCATCATCAGCGATCCCGATGGTTGGCGCATCGGGAGCGATTTCGGGCATCATGGGCGCCTATCTCGTCCTTTACCCACGCGTCCGAGTGCACATGCTGGTGGTGCTGGGGTTTTTCATCACGACGGTCGCTGTGCCCGCGTCGTGGATGCTGTTGTATTGGGTGTTCTTGCAGCTCATTGGGACGACCACGGCGAGCGGAAGTGGTGGCGGCGTGGCCTTCATGGCGCATCTCGGCGGCTTCATCGCGGGCGCCGCGCTGATCAAGCTGTTTGCCAAACCAGAGCTTCTCGCCGCGCACAATCGCCCGCGAGTGGACGTCAGAGGCTTTCCCCCCCGGAACCGCTGGCGCTAGGGGCGACAGACTTGCATGCCAGCGTGCGTCGGCCCTCGGCGATGCGCGCTTGTTACGCGATTCGCATCCTGTGTCACACCGTCGTGACAATCAGGGACTATCCTGCCGCATCCTCATGAGCATGGTTGACGACGTGACCAACGTAGAACGGCTCCGGGAGATTCTCGGATTCTCGCACAAGTTCGGCAGTACGGCGACGTGCTCCACGTTCGCGTGGTATGGGTTGGACGAGGCGCGTAGCATTCATCTGGCGTTGGCAAAGGGGGCCACCAGTCCGTTGTGCCCCCGGTGCGGCGACGCGCTCGATCGGCAACGCACGACGTCGCCTGAAGTAGGAACGTCGTTCGCCGCGTTCATCTGTCAGCCGTGTCGGCGTTCGCTTGTGTTTCGGGTGGCCTAACGGCTGATCAGATGTCGTTGTTGTAGGTCACGAATTTCCAGACACCCCCGCGTTCCACCACCAATCCGAAGATCTGACCGCTCACCGTGTCTCCGGAAGCGGAGTCGATCCACTTGGAGACACAGAACCCCCAGACCGTGTTTTCGCCTTCAGTGCGAGGGCTGAACTGGTTCTCGCCGCATGCGTGGCTGATGTAGGTCTGTTCACGACCGCCATACTCGTCGAGCAGGCGACTGATGCCCTGCCTGCTCTGTGTCTCCTGCATGAACCACAAGAGGTCAGGTGGGAGGCTTCGCGGTGGCGTCGCCTGGAATGCCGTTTCGTAGTAGAGGAACGCGTACTCCTCGACGGTCAGTAGCATGCTGCTCAGCTCGGCAGTATCACGTCCGGACACCGCCCGGAAGAAGCGACGAACAAGCTCTTCCCGGCTCTCAGCACCGCCGGAGAATTCGGTCACCGGCGTGCGGTCACGTTGGAAGTTGGCGATCTCCACGTCCCTCGGAAGTGCACTGTCGATGACGACTCCAGTTCGGCTCGACTCTGACCCGCCGCAGGCGCCGACTGTCACGAGGGCGACGGCTGTGGCGAGTTGGGCGAGAGCCGTGTATCGCGAAATGTTCAAGGCTGGGAGTCCGGTTGATGGCAGAGAGAAAATGAACCGGCGTCCCCACATTGGGAACGCCGGTTCCGTGCTACGATGAGAGTGGGGTCAGTTCTGTGCGTAGAACGTCCAGCCACTCCACCACTGGCTTGCCGCCGTACCTGCGCCGACGTACGGCGTGTCGGTCATGGCACCGCCGAAGAAGTTCGCGGTGCGTCCGGCGTCAATTGCCACGTTGCTACCTGAGGTACCCGATCCACCGAAGTCCAGCGCGGCACCAATCGAGGACCAATCCAGTCCACTCGTGGGATCCGGATCGGTGACGATGTCGGTAACCAGTGTCGCGATTCCGTGATTGGAGCTCGAAAACCGAGAAGGCCAACCGAGCTTGCCCGCATCGCCTTCCGGGTCGACGTCGGCAACATTCTCGGCGAAGAGGACGTTGCTGACGGTCACGCCGTTGTTCCAGGTTGCCGAGTCGCGAACGGTGATGCCTTGCGAAGCCCAGTCACCGACGATGCCGTTGTGCAAGTAAGCTCTCGTACCTCGCCGGAGCCGCGCGCCTTCCTTACCACTCGAGGTGGCCTCACCCGGGAATCCGATGAGCGTGTAGTTCGCAAAGACTGGATCCGACAGTGGTGTGGAGTCGAAACCGCTGTCACAGCCGCTGCCGGAACAACCGTCGGCCTCGATACCGCGTGGGTCACTGGAGAGCGTGCCGGTACCGGGGGCCGGGGCCAATCGCGTCGTCTGCAACGCGATGAGATACTGGTTACGGCCAACGTAGCCCTCGGACGTGTCGAAGTGATCGTCACCGCTCTCATAGGAGATCAGGTAGCGACCGTCCACCGCACCACCCCACCATTCGAACGAGTCATCAAGGCCAGCCAGCACTTCGATGTATTCGTAGGTCGTGCCGCTGCCGACGGCGTAGCTCGACAGTCCGTTCAACTCGGAGCCGCCACCGCCCGAGACATCGAATCCGGAGAACTCGATGCGGACGTACTTGAGCGTGCCGGAGTTGTCTGTGTTGTCGTTTCCGCCGCCGTAGTCTTCCGCGACCTCAGCCGGCCCCTCAGTGAGCACGGTACCTGAACGGTTGATAATGCCGTTGCCGATGATCACCAGCCCACCCCAGTCACCCGGGGCTCGATTACCGGGCGAGCGCTGCGACGTGAAGACGATCGGCTCGGCGGCGGTGCCCTGCGCGTTGATCATGGCACCGCGGAGAATCCACAGCGAGCTCCCGAAGCGAACTGTGTCGCCGACGAGCTTGGTGCCGGCCGGGATCGTGATCATGGCGCCACTCTGAACCTTCACGTAACCACTGATGACGTACAACGTGTCCTTGGACAGGGTGACGTTCGTCGTGACGTCGCCACACAGTAGCGCGCGTGCTTCGTTGACGATCGTTGTGGCCTCGACGGAGTCACTGTAGGCACCAAGGGCGTTATCGCCGCCCTTGCCTGCCACGCGATAAAGGTACTTGTCGCCACCGCTGACTGACGTGTCGTCAAACGAGGTGCCCGATACGGCCGACGCACCCGTGACAACGGCAAACGTGGCCGGATCCGTGCAGGACGCGCGCTCAACCTGGTAGCTTTCCGCCCCACTCACGCTGTTCCAACCGATCGTGACGGAGCTTGCACTGTTGATCGTCACGGTCACGTTCTGAGGTGCCGCGAGGTTGCCCCCGGTTATGGGGTCGTCGCTGCAGGCGCCAGCTACCAACGCCGCAGCCGCGATCGCAAGGAACTTCCGAGTGTTCATCGACTGTCTTCTCCTTGGGGTTGATCGCGCTGCGGCACTCGGCGTTATCGTCCGGGTGTCCACTGCAGCGCGAGGTTGAACGTCCGTCCGATGCGATAGGCTTCGCGAAGGACGGTGCCCTGCGTGATCTCGTACCGACTGTCCAAGAGGTTCTTGCCGTCCAGTTTCACGCTGATCGTCCGCATGACCGGGAACTGCACGGAGAGATCCAGGATGTGTCGTGCCTCTTCATACGTGTCGGGAAGCGGAGCGATTCCGGCTTCACGAATCCGTCGACCGTTCACGTTGTAGAGCAGCGTGGCGGTGAACCCGCCGTACGGGTGGGCGTACGTCACGCCGGCGTTCACGACGTATGGTGATTGGCCGACCAACGGTCGCTGGTCGTTGGTCAAGCTCGAGATGCTGTCCGTACCGATCGTGATGTCGGAGTGCATGACCGTGACATTACCGAACACTGCGAAGGGGAAGAGTCTTTCCGACACAAAGTCGAGGCTCTTTCGGATTTCGAACTCGACGCCAAGGTTCCACGCGCTCTCGGCATTGATGAAGCTCGCGTCAGGTGAAGCGCCACCGGACGTCTGCACGAGCACGCGCTCGATCGGGTCCTGGAACCGCTTTGCGAACCCCGCAATGCTCACGACTTCGCCGGGGTTGGGGTAGAACTCCCAGCGCAAGTCAGCATTCTGAATCAGCGAGCGTCTGAGGTTGGGATTCCCAAACAGGCGCTGGCCGCCGAGGATGTCGAAGTAGGTGACCGGCGAGAGCTCCCGATACTCTGGTCGAGCCACTGTCTGGCTCCCGGAGGCGCGCAGCACGTGGTCGTCAGCCACTTTGAAGTTCAATGCGAGTGCCGGCAGGATGTCCGTGTTCTCGAGCGTCGTCGGCGTCTCGGCTCCGGTCACGGACGTGGTGGCCACGTCGATCTCCGAACGCTCCACGCGCGCGCCGCCGACGATGTCGAAGCGCTCGCTCAGCGGTACCGAAAACTTGAGATACCCGGCGAGATTCCGGTCCTTTGCGACGTACCGCCCCGCGGCCGCGTTGGCCGTGAGGAGGAGGCGACCCGATTCTGGGTTGGTGCCGTGCAGGACCGTCTCGGCCGTGTTTGACCGAGCGGTCTCGTCCAGCAGGAAGTTTGCGATTTCGTACGTGCGCGAGTCAGCCGTGCGGTCGATCGCTTTGTAGAACCCACCGACCTTGATGCGCAACGGTTGGTAGGCGCTTCCCAACGTCAGCTGGTAGTCGCCGGAACCCTGCCACGCTTTCTCGTAGATGTCCCCGAATGTGCGGGATGCCGAACGCTCGGTTCCGAACCAAAACTGCGGATCGGACGTCTGCGCTGTAGGATCGATGGCCGTCACATATGCGAGGTCCGAACGGTCGGGCTCCACTCGCGAGATAGCAGAGTTGGTGACCGACCACTCGAACAGGTGGCGCGTCCCAAGCAGGTGGCTCGCCCGAAGTTGATTCGAGCGCACCCAACGCTCCACGTACGTCAGCCTCGTGAGGTCTAGGTCTTCAGTGAAGTCCTCGTTGAAACCGGCCAAGGCCTGGGAGGTGTTGTCGGCGCTGCGCGTGTAGGTGTTGTTGAAATCGACCTTCGTACCGAGCCCGATCCGGGTCGAGAGGTTCAGCAGCCCGCCCCACGACACCGAGCGGGTGCCGGACGATCCGTGGTTGTCGTTGAGCGCCCGCAAACCACCGCTCGCGCCATCAGGGAACGCGATGGCGCTGACTTGGTCGAGCTTGGCCGTCTCGTCCGCCGAGTAGGTCAAGGACGCGACATAGCCAATCGACTGCCCGAAGATCGGATCCTCGCCACCCAGCGAGGCACTGAGGCCCATCGACGGCATGCCTGTGCCGCGAGGCGTCGTCCAGACGTTCCGGAACTCGTTGATCAGCTGAGAACGCTCGATTTGTGAAAGGCCCTGGAAGGTTCCGGCCTCGTCAATTCGCACGGGCAGGTCTCGCGCCGCACCGCCGAACGCGGCCCACTCCGCACCCTCTCGGGGTCCACGGAGCACCGTCTTACCAGTGGCGTTGGTGTTCATGCCCGTTTTGATGGACAACGAGAACTGCCGCTGGGCTGGGAACTCGCGCGTCTTGAGGTCGACTTGCGCTCCGCTCCAGTCACCCGGTTGATCCGGCTGATACGATTTGGTGGTCGTGATACCCTCGAGCAGTCCCGCAGGGAACAGGTCCAACGGCACGGATCTGGACTCAGGCTCGGGACTCGGGATACGGGTGCCGTTCAGGGACGCCGTCGTGTAGCGTTCGCCCAAACCACGAGCGATGACGAAGCCGCCTTCCCGGATCGTGACGCCGCTGACGCGCTGCAATGCCTGCCCGGCGTCCGAGTCCGGGCTCTTCTGAATCTGCTCCGCCGTGACGGAGCTGACGATGTTGTCTGCATTGCGTTGCTCGTCGAGCGCGGCCGCTACGGATCCCGCTTCGGAAACGGCCGAGGTTACCACCATGGCGTCCAACGTGACGATCTGCGGGTTGAGCACGACGTCGAGTGCGAACGCATCGCCGTCTTGCACCTGCACACCAGTGATGGTCTTGGCCGTATACCCGATCAACCTGACGAGCATGGTGTGTACGCCCGGCTGAACGTTCTCGATGATGTATCGGCCGCCTAGGTCGCTTCGAACGACCTCACGCATTCCCGTTTCGGCGATCTGGATGGTGATTTGAGCGCCAGCGAGAGGCGTACCCTCGTTGCTGAACACCCGCCCGACGATGGTGCCTTGTGCGAATGCAGTGCTTGGCGCCAGGCAGGTGATCGACAGAATCGCGGCGAAGGCCGCTCTACGGATGAAGCCAGCGAAGCCGACTGGTGGGCGCCCCAGGGGGAACAGGTCCTTGGGCACGACCATCTGTTGCGCCCGAGCCAGCCGGACTCCGCCGGAAAGATGAGTGTCGAGAGGTGGTTCCTGCTGCGATGCCTGGCGCGTGCCGGCGCCAAATCTCCGAATCGGTGTCATGGAATTTCCCCCCTGAGGTGTTCGTGATAACGCGGGGGATTCTGCGGGAGTGGTGTAACGGGAGTGTGACGGAAGGCACCCGCGTATGTAACGAAGTCTAGAAACCGCTAAATGATTGGTGTGGTGCCGCTTGGAGTGTGTTACACGAAGGTTTACACTGAGTGGGGCTGGGACCTAGACCCCGCCATGATCGTTACGAGGCCCGCTGCTCATCGCTCTCACTTCTGAATCGATACCCAACGCCCCTGACCGTCTCGATCAGCCGTCCCGCGGCGCCGAGCTTCGTTCGAAGGCGTTGCACGTGCATATCTACGGTTCGGGTCTGAATATCTGGGTTCGCGTTCCACACGTCTTGTAGGAGTCGGCCGCGCGATTGCACGCGTCCCCGACGCTCCAGCAGCGTGATGAGCAGACGGAACTCCGTCGCGGTTAACTCGATCTCGCGGTCATCGATGCGGACATAGTGAGCGTCACGATCGACGACGATGGATCCACCGACGAGTGTTGCGGTTGTCGCAATGGACGGAGAGCGGAGTCGGCGCAACACGGCCTTCACTCTCAGTACCAACTCGTCCGGTGCAAAGGGTTTTGGCACGTAATCGTCAGCGCCAAGAGCGAGACCACGAAGCTTATCATCCTTCTCTGCACGCGCGGTCAGCAGAATCACGCCAACACCACTCGTCTCCGGTCGGTGGCGTAACTCCTCTAGTACCTCGAAGCCCGATCGACCCGGCAACATGAGATCGAGCACGATCAAGTCAGGCCGCTCGTGAACGGCGATGCGGATCGCTTCCGTTCCGTCGCTAGCCGTGGAAACGCGATAGCCGTTCTTGGCAAGGTGGTATGCAACGACGGCCGCGATGTCTGGTTCATCGTCAACGACCAGCACACGATCAGTCGAGCGAATCATAGGAACGGTACCCGTCCTTACTAATCAGTTGATCGGGTTCTGCGTAGTTCGAACGGCGCGAATATAGGGGGACACGGACGGAAACTGATGTCGGTGCCGGGAAGATTTACGGCGTCTTTATGCGCTCTTTATTCACCTCATATACTATTAACATCCCAACGGCCCGTCGCGTGACTATGCCTAATCCGAAGCTCCTCGTCATCGAGGACGAGGAAGACATCTTCGACGTACTGCAGTACTCGCTTTCGCGAGAGGGCTTTCGAGTGCTTGGCGCGCCAGACGGAGAGGCAGGCTTCCGCATTGCGCGTGACGCGTCGCCCGCCTTGATCCTCCTCGATCTCATGCTGCCAGGGAGCGACGGGATCGAGGTGTGTCGCCGCCTCAAGGGCGATGACGTGACCGGGGACATTCCCATCATTATGGTGACGGCAAAGGGCGAGGAGAGCGACATCGTGCTGGGCTTGGGCATGGGTGCCGATGACTACATCACGAAACCGTTCAGCCCACGCGAACTGGTTGCGAGAGTGAAGGCTGTTCTCCGTCGGGGTCCGCTCAGGGTTGACGCGGACGTCGACGATCGTATCAGCTTGAGCGGCCTCGTGG
>CAMYLY010000003.1:119852-193834 GCA_947259405.1 uncultured Gemmatimonadales bacterium | reverse complement strand
GCAAGGCGTCCTCGGCCAAGTAGACCGTCGCCATGCCACCGGCGCCTAACTCGCGCTCGATCGTGTACCGGTTACGCAGGGCGTCGGCGAGCCGGGAGGGGGCGTCGGGCATCCGGCTAAGATGCTGTTTCAGCGTGATCCGCGCGAGATTCGACGGCTGAAGCCATCGCTTGGCGGCGATTTCGTGCACCGAATCGCGTTTCTCCGGTACAACCCCGTTGGGCATCCCATGCTCTCTTGTCAGCACGCACAGACCATTGCGCATGCGCCGCGCATGCGCCACCTTCCGGCATGGGGAGAACGAAAATGATTCAGGTCCGCGACGTGCCACTGCGGCTCCACGGGGAACTCACACGCCGGGCCAAGGCTCGCGGCATGACGCTGACCGACTACATCCAGGAAATTCTCGAACGAGAAGCGTCGCGGCCATCGCCGGAGCAGGTATTCGAGCGGATCCGGAGTCGAGATCCGGTCGAGCTCGGGGGCCTGACCGGCGCGGACTTGGTGCGGGAGTCCCGGAGAGAAGCCGGTCGCGAATGATTTCGATCGTCGTGGACGCATCGGCTTTGATCGACTACCTCATGCGCGTCGGGGGGTCAGAGCGGGTGCAGGACATTGTCCAGAGTGACGACTCCGATCTGCACATCCCCGACCTCTGCGACGTGGAGGTGGTGGCGGGTGTCCGGCGCGCCACCGTGCATCACCGGCTCGACGTCGAGCGGGCAACGGCGTTGCTGGCAGATTACATTCAGTTGCCCGTGCGCCGTCACGCCCACCGTCACCTCGTCCGTCGCATTTTCGACCTGCGCAACACCTTCACGGCGTACGACGCCACGTACATCGCGCTGGCCGAGGCGTTGGATGCAAGGCTGTTGACCGAAGACGCGAGGTTGGCGAAGGCGGCGCGGAAGTTCGTTGCCCTCGCGTAGCCGCGCAGATCCGTGACGAGTGGCGGGCTGATACGCGGTGGGCCCGACGTATCAAGACGATCTGCGGGAAGGGTACGACGACCTCGACCGCAGCATCGGCAAGACGTGTTGATGATCGAGGAGATGTTGGAGGAACGCGATCGCTAGCGCGCGTTTGCGCTACCCCACCCGCCGCAGCCCCTCTCGCGCTTCTTCCACGACCGACTGTAGGGCGGGATCCGCCTCGCCCCAGAGGAACAGCACCCGCTCGAAGTGCGATCGTGCGTCCGCGAACCGTCCGGCTCGCTCGGCGATCTTGCCCAACTGCAGATGCGCCGGAGCGGCGAACACGCGGTCGACGTACGAGAACCCTTCGAACGAGCTGTACCACTTCCGCGCCTCGTCGTCACGCCCCAGCGCCTCGAGCAATTGCGCGCGACGGTACCGATCCATCGATCGTCCCGTCACCGGTGAGTACATCGCCGGTTGGTAATCGCCGAACGGCGGTTGTTGCTCGATCGCCACGAGCGCTCCCACGGTGTCGCCGCGCTGCAAAGCGAGCTGTGCTTCAATGCTGAGTGCGTAGACCTCGGCATACGGCCGGGCCTCGGGGACCGTCGCACGTCGAACATCCGCCTGCGCCGCGCGCGCCCCTTCCGTGTCTCCCAATCGCGCGGCCACTAGTCCACGCAGATAGCTCCGGATGATCGGATAGCGGCCGTTGTGGATGGAATAGTGTGCGGGAGCAAACCGGCTGGGTGGAACTCCCTCCGCGTCCCAGTCGTCGAGTGCGGTGCGCAAGGACTCGAGGTCAGCACGCGACGGCGTGGCCATTGGGTGAAGCGTGAAGAACGCGTGGTGTGTCAGACCGAGGGAACGGTCGAGCGCCTCCGACTTTTCGAGCTCGCCCCACGCCGCTTCCCATCGCCCGTGCGTCGCAAGCCAGTGGGCGCGTACCGCATGACCGACGGCGCGCACTTCCGGTGCCCGATCCGCACGAATGTGCGCCTCGAGAATGCGCTCACCTTCCCGGAATCCGTCGCCATACATCAACACCGCCAGCGTCACCGCGAGATCGCGGTCCGGCAGCGAATCCAAGCGCGTGAAGACCGAATCCAAGACGACGCTATCCTGGAGACCGATGGCGCGGTACATCTCCGCCTCGAAGCTGCGGTCGCCAGTCGGCAGCAGCCCAAGAATGGCGCGACCTAGGCTGTCCATCCCCTCACCCTCACTCGAGGCCGCGGCAACGCGCTGCAAGTGCACCATCGCGAGCAAGTTCTCTGGATCGATATCCAGAACGCGGTCAAAGGCCTGACGCGAATTCACAACGGGCGATCCGAGCAGGGGACCTGAATGAAACTGAATCTCACCCAACTGCACCCATGCCTCGACGTCCTGCGGCCAGATCTGCGTCACCTCTCGGTACATCCGTTCGGCATGGTCGAATTCCCCACGACGAAACGCACCAAGCGCCTCGAGCATGCGGCGATCGTGATCCGACAGGCGAGCGGAATGGCGTACGGCCGCGGCAGCCGCGCGTTCCGCCACTTCGGGCACGACGGCCCAGTTCGCGGCCTCACTCAAGCGGTAGTACGCGGCAGCGAACTGCGTGTCGATGGCGACCGCTTCCTCGAGCACCGCGATCGCTTCGAGAAACTCTCCGGCACGAAACAGAGCCTCACCCTCGAGATACGCTTTGAGCGCCGGCATGGACGCCGTCGTCACCTCGGCAATGGGCGTGACGCCGGAGCCGGGAAACCCACCGGACGCGAGCAGCTGTGTCGCGACTCCGTCGACCATCGAGGCGTCAGGCGCGGCCATCGCGGTCGCTTCACCAACCGGGGAGCCATCGCCAGCGGCGTCGTAGAGCGTGGCACTCACGTTGAGTTCTTCACCCACTTCGACGATCTCGCCGAGCACGAACCAGCGCGCATCCAAGTCACGTGCGATGCCAGTGGCAGAGGTGGGATCGAGTACGGCGTCCAATCGGTCGACCGCACCGTGGACCGCGTTGGGATCCACCTTTCGCAGATCTCCCGCGCCGTCCAAACTCGACGAAAGCAACCGTACCATACCCTCACCCCAGTACTCGAGGTCGCCGCTCCCGCGAAAGGCGAACGGGAAGACGACGATCGAATTCGAAGACGAAGCAGCGCCATCTGCATTGGTGCCCATCCATTGCCACAGAAACGCGACAACGACGAACGCTGCTACGGCCGGCGCCGCCCATCGCGTCAATCGTGAGGTGCGCGGCACCGCGACCGTGGCATCGTCGAGGTTGTCGAGACGCTGCACGATCTCCTCACCCGAACTCCACCGTTCGTCGATCTCCTTTTCCAGACAACGCATCACCACCTGCGCCAATGCCGTTGGAACGCTCGGCTGTCGCGACGTCACATGGTCGGGATCTTCGGTCACGTGCGCGGCGAGGATCTGGTGCGGTGCGCGGCCTTCGAACGGTGTCGAACCTGTCAGCAACTCATAGCCCAGGATCCCGAGCGCGTAGATGTCGACGCGGTGATCCACGTCGGTGGCCGCGGCCGCTTGCTCGGGTGCCATGTACGCCGGTGTGCCGACGGCCATCCCTGCGGTCGTCAGCCCGTGTTCATCAGTCGCTTCGGTCACGGCGCGCGCCACACCGAAATCCATCACCGTTGCGTGTCGTCCGGAGACCATGACGTTGTCGGGTTTGATGTCGCGATGGAGTACACCGCGCTCGTGCGCATGTGACAGCGCGTCGGCGACCTGACTCATCACGCGCGCGGTGTCGGTCACCGAGAGTGTTCCCTCGCGACGCAACGTATCCCGTAACGATTCGCCTTCCACGTAGGGCATCACGTAGTACACGAACGAATCGGCTTCACCGGAATCGAAGAGCGGGAGAATATGTGGGTGCTGGAGGTTCGCCGTGACGCGGATCTCGTTCAGAAAGCGGTCCGCGCCGAGCACGGCAGCTAGCTCAGGGCGAAGTACCTTGATGGCGACCTTGCGGTCGTGCTTGAGATCTTGCGCGAGGTACACGGTCGCCATGCCACCGGCACCCAACTCGCGCTCGATGGTGTAGCGGTCGGAGAGAGCGGCAGTCAGCTGTCCGAGGGAATCAGCCATACCGTCCTACCGCCTTACCGTCCTACGGAGGTATGCGTGTTCGCACTCGATGGTGTACAGGCCATCGCTCGCCTATCCACCGAGCTTCTGCTCCAGCTCCTGGAACCAGTTCTCCACAACCACGAGCGGCACCTCCAACTGCGAGGGACCCGCGATACTACGCGTCATCAAGAACCTCCCGTCGGACGCAACGTCCCACGCCGTGTAGAAGTTGGCATCGATCGGCAACCATCTCGTAGTTCTTGTTACGGTAATAGACCTCGCTTCCGTCGCGACTCCAAAGCGGCCCCGTCCCACCACCGTTCGAAACTTGTATCCTCCCGGCTTCGACGTCCGGGAACGGACGCACGAAGATCTCCACGCGCCCAGTCTCGTCGGACTGATAGGCAATCGCTCGCGAATCTGTGGAGATACGGAAGGCCATTTCATCATAGGGCGTTGCCAGCAGCGGCTGCGGTGTAGAATCGACGCCGATCTCCATCGCAAGCAAATCGCGCCCCCCGCTGGCGGCGGACACGGCTCCGCTCCGGAACACGAACGAGCGCCCATCCGGCGAAGCGGCGACTTCATCGAACAGTCCAGAAACCACACGCACGTCGTCGCCGGTGCCATCAGCACGACGGTAGTACGCTCCCTCTCCTTCACCCCGCGTGCTGAAGATGATCGATCTCCCATCGGGCATCCATCGTGGGCGATACTCGGTGTCGGCCCCGTACGACACGCGTGAGAGTGGGCCGCGAGGGAGCGACTTGACCCAGATGTCTTCGCCCGCCGACGTGGTCAGGCCGATCGCAACTTGGCTTTCGTCGGGGGACAGCGCCCAGCCGTAGTTCGCGGCCACCGTGATGTGGCGGAACGACTCGGTCGAGTCGGCAATGGTTACGCCTCCCTGCTGATCGACCCACACGAACTCGAACTCCTGGAGCTCCACCGAGGCGCCCGCACGCATCACCAACGTCCCAGACGCGGAGATGGACACCAGGGGAATCGACCCTGCCGCGGCAACGCTGTCGAGGACGGCTACCGCACTCCCGCGTACTTCGAGCGACTGAAGATCGAAGGGTACGACGAGCAGGGCACCGGTGGTTCGGGCAAGCGCCAGGTGACCAGTGGACAGATACTGCGCCGATGAAGCGCCCACGTCGACGACCTTGACCTCGCCCGTTTCCAAATCGAGCACCCAGACATCTGTGGCGACACACGGAGGAACGCATACTTGGAAGAGCAGACCGCGCGCTCCCGGCAGCGGCTGCAGAGCGTCCACCGTGACCGAATCGGATTCGAAGATGACGGTGGACTCCCCCCCGTCTTCCGAAACGCGTGCGATGCGGTACCCTCCACCCGTCATCACGTAGGCGATCGTCCCGTCGTCCAGCCATGTAATCCCCCCAATGCGGCTGGCCACTTCGGCGTCGACGACAGACGACGGCGCTCCACCATCGATTGGGACCTTCGTCATTACACCGCCAATGTGGACTGCCACCGACGCGCCATCCGGGGACACGGCGAAGTTGGTCACCGCATCCGTCCCGGCGAGCGGACGCGCTGCATACTGGTCGCGGTTCTTCACCCACAGTTGCCGCGGCGTCGCCTCGCCTGGTCCGACAAAGACGATCCGCGAGCCGTCCGGCAGCGGAACCGCAAGGTTGGCCGGGTCGGGAGCCTGCGAAGGTGGCAACGCCAATGCGTACCGGAGCACGGGTGCCGTCGGCGTTGGCCGCAGGAACGCCCATCCCGCGATCGCGAACGCCGCCAGCGTCGCGCCAGCGAGGACCCAGGTGAGTCCACTGTGCGCGGAAGGAGCCTGCGCTGTGTCCACGTCCGCGAGCTGCGCTCGTTCTCCGGCAAGCGCGTCGGCGAAGGCCGCAGCTGTCGTGAATCGGTCGGCGGGGAGCTTCTGAATGGCGGTCGCCACGGTCGCGACATAGACGTCGGCGCGCGCGTCGAGGTCGCGTTCGCCCATCGCCTGCTCCGGCGACATGTAATGCGGGGTGCCCAGCGACATGCCGGTTTCGGTCAAGCGCCCCTCACCGTCGGAGCGGCTGGCGGCAAGCGCGATGCCGAAGTCGGCAACCAACGCACGCCGGTCATGTAGCAGGATGTTTTCAGGCTTGATGTCGCGGTGCACCACGCCCTGGCGGTGAGCGTAGTCCAGTGCACCGGCCACTTCGGACGCGATGCCAACGGCTTCATTGATCGGGAGCTGCTTCTCCCGATCGAGCCGGTCACGCAGAGATTCGCCTTCGATAAACGGCATCACGTAATAGACGGTGCCGTCCACCTCTCCCGAGTCGTGCAACGGGAGGATGTGCGGGTGTTGGAGATTCGCCGTGGTCTTGATCTCGGCCAGGAACCTCTCGGCGCCGATCACGGCGGCAAGTTCGGGCCGCAGGACTTTCAGCGCGACGTTGCGTTGGTGTTTGAGATCTTCGGCCAGGTACACGGTGGCCATGCCACCGGCACCTAACTCTCTCACGATCATATACCGATCGGAGAGAGCGGCATTCAGTCGCTCGAGAGATTTAGACATACCGTTCTATCGCCATCGCGGGTTCGCCTCGCAATGAAGTCGCCAGCGGCACCGAGGGCTCATGTCGGTCCCAAAAACTGATCCAGCCACTCCATGACTTCCTGCGCGAGCATGTGATACGGGATCCCGTGCCCGGTCAAGCCCGCCGTAATCTCGATCTCGCGCGCGAAGCGATCCGTACCCAACACAGCAGCCAGCTCCGGTCGCAGGACTTTGAGCGCGACGTGGCGCTTGTGCTTGAGATCCTGAGCGAGGTACACGGTGGCCATACCGCCCGCACCGAGCTCGCGCTCGATGGTGTAGCGGTCGGCAAGGGCCTCTTTGAGACGGGAGGGGACCTCGGGCATCGGTGTAAAATGGCGAGCATTGGCCATCGCCGCGAATCTAGGAAGGCTAAGCCGTCGCTCGCGCCGATCTACATCGCATAAAACTCTCCCGTCCCTGGCGCCCATGAGCGGCATCATATACCGTGGCACTGATGACGGCCCAACCGGACGCCCAGTTCTTTGCCCTGCAAGAAGCACTCGCCGGCCGGTACTCGCTGCAGTCGGAGATCGGCCGTGGGGGCATGGGCGTGGTGTACCTGGCGCATGACGTCAGGCTCGACCGCCCCGTCGCACTCAAGCTGTTGCCCGACACGCTGTCGCAACAAGAGGAGCTGCGCGACCGCTTCCTGCGTGAGGCGCGTACCGCTGCCAAACTCTCGCACCCCAACATCATCCCGATCTTTTCCGTCGACGAGGTCGACCGGTTCGTCTTCTTCGTCATGGCCTACGTACAGGGCGAGAGCCTGGGCCAGCGGATCCGCAGCCGCGGGCCGCTCCCCGCGTCGGAGACCGCGCGCATCCTCAAGGAAGTCGGCTGGGCGCTCGCGTATGCTCATGAGCGGGGCGTGATCCACCGGGACGTGAAACCCGACAACATCCTCCTCGAAGATGGCACCAACCGCGCCCTCGTCGCGGATTTCGGTATCGCCGGTGTCATGGAGGCGACAGGCGCAGTGGGGATCGGGGAGATCATCGGTACCGCCGAGTTCATGAGTCCGGAGCAGGCCAGCGGTGATGGCGTCGACGGAAGGAGCGACATCTACTCGCTGGGGGTCCTGGGGTTCTACACCCTCACGGGCACGCTCCCGTTCCACGCCGACACCGTACTGGAGATCTTGCGCAAACATCGGGAAGAACCCGCGCCACCGCTCTCTACCGTCTCGAGCGCGGTCCCCAGTCGCCTCGGCCGGGCCGTGGACCGATGTCTCCAGAAGGACCCGGCATCACGGTTTCAATCGGCGAACGACGTCGCGGACACGATGGACGCCGCGTTGCTGCAGCGGCGGGAGATTCCGGTGGCGGTCCGCAACTTCTTGAACGATCCCATCGACCTCCCCGGCGACGGCCCGCTGTTCTACGTGTTCACGGCGCTGGCCATCGCGGTGTTGAACGCGGCGGTCACCAGTGCGATAGGGTCGAGCAGCCCGTTCGTCTGGGGTGTGTCGGCTCTGATGTTGGCGCCGCCGCTCGTGTTCGTCGTTCCTCGCGTCCGGCGACTGCTCAAGTCGGGTCACGGGCCGCGCGACCTCGAGGCCGGCCTCAAGGTCGCTCTGGAACGGCGGCGAGAGGAACTGGCCGCCGCCTTCGGCATCGACGCGCCCCAGAGCGAGCGCGTGGCCTACTCGATCGGTCGGATCGCCGGTGTGTCGAGCCTCGCAAGTTTCGCCGCACTGATCGGGTTGGAGACCATCGGCGTGGCACCGTTCACTTATTGGGCGGCACTCACGGACGTCCTGTTCGGGGGGTTCATCACGACGGGGCTCGGCAGCTTCCTGGGATTTGCCGCAGGGTGGTCGTCCAAGGGCCGGCGGGTCGATCTCAAGGCGGAGCGGCGCTACAAGTTCTGGAAGAGCCGGCCGGCCAAGTGGTTGTTCAAGTTGTGCGGTCTAGGAATCAAGCGCACGGCGCTCCCCACTGGTCTCACGCATCGCCCCACCGAACTCCAGATCGGCTTTGCCGCCGAAGGACTCTACGACGACCTCCCGCGACCGGTGCGAAAACAGCTGGGCGACGTTCCCTCGGTGTTGCGCGGGCTCGAGTCCGACGCACAACGACTCCGCGAAACGCTCAAGGCGTTGGACGAGGCACAGGACACCGCGCGCGTCGCCGGACAGCCGGTGGCAGGAGACATTGCCGCCGCCCGCACCGACACCGAACAGCGGTTGGCCGACGCCGTGGCCGCCCTCGAATCCGTCCGTCTTGGACTCCTGCGCCTGTCGATGGGTGCCGGGTCGGTCGAGAGTCTCACCGTTGACCTCGCTGCCGCCTCCGCAGTCGGTCACGAGATCGAGCAACTCATGGACGGGATGGTTGAGGTGAACGCGTTGCTGCGGCCGACGTGAGGGCGCGAGCTGCTCTAGAACCTCATCGCATACTGCATCTTCACCAGCAGCTGGTTCGAGTTCAGCCTCCACGCTTCGCTCACGAGCCGCTCGACGTTGTGATTGTACACGACGCGCCCTTCGTCCCGCAGCTGTTGCACCCAATTCGTCACCAACATCACGCGTCGCGCGGCGCGTTCGGGTGGGCGTTTGACGAGAAGGAATCGCTCCCCGTCCGCCGCGGCGTCCCACCCGCGCGTCACACGCGGGGAGTATTGGTAGTCGCCGGAAACCAAGACGACGGGGCGTCCGGTGGCGCCGCTCGTCTGGTCCACCGACGCCGCCACGACGTCCGCGCCATTCCGCCATACGAGTTCCCGTCCATCCCGCGTCCACGCACTTCATTGCTCGAGTCTCCGTTTCACTTCATCGAACCAGTTCGTGATGACGTTCAGCCGATTTGTGGTTTCTTCGAGTGGGCCCAGAACCAGGAGATGCCTGGTTCCGTCCGGCGAAATGTCGTGAGAGCGCCAGGCGACGTTGACATAGGGGCCCCGGAAGATCACCCGCGGACGCCCGAAGGTGGTCGAACCGGGAGCCGGCACCTCGGCGGCCAACCACTCCTGACCCCACCGATACACGAGTTGGTCCCCATCAGGCAGCCACATTGGCTCTTCACCACCGTCGAGAGACACCTTCGCACGCGCGCCCATTTGGTCTGTATCTATGGCGTAGACCTCGTATTGACCCGATTCATTTGAGGTGTAAGCAATCCACCGACCGTCCGGAGAGAACACGGGGCCCCATGCACCGCCGTACGTATCGACAGCGACGGCGTCCTCACCCGAGCCGAGGGGATAGATCCAGGTCCCACCTTCCAAGAGGCCCGGCACGCCCACAGCACGGACAGTATCCGGTGCAACGTCGGAAATCGCCCACCCCCCGCCCAGCGTGTCTCGCTCGCCGGCACTCTCCACCAGCTGTCTGACCGACATAACCGAGTATGGGGGACGGGGCAAAACCTCCGTGAACGCGATCCGGCGGCCATCGGGCCACCAGCGCGGCAAATACGGAATACCGTTCGTAAGGACTTTGGACTGGGTGCGGCGCTGCAGATCATAGATCCACAACTCGACGGAACCGGCGGACTGGTGCACGAGAGCCGCAAGCCGTTGGCCGTCAGGCGAGAGCTCAAAGGTCCCATACCACTGGGGAGCAAATCCCAGGCTATCAACCGAGCCGTCGCGATTCACCCACACAAACGCCCCGACAACGCCATCGGCACCTGGCGCATACACGAGTGTGCCGTCTTCGCCAATCGCATAATGCACACCGGCTGCGTCGCTGCGCACCCCACTGTGTACTTCGACGGGACGCCCCTCGAGCGTGTGCTTCGCCGGATCGAAGGCGACCGAGATCAATCCGGCGGGCGTCGAGTAGACCAGGTGACCAGACGGTAGATACCGCGGTTCCATTCCGCTGATGGCCGCACCGATCTGGACCGAGTCAGCCACGATTGGTCCAGACACGGTGAGCGCAACCGTGCGCCCAGTCTCGAGATCGGTGACACCAATCACATTGATAAGCGCGATGTTGAAGATCTCCACAAGAGCATGCCTACCGTCCGGCAAGATGCTTGGCCGCAAGCGCCGAACCGACTGGGGATTCGGAAGTTCCTGAATCTGCCCACCCGACTCGGGAACCCACCCCAGGACCGTACCCTCCCTCGCTGTGACGAGGATTCTCCCGTCGTCGGCCCATGCCGCCCCCATGGTCTCCGGGGTCGACGTGAGGCGAACGGGAGAGCCGCCCTCGAGCGGCACCTTACGCAGTTCGGCGCCGACGAAGAACCCTACCCATTGCCCATCGGGTGAGACGAAGGGTGAAAACGCGCTGTCGGTCCCGGTGATCGGTGTAACTCGAAAACCAGTGAAATCCCTGTGGTAAAGACGGTTGGCGGTTCGTCCGCGACCAGCATACACGAGCCCCTGCCCATTGGGCAGCAACGCGATGGCGCGGCGGCCGGCTCCCAGCGTCCCTTCACCGATGAAGGCCAAAGGCGCCGAATCCGGCAGGATGATGCTCAGGTACTGGACGGATGATTCCGACGGCTGCCGACCGCGGGACCAACCCCACGCAGCTAGAATTCCGAGCACCATGACAACCATCGCCATCAGCGCCGACCGTGCGCGGGTGCGGGTGTCAGCGGCCGCGCGTTCGCCGGCATCGAGTGCCGTCCCGATGAATCCAGGATCCCCGAGCGCACCTGCCAGACCAGCCGCATTCTCGAAACGGTCCGCCGGTAGCTTCTCCAAGGCTTTTGCCACCGCCGCAGCGACGTTGGCCGGCACCGTCTTTCGCGCATTCGTGACGGGCTCCGGTTCCTCCGTCACGATCTTCATGATGATCTGCTGCGCCGTACTCCCCACGTGCGGCGGATCTCCCGTCAACATTTCGTAGAGGACCGCACCCAGCGAGTAGACATCTGACCGGCTGGTGAGGTGCTTCTCGGCCGTCGCCTGCTCCGGCGACATGTAGTGCGGCGTGCCGAGGCTCAACCCCGTCTCCGTCATCCGCCCACCCGCTGCGGCACTCACTGCCAACGCGATGCCGAAGTCCGCCACCATCGGACGCCCGTTGTGCAGCAGAATGTTCTCGGGCTTGATGTCGCGGTGGATCACGTTGTGGCTGTGCGCGTAGTCCAGCGCGTCGCCGACCTCCGTGGTGATCCTCACCGCCTCATCGATGCCGAGTTGCTTCTCGCGATCTAGCTTGGCACGGAGCGTCTCGCCTTCGATGTACGGCATCACGTAATAAAGGAAAGAGTCCGCTTCCCCCGAATCGAACAGCGGCAGGATATGTGGGTGCTGCAGACTCGCGGTCGTCGTGATCTCCTGAACGAAACGATCGGCGCCCAGGACGGCGGCGAGTTCGGGCCGCAGTACCTTGAGCGCGACTTTGCGCTTGTGTTTGAGATCCTCGGCGAGGTAGACGGTCGCCATGCCGCCAGCGCCGAGTTCGCGCTCGATGGCGTAGCGGTCGGCGAGGGCGACGGTGAGGCGGTCGAGTGCGTCCGTCATGAAGACACCGCCTATACGTCTTCGCCCGTGGGGAGCACGTGACTCGAATCCCGCGCCCCCCCTGCCAGCGCACCGAGACGCGCGAGCAGCGCGGTCAGATGCCGACGCCGCTTCGCCAAGATCCGCATCAACACCGAGCGAGCGAAGACCATAGCTCCACTCGCACCCAGCGCCGCTACCGGCACGATGATTTCTCGCATGTCGAGAAGGGCCGCCAGCATCATGCCACCCACGCCCCCAATGGCAGCCCCGGCTGCCAGAAACGCCGGCTGCTGCCCACTACCCTCGGTAATGCGAATCCTCGTTTCACCGTCACCCGGTTTGACCATCACATGGGTCAACCGCCCAGACCCTTCGATCGTGTTCTGATACGAGAGCGAATTCCAACTCAGCGACTTCCCGAGGGTCTGGTTGAGCCGACCGACCTCGCCCATCGAACCACGGATCTCCGCCAACAGCTCTTCGTACTCGTCGTCGGTGATTTCGCGACCAACGACCGTTTCCATGTCGACCTGGGCGTCCGGGCCAAACAGGATGCTGCGCTTGCCTCGATCCTCAACCGGTCTGTCGAGTGACGCCGCCGCGTCCTTGATGCGTTGCGGTCGAATCCCTGCCTCGGCGCCGATCCGCTGGACGGCACCTAACGTGAGCGGGGCATCTTCCGTGGGCCGTTGCACCTCATCGTCGGTGGCACGTCGCACGATCTCCCGGACCTGCGCGGTGTCGTAGGAACCGCCCTTCCCTGGCTGCGCGCGGAGCGCGTTGGCCAGTTCACCCGGCGTCGCGAACCGGTGGGCCGGCCGCATCGCCATTGCCTTCGTCAGCGCCTGCTCCACCGTGACGGGATGCGCATCGAACACCGCGCGATGTTCGGGTGGAGCGTCGAGGAACCGCCCGACGCGCACTTCCTCATCGGTCGGCCACAACTGGGGCGTAGCCCCAGTCAGCATTTCGTAAACGACACATGCGAGGCTGAACACGTCGTTGCGTGCATCGAGCTTTCCGCTCCCGGTCGCCTGCTCCGGGCTCATGTAGCCCGGCGTACCGAGCGCCCACCCCGTCATCGTCAGGTTGTCCCCGCCGGCCGCGGTGATGGCCTTCGCGATCCCAAAGTCCGCCACCACGGCGTGGCCCTCTGAAAGCAATATGTTCTCCGGTTTGATGTCGCGGTGCAGCACGCCCTGCCGGTGCGCATAATCCAACGCGCCGGCAACTTCGCTCGCCATTTGCAGCACGTACGGCAGGTCGAGTTGCCCTTGCCCGTTCATCACACCACGGAGCGACGCACTGTCGACGTACGGCATGACGTAATACAGGAAGTCGTCCGCTTCGCCCGAGTCGTGGAGGGGCAAGATGTGTGGATGCTGCAGCTTGGCCGTGACCTCGATCTCCTTCAGGAATCGCTCGGCACCGATCACCTCCGCAATGTCCGGCCGTAGGACTTTGATGGCGACCTTCCGCCGGTGCTTGAGGTCTTCGGCGAGGTAGACGGTGGCCATGCCGCCGGCGCCGACGGCGCGCTCGATGGCATAGCGATCGGACAGTGCCGTGGTGAGACGGGAGGGGGTGTCGGTCATTGGGGACTAAGATGGTGACCGCACCGTCATCCCGCGAGGTTGGGACTTATCGACCTGGTACCCGACGCAACTCTTCCAGCACTCCCCGCACCACGATGACGCGAGGACTGGGCGCCCTTCCGTCGACCAGCACGAACCGATCACCATCAGGGTGCACGTCATACGCCCCCCACGAGAGGTTGGGATGGGCGAACAGCGTGTCGCGCGACACCACCTCGAACTCGGGCACCTCGACGTAGCGTGCCGCGACGAGGATCGTGTCACCCGCAATGTAGAAGATCTCGCCGGTGCCCGAGGCCCAGCGGGCCACACCCCCACCACCACGCGAAACGGAAACGTGTCGACCGTCCCCATCTGCGCTGACGACATACACCTCACTCACACCCGTTTCATCGGAGGCGTACGCGAGCCATCGTCCGTCCGGCGAGACTGCCGGGTCCACCTCGTCCGCGCTCGTTTCGAGCACGCTGCGAACCGTATCGCCAACGGTCATGGCCATGATGTCGATACTGCTCGTCACCTTCCGCTCGCTGCAGAACAGTGTGGGACCCAACGGCGAAAAGCTGCTCGCCCACTGTTCCGGCCGCGTGTCTACGAGCACCTCGGGTTCGCCGGGTAACGCGCCCGAAACCCAGAACAGATCCTGCTGACCCTGACTGTTCGACGAGAACACGATGCGGCGTCCATCCGGTGTCCACGCTCCATACACATTGATGCCGGCTTCGGTGACGACCGACGTGGACTGTTGCGCGACGTCGTACATCCAGATGTCGGCGTCACTACCACGCTGAATGCCCATGACGATGCGCGAGCCATCGGGCGAATAGCGAGGGTCGAACACCGTACTGGGCTCGAGCGGGAGCCGCTCGATACGGTTCCCACCCCGGTCCAGAATCACGAGCGTGGTGAGGAAGTCGTCGGTGGTCCGACGATAGACGAGCGTACCCGACGCCGCGACATCGAATTGCGCCGCGCCGCCGGTGTAGACAATGACCCCCGACTCGAACGGGACGACGTCGCCGGTGATCTCGGGCCTCCCGGGATCGAAGGGTGCCGCGAGCAGTGTCTCATCGGCTTGGGCGAGACGGGCAGGGTCATCGGGCATCCCCTAAGATGAAGCGAACGCGCGGGTCCCGCGAGATTCGGGACCATCCCCACACTCTTTCGGTACTCGGCCAGCCGAGCGTATGTTGTATCGTAGCGGCGTCCCGATCACGGATCGTCCGCCAGGCCGGTCACGGCAAAGTTATCCAAGGCCTTTTACGAGCGGTTTGGTGAGCAGATCGCTAATGAACTCGTGGACTGGTTCAATCAGGTGGACGCAACCTATCGGAACGACCTGCGGGAGCTCAACGAGCAGAACTTCTTAAGGTTCGATTCGAAGCTCGAACAGCGCCTGACGGAGTTCGAGTCCAGGGTCGACAAGAAGATCGCGGAACTGCGCGACGACTTCAGAAACCAGATCGCGCAGCTTCGGAGTACGGATCTTGCCGATATTCGGATCGAGATCCGGACTGCCGAGAACCGGCTGCTCCGCTGGATGTTCGCGTCGTGGGTCACGACGATCGGGACGATGGTCGCGCTGCTGCGGCTCTGGGGCTAGGAGATTGCAGATTAGCGAATAACAAATGCAGATGGCAAAGCGAACCCTATCTGCAATCTCCCTTCGTTAATCTGCGGGGGGCGGACGTCTCTGGCCAACGTTGTCTTCGGCCCGTATCGTTATCCTGAGAGCCCACCTGGAGATTAGCTCGTGCCGGATCTGGTCGGCCGCCTGAAATCGGCACTCGGCGACACGTACCGTATCGAGCGTGAACTTGGCGGTGGGGGCATGAGTCGCGTGTTCCTGGCCCAGGAGACAGAGCTCGGACGCCAGGTCGTCATTAAGGTGCTTCCGCCCGAGATGTCCGCCGGCGTCAACATCGACCGGTTCCGACGGGAGATTCAACTCGCGGCGCGTCTCCAACATCCGCACGTCGTCCCCCTCCTCACCGCAGGCTCGCACGGTGACCTGCTGTGGTACGTGATGCCCTTCATCGAGGGCGAGTCGCTGCGTGCCAAGCTCGCCCGCGAAGGCGAGCTGCCCATTGGGGAAGCCGCGCGAATCCTGCGCGACGTGGCCGATGCGTTGGCCTACGCCCACGAACACGGCGTCGTGCACCGCGACGTGAAACCGGACAACGTTTTGCTGACGGGCAATCACGCGGTCGTGACAGACTTTGGGGTTGCCAAGGCCGTAAGTGAGTCCAGTGGCGGCGACACGCTCACGTCTGTTGGTGTGGCACTCGGCACGCCAGCCTACATGTCGCCGGAACAAGCGGCGGCGAATCCGACCATCGACCACCGTGCAGACGTCTACGCGCTGGGCGCGATGGCGTACGAGATGCTGACGGGCAGGCCTCCCTTCACCAGCGGAACGCCCCAGGGAGTGCTGGCGGCCCATGTCACCCAAGATCCCGATCCGGTAACCGCCCACCGCGACACGGTCCCCGTCGCGCTGGCCGAGCTGGTTATGCGTTGCCTTGCGAAGAAGCCGGCCGACCGCTGGCAACACGTGGAGGAACTCCGCGTGCAGTTCGAGTCGATGGCGACGCCAAGCGGCGGCATGACGCCAACAGGCACGCAGCCAGTCGCGGCTGTTGAGCATCACGAGGCGGCACGTCGCGCGCACCCGGTGCGCGTCGCCGCACTCTACGCGCTGGCCAGTGTCGGCGTGGTCGCCTTGGTGTACGCCACCATGAACTTCATAGGACTACCGTCGTGGGTGTTGTCGGGCGCCATCGCAGTTCTCGCGTTCGGTCTTCCCGCCATGCTGCTCACCGGCCACCACGAACGGAAGAGGGCACTGGCGCGGACAACGGGTGCCATGCTCGAAACTCCCACCGGGATTGCGGGATGGTTTAGGTGGCGCCGGACCATCGCCGGAGCAGGCGCCGCGCTGACCGCACTCGTTATCGCTGCCACCGCATGGGCCGGGATGCGCACGTTCGGGATCGGACCCGCGGCGACCCTGGTATCGTCCAACGCACTCACCGAGGGTGCGTTGGTGGTCCTAGCGGATTTTTCGGACAACACGGACGCTGGCATTTCAGAAACCGTGACCGAGGCGTTGCGGATCGACTTGGCACAGACCTCGACGGTCGAGCTGATGTCGCTCAGTGACGTCGTCGAGGTCCTAGAACGGATGGAGCGCGACCCGACATTGCCACTCGAGCCTTCCCTTGCGCGCGAGATTGCCATTCGCGAGGGCGCAGAGGCTATCGTAGTTGGCGAGATCAACCCTGCTGGAGCAGGATACGTGCTGAGTGCCACCGTTGTCGGCGCGGGTGATGGCACGGACCTCACGGGGGTACGTGCGACGGCATCAGACGACGGGCAGATCATCTCGGCCATCGAATCGCTCTCACGCCAATTGCGAGAGCGTACGGGCGAATCCCTGCGCAACTTGCGCGCGAGTCCTCGTCTCTCGCGCGCCACCACGTCGTCGCTCGACGCTCTGCGCAACTTCACTGAAGGCAACCGAACGATGTGGATGACCGGCGACCTCGATGCCGCATTGCCGTTTTACGAACGCGCCGTCGAGATCGACACGACGTTTGCCGAAGCGTGGGATCGCATCGGCACCTACCTGTCGAACGAAGGACGCGAACCGGCACGGGTCGACGAGGCCATGACGCGGGCGTTCACGCTCCGGTCCCGCCTACCGGATGCCCAGCAGTACTACATCGCCGGCAAGTATCACTGGCTCGTCACCGGTGACCTGGACGAGGCCATCGATGCGTACGAAGCGCTCGTGAGCCTCGATCCAGACCACCTAAATGGCTACAACAACCTCGCGGTGATGTACCGGGGGGTGCGTCGTTACTCCGACGCGGCGCGGATGAGCCGGGAGGCCATTGATCGCGGAGGCACTGGAAGTTTCATGTTCGCGGGGCTCATCCAGGCCCAGGTGGCATTGGGCGAGTTCCAGGAGGCGAGCCGGACCATCGACCAGTTGGAAGAACTGCTCCCCGCGGACAACCCGGCGCCGAGCTACCACCGGGCCCACATCGCCTTCGACACGGGCAGTGTGTCGGAGACGCGGCGGCACATCACGGAGCTGCGTGGGCGCTTAGCGTCGAACCAGGCGGTTCAAGCGAACACGTCCTGGTGGCTGGCGCGGCTCGCGGAATTCGAGGGCAAGCTCACCGAGGCTGAACGGCACGAGCGCGAGGCAATGCGAACCTTTGAACGACAGGGACGTGGACGGCCGTATTTCTTCGCCGCTGAGCGTATCGCGTGGATGCACCTTGCCCTTCAGGGCGACACCGCTCGTGCGCTGGGCGAGATTGAAGGCGCACTCGAGCGGTTCCCCTTCGACTCCCTTGCACCGGCCGACCGGCCGTACCTCAACCTCGTACGCTTCTACGCGCACGCTGGCCAGCCCGCCCGCGCACAGGCGGCCTGGAGCGCGTATCGTTCCCAGGTTCCAGAAACGGTACAAGCCCGCAATCGGGGGTTCGCGGCCGCCGAAGCTGTGATCGCGCAGACACGAGGGCAACTCGAGCAATCTCTGTTGGGGTTCCATTCCTCCGACGCGCGCTACTGGTCGGAAAGGCGGTCGGCCATCGCCCTGGCCAGCACGTTCGATCGCCTCGGCGCAGCCGACTCCGCCATCCACTATTTCCGCAAGTATGACGCCACACTGAGATACAACCGCATCAACGTGGATGCGTTCTGGCAGCCACAGGTGCACAAACGGCTGGGCGAGCTGTACGAAGCGCGCGGGGAACGCGACGATGCGATCGCGTACTACAGCCGCTTTGTCGATCGATGGCAGGACGCCGATCCCGAGTTACAACCCGTGGTTGGAGACGTGCGCCAGCGGATTGCGGCGTTGGTCGCGGAGCGCTAGCTCGTCAGATCCTGGCGCGTAGCACTTCCCATCCACAGATTGCGACACGACCTACTTCGGAGGATCCGTGCGCGTCATCCGAGCACTCACGATGCTCATGCTCTTCCCGTTCCTGCTTCTCGCGCAGGACGTGTACGAACCCTCTCACGAAAACCTGCGCGCGCGCGAATGGTTCCAAGATGCCAAGCTCGGCATGTTCATCCACTGGGGCATCTCGAGCGTGTTGATGGACGGCGAGTGGGTGATGGAGGTCCGGGGAATTCCTGCCGGCGAGTACGAACGCATCGCGGGGACGTTCAACCCCACGGCGTTCGATGCCGACGCCTGGGTGACCCTCGCTCGCGCCGCGGGCATGCGCTACATCACGCTCATCACGAAACACCACGACGGGTTCGCGCTCTTCGACTCCGAGGTGAGCGACTGGGACGTGATGGATCGCACGCCGTTCAAGCGCGACATCGTCCGAGAGCTCGCCGACGCTTGCCGACGGCAAGGTCTTAAGCTGTTCGTCTACTACTCACAGCTCGACTGGCATCATCCCGATTACTTCCCACGTGGACGCACGGGCAACCGCGCAGGGCGACCGGAGAGTGGCAAGTGGGAGCGATACCTCGACTACATGGATGCACAGTTGCGAGAGTTGTTCACCAACTATGGTGCGTTGGGCGGCGTGTGGTTCGACGGTATGTGGGACCGTCCTGACGCGGAATGGCGTTTGGAACAGACCTACTCGATGATCCACGACCTCCAGCCGGCGGCGCTCATCATCCCCAACCATCACCAGGACCCGTTACCCGGTGAGGACGCCCAGACGTTCGAGAAGGATCTTCCCGGAGGCAACACGGCCGGCTGGAACACCGCTGCCATCAGCGACGCGGTCCCGCTCGAGACATCGGAGACGATCGGGTCTACATGGGGCTACAGCATTACGGATCGGAACTACAAATCGGTGTCGGCCCTGGTGCGCCTGCTGGTCGAAGCCGCGGGACGCAATGCCAATCTGCTTCTCAACGTGGGGCCGCTCCCCGATGGGACGATCCACCCCGAGCACGTCGCCCGCCTACGCGGCATCGGCGAATGGATCGCCCGGTACGGTGAGAGTATCTATGGCACCCGTGGCGGTCCCATCGGGCCGCGACCGTGGGGCGTCACGACGCAGCGTGGCGACTCAGTGTTCGTGCATGTGCTGGATTGGGACGATCCCGAACTATCACTCCCCCGTCTGCCGCGCGCCGTGCGGGCTGCGCGCATGCTGGCCGACGATATCCCCGTGGAATTTCGCCTGAGTCGCGACGGGCTAACGCTGCGCCTTCCACCGCGCGACCCGGACACGATCGATCTGGTGATCCTGCTCGAACTCGCGGCGGAGCGATGAAGCCAGCGGCGTTCCGCCTGCGGTTGCACAACACCGCGAGGTCAGTCAGTCGTTCTTCTTCTCGGCCCGAATCTCCTGCGCTCCCTGCCTGACGATCAATGCCACCGCCTGCCCGTTCTCGACCACGAATTCGATGTCGACGCCGATTTGCGAGTTGAAGAACTCGGTCTCGGACCTGGCCTGTAACTCAATCCCGCCTTGCCCGGTGGCCACGGCGCGCAGCCCGTCCTGTTCGCGACTGATCGTGAGTTCGAACCCCTCACGAACGACGTAGACACCGACGTAGCGCTCGAGAATCTCTACACTGACCGAAACGTCGCGCTTCGTGGCAGGTACGTCGCCCACGCGCTCGGCGCGCATCGTTTCGTCTGCAGTATGCACGACCATGCCCGTCACCGCGTCGTTTTCCACCACGAACTCGACATTCAACAACGCGCGCTTGTAGAAGAACTCAGTGTCCGACGCGGGCGTCGCTTGACGACGCGGCTGCCCCGCTCGTTGCGTGTACAGTGCACCGTCCTCGATCCACACGGACATCTCCACACTATCCTCCATCTCGTAGAGACCCTCATAGCGCCCGTGGACCGCGGGATCGAACGCGACCGCCTCGGGCATCGGGAACGGCTCACCCAACGCAGCGGCCGCGAGTCGGATGGCGGTGATGCCGTTCATGCCAGCATTCGGGTTATTGGAAAACACGGCAACGAAGATCTCGTCGTCCGGGACGTAGTACCCCGAGGTTGAGTACCCGAAGATGCCGCCACCATGCTGCACAACCGGACGGTCGCGGATATCGCCGACGCCGAGACCGTATCCGTACTGCGTCGTGTCACCGTCGTCCAGCACGTACGGCGTACTCATTCGCTCGACGGCCTCGGGCGAGATCACATGGCCACCGAACAATGCTCGGCTCCACCGATGCCAATCTGCCACGTTCATCATCAACGAGCCGGCCGCGTACGGCTGTGTCATGCTCAAGTACTGGGCGTTCGCGTACGATCCTGCAGTACCGCGATACCCCTCGGCGCGGCGCGGGATGATCTCGTCACGATGTCCGTAGCGCGCCGATGCCATGCCGAGTTTCGCGAAGATGTGTTCTTCGACGTAGTCCTCGTAGCTTTCGCCGCTCACCTCCTCGATGATCGCGCCGAGCAGGATGTACCCCGAGTTGTTGTACGCGAAACGCTCTCCCGGCTCGAATTCGACCGGCAGATGATCGAACTCATCGATGATTTCATCGGGCGTCATGTCCTGGCGCACTTTGGTGCGCATGTACTCCGGTATGCCCGTATAACTCACGATGCCTGATGTGTGCGTGAGCAGGTGCTCGACCGTATACGCATCGCCGTTCGGATAATCCGGCAGGAACTTGGATAGCGGATCGTCAGTCGAGAGCTTGCCCTCTTCCGCCAACATCATGATCGCCGCCGCCGTGAACTGCTTGGTGATGGACCCGATCTCAAATACCATGTCCGGGCCGAGCGGGACGCCCAACTCGACGTCGGCCAGTCCGGCCGCACCGAGGAAGAGGACCGAGTCGCCGCGCGCGACGATGGCGGTCGCGCCCGGGCCGTCCGGTTCGTAGGCGTTGGTGAGGATGCGCTCGTACTGATCGGTTGACTGCGCCCATGCGCTGCCCCAACCCAGTGTGGTCAATGCCAGAAGCAAAGACAGGTATCGCCTCACGTTGCGCCGCCTTTCAAAGAAACTCATGCGTGAGCAGAACAATGCCGTTGGCTTTCCATCGCTTCACCAGGGCATGATGGATCGGGAAGGATATCGGTTTGGCGAGAACTGCGCACCCCCACCACCACGACAGGCAGCCGCCGTCGTTGAATTTATTCTATTATGTAGATATAATCAATCATGGCCGAAGAGCGACTCGGTGGGTTCGAAGAGCTCGTACTGCTGGCGGTCGCCGGATTGGCTGGCGACGGATACGGCGTGACGATTCGAGACCACCTGGAGGAAGGTACGGGCAACCGCGTGTCGGTTGGCGCGGTGTACGCCACACTCGATCGACTCCAGCGCAAAGGACTCGTCAAGTCGCGGATGGGCGGCACCACAGCCGAACGCGGTGGCAAGCGTAAGCGGCTGTTCCGCATCACCGGCCGAGGCCAAGCCGCCATGGCCGAAGCGCGCACGCTGCGCGACTACCTGTGGAACGCGATCCAAGCCCCCGCGCGCTCATGAGCCGCCTTATCGAGTGGTGCATCCGGCTGCTCTGCGCTCCCGGTCGGCACGAGGAGCTGTTGGGGGACTTGGCCGAGCTTCACGCGCGCCGCGATGGGCGCGCGTGGGTGGACACCATCAGCATGGCACTTCATCAGTCGCGCGCGCGCGACTGGGGACCTCACCAGTGGTCGGTGGCGGCGTTGGTGACCGCAGCAGCTGTAGCGGTGATCGGTGCGGCCCCTATTGCCGCGTCGCGTCCTTTGTCCTACGCGTTTGACGGCCGGGATGCTGCCGGCGTGTTCACACTCGAGGTTCGAGACCGGAAAGTACTGGCGGCGTCCATGGACGGTCTTCCGTTCCCGCTGTCACGCATCTCAACCATCGGGAACACGATCACGTTTCACACGGACGACCCCACCCACGCCCTCAAGATCGACCTCGTCGAGGACGGCACGATCCAATGGCAAGGGCGAGACGGTACGGATCCAACGCAAGACACACCGATCCCCCTCGAGTGGGTTCGGCAATACTTCGCCGAGGTCGAGGCCGCCGGTGCTGCTGACGGCGGCGCGCTCTGGGGTAAAGACCTTCGGGGCCCACTGATGTTCGTCGACCGCGCCACACGGTTCATTGCCGCCAACGCCCCCGACTCGGCACAGATGCTGACGGACCAAGGCGGCGTGTGGACTGGGACGCTTCCCGAAGATCAGAGTATCGCCAACACCGCGTTCGAGTGGGCGGGACGGAGGTGGACGATGGTGGCGTGGCCCGTCCCGTCGGACCGATACGCTCGACAACAACTGCTGTTCCACGAATCGTTTCATCGCCTGCAGCCTGCCCTCAATCTGCCGGCGTCGGACCCGGCCAACGACCATCTTGCCACACGCGACGGTCGGATCTGGCTGCGCCTCGAATGGCGCGCCTTGGCCGAGGCTTTGCTGCGTGGCGGTGCGGATCGCCGAACGGCCATCGAGGATGCCCTCGCCTTCCGCGCTCGCCGCCGTTCGCTGGTGCCCGGTGCCGCAGCCACTGAAAACGCACTTGAGTTGAACGAAGGAATCGCTGAATACACGGGGCTCGTGATGAGCGGTCTGCCCGGATCCGTGCTCGCCGACCGCGCGGCCATTGCACTCAGCCGTCGCGATTTGCAGGACAGCTTCGTACGGAGCTTCGCGTATGCCTCAGGTCCCGCCTACGGTCTGTTGCTCGACGCGGTCGAAGACAATTGGCGTATCAACGTGACTGCCACGAGCGACCTCGGCGCGATGCTTGCTGATGCGCACGGGCTTCGTGTTCGCCATGCCGGCGCCGAGTCACGTGTGGCAGCCTACGACGGAACACGCGTGATCGCCCAGGAACAGGATCGGGCCGATCAGGAGGCCGCCGTGCAGGCTGAGTTGCGAACGCGGTTTCTCGAGTCGCCGACGCTCACCGTCGCTCCCGGAGCGAGCTTTCGCTACTCCTTCAACCCCAACGGCGCGAACCCTCTCCAGGGCATCGGGACCGTGTACGACGCGGCACGGATCACTGATGAGTGGGGCATCCTGGACGTAACTTCCGGTGGTGTCTTGTTGGTGCGCGACGATCGTTTCATCACAGCGGTTGTCGTACCGGTGACGGGCGCAGCAGACGGCGCACCCATGACCGGTGACGGCTGGGTACTGGATTTAGCCGACGGATGGGAACTCGTGCCCGGTGAAGGTGAGCGCAGCTGGAGAGTGCAACGACGCGAACCTCAATAGCACCCCCCGTCGACGACCGGGGGCTCGCACCATCGAGCCGAGCGGTGAATGCTCCGGCTACTGCTCACATCGTGCCGAGCCCCTCGATCGCACCCCACGCCGATCCACGATCCTCCCCACAGCCAACCCGAAGACGGTGAGGAATACGGTCAGACAATCCGTCGCTGCACTGGATCCCACTTCACCAATCGGCCTTCCTCCAGTGATCGCGTGGCCATGTGACACGTGATCGCCTCCTCGATGGCCCGCTCGATGTTGCAGGCGGGCTCGCCACCGTACCGGATGCAGTCAAGCCAGTCCTTGATCAACAAGTGATACGCGGAGACGCGCCTGCCTTCCCGATACGTGTACAGCAGTCCGCGACTGGCAAAGTACTGCTCGGTCGCCGACGTGACGGCGTCGATGCCCTTGAAGCCGGCACGATACGTGAACATCGGCCGCGCAGGATCGATGATTTTTTCCTCGATTTTGTCCTTGTAGCGCGTCGAGTCGCGCTCAGCGGTAACGGACAGCGTGCCGCTCACTTCCATGGTCGCATCGTGGCCCATGAACTTGAGACCGCGGTAGTTGCTGTTCGCCAGCGTCGCGCTGTACACGAACGTCATGTCGCGGTCGGGATACTCGTACACGACCTGGAACACATCGGGTACGTCGCGCCCGTCCTTGAAGTAGTAGATCCCCCCAGACGCAAACGCCGAGTGTGGGATGCCACACTGGAGTGCTTGGTTCACGGCATCGTATTCGTGTGACAAGAGGTCGCCTGCTAACCCGGTGCCGTAGTCGAACCAGCAGCGCCAGCGGAAGAAGCGCTCGAGATTGAACGGCACCTTGTTGGGCGCCGGTTCCTGGAAGTGTTCCCAATCGATGGTCTGCGGATTTCCATCCTCATGAATGTCCCACACCCACGCGCCCCACGTGGTGTTCCGATTCGTGGTCGCTTCTACGAGCGTGATCGGCCCGAGGATGTCGGCGTCGATGACTTCGCTCGCCTTGCTGTGGCTCTCCGACTGCCGGTTCTGGTGCCCGAGCTGGAACACGATGTCGGAGTTCTTGACGGCGTCGTAGACCGCGTGTGCCTCGTCTTCGGTGCGCGTCAGGCATTTCTCGCAGTAGACGTGCTTCCCCATGGCCGCGGCATCAATCGTCATGCGGGAGTGCCAGTGATCGGGCGTGGCGATGATCACCGCGTCGACATCCGGGCTCTCCAGCATTTCCGTGTACCGGCGATACCGCGTGGCCGGACCCAGTGCCGGCCCGCCGCCTGAGCGCACCTCCGCTTGCGACGCCGCAATGGCACGATCGGCGCGCACGTCAAACACATCGCACGCCGCGGTAATCGCGATGTTGAGGTCTTCTTGATTGAGGTACGTCTCGAGACGCTTACTGGCCGGATTCTCCTTGAGCTCTTCATGCGACTCGTCGATCCATTCCGGATGCGCGAACCCCGCGTGACGTACCAACGCCTCTCCCTCTCCGCCCATGCCAATGATCCCTATGCCGATACGATCACCGGGTGGTCGCGACACCGCCTCGGGAATGAACGCCGGACCACCCTCGCGGACGCGCAGTTCGGACATGATGGCTTCCTGCGCGGCGTCGTCCTTGGCTTTCTTCTTCAGGAAGTTGTAGAAGAACACGCCGACGACCGGCAACGAGGCGAGCGCTTTGAGCCAACCGCGTCGGCTGATATTCGTCCAATGCTCTGGTTTTTGGCTTTGGTCGTTCATCGTTCACTCCTCACGCGGTTGCTTGTTTGAGGGACTGCGCTTCGGATTTGCCACGCCACGCCGCCACTAATCGGTCGAGTCCAAAGACGCCACGCGTGGGGAAGGCAACGAGAACCATCAATGCAGCTGTCTCGATCAGAATCTTGTTGACCACGAGGTAGCTGCCCTCGGTCGGCGCCCCGTATACGTATCCGGCGAAAGGGGGAGCAGCGACATAGTACAGGAGCAGGAGCGCAATACCGGCCATCGCGGCGTACCGCGTCAACAAACCGAGCATCAGGCCCGCACCGATGGCCACCAGTCCCCAGACGTTCAGGAAGTCCACGACCGTGAGAGCAGCGGGGCTCGCGGCCAGGCGAACGAACAGTCCTGAGAACCACCACTGCGAGTCGGCGAGATACCCCGCCGCCGTCCAATGCGGATTCAAGAGCTTGGCGAATCCTTCATAGAGGAAATGCCAGCCAATGAACAACTGCAGGACGACGAGCGCGGTGGCCTGGAACTTCGTGTATGTATGTTCTGCTTGCGTCATGATGACTGCACCTCGGTGTGCCAGCCGTGAGATGGTAGGTGATGGCCTTCGCTATCGATGACGAGACACGCACAGCCGGGAATCGACTCGATGAGGTCGACCGCGCCCGACGGCTCCATGACGAACGCGGCAGTGGCCAGCGCATCCGCGGCCATCGCGGTCGGGGCCATGATCGTCACGCTCGCCGCGCGATGCGGCGACGTACCCGTTGTGCCGTTGACGATGTGATGGAGATGCGTGTCAACACCGAAGTAGTTCTCGTACCCGCCTGACGTGGCGATTGCAGCGTTCGAGGCGGGAATCGTGTCCCCGGTGATGCCGGCGCCGGCGGGATCGCGGACCGCAATACGCCAAGCGTCGCCCGCCTGGTTGGTGCCCGACGTTCGAATATCCCCGCCCGCATCGATCAGAAAATCACGGATACCGTGCCGTTGGAGCTCGCCGGCCATGGCATCCACAATGAACCCTTTGGCAATCCCGTCCAGCGTGATCCACATCCCGGACCGCTCGAATCGCAGTTCGTGCCCGGACATGGTGATGTGGCGCGGACCGACCAGCTGCAGGGCCTCGCGCGTGGCCGCCTCGCTGGGGATCGTGCCGCCGCTCGCGCGGTAGAGGTCGACGATGGGCGCGACCGTCACGTCGAACGCGCCGCGACTCATGGTGTGGTAGAGCGCCGAGCTGACGACCACGCGCCGCAGCTCCAGGGGCGGGTGACGGAGGGTGCCCGCGTCGTTCAGACAGGTGAGGGCGGACCCGGGTTCATAGCGGCTCAGCAGCGCGATCAGTCGCGCCATCTCCTCGATCGCGCGGCCCGTTGCCTCCTCCGTCCGCGCCGGCGACGCGCCAAGCGCTGTCACCGAGACGCGCGTGCCCATGGCGGGCAGCCAACTCTTCGTACGCCACTTGTTTAGGCCGAACCGGAGCGTTTCCGACTCGACGCGCGCCGTCTGGCTGCGCTCGAACCCGAGGCGCTCCAGCGCGGCGAGCTTGTCGCGATCCCCGTTCGCAACCACCATCTCCGCCTCCCTGCCGGTCGCGGATCAGGTAAGATCGACGTCCAAGCTTAAAGCAGGCCTGAAGACGGGCTGAATGAATTGCAGAATGCAGATTGGAGATTGCGGATCGGAAGTCCGCGACCTGGGGAGATCCCGCCGACGAATGGGCCGCGGCCCCACACGCCACAGGGTTGCTCAAACGCACCCAACCCGCTTGCATTCAACGTGCTGCTCCTCTGCCTCCTCGCCATCACCGACACGATTCAGGTTCACAAGATCCCTGTCGCGCCCGCGGAGACGCTCGCTGTTACCGTGACTGGTGCCGGCAAGCCCGTCGTGCTCGTTCCGGGCATCTTCGGCGCCTCCTATGGATTCCGACAGCTCACACCACTCCTCGTCGGAGAGGGATACCAGGTGTTGGCCGTGGAACCATTGGGAATCGGCGCGTCGTCACGGCCCAAAGACGCAGATTATTCGCTCACGGCACAGGCTGTAAGGATCGCGGCCGTTGGGGATTCACTCGGCGTGGGTGGCGCGATCGTCATCGCGCACTCGATTGGTGCATCGATGGCCTTCCGGCTCGCAGTGCAGCGACCGGACTTGGTCGACGGCATCGTGTCGATCGGAGGCGGGCCCACCGAGGAGGCGGTGACTTCGGGATTCCGACGCTCGATGCGCTTCGCGCCAGCACTCAAGATCATCGGGGGCAAAGACCTCTTCCGCAGCATCGTGTACCGACGGATGGTGGAATCGGCCGGTGATCCGTCGTGGATCACGGACGACGTGGTGTATGGGTATACGGACGACGCCGCGCGCGACCTTGGCGCCACCATCGACGCGTTACAAGGGATGGGCCGAGCAACCGAACCGTGGACGCTGGAATCCACCCTCGGCAGCATTCAATCCCCAGTTCGCTTGATGATCGGCACGGCCGAACACGCGGGATCCGTTCCCACGCAGGAAATCGACGTACTCCGTCGCGCGCTGCCCGCGTTCGCCGTCGATTCTGTGCCTGATGTAGGTCTCTACATCTTCGAAGAACGGCCGGCCGCCGTCGTCGAGAGCGTGCGCAAGCTCCGACAAGCCGTGGACGGGATGGAGAACTACTAGCGAGCGAGGGCGAAGGGCAGAGAAGGTCTCACCTACCCTCCCAGCTATCCCTACTATCCCCGCTATCCGTGACCCAAATCACAGCCTCTGCGGGGCCCATTTCAGCAACTTGAAATCCCTTGAGAACCTCTACCGTTCCGTCGTACGCACCAGCATCTTCCGATCGTATGACGACCGACTCCGACGGCCCAGTCGCGTGGGCCCGTGTCCTCGCGGCATACTGGCCCCCGCAGTCCCGTAATCTCCGGCATGGGGCATGGTACCCCGTGGTGGAGGACAAGCGCGAAGACCGAGTCGCGTTGATGTTGTATGGTGATCCGGTCTACGTCCCGCGGCGTATTCTCGATGTCCGCCCGCGGCGTCCCAGACATTTCAGCATCGTGCACCGCGTGGGATACGTCCCAGACACCTCTCGCAAGTCCATGGACCTGGGAGCGCGCTATGTGGTGTGCCCGGACTGCTCGTATCGCTCGGCGCTCTGGGGCCGCCCGAGTGCTCGCACCTGCGAGGCCTGCGGTCACCAGGGTGAGATCGGCTGGTGGGAATAGCCCTGAGGTCGTACAACCGCATGGCTCCAATAACAAGAGAAGAGGCCGCCCGATGCGGGCGGCCTCTTCTTTCAGCCGACAGTTTCAAGGCAGTGGCCTAGGCTTCGAGCTTCCGCACGGCCTGGGCAGCCGGGCCCTTCTCGCCGTCGACAACCTCGAACTCCACAGCTTCCCCCTCCCTGAGAGACTTGAAGCCCGAGCCCTCGATGGCTGAGAAATGCACGAAGCAATCGCGCTCGCCGTTGTCTGGGGTGATGAATCCGAAGCCCTTCTGATCGTTGAACCACTTGACCTTGCCGGTAGAAGGCATACCTGCTCCTCGGGTGTTGCTGATGTTCGTCGGAGATCGGAAGTCCTCCCACCGACTACACCAAACATGCTGCGCGGACACGCCCCCGCGCCGGGTGCCGCCCTATGCGGCGCTCAACATGTCGTCATGTTGGACGACGCGGACTAAAGTAGTAGAAGAGGCTCAAATACGGTAGCCATGTCCTAGACAAGGTCCCTGCGGGACCGTATATCACCGCCAACCCCCGGAGATATCCATGTCGAAGACGCTCCTCGCCCTGTCGGCCGCTGCACTGCTCCCATGCATCCTAATGGCACAGGAAACACCAATCACGATCCGCGCGGGACAACTCCTCGACGGGACCGGCGCCGCGCTGGGGCCCACTACGATCGTCATCCAAGGTTCCACCATTGCACGCATTTCCGACGCGGCGGCGACAACTCCAACCTACGACCTCTCGAACCTGACTATCATGCCGGGCGGTATCGACACGCACGTCCACATTGCCTCGCACTTCGACGTGATCGACGGGCGCGTGCACCGCGCGCGGGACGAGAGTGACGAGACACCGCAGGATCTGATTCTCTACGTCGCCGAGAACGCCTACGTCACGTTGATGGCAGGGATCACGACCATGCAAAGTCTGGGGGCGCGCGTCGACCGGCACATCCGCGACGCGATCGCTCGGGGCGTTCTCCCTGGTCCACGGTTGCTGACGTCGTACGAATGGGTGACCGCGGGCAGCGAGCAGCACCTCCGCGCGACCGTGCGCGAACGTATCGAAGCCGGTGCCGATCTCGTGAAGATCTTCGCCTCCCGCAGCATCCGTGAAGGCGGCGTACCCACGCTATCGGAAGCGCAACTGCGCGCCGCGTGCGGCGAAGCCTCAGCGCACGGCGTGCGGTCGGTCATCCACGCCCATGCGGCCGAAGCGATCGTCAGCGCTGTCCGCGCTGGGTGTACGACTATCGAGCACGGCGGCCTCGCCAACGACGAGGCACTCGATCTCATGGCATCGGCCGGGACGTTCTACGATCCGCATACGCACCTCGTGTTACAGAACTACTTCGACAACAAGCCGCGTTTCCTAGGGGTTGGGAACTACACCGAAGAAGGGTTCGCCCACATGGAACGGCTCGTTCCGACGATGCTCGAGATCTTCAAGAACGCACTGCAACGACCCGCCTTGAAGATCATCTTCGGTACGGATGCCCTCGCCGGAAGCCACGGGGACAACTGGGAAGAGCTGATCTACCGTGTACAAACCGGCGGGCAGGACCCCATGGCCGCCGTCGTCTCGGCGACGTCACTTGCCGCAGCCTCACTCGGCATGCAGGACGAAATCGGCACACTGGCACCCGGCTTCCGGGCCGACCTCATCGCCATGCAAGGAAACCCGGCGGAGGACATCACGGCCCTGCGCCGCGTGGTGTTTGTGATGAAGGATGGGAAGGTGTACAAGAACGTGAGCAGTGAGCGGTGAGCCGTGCGTGGGGAGAGAGTGCAGGGTGCGGGAAGCCTGCACGTTGAATCGTCGTCGCGACGCACCACGCACTGCCACTGATTACGGCTTACCGCTTATCGCTCACTAGGAGTCGGACATGCGCCGTATCGTGGTCGCCCTAACACTCGTCGGGAGCTTGGCAGCAGGCGCCGATGCACAGACGCTCCAGCCCTTCACCACCGAAGACGCGCTCAACGTGGTCAACATCTCGGCGCAAGATGTTTCCGATGACGGCGCGTACGTGGTGGCAACCCTGTGGACACAGCGCGACCGCAAGAACGTCGATCACATGCGTTTCGGAGACCCGACGTACATCTCGCCGTCGACGGGTGAGCTGATCGTGATCGAGACCGCCACGGCACGGTCCCATTTGGTGTTCGACCGTCGAGTGCAGATTCGAAACGCGCGTTGGTCACCAGACGGGACCATGGTGGCGTTCTTCCTCCGTGACGGGGACCAGTACGTCCTGTACACGCACGACCGCGAGCGCAACCGAACACGACGCGTGGACCTGCGAACCAACAAGCAGATCGCGTCCAACTCTCCACTGGAATGGCGACCGGACGGAAGCGGGCTGTTGCTCGGCCTTCGCGACAGTGGGTGGACTGAGGCCGCCCGCGAGGCCTACAGAGCGCTGTCGTTTGGACCCATCATCGTGCAGGATTCGCGAAACGACTTCCTCGCCTGGGACGCGGTGCGGAGTCGCGGGCAGCTCATGATTCCCGCCATCGTCGACCCCGATTCGCGGGAAGTGCGAGAATTGCTGCCCGAGGGCCGTTACACCGGATTCTCACAATCGGACGACGGCCGTTTCGTGAGCTACACGCAATCGACGCCACTCAAGACATCGTACGAACGCGGCAAGGGCACCGAGTACGAGGTGCTGGCGTTCGACTTGCAGTCCGGTGAGACGCGGATCCTCACCGAAAAGGACGAAGATCGGGTCAACCCGTCATGGAATGAACGCGGCAATGCTTTTGCATACGCGCAAGAGGGCGACGTGTTCGTGCGTGGGTTCGATGACAGCGAGCCACGGAACCTCACCGAAGATTACCGGACCCCGATCAGTGACGACGATTCCACCAAGCTGCGGTACACGATGATGCGCTGGCGGCCGGACGACGGGGCGGTTCTCGTTCGATCGCAGAAAGGGTATCACGTCCTTGACGTTCGATCGGCCGAAATGGAGCTGGTCTACGAGCTCTCGGAGGACGAGGACGACGACGAAGGTCCACGCCTCACGGTGAACGGGTGGAGCCGTGACGGGCAGGGGTTGTTCATGGCCTATTCGGCGCGAGACCGTTGGGAACGCGGTCTCGTGCGGTACGATCTCGAAGCGAAGCGCAGCGCCGACCTCGTGAAGGACGCCAATCTCTACCGTAACTGGCGATTCTCGGAGAACGGCGAGCACGTCTTCTACACGATGTCGAGCGGAGACCGTCCAGCGGACTTGTACGTCGCCGATACTGATTTCGCCACCACCACTCGGCTGACGGATCTCAATCCGTGGTTGGCAGCGCGCAAAATGACGCGCAGCGAGCTGGTCGAGTACTTAGACGTCGATGGCAACACGTTGCACGGCATTCTCTACTACCCGGTCGACTACGAGCCCGGTACGCGATACCCTCTCGTAGCAGAGATCTACGAGGAGTTCTTCGACAACGGGTTCAACCATCGGATGAACCTGTTGGCCAACGCGGGATTCTTCGGGTTCCGACCATCCGCGAATCTCGAGATCGGATTTCCCGGCGAGGGCTGGCTGAAGGGCGTCACCGCCGGGATCAACAAGGTGATCGACCGCGGCCTCGTCGACCCCGATAAGCTCGGCGTCCACGGCACGAGTTACGGTGGGTACGCGACCAATCTCTTGATCACCCAAACCGACCGGTTTGCCGCCGCGATCAACATTTCGGGCAAGGTCAACATCATCAGCTTCCTCGGCGATTCACCCAAGATCACGACGCGGAATTACCGCGCCGCGGAAGAAGGCCAGGACCGCCTGGGTGCAACGCTTTGGCAGCAGCCGCAGAAGTACCTCGCGCATACGGCCATCCTCTACGCAGATCGCATTGAGACACCCTTACTCATGCTGAGTGGCGAAGGTGATTGGAACGTTCCCGCCACGAACCAACGCGAGATGTACTACGCGCTACGCCGGCTGGGGAAAGACGTCGTCTGGGTACACTACATGAACGCCGGTCACGGCGCCGGCCGGTCCAGTACCGTGGAAGACTTCCACGACCACTGGAGTCGGATCATCGGATGGTATGCGGAGCATTTCGAGAAAGGGGACGAGGGAAAGATCGCGACGGAAGGAGAGAACAACTGAGGAGGGGAGGGAGGGCACGGATGGGACGGATGGACTGAACGAATCTCAGTCCCTGCTGTCCCATCAGTCCCTTCCGTCCCCTCTAATCTCTCTTCACCGCCAACACACACATCACCACCCCCGGGGCCATGAGGGCCCAGAAGAACAACAGGTGCGTGTAGATGTTGAGCCCCGAGAGGAACTCGCGCGGCGCCGAGAAGAAGGCGGAGATAATAAGCGCCACCAACATCACTCCCATCCACAGTGGTCCAAACACGCCTAACGGGTTCTTCACTGCCATGCCGAGGTCCTCGAGTTCAGGGTCGGGGAGAATTCTGCGTTGTGGTGGCCGCTCGCGCCAGTCTCAGCGATAGCCGTGATACATGCCTGACGCTGCAGGCTCGTCCTCATCCGGCGGCGCCTCCCACCGACCCGATTCCACATCGAGCCACCTGGTGAAGAGCCGCGCGCTGTAATCGGCAATGATCGAATCGAACTCTTCGGACTCGCGCATCCGTTCGGTGAGGATGCTGCGGTATCCCTGCCGGGCCTCGCGGATGACGGCCTGAATGCCGTCATAGGCTTCCCAAAGGTCGTCGACCGCGAAGCTGACGGTGTTGTCTCGGTAGTGGACACCGGGGAAGCCCTCGAGATGGACGAGACTCGCTGGTGGGACGGCACGGACCGCCGCCTTCATCGGGAGCGTCACCCGCATCACCCTGGCGTCCGCCAGATTCTCGACCGCTCGCTGCGCGCCGGCCCGGAGATCTGCGCGCGCTTCCTCCAACGGTCGCGGTATCGCCGTCGACGCGCTGGTGGCTTCCTTCACCGTCACGAACTCGATCCAGGGCATGGTACGAAGGTCGCCGGCCAGCTTGTCGTCACCCGAGGCAAAGATGACTGGGACCCCGACGCGACCCCAACTGAGGGCCACGAGCTCCGTCTCCGTAATGGATTCATCGTTGAGAATGATGTCGATGCCGAGCGTGTACGTGTGTGAGGCAAATCCCTCACTGCCCGTCTTGGCGTGCATGCCGACGACCGCCACGGCATCGTACGCTCCACGTTCCACCAAGTCGAAGTAGGTATCGAACGGTTCATCGCGCAGGACTTGGGAGGCCCGTGGGTCGAGCTTCTCGGTGAGAATATCCGGCTCCGGGTTTCCGCTGCCGTGCCCGTCCACTACATGGACCTCGGTAGCTCCGCCCGCGTAGAGCCCGTCGATCACGGCGTTCACGTCGCCGACCAAGAGCTCCTGCCCTTCTTCATACCGCTCGCTGCCGAACTCGAATGTCAGGGGATCGTCCTGCCCGGACAGACCCTCCATGTCGTGCAGCACCAGGACGCGGATTCCGTCATCCGTGTTGAGCTGGACCTCCTGGAGGCTCCACGGCTCGTCCAGCAGGATGATACCACCCCCGCAGCCGACGGCGACCATGCCGACGGTGACCGCCCCCACCAATTTCTTGCTCGCCGGATCGAACATCATTGCGCTCCTGGTTCCGCGTTGGCCACTCATAACATAGCGAACTCCGAGCCGAAGCGAAAAAACGATCTGGCCCCTTGCCCCCCTGGCGTCGACCTTCGATTCTTCGGGCCATGGCTCAAGCATCGTTCGACATCTCGACCGGCGCCGACCTCCAGGAGGTCGACAACGCCACCAATCAGGCGCGCAAAGAGATCCAGCAGCGGTACGACTTCAAGGGCACCAACTGCGCGATCGACTTCAAGCGTGCGGACGCCGTCATCGATCTCGAAGCTGACGACGACTATCGGATCAAGGCCGTTTGGGACGTCGTCCAGACCAAGCTCATCAAGCGCAAAGTCCCCCTCAAGAACGTGCACCCCGGGACGATCGAGCCAGCCGCCGGCAGCCGAGTGCGCCAGCGTGTGATGCTGCAGCAGGGCCTGCCGACCGACACGGCCCGAGCTATCGTGAAGGACATCAAGGACCAGAAGATGAAGAAGGTCCAGGCCGCCATTCAGGGCGACGAGGTACGCGTCAGCTCCCCCTCACGGGATTCGCTCCAGGCGGTCATGCAGTTCTTGCGGGAGCAGGACTACGGAGTAGAGCTGAAGTTCGGGAACTATAGAGGATAGGGCGCAGATCGAAGGACAGAGGGCAACCGTACCAAGATGCGGCTCCCTTCACCCTTCGCTGCCCGTCCTAAACAGCTCCCCCACGATCGCCGGCTTCCGCCCCACGGTCGCCCCAACCACCACATACGTGCCCGTGG
Source organism: uncultured Gemmatimonadales bacterium (assembly GCA_947259405.1). Classification (GTDB taxonomy): domain Bacteria; phylum Gemmatimonadota; class Gemmatimonadetes; order Gemmatimonadales; family GWC2-71-9; genus CAMYLY01. The sequence goes on along the minus strand of CAMYLY010000003.1, from coordinate 158,821 downwards.
CCAGCACCATGGCGGGGAATACCTCATGGACCACCTCGCTCACGGGGAGCGCGCGCCAGACGGCATAGCTCAGCGTGCCCACGACGAACGACGAAACCGCACCGACGCCCGTGCCGCCACGCCAGTAGAGACCGAGCACAATAGCAGGAAAGAAGCAGGCGGCGTAGAGCCCGCCCGAAAAGACCGTCAGCTCGACAATCTGTCCCGGCGGGTCGAGCGCGATGGCGGCCGTAATCACTGCGAAGAGCGCGACGTACCCGCGCGTGGCTCTGAGCGCTTTTCTGTCGGTCAGCGCCCGTTGCCAGATGCCGACGACGTCGCGTTCGCAGGTCGATGCCATCACGAGGAGCACGCTGTCGAGTGACGACATCGCCGCGGCAACCATTGCGACGAGGAGGAACGCGCTGATGGGTGCCGCGAAGACATCGCTGTCCAGCAGGGTGGGAACCACCAGATCCGTGTCAGTCAATGTCTGCGGGATGGCTGAATGGGCGTAGAGCCCGATCGGCAGCAGCATGGCATAGACAACCAGGAACGTGAGCGTGGAAACCCACAGCCCTTGCTTTCGTGCGCGCTCATCTTCCAACGCATAGAAACGCGACAACTGGCGCGGTTCGACGATGAACTTCATGGTGCCGGCCATGATGATGCCGATCAGCACCGGAAACGGCATCGCGGTGTCCCAACGGAAGAGGTCCGCCGTGGCTGGGTCGACCTTGAGATCGGCGATGGTCCCCAATCCGCCTGCCGCAGACACGGTGCCGACGAAGAGCAGGAGCGCGGCAAAGGACATGACGATGCCCTGGAGGGCGTCCGTCCGAACGACCGAAATGAAGCCGCCGACCGCTGTGTACACCATCACGATCACCAGCACGATGAAAATCGCCACGACATATGGAATGTCGAGGAAGACCTCGAGGAGATTGCCGATGCCCTTGAAGATGGCCGTCATATAGAGGAAGCTCGCGAACAGCACGATCAACGCCGCTGTAAAGCGCGCCGCTGTGCTGTCAAACCGAAAGCCGATGAAATCCGGGATCGTGACGGAATCGAGCTGCTCCGTGAAGGACCGTAGCCGCGGTGCCACGAACATCCATGCAAGCAGCGAGAAGATGACGGCAGCCGGTGCCAACAGCAGCCACGCAGCACCGTACGAGTACGCTTGACCCGAAAAGCCCACGAAACTGTTCGTGCTGGAGTACGTCGCGAAGAACGAGAGTCCGAGCACGATACCGCCCATCGATCGACCGCCGACGTAGTAGTCGGATAGCGCGCGCGTGCGACGCTTGCCTGCGATGGCATGATGCACCAAGAACGCCGTATAGACGGCGAACATGACCAACACGATCCAATGCGTCGCAATCCACCTCATGGACGATGCCCGATGAAGAGGGCGGTCACTTGGGGCTTCGTCACCTTGCCCATCGCGTTTCGCGGCAGCGTAGTCACCGTAACGGACCGCGGGATCTTGTAGGGTGCCAACCGGTCACGACACCACTCACGAAGCTCGCCCGCGTCGACCAGCGCGCCACGGACACACTCCACCGCCACGCAGACTCGCTCCCCCCATTCGTCGTCCGGCACACCGACCACCGCGCACTCGACGATCGATGCGTGTTCTCTGAGGACCTCTTCGATCTCGAGGGCCGAAATCTTGTATCCGCCACTCTTGATGATATCGGTGCTCTCCCGTCCCATGATGCGATAGGCACCATGCTCGAGTGTCGCAACGTCACCCGTGCGGTACCACCCATTCACCGAAGCGGCAGCCGTTTCCGCCGGCCGATTCCAATACTCGAGAAACACGGCGTCCCCGCGAACCAACAGCTGGCCGCTATTTCCCTCGTCCACGTCACTCCCTTCGTCATCGACGAGTCGCACCTCAACGCCTGGCAAGGGAGTGCCCACGTATCCGGCCCGCCGTCCACCTTGTAGAGGATTTGAGAGCACCATCCCCGTCTCCGTCGTGCCATAGCGCTCGAGAAGCGTGTGTCCGGTTATCTCACGCCACTGCGCCATCACGGTGACCGGGAGTGCCGCGGAGCCGGACACGAACAGGCGCATGGCGCGACATGCCTCGGACGCTCGCCTTCGGACCGCCGTATCCATCGACTCCCACGCTGTGATCAACTTGCGATAGATGGTTGGAACCGCCATCAGCACGGTCACCTCACCGCTCGACATGCGTCGCCACGTCTCTCCGGCGTCAAACGGCACTCGGACGTTGACCGCGGCGCCGGCCCACAACGCGCATCCGAGCACGTTCACGATGCCATGCACATGATGGAGCGGTAAGACCAGGAGCGTGCGGTCGGTGGCAGTGATCTCCCACGCATCGATCAGGGTGCGAACCTGCGCACGATAGTTGGCATGAGTAGTGACGACCCCCTTCGGGCTTCCTGTGGTCCCGCTCGTGTAGACGATCATTGCACGCCGTTCGGCGGCGACATCGGGGAGGGCGCCCGCGTCGTGCCCCGCCGCATCTCGTACATCCGTGGTCGAGACACCGCACGAGGTCGCCACCTGCTCGGCCCGCGCTCCAAATGCCTCGTCGTGAAGAACCACTTCCGGATGACAGTCGCGCACGACCCGTTCGAGCTCCGGCACCGGATGGGACGTGGCCAACGGCACCGCGATCCCGCCGGCGCGCCAAATCCCCCAGTGCGCCGTCACGTACTCGTCGCCAGCGGTCGTGAGAAACGCCACACGGGCACCATCGAGATCCTCGCGACCGCGGAGCAACATGGTAGCGACCCTCGTCGATGCATCGATCAGGTCTCGGTACGTGGACGTCCCTGTAGGTGTCACAATCGCCGGCCGGCTCCCATGGGCCATTGCACGCCCGACTGCCTCGATCATTGGCCGATCAACCGTTTGTCGAGCACTTGAACCGCGTGCACCGCCTCACGGCGGGTCGCGTGGGCGATCTGTGCGCGGCAACTTGTCCCATCCGCGACGATGGTCGTCGCCGGATCGGACCGACGAACCGCGGGCAAGAGGTCCAGCTCACCTATGGCGAGCGACAGATCGTAGTGCTCCAGCTCGTATCCGAACGACCCCGCCATTCCGCAGCAGGTCCCGTCGGTCATCTGCACCTCCACCCCGGGAATCCACTGCAGCATCGTCGCAACCGCCGAACCAGCGCCGAGCGCCGTCTGATGGCAATGCCCGTGCACGAGTACCCTCGTCGCGGGGGCCGCGGCGAGGTTGAGCCGCCAACGGCCCGCCTCCTGTTCGCGCACCGCGAACTCTTCGAAAAGGAGCGCGGCGCCACCGAGGCCCCTCGATTCCTCTGTGGGTAGCACAACCATGAGCTCGTCCCGGAAGGTGAGCAGGCACGAGGGCTCCAATCCGATCACCGGTACGCCTCGGTTGACGAATGGGTCTAATGTCTCGAGCGTACGCCGCATTTCGCGGCGCGCCTGGTCGACCATCCCCGCGTTGAGATAGGTCCGACCGCAACACAAGCGCTTCCCAGACCGGGCCGTGGCGACGGCAACACGGTAGCCCGCCGCCGCCAACACACGTACCGCGGCCCGCAGATTCTCGGGCTCGAAGTGCGTATTGAACGAATCAGCGAACAGGACGACGTCCGGTTCTGGGGCGTTCGACACTTCAGATGCGTCGAATGGTCGTCGATGCCACTGCGGCATGGTGCGCTTCGCCGAAAGCCCAAAGGCCCGCTCCACCATCCCGGCACCAAGGCGCTGCACCGCGTTGGCAATGCCCGAGAATCGGGACATCCACGGTGCATACCTCGGGAGATTGGCAACAAGCGAGTCGCGTCGTGACACGCCGCTCGTCTTCGCGCGTGCCCGCATGACCTCGATCTTCATCCTGGCCATGTCGACACCGGTGGGGCACTCAGATCGACACGCCTTGCACCCGATACAAAGTTCCATCGTGTGGTACAACGCATCCGACGCTAGCGAATGCTCGTCGAGCTGACCGCTGAGTGCGAGGCGGAGCACGTTCGCTCGGCCACGTGTCACGTGCTGTTCTTCGTTTGTCACGCGGAAGGACGGACACATGCCCCCGACCGAGCGCTTGCGACACGCTCCATTGTTGTTGCACATCTCGACGGCTCCACCCAAGCCACCCCATGCCGACCAATCGAGTGCCGCGTGGCTGTCATTGATATGGTAGGTCGGGGGATACCGGAATAGGGAACGGTCATCCATCACGGGGGGGTCCACAATCTTTCCGGGATTGAAGCGACCGTTGGGGTCGAAGGTGCTCTTGATCTCGCCGAATGCCCGCACGAGACGTTGCCCGACCATCGAAGCCAGAAACTCCGACCGCACGATCCCGTCTCCGTGTTCGCCTGAATGCGACCCCTTGAACTCCCTGACGATCGCGTGTGCCCGCTCGGCAATCCTCCGCATCGCGGCCACATCCCCCGCATCCTTGAGATCGAGCGCCGGCCGCACATGGAGACATCCCACGGATGCGTGGGCGTACCACGTGGCGTCCACACCATAGTCGGCAAACACATCGTTCAGCCGATCGGTATACTCAGCAAGCCGATCCAGCGGCACGGCACAATCCTCGATGAACGATACCGGCTTCCGCGGGCCCCGCATCGACATGACGATGTTCAGACCCGCCTTGCGTACGCTCCAGATCTCGCGCTGGAACGCCGAATCCTCCGCACGTACCACGGCGTCGGTATAACCTCGGCCTCGCATGAGCTCATCGAGGCGATCGAGTTCGCGGCGGTTCGTCGACAGATCCGTCGCGGAGAACTCCACCATCAGCAGCGCCCCCGGTGCACCCCGTACGAACCGAGCAAGCGACTTGGCGAAAGCGGGGTTCGCAGTGGCACGATCGAGCAGCTGACGGTCGACGAGCTCCACCGCCGTCGGCGCGAGCTCGACGACGTGTTGCGTGGTCTCCATGGCGGCGCGAAGTGTGGGGAAATGGCAGACGCCGAGTACACGCGAACTCGGCATGGGTTCGAGCTGTAGCTCGATCCCCGTGAAGAAGCCCAGCGTACCTTCGGACCCGACGAGCAACTCAGCCATGTTGTGGCCGTCGAGTCCCATACGGTGGAGGTTGTACCCGGCAACGTGGCGCAGCACCTGTGGGACGCGTCGTTCGAGTTCATCGCGTTCCTGCACGTAGAGCGCACGGATGCGCCGCACCACGTCGCGATAACGCGGTGCAACCTCAGCAAAGAATGGGTCCTGCAGGTTGGCTGGAACCGGACCGAACTGAATCTGTTCGCCCCCCGCCAGGACGGTATCGATACGGCGCACGTTGTCCGCCATAATGCCGTAACGCAGCGACCGCGCTCCCGAGCTGTTGTTGCCTGCCATACCACCGATCGTGGCCCGATTCGACGTGGCCACGTCCACTGGGAAGAACAGTCCGTGGCGGCCGAGTGCGTCGTTGAGATCATCGAGGACCACACCCGGCTCAACAACCACGGACATCGCATCCTCATTCACCGGATGAATCCGCGTGAGATACTTGCTGGTGTCGATCACCAGCGCGTGCCCGACCGTTTGGCCAGCCTGCGATGTCCCGGCACCTCTCGGCAACACAGGCACATCGGCCTCGGCGGCAATCTGGAGCGTACGCAGCACGTCGGCGGTGTTGCGCGGGATGACGACGCCGATGGGGTTGATCTGATAGAACGACGCATCCGTGCTGTACAGCCCCCGCGACAGGGGGTCGAACCGGACCTCGCCTTCAACTTCTGATTCCAGGCGCCGGGCCAGCCGCGGGTCGCCCGCGGGGCTCGCGGCGGTCACGTTCTTCCCAACGAGGGCGGTAGGCTCAAATTGACATGCACCGAGTGTCGGTTCCTATTGGGCGTCGGCGTGGACACGGACGCTCGGATTTGAAGGTAACGGCGACATCTTGGGAGGAAAGGATCATGGTGTGACTCTGCGCGGACGGCACCTCCTACAACTTCCCGGGCCCAGCAACGTCCCCGACCGCATCCTACGCGCGATCGATCGCCCCACGATCGACCATCGGGGTCCGGAATTCGCCAAACTCACTCGCTCACTCCAGGCCGGACTGCGACGCGTGTTCAAGACAGAGCACGACGTCATCATGTTTCCCGGGTCGGCCAGTGGGGCATGGGAGGCAGCGTTCGTGAATACGCTGTCGCCTGGTGACCGCGTCGTCATGTTCGACCACGGGTTCTTCTCGGCGAACTGGCGACGCGTTGGCGAACGGTTCGGATTGGAAATCGAACTTCTTCCGGCGGACTGGCGCAAGCCGATCGACGTCACCCAGCTGCGCGAAGTGCTACACAACGACGGACAGCATGCGATCAAGGCGGTGGCACTGGTGCACAACGAGACCTCTACCGGCGTGGCCAATGACGTGACCGCCGTGCGCTCCGCGCTGGATGATTCCGGGCATCCAGCCTTGTTGTTCGTGGACGCCGTCTCCTCGCTGGGGTGCATGGAGTTCGCACACGATGCGTGGAATGTGGACGTCACCGTGGTCGGTTCGCAGAAGGGCCTGATGCTGCCCCCGGGTCTCAGTTTCACGGCGGTCAGCTCCACGGCGCTGGCAGCCGCCGAATCCGCCATCCTGCCTCGGTCCTACTGGCGCTGGGAAGACATGCTCGAGTTCAATGCCGACGGCTTCTTTCCCTACACGCCGGCCACCAATCTGTTGTACGGGCTGCAGGAGGCGCTGATCATGTTGGAGGAGGAGGGACTCGAAACCGCCTGGGCGCGCCACGGTCGGTTGGCGGAGGCGACACGACGGGCGGTGTCAGCATGGGACCTCGAATTCTATTGCACCGATGTGAGCGCCCGCAGTGATACGCTCACCGCGGTCTTGTTTCCCGACGACCATGACGCCAACGCGTTCCGTCGAATTGTACGGGAGCAATTCAACCTGTCGCTTGGGGGTGGGCTCGGCCCACTGCAAGGCAAGGTGGTCCGGCTCGGCCATCTCGGCGACTTCAACGAACTCATGCTTGGCGCAACCCTGAGCGGAGTCGAGCTGGGGCTCCGGGCTGCGGGAGTGCCATATCAACCGGGTGGCGTGCAGGCGGCGTTGGATTATCTGGGAGATCATTAGACGATGGGACCACAGGCACGACTATGGGCCACCGTCCTCCTGCTGGTGGCGGCTGGTGCCCTTGCGTGCACACCGGCCGAGCGCGGAGCCGAAGGGGAGCTCATCGAGCTCAAGTTCGGTCACGTGGGGGCACCCGGATCGCTCTTCGCCGAATCCGCTGAAGAGTTCGCACGCCGCGTGAACACCCAGCTGACCGGCCGCGTGCACGTCACCGTCTTTGGTTCGAGTCAATTGGGTGGCGATGACGCCATGCTCCAGAAACTTCGACTCGGTACCCTCGATCTGTCGCTGCCTTCGACTATCATGTCGTCTATGATCGATGAGTTCGGGCTGTTCGAGATGCCCTACCTGATCGACGATCGGCAGCACATGCAGCGAATTGCCGATTCCATCATTTGGCCCACCCTCGCTCCGTTGGCGGAAACGCAGGGATACAAGGTCATCGCCGTGTGGGAGAACGGCTTTCGGCATGTCACCAATAACCGGCGACCCATTGTGACCCCCAGCGACCTCCAAGGCATCAAGCTGCGTACTCCACGGGGGCGATGGCGGATCCGGATGTTCCAGTCCTACGGTGCCAACCCGACCCCGATGCCCTTATCAGAAGTCTTCATCGCCTTGCAGACGGGCGTGATGGACGGGCAGGAGAACCCGTTCGCGCAAATCTACAGCTCGAACTTCCACGAGGTGCAGACGTATCTGTCGCTCACTGAGCACGTCTACACCCCAGGGTACGTGACAGTTGGCCTCAGCGCGTGGATTCGGTTGCCCGACGACGTGCGCACGGAACTCGAAGCCATTGCCCGGGACCTCCAACCCTACGTCTATCAGGTTGCCGACAGCATGGACGTCGCCCTCCTCGCGCGTGTGCGTGATGCCGGCGTCGCCATCAACCTTCCGGACCGCGCGGCGTTCGTGCGCGCGAGCCGGGCTGTCTATGACGAGTTCGCCGCGGAGGTCACGGGGGGGCGGGACCTCATCGACCGTGCCCTCGCGCTTCGGACTCCCTGAACCGCACCGTGGAACAGGCTAGGCGGTACTTCGAGCGATTCCTGGAGATCGTGGTGGTTGCGCTGATGGCATCGCTCACGATTCTCGTCATCGTTGGTGTCGCGTTCCGCAAGGGCGGTGCGGCATTGGTTTGGTACGACGAGATCGCCTCTGTGTTACTCGCCTGGCTCACGTATTACGGTGCGGCGTACGCGGCGTTGCGACGCGGACACATTGGGTTCGGCACGGTTGTGCAACACCTGTCGCCGGGCGCTCGCCGGGCCACCGCTATCGTGGCCGAGGTGATCGTCATCGCATTCTTCGCGCTGGCTGCATGGGCAGGCTGGCGTGTCGTGCTCGTGCTGGGCGGCACCACGTTGGTGAGCCTCCCCTGGATGCCGCTGCAAGTCACGCAGTCGGTCATTCCCATCGGAGCTGTGCTGTTCATCATTGCGGAGCTCCTGAGCCTGCGCACACCGCCTGAGGCCGAGTCGTGATCCTGCTCGTTCTCTTCATCGGACTGGTGGCACTCGTGGTCATCAACGTGCCGATTGCCGTCGCGCTTGGCGTGGTCGCGGTGGTGGCGATGGTCGCCACGAGCGGTGTCGATATCCTGCCCAACATGGCGTTGGTGTTGTTCACCGGCGCGACCAAGTTCCCTCTAATCGCGATTCCCCTGTTCATTCTCGCGGGCGCCATCATGAACACGTCGGGGATCTCAACGCGATTGATCGCTTTGGCCTCGGCGATCATCGGATTCGTGAAGGGTGGCCTGTCGATGGTCACCATCGGCGCCTCGCTGTTCTTTGCCGAAATCTCCGGGTCCGCTGTCGCAGACGTGGCCGCCTTGGGGTCGGTCCTCATCCCAGCGATGAAGCGCAAAGGGTATCCCACACCCTTTGCGGCGGCGGTCACGTCGTCATCGGCCACCCTGGCGGTCATCATCCCTCCGAGCATCCCGATGATCCTGTACGGGGTGATGTCGAGCAGCTCGATCGTTGAGCTGTTCGTGGCGGGTATCGTTCCCGGCGTGCTTGGCGGGGCTCTGATGATGGGGGTCGCCTACTTCCTCGCCTTACGCAACGACTATCCGGTTGCCGAAGTGTTTCGAATGGCGCGCGTGTGGACGACGTTCCGTCAAGCCGCGTGGGCACTCCTGCTGCCAGTCTTCGTGCTCGGCGGCATTTTCAGCGGATGGGTCACGGCGACCGAGGGGGCCGGTCTGGCGGTGGTCGCCGCCGTAGTCATCGGGGGTGTCGTGTACCGCGAGCTCACGTGGCGCGGGCTCAAGGAGGCCCTCGTCGAAGCGGGCAATCAAACGGCCGTGGTCATGCTGCTCGTCGCCACGTCCGCCGTGCTGAGCGAGTACCTCACCGAGATTCAACTGCCGCAGCAGATTGCCCAGGCCACGCTCGACCTCACGGACAATCCCTACGCCATCCTGGCTCTGCTCAACGTATTCTTTCTCGTGATCGGGCTCTTTCTCCACTCGGCCGCCGCGATCATCCTGGTGGTCCCCATCGTCATGCCGTTGGTGACGGCGGTGGGGATCGATCCCGTCCACTTCGGGTTGGTCGTGACGCTCAACCTTGGCATCGGCCAGCAAACGCCACCGGTCGCGAGCGTGCTCGTCACGGCGTGTTCGGTGGCCAAGGCCGATATCTGGGAAGTGAGTAAAGTCAACGTGTGGTTCGTTGCAGTCTTGCTGGCCATGCTGCTCCTCGTCACCTACGTTCCCATCATCCCAATGGCGTTGGTGAATCTCTTCTATAACTGAGGGACAATGGCCGACGAAGTCTTGCTCGAACGCGACGGCTCGATTGCCACGGTCGTCTTGAATCGGCCCGAGAAACGCAATGCGTTGAACTTCGCCGGGTGGAATGGGCTTGCCGCCACGTTCCGGACGCTCGACGCCGATGACGACCTGCGATGTGTTGTCATTCGGGGCGCAGGCACGGAGGCCTTTGCGTCCGGTGCAGACATCAGCGCCTTCGCCGACGAGCGGGGCGACCTCAGCGCAGCCCGTGCGTATGGAGATGCGGAGATGAACGGCATCCGGGCGGTCGCCGCCTGCCGCCATCCAACCGTCGCGCTGATCCAGGGAGCCTGTGTGGGTGGCGGACTCGAGATTGCCTGTGCCTGTGACGTGCGCGTGGCCGCAGACTCAAGTCGCTTCGGTGTGCCCATCAACCGCCTCGGCCTCACCATGGCCTACGACGAACTGGAGTTCTTTATCGCCGCCGTCGGAAAGACCGTGGCCCTGGAGATCCTGCTGGAAGGGAACGTGTTCGATGCACAGCGAGCCCGGGAGTTGGGTGTCGTCTCCCGCGTCGTGGGCGATGCCGACATCGAGTCCGAGACGTACGCGGTGGCGCAGCGCATCATCGCCGGAGCACCACTCGTTAATCGCTGGCACAAGAAGTTCGCCCGGCGACTCGCTGACCCCACGCCATTGACCCCGGAGGAGATCGCCGAGGGCTACGCCGCGTTCGACACCGAGGATTACCGCATTGGGTACGAGGCGTTCCTGAACAAGGAAAAACCCGACTTCAGCGGTCGCTGACGGATGGGCCCGCTCGAAGGACTTCGCATCGTCGATCTCGGCAGAATCATGGCCGGACCGGTGTGCGGCCTCATGCTGGCCGACCTCGGGGCCGACGTGATCAAAGTGGAAACGCTACCGCACGGCGACCCATCCCGCCGGTTCCTACCACCGTCGGTGGGCGACGAGTCCGCGGCGTTCATGATCATGAACCGCAACAAACGCGGTATCGCGGTCGATCTCCGGCAACCCCAGGGGCGGGCCGTCCTCACCAAGCTCCTCGCCTCAGCGGACGGCCTGATCGAGAACTTCCGTGCGGGTACGATGGAAAAGATGGGCTTGGGGTACGACACCGTGCGCGTGACGAATCCACGCCTCATCTGGTGCGCGGTTTCCGGATTCGGCCGCACGGGTCCCATGGCGCAACGGGGAGGCTTTGACCTCACCGCGCAGGGATATAGCGGCCTCATGAGCGTGACCGGCGAAGGACCAGACCGACCCCCGGTGAAAGTCGGCGTCCCCATCACGGATATCACCGCCGGTATCCTCGGCGCGCTCGGGCTCGTCTCGGCGTACGTCCACCAACTCCGCACGGGCGAGGGACAATACGTCGATACCTCGCTGTTCGAGGCCGGCATCACCCACACCTATTGGCAGGCGGCCATAACGCTGGCGACCGGGACGTCACCAGGGCCATTGGGATCCGCCCATCCCCTCAGCGCCCCATATGAAGCGTTCAAGACGGCGGATGGCTGGATCAACCTCGGTGCATCGAATCAGGCAACCTGGGAACGACTGCCCCACGCCATGGAGTTACCGGAGCTGGCAGACGACGACCGTTTTCGGGAAAACGCGTCACGCATGAAGCACCGTGGCAAGCTGGTCGCCATCCTGAGCGCTCGCTTCAAGCAACGGACGACCGCGGAATGGCTCGAACGTCTCGACGCCGCGCACGTTCCGGCTGGCCCTGTTCTCGATCTGGAAGCCATGCTGGAGTTTCCGCAGACGCTGGCACGCCAGATGGTCACTTCCGTACCGCACCGAACACTCGGCACCGTCAAAACGCTTGGCACGCCCATCAAGTTCAGTGAAACGCAAACCGGTGTCGATCGCGGCGCGCCCGTGCTCGGCGAGCATACGGCCGATGTGCTGGCGCGCCTCGGGTATAGCTCCACCGATATCGACCGACTCCACACCGCACAGGTCATTCACCGCGTTTGACGAGGAAGGTCCCGCCCCACAACCTTGGACGACCCCTCGCCCCGAGGCGCTATGCCGACCCGATTCGAACTCTCTCGCCGCCACTTCATGCGTTTTCTGGCGTCGAGTCCCCTGCTGGCATCCGCCGGCCTTACGGCGTGTGAACGTAACGGCGACGCGGATGCGGCCACGTTGGTACAGCCCCTACGGTCACCGGACGACGCTATCAGCGTGTTCGACTTCGAACAGGCGGCGCAAGAGACGGTCCCCACGGCGCACTTCGGGTACATGGCGACGGGAGTCGACGACGACGCCACACTACGCGCCAACCGTGAGGGATTCTCGCACTTCCACATGCGTCCACGCCGCATGATCGATGTGACGAACATCGACATGAGTGTCGAGCTGTTTGGCGAGCAGTGGGATACACCCATCCTGCTTTGCCCAGCGGGGAGTCAGAAGGGGTTTCACCCTGAGGGCGAGATTGCCGTGGCACGTGCGGCGCGGTCCAGGGACCACTTGCAGATCCTCTCGACGGTCACGACGAGTTCGGTCGAGGACGTCACCGAGGCTCGCGCAAAGCCAATTTGGTATCAACTGTATCCGACGGTCGACTGGGCAATCACACGCGCACTCGTGGCACGCGCGGAGCGCGCAGGATGCCCGGTGCTGGTACTCACGGTGGATCTACCGACGGCCAGCAATCGTAACACAGAGGCACGCTACGCCGCGGTGGATGACCGCGACTGCACGACATGCCACCTGGACACCGTCGAAAGCCAGTTCGGCCGAAAGCCAATGTTCGACGGGCTCGATCTCTCCAACATCACCGAGCTCTATGCACCGATGATGACCTGGGAGTTCATTCAGCGACTCAAGGACATCACGACCATGCCGGTCGTGATCAAAGGAATCGTCACCGGCGAGGATGCGGAGCGATGCATCGAGTACGGCGCCGATGGCATCATTGTCTCGAACCATGGCGGGCGGGCGGAAGCGAGCGGCCGGGCCACGATCCTGAGTCTGGGAGAAGTGGTGCGCGCCACGCGAGGTCGGTTACCCGTGATCGTAGATGGCGGATTCCGTCGCGGAAACGACATCTTCACAGCGCTCGCCCTTGGGGCGACGGCCATCGGGATCGGGCGGCCTTACCTCTGGGGATTAGGTGCCTTCGGACAACCCGGAGTCGAGGCGGTGCTCGACATTCTGCGTGCCGAACTCAAGATCGCCATGCAGCTCGCTGGCGCCCCTTCCATTGCGCAAGTCGGCCCCGGACTCCTCGGAACCTCGTGAGCAGTCCGGGGCCGGCGGCCTAATCGGCAATCAGCACCCTACGTCCTGCATCCTTCACCCCTTCTATCCTTCAAACTCTACCAACTCCACCTCAAAGATGAGCGTCGCGTGGGGCGCGATGTCGGGTGGGTACCCGGCATCACCGTAGCCCAAATCTGAGGGGACGACCAGCCGGTACCGCCCGCCCGTCCGCATGAGCTTCAACCCCTCGGTCCAGCCCGCGATGACGCCGTTGATCGAGAATCGAGCAGGCTGTCCCAGCCGGTCGGAGCTATCGAACTCCGTCCCGTCGACGAAGGTCCCACGATAGTTGACGCTGACGGTGCTGTTTTCCCCAGGGCGTTCACCGGTGCCTTCTTCGAGCACCTCGAACTGGAGCCCGGACGCCGTGGTCGTTACCCCTGATCGGGCGCCGTTCTGCTCGAGGTACGCCGCGCCTTCCGCCATGTTCTTGTCACCCTGCTCCGCCATGTCGGCCTGCTCGCGTTGCTGCACCTGCTGAATGAACACCTGCAGCAACTGGCGTCCCTGTGTCTCGTCGAACTCCAGCGCGCGTTCATTGTAGAAGTCGTCGAATCCGGAGATGAATGCCTCGAGTTGGACATCGCTCTTTGCTGGCCCAAGCGATGCGGCCATGTTCATGCCGAGGGCATAGCTGGCGCTGTCATTGAAGGTGCCTAGCGCCGCATCGCGTGATCCGCCGCCACAGGCCGCGAGCAACATGGCCCCAGCAAGGGCGCGCGTCGTGGTGTTCATGATTCGTTCCTAGGGGTGTCGGTAGTGGGAAGGGGCACGCAAGATAGTGGACGACCTGCGTTTGCGGTAGCGTGGGGCCCGTGCGGTGTGAGCAGAACGGTGAGGCCTGCGGCGATCAGTTTCGCCGAGCGGCCGCGTATGCCCGTTGCCCGCGTGAAGTGGCGAGCATGGCGTCTCGTTCAGGCAGCGTAAGGGCTGGGGGAACCGCCCGATGGCGCGTCTCATACTGGAAGCCGCAGGCCACGAAAACCGCCCAAGCGGCGACGCTCAACACAAACCAGGTCCCTACGATGACCATCAAGGCGACTACTGGCATCGGGTCCCTTTCCCGTCCAGTAAGGGAAACCGCGACCGCCCCGCACCTGTTCCAGCAGCGAAGGTAGGCGATTCCCAATCGGCTGTCAAATAACGACTTACGTGCCCAGATTGACAACGGTCTTCCGCGACGGATCTTCGTCTCAGACCTCTACCGGGACGCCCTCTCAAACGCCTATGACCAAGACGCTCACGACCGATCCGCAATCCGTCCTCGCGGGCTATCAGCGCCACCTGTTCCAGTGTGCGCCTCCTCTGTACAAGGAACCACTCGTGCTCACCGAAGGGCGCGGCATTTGGGTCACGGATGCCAAAGGCGACCAGTATCTCGACTTCTTCGCGGGGATCCTGACCACCTCCGTGGGCCACTGTCATCCCGAGGTGACACAGCGCGTCGCCGAACAGATGGCCGTGCTCGGCCACACGTCGACGCTGTATCTCACGGAGCATCAGGTGGAGATGGCTCAGCGGCTGGCCGCGATCGCGCCGGGCCGTCTCGATACCACGTTCTTCACCAACTCGGGGACCGAAGCGGTCGAGACCGCGATCATGCTCGCCTGCCAGGCAACGGATCGCACCGAGATCATCGCGCTCCGACACGCGTATTCGGGTCGCAGTGTGTTGGCCACGAACATGACGGCGCACGCCGCATGGCGGCCCTTGGCGGCGTCCATCCCCGGCATCGTGCATGCGCGATCGCCGTATCCCTACCGCTGTCCTGTCAAAACACCGTGCGACTCAGGATGCCTGGACGCATTGGCCCGGGATCTGGAGGAGGCGATTCAGACCTGCACGAGCGGCAAGCCAGCCGCCTTCTTCGCGGAAACGATTCAAGGGGTTGGGGGCTACATCGTACCGCCGGAGGGGTACTTCGCGATGGCCGCGGATATGATCCGGAGCTACGGAGGGCTCTTCATCGCCGACGAGGTGCAGGCCGGATTCGGACGCACCGGTTCCCGCTGGTTCGGTATCGAGCATTGGAACGTTGAACCCGACATCATGGTGATGGCAAAAGGCATCGCCAATGGATTCCCCGTGGGGGCAACGACCACTCGGCGTGACATCGCTGAGCATTGGAAGGCCAAGACGATCTCGACGTTTGGGGGCAATCCGGTGTCGATGGCTGCGGCCATCGCGACCAACGAGGTGATGGTCCGAGAAGACGTGCCAACGCGTGCCGCCGTCCGCGGGGCTCAGCTCCGCAAGGGACTCGACACCCTGGCACACGAGTTTCCCTGGATCGGCGAAGTGCGGGGCATGGGCTTGATGCAAGCACTCGAGATCGTCGAAGACCGATCCTCGAAAACCCCTTCGTCGGCCAAAGCGAAAGCGCTGCTCGAGGCCGCCAAGCAAGAGCATCTGCTGATCGGCATTGGCGGACTCCACGATCAGGTGATCCGGATTGGCCCGTCCCTCCTCGTGACTGAAGAGGAGGTTGACGACGCGCTCAGTCGGTTGCGTCGCGCCTGTTCCACCGTCACCTGATGCCGCTCAGCGCCTGGCTTCTCCTAGCCGTCGCAGTCGGGCTCGGCCTCGCTATCGAAGTGCGGTTCTTCCTGCGCACGCGGTCGCAAGCGGATCGAAGCCCATAATCGGTGCCCTCTCTCCCGATCCTCGCTGTCCTCATCACCTATGGCATGGTGCTCTTCGCCATCGGGTGGTGGGCACGCCGCGAATCACAGAGCGTGGCCGGCTACTACGTCGCGGGCAAGCAGCTTCCGTCATGGGTCATCGCGTTCAGCTCCAACGCGACCGGTGAAAGCGCGTGGCTGCTCCTGGGACTCACCGGCATGGGCTATGCCGTGGGCGTTCACGCCTTTTGGGTCATCCTCGGCGAGGTGTTGGGCGTCGCGTTAGGGTGGACCATGGTCGCCCTACCCTTCAAAGCGTATGCAGACCGCTACAACGCGATCACCGTACCGGATTATCTGGAGCAGCGGTTCCGAGATCGCTCGCACGTGTTCCGCTGGCTCGGGCTCATTATCGTGTTTTCGATGGTGACCGCGTACACGGCGGCACAGCTCACGGCCACGGGCAAAGCGTTCAACTCGTTCGTGGGCACGACTTATGAGGCGGGTGTCATCCTGGGCGCCGTTATCATCCTCTACTACACGGCAGTCGGCGGATTCAAGGCCGTGGCGTACAGTGACGTACTCCAGGGCGTGTTGATGCTGCTCGGGTTGGCCGCGCTCCCGTTTGTCGGCTTCGCCGCTGCCGGGGGCTGGACGACCGTGATGGATGGACTTCGTACCGCCGACCCCGCGCTGCTCAAGCCCATGGGATCATTCGGGATGTCCACCGCCGGCGTCGTCAGTGCCGTTGGCTTCGTGGCGATCGGATTCGCCTTCTTGGGCGCCCCCCAACTCCTGACGAGGTGGATCGCGGCACGCGATCGCAAGGAGATCGTTGACGGTGGATTCATCGCGGTGCTGTGCGTGATCGTCTTCGACATCGGAGCGGTCTTTGCCGGGATGGCCGGCCGCGTATTGTTCCCCGGTCTCCTCGATCCCGAAACCATCCTGCCATCGATGACCGCCGAGCTGATGCCGGCAATCTTCACCGGCGTGTTCCTGGTGATTGTGCTAGCCGCGTCGATGTCGACCGTCGACTCACTGTTGATCCTAGTCTCGTCATCGATCGCGCGTGACGTGGTGCAGAAGATCTTCCGACCTGATCTTGCGGAACGTACAGTGGCGCTCATCGGAAAGCTCGCCACCGTGGTGATCGGGATCGGTGCAGTCGCTTTCGCTATTGGCGAGGTGCGCGTGATCTTCTGGTTCGTGCTCTTCGCCTGGTCCGGATTGGCATCCGCCTTTACGCCGGTGGTTCTCTGTTCGTTGTTCTGGAAACGCACCACGCGAGGTGGCGCCATCGCCGGTATGGTCACCGGATTCACGACGGCCGTTCTTTGGGTCATTCTCTTCAAGGAACGGTTCTACGACCTCTATGAAATGATCCCGGGTTTTGCTGCTGGGTTTATCGCGACCGTGGCGGTCAGTCTCATGACCGCACCACCAGGGCAAGATATTCTCGACGAGTTCGAAGAGATTCGACACGCAATCTGACTGACAGAAGGCGAGGACTCTCATGTCTCCAACGCGACGCGAATTTGTAGAAACCGGTGTGGCCGCGGCTGCACTGTGGAACCTGGACGGCGCGCGCCACCTGCATCGGCAACGCGCGAGTACCCCGGTGACGCAGGACCCCGACCCGGATTTCATCGTCGTCAACGCCACCGTACACACCATCAACGATGCGCAATCCCGCGCTCAAGCGTTTGCGGTCAAGCACGGGCGGTTTGTCGCGGTCGGATCCAATGCCGACGTTCGCAATCTCGCTCGCAGAAATACGAGGGTGCTCGACGCCGAGGGAATGACCGTGGTGCCGGGGTTCATCGATGCTCACTGTCACCCGTCGGGGGTGAACGAGCTCACTGGGGTGAACGTGAACCTGGAGACCGTGGCTCAGGTGCAAGCGGCACTCGCCGAAAAGGCCAGGACGACACCACCCGGGTACTGGGTGACCGGGTACATGTACGACGACACCAAGCTCGACCGCCCCGTCACCCGAGTGGATTTGGACGAGGCCGTGCCGAATCATCCGGCGAGTGTCGGTCACCGTGGCGGCCATACGGGCGTGTATAACTCCATCGCGTTCGAACGCGCCGGGGTGACGGTGGAAACACCCGACCCCACTGGAGGACATTTCTATCGCGAAGACGGACAGCTCACGGGCAAGGTCGCCGAGCGGGCACGTGGCGTGTTCAACGGAGTCGGGCAGCGTGAGGAGGTGACGCGTCAAACTCGGCAGGCGGGGATCAAGTTCATCTCAGAGGCTATGACGCGAGCCGGCCTCACCACGGTGCATCACACCGGGGGGAGTCGCGCGGCGCTGATCGCGCTGCAGGACGCACACAGCGCGGGGGAGATGCGGTTCCGCATGTACTTCTTCCCGAACCGCGGTCTCTATCGCGAGCTCAAGGGAACCGGCATCCGCACCGGGTTCGGTGACGAGTGGCTACAGATCGGTGCGGTCAAGTACGGCGCCGACGGCTCTGCCTCGGAACGCACGATGCGGATGAGCACGCCCTACGTGGGACGACCCGACGACTACGGCATTCTCACGATGAATCAGGAGGAAATCCACGAGGCCGTGGACGACGCCCATCAGGCCGGGTGGCAGATCGGGATCCACGCCAACGGCGACGTGACGATCGGTATGGTGCTGAACGCCTACGAGCGCGCCCAACGCGAATGGCCCCGCGTAGACACCCGCCACCGGATTGAACATTGCACGCTCGTCAACCCAAGCCTGCTCCGCCGCATTGCGGCGACGAGGGCCATTCCCACGCCGTTCTACACGTACGTCTACTATCATGGCGACAAGTGGGGTGAATACGGTGACGAGAAGCTGCGCAACATGTTCGCACACCGATCGTTCTTGGATCATGGAATTCCGGTCGCCCCGGCGTCGGACTACATGCCCGGTCCCTACGAGCCCATGATGGCGTTGCAGAGCATGGTCACACGGACGGACTTCCGCGGTCGGGAGTGGGGACCTAACCAGCGGGTCACCGTGGATGAGGCGCTTCGCATTTGCACCATGAATGGCGCCTACGCCTCACACGAAGAGCATACTAAGGGGTCGATCACAGCCGGCAAGCTCGCAGACTTCGTCATGCTCGGCGAGGACCCGCACTCGGTAGACCCGAGCACGCTCAAGGACATTCCGGTCGTGCGAACCGTGGTGGGCGGCAAGACGATGCACGAGGCGTAGCGGAGGTCGAAGGGCGGAAGGAGCCGGGGTTCGACAAGCGGGGGGCCTCTCGACCCCCCGCCTCAACCGAATGTTGGTTGCTGGTTGCTGATTGCTGACAGCGAACAGCGAACAGCTAGCACCATCTCACTCGCACCCGATAGTTGATCTTCGTCTCCCCATCCTCGGGCACGTCGACCACGTACTTGAACGTATGGGCATCCAGCTTCTGCCATTCGTGGCTCGAGCCGATCATGTCCCAGTCGCCACCGATCGGTTCGATCACTTCAACTTCGGCGTCGTCGTCCTTGTGATTGCGCAGGGTCACTTCCCACGCGCTCTCGGACACGCACCCGGAGATGACCTTGTATTCCATTTGGCGCCGGTCGCCCACCACGTCGAACGCCTCGCCCATCTTGATGCGCACGCGCTCGTCCTTGGGCGTGTGATCGATCCGATCTTCGCCGATGAACTGCTGCGCGCCGGTTGGGTCCGCCTTGTACACCCGCACGATACCCTTCGGAAGTGGCACACCGAGCCGGTTGTTCTGTGAGTTCTGGAAGTCGAGGAAGACGCCGACCTTCTGGTTCGACACGACTTCACCATATGAGCCACGATAGTAGTACGCCGCGCCGTAGAAGATGAGCTTCTTGTCGACACCAATCCCGTTGCCTTCGAGCAGCGTTACTTGCTTTTGCTCGTTCTGGAGCAGCGTGGTGGGCCGGTCGAGCGTGTACAGGTGATACTCGAAGAAGCTCTCTTCAGAAAACTGTGACACAGCATCGGCGGCCATCGCACGCTGTGCCTCCATACGCATGCGGCCAGCCGGATCGGGCGTCACACGCTGCACGTCGCCGGCTACCAGCTTGAGACGCGCGTTTTCGTACGTGGCCCCGGACTGGTTCGTGAGCGTCACCCAACCGGTGAGATCGCCGCGCGTGTCGTCGTCGTTGATCACGAAGACGTAATCCGATTTCCAGTTGAGGTTGTTCGTGAGGTACGAGACCTCGAGATCGTGACGCGGGCGATCGCTGCTGAGCGTCCACATGAGGGTGGGCTTCGCAATCAGGTTGTCTGGAATTTCGGGGAACGTAAAGCGCCCCGGAAAATTGAAGGTGATTTCATCGCCGATCTTGAGGATCGGCCCGCCGTTCACCGACAAGACCTCGGCCTGATACGGTTCGTCCTGTCCGGTATCGGAGTTGTACCGATACACGGTCACGGTCCGGCCCACGTACTTCTCGAGGAGCTTCTGCGGGTTCAGCAGGTCGAACTGGTAGTTCTGCTCGAGCACGCGAAGGCCGCCTCGAAGGGGGCGGATGTGCACCGTTTCGGGCTGCACGTTCTGCGCGACATCACGAAACTCCAGCGCGGCCGTCCCACGAGTGAACCTGATGTCGCGGACCTCTCGGACCAGACCGAAGTTCTGATTGTAGACCGTGATCATCACCGATTGACGATCCGCCGCCGTGGATTGATAGGCGGAATCGATCTTCACGATTGAATCGTCTGACGGGGGCTTCGGCGGCTCATGGTCGTCCGCCGTGGTCGCCAGGAGTCCGAGGACCCCTAAGATCGTACCCAGTAACGCGTTGCGATAAGTCGGAAGCATTGTTCGCTCCTTGGTTTTCGTGTGCCTTCACCAAGAGTGACGAATGAACGGCTCCGGTTTGCACATCGGGATCGGTTCGGCCCGCGAAAGTCTGGTTCCGGGGCTTGTTGCCGTCCGAGCCAGCGGATACCGTCTCTCGGACCCTACCGTGATCTGCCCATGCCCTGGATCAACCAGATATCCGTCGATCAAGCCACCGGCTTCCTGAGACAGCAGTTCGACGCGGCGATCGAGCGCGCCGGTCGCGTGTGGCACATCGTGCACATCATGAGCCTCAACCCGCGCGTGATGAAGACGAGCATCGATTTCTATGGTGCGTTGATGTTCGGCCGATCGCCTCTGACTCGCATGCAGCGTGAGCTGCTAGCGACGGTGACGTCCGCCGAGTTAGGGTGCCGCTACTGAACGCTGGCCCACGCCCACGACCTCCGTGCCGAGATCGCCGATCAGTTCGACACCGAAGACGCGGCAGACGCGTTCGTTCACGCGGTCGCCAACGATTGGAACACTGCCGACCTTACCGCCGCGAATCGCGCGCTCTGCGGGCTGGCAGCAAAGCTCACGCACTCGCAGCATGAAATGACGCGGGGTGACTTGGACGAGCTGCGGGGGCACGGGTTCGACGACGCCGCCATCCATGACGCGGTCCAGGTGGTCGGGTACTTCAACTACATCAGCAGGGTGGCAGACGCTCTGGGGGTGGAAGACGAAGAACACGTGCACGATTGGTGGAAATAGAAACGGCCAAGGGCTTCACCCTCGGCCGTCTCGGCGCCGGGCGGCTGTCGGTTCAGAGCGGGCGACGCGGCCCTCGCCGCGGCGCGGCACGCATCCCACGCGACCCACCACGTGGGGCCCGCATGGTCCGCCCCCGATCGAACCGACCACGCGGCGCCAACCGACCACGCGGCGCCAACCGACCACGGCGGGCGTCGGCTCGACCCTGCACGCGCCCGCGTTGCTCGTCACTCAAGAGGGCCCGGGCTCGAGCGGTCGCGTCGGCATTCGCAAGCGCCACGCGCTGCTCCGCTTCCAGGAGCTCTTGGGTGCGCTGGCGAATCAGATCTGGGTCACCAGCGTCCGCCTCCCACGCCTCATTGAGCGCCTGACGTCGAGCTTGGATCTCGGTCACGGCTTGTTCCTGCGCGGTGCGCGTCTGATCCCGCAGCGCTTCGAGCTGCTCGACCTGGGCGGCGTCGAGTCCTAGCGACTCGCGCTGGGTCAACAGCGCTGACGGCAGAAATCCACAGCTGCCGGCTCCGCCCGGGCAGCTGCGAACTCCCCGCGGTCCGCGACGGTGGTCCACCCGCAGCCCGCGTTGCGCCATCCGCCCAGCTCTCTGCCCCATTCGGTCGGCCCTCATTTGGCCGCGGCGCTCCAGCATCTGCTGCCGCCGCGACGCCGTGTCGCTCACCTGCGCTGTAGTGACCGCTGGGGCCACCAGAAAGATCGCGGTGAGACCAATAATCAAGTTCTTCATGATGTGCTCCGACTTCGAGTGTATCCCGTTGGTCACCTGGTTAGACGGCATAACACCCCGGATGTTAGGATGAACGCACTACCGAACTGGGCCTGCACTAATGCGAAACCTCGTCCACGCTACTCTTACCCTAGCTCTGGTTCAGGGCTCCGCGCTCCTGGCGCAGGAAACGTCCTTCCAGGCGGTCACCACACAACTGGAAGCGCTACTCGAAACTCACGTGTCAGAAGACGCAGTGGGCGGCATCAGCGCAGGTGTTGTCTTCGGCGACAGCGTGGTGTGGGCCAAGGGGTTTGGGTGGGCGAACCGCGAGACGCAAGAGCCAGCCGATGATAGCACGGTCTACCGCGTCGGTTCGATATCAAAGTCCGTGACGGCGACAATGATGATGGTGCTTGTCCAAGACGGTCTACTGGACGTCGACGACCAGGTGGCCCGGTATCTCCCCGCCATTACCGAACTCCCCGGATACCCAACCGAGGACCCGCTCACGTTCCGCGATCTCGCCACCCACACCGGCGGACTCGTCCGGGAGCCCACCATGCGAGGTGCAGCCGATGGACCGATGGATCGGTGGGAGGAGAAGATCCTGGCCTCGATCCCTCTGACGCCCGTGACCACCGATCCTGGCACGCAGTACTCGTACTCGAACATCGGGTACGGGATCATGGGCCTGGCGGTCTCCCGAGCAGCTGGGCAGCCATTCATGGTACTGGTCACCGAGCGGTTCTTCAGGCCTCTTGGCATGACCACCGCAGGCTTCCGGCCCGCTCCCAACCTGGAGCGCCACTTGGCGGCTGGGTACTCCGTGAGTCGTGACGGGACGATCGACGGCGAGACTCCTGCCCGCGAACACGGTGGTAGAGGATACAAGGTGCCGAACGGCGCGGTGTATGCCAACGTCTACGACTTGGCCAAGTTCATCGGGGCCATCGTGGGCGTTCGAGACTACCTCACCGAGGCCAATTTGGACGAGATGTTGCGGATCCAGACGCCGGAAAGTGAGCAGAACGGCTACGGCCTGGGCTTCAACATCGTGATCGATGAAGCCGGGAACCGCATCGCAGGACACGGGGGTTCAGTCGCCGGGTACAATGCGTCTATGCAGTTTGACCCCGACGCGCAAATCGGGGTCGTCTTGATGCGCAACTACGGTCGCGGCCGGACCAATCTCGGCCGAGTGGCGCGCGAAACCGTGATCGCCCTCCGGGAAGCGAGGGTGGGACGCTAGATTGCACGCGGCCATGCGCCAACCGCACGGCTGACCACCAGATACAGACTGCGAACACATGCCAGACACCCGACACGAACACGCACTCATCGTGGGCGCGGGCCCCATTGGCCTTGCGTGCGCCATTTCGGCGAAACGCCGCGGCCTCGATCCCATGGTCATCGACAGCGGTGCGATTGCCAACTCCATTGTCGGCTATCCAATCGGTATGCGGTTCTTCACGACCCCTGAGCGACTCGAAATCGGCAATCACCCCATCGTCTCCTCCGGACCCAAGACCACGCGCGAAGAGGCGCTCATGTACTACCGCGGCGTCACCCGGGCGGAGGAACTGCGCGTCCAGACCTACACGCGCCTGGTCGACGCGGCACCCGCCGCCGCCCACATCGCATGCACCGTCGAAACGCGGCACGGTCAAGAGACATGGACATGCGACCGACTCGTGCTGGCCACCGGTTACTTCGACCATCCCAACACGCTCGGCGTCGAGGGCGAAGACCTTCCGCACGTGTCTCATTACTTCCGTGAGGCACACGAAGCCTACGGACTCGACGTGGTGGTGATCGGGGGGAAGAACTCGGCAGTCGAGTCTGCACTTCAGCTCTTCCGAGCTGGTGCTCGGGTAACCTTGGTGCACCGACGGGCGGAGTTTACGAAGTCCGTCAAGTATTGGCTCAGGCCGGATATCGAGAACCGAATCGCCTTCGGTGAGATCGCCGCCCATCTCGGCGCTCGTGTGTGCCAGATCACACCGACGCATGTTTCGGTGCAGACGGCCGAGGGCAGCAAGGTCGAGGTCCAGGCCGACCGTGTGTATGCTATGATCGGGTTCCATCCCGACTTCGACCTCTTCGAGCGGATCGGGATCGAATACGATGTCGACTCCGGGCGGCCCACCTTCAACTCGGATACCCTCGAGACGAACGTGCCGCGCGTATATCTGGCTGGGAGCCCCACCACTGGACGGCGGATCTCCGAAGTCTTCATCGAGAACGGCCGGTTTGATGGTGAGAAGGTCTTCGGGGACCTCGAGAGCCGGGAGCGCGCCCAGGAACTCTACCGCTCCATT
Organism: uncultured Gemmatimonadales bacterium; assembly: GCA_947259405.1. Taxonomy (GTDB): domain Bacteria; phylum Gemmatimonadota; class Gemmatimonadetes; order Gemmatimonadales; family GWC2-71-9; genus CAMYLY01. The sequence continues at coordinate 134,528 of CAMYLY010000003.1, read as the reverse complement.
AATCGACCCCGGGGGGAATAGGTCACGAGCCTCCGGTGCGCCGCGTCACGGAACTGCACTACCGACAGTCTTACATTGTCCCCATGAACTCAATTGGGGGACCAATGATCCAGCGTTTCAAGAAGTTCGCGGCTCTGGGGTTGGCCGTCGCCGTTGCGGCCTGCGGTGACTCGCTCGGAGTCGGCGAACAGGCCTTCGATCCCGATCTGACAAGCCAGGACCTGGCTGCGATCGATTCCACGTTCGAGACGGAAGCCTTCTTGAGTCTCGCGGCCCTAGGCAACCAGTTCACCGTGACGAGCGCTCCAGCCTCGGCCTCCGCGGAGCTCCTGCGTGCGGCATCGCGTCCGACTGCACCCGACTACGAGACGCGCCTGGAAGCTGCCGCCCGGCAAATCCAGATGGCGTACGCGTCAGCGGCGGCCGTCGAGCTCATCCCGCAGCAGTATCGAGCCCTGGTGCTCAAGTTCGAGCCCGGCGTGGGCTACGTGGTCGACGAAACCCAGACAGGGCCCGCGAACGGGATTCGGTTCCTGCTGTACGCCGTCAACCCTGTGACGGAAGAGATCGTGGAGCCGCTGATCGAGATCGGCCACGCCGAGCTGCTCGATGAGAGTACCGAGACCACGGCGGCCGTGCGGCTGGTGGTGGTCTCTGGTGGCGTGACGTATGTGGACTACCTCGTGTCGGCCGCCGGGCCACCGACCGCGCCCAGCTTCTCCATTGTTGGCTTCATCACGGACGGCGAGGTCGTGGCGGACTTCGACCTGTCTATCGCCACCCAGACGAACATTGGAGGCACCACCGTCGACATCATGTACACGATCGGTGTCGATGCGCGTGACTTCAGCGTCAGTGCCGACGTGAGCTTTGCGGAGAACGAGAGCGGCGGATCGATCACGGTCGACGTGTCCGTCTCGCACGGGCAAAATACAGTGCGGATCGCGGGCAGCATCCAAGACGGGATGGGCACGCTTCAGGTCTTCGGAAACGGCGAACTGTTCGCGACCTTGACTTTTACGCTCACCAGCATCGAGGTGCTCAATGCGAACGGTGAACCACTGTCGGAGCGCGAAGCCCAGGTGCTGCGCGAGCTCTTTGACTTCGTCGAGGATGCCTTCGACGTGTGGGAGAACCTGTTCGACCCGGTGGGCTTCCTGTTCAACGTCTAGGGAGTCCGCTCAAGTGTAGTCCTTGGGGGCCGCGGGAAACCGCGGCCCCCTTTCAACGTTCTGGCCCTGGGCGCTATCTAACTGACCAAGATCCCCACGGAGCCATCATGAAAGACACTTCGATCGCCATCATCAGCTTTGGCGCAACTGCCCTTGGATTAAGCATTTGGGCGCTACCGGCCGAGCGAGACCATCCCGGGCTGTTTTCGGTGAGCCATGACCACCAGGAGCCACGTGAGCTCATTCTCGAGCGAGAGTTCCCGCTGGCCTCGGGCGGGCAACTCGATGTCGACGTCGCAGACGGTGACATTGTCGTCACCTCTCACACTGGCGACGGCGCTCGCGTTAGGGTCTATCTCGAGGCTCGGGACATGGACTGGGGACAAGAGGCCTTCGATCGCATGCAGTTCGAAGCCACAGGATCACAGGACCGCGTCGACATCAGGGCTCGAGATCCTCGTCTCGATCGTAATGACTGGCGGCAACATGGGTTCTTCACGGTCACCGTGGAGATCGACGTCCCGAGAGCGGTGCATGCCGATGTCTCGACGGAAGATGGCGACGTACGACTCGCGGCGTTGACGGGGCGAGTGAACGTGGCGAGCTCCGACGGCGACATCGCTGTGGAGGCGGTGGATGGCCCGGAGGTCGTGCTTCAGACCGATGACGGGGACGTCTGGGTGGAGACTCTGACGGCGCCGCGGATCGAGATCACCACCCAAGACGGTGACGTGCACGTGGGCCAGGCGACGGGCGAGCTGCTCGCGTCCAGTGGCGACGGCGACATCACTGTCACACTCACGAGCGCGGCCGCCACCACACTGCGGACCGGTGACGGCGATATCACGATCGACATTGGGACCCTCGGTGTCGAGATCGATCTCTCGGGCGAGGAGGTCGCGGTCATCCCGATGTCTGAGTTTGACGGCGAATATCGCAATCGGTGGATCCGCGGCACCTTGCGGGGCGGTGGGCCGAAGATCACCGCGGAAACGGGCGACGGCAGCATTACGCTCAGGGCCCGTTAACCCCCTGTTCTATCAGGAGCGGAGGGGCACGGATTCCCGTGCCCCTTTTCGACAACTCAGATATTGATTAATTGCAGTATGTGCATGTTTCGCTGCCCCTCGGAAGCGAACGCCTCTCCCCCCGTGGCGGATTCGAAGTCGTTTCACCCTCGGTTCACACCTCACCGGTCAGACTGTATTGGTGGGACGGGCTGCCGACACAACGGCCAGGAGCGCACTATGCCGATCAAAACACTCAAGAATTTTCTGGATGAGCACCGCGTCCGGTACGTGACGATCCGACATTCGCCGGCGTACACCGCGCAGGAAGTGGCCGCGTCAGCTCACATCCCGGGTCAAGAACTGGCCAAGACGGTGATTCTCAAGATCGATCGCAACCTCGCGATGGCCGTCTTGCCGGCATCGGAGCACGTGGAGCTCGGGGTCCTTCGTGCCGCGATCGGGGCCGACCTGGTTGAACTCGCGACTGAAGGGGAGTTCGCCGAACGCTTCCCCGACTGCGAGCCGGGCGCCATGCCGCCGTTCGGGAATCTCTACGGGATGCGGGTGTACGTCGCCAAAGATCTCACGAAGGACGACGTGATTGCGTTCAACGCCGGCACGCACACGGAGTTGATCCAACTGGCGTTCGAGGATTTTGCGCGCCTTGTCCAGCCCGACGTGATCAACTTCGCCGCGGAGACGGTTCAGTAGAAACGCGCGCCCCGGAGCGGAGAGGACTCGCTACGGCCAGATACCGCGTTCCAGGGTGACGTCCGCCACCCGTTCGATCGCCAGGACGAAGGCCGCCTTACGCAGATTCACCGGTGTGAGCTTCTTCGCCGGCAGCCCGGCTCGTTCACGCGACCGCTCGATCTCCTTCAAGTTCTCGTTGACGCGCGTCTGAGTATCGATCACGGCGTCGGTCGCGGAGCGCATCTTCTTGAGCAACTTACCGTTGACTTCCTCGACATCCCACTGCTCGTTTTCGATGTTCTGCACCCATTCGAAGTAGCTCACCGTGACGCCGCCCGCGTTGGCGAGAATGTCGGGCAGCACAGGAAGCCCACGTTTGAACAAGATATCCTCGGCCCCGGGGGTCGTGGGACCGTTGGCAGCCTCTGAAATGAAGCGCGCTCGAATATTGTCGACGTTGTCCTCCCGAATCGCGTTTTCGAGCGCTGCGGGAATGAGAATGTCGCACTCGACAGCGAGCAATTCTTCATTCGTGAGCGTTTCCGTTCCCGCCAAGCCGACGACTGATCCTCTCTTGGCCTTGTGCTCGATGGCGGCCTCGACGTCGATTCCGTTGGGATCGTAGATGCCGCCACGCGAATCGCTGACTGCCACGATCTTCGATCCCTGTTCGGCGAAGAGTTGCGCCGCAATGGACCCGGCGTTGCCGAACCCTTGGATGACAACGGTGGCACCGTCGACGGAGTCCAGACCCTCCACAACACCCCGTTCCAGCGCCCGCTGCGTCGCAAAAAGACAGCCGCGGGCAGTGGCCTCGCGCCTTCCCAGCGAGCCACCGAGCTCGACGGGCTTGCCTGTAACGACCGGGAGACAATTCTCGCCGGCGTGCATCATCTGATACGTGTCGTAAATCCGAGACATAGTGCCCGCGTTGGTGTTCACATCGGGGGCGGGGATGTCCGTATGTGGTCCGATGTTGTCACCCAGCGCAGCAATGAAGCGCCGCGTGATCTTCCGAACGTCGCTGGACGTCAGCTCCTTCGGATTGCATGCCACCCCACCCTTTGCCCCGCCGAACGGAATGTCGACGATGGCGCACTTCCAGGTCATCCAGGACGCCAACGCCCGCACTTCATCCGCCGTGACACCGGGATGGTATCTGATGCCGCCCTTGCCTGGACCGCGCGCACGGTTGTGAAGCACGCGATATCCGGCAAAGGTTCGCACCGACCCGTCGGCCATTTCGATCGGAAACTCAACCAGAATCATCCGATCGGGCCGCTTCATGTTCTCCGCCAACCCATTCTGAATGCCCGGCAGATACTCGGCCGCGCTGTCGAACTGGCGGAGCGCGATGTGATAGGGATTGAGGTCTTCCGCCGAGTGGGGCTTGATGGCCTTGAGGCGGGGCTTGTTCTTCTGGGTTTTTTTCGCTGGCATTGCTGACATCGTTAGGTAGCAGGGGTGACCAAAGACGGAACATCGTAGCAGAACATTGCACCGGTGTAAATGCCTGGACCGTAGCGGCTTACGGTGCTCCAGTCCCCACCCTTCCTCCTCGTTGGGGGTACGACCTCGTCCAGACGCCCGAAATCTCTAATCGTCTTATGAATTCGAAGTGAATTGTTTAGCAAGAAGTCAGCCGCGTGTGTCCCCAAGCCATGGTGATTCGGGTCCCAACAACCGCTCCAGGAGGCGCTGCCCCTGGGGCGGTTTGCCAGCCAGAATGCGGACGCTGAGCCCGGCTTCTTCGACAGCCGTCGCGATACGCCGGATCACGATGGCGCTCGTGTAATCAAGCCGACCGACGCGCCGTAGGTCCAAGACAAGTCGCTGAGCTTCGGGGTGCGCCGCCATCTCAGCCTCAAGCACATCCTCCAGCCGAGGCGCGGATCCAAAGTAGAGGACGCCGACCGGCTCGAGCCATAACGTGTCGCCATCGAGACGCGTGAGTACCTCCACCCGCCGCTCGCGCCACAGGTGCACGGCCACCCCCAAGCCGATGCCCAAAAGCACGCCCAGGTCGATCCGGGGAGCCAGCACCAGGGTCAATGCGAACGTGGCCAGACCCACAACGGCCTGCCACCGGCTGGTGCGCGCCAACGTCACCAGCGAGCGGACGTCAACAAGCTGCGCCACCGCCGCGATCACGATACCGGCCAACACCGCCTGTGGAAGGGCCGCCAACGAGTTGGCAAACGGGAGAAAGGCCAAGACCGCAAGGCCGCTGACCGCCCCGCTCCAGCGGCTCCGCCCACCAGCGGTCACGTTGACCATGGTGCGCGAGAACGACCCACCAACCGGGAATCCCCCGGAAAGGCCAGCGGCAAGATTCGCCACCCCCTGGCTCACGAACTCGCGGTCCGCATTCCACACTTCACGTCGTTTCGTCGCGATCGTCCGGGCAATCGCTGCTGGCTCGGCGAACCCGACGAGCGATATCACGATTCCCGGAACGATCAGGTGCCGGACTTGCTCCCATGGCAGTCGGATGGAGAACGGTGGAAGGCCCGACGGCACGCTGCCGACGGTTTGACCCTCATAACCGCTCACGAGTGAGTAGATGAGGCCGGCCAGCACCGCGACGAGAACGCCGGGGAACAGCTGGTGGATACGCTTACCCCACACGACGACCGCTATCGTGCCACCCGTGAGAACGATCGCCATCGTGGACCATTCGCCCGGTTCCAGTAAGGCCAGCAAAGCCCCGGGGAGTAGGGAGGCTCGGGCGTTCTCGACCCCGAGCGCAACAGGAAGCTGACTCGAGATGATGAGTAGTGCGGCAGCCGACGAAAACCCCGTGAGGACTGGCTGCGACATCAGGTACGACACGAATCCCGCGCGAGCCATACCGATCAGCACGCGCGTCACGCCGACCACGAGCGCCAGTAACGCCGCGAGCCCCACATACTCCGCGGACAACGGGGTGGCCAGCGTCGAGAGGGCACCGAATGAGAGCACTGCGGTCATAGCCACCGGGCCGGTCTGCAAGTACGGCGACGAAACGAAGAACGCCGCCGCAAGCGGCGGGAGCATCGCAGCATAGAGCCCGTGGACGGCAGGCACACCCGCCAATCCGGCGTAAGCCATCGATTGCGGAATGAGCAGCAACGCCACGCTGACCCCAGCCACGACGTCCGAGCCGGAAATCCCTCTGATCTCACTCACTTGGTGATCTCACCTTGCACAAAAATAGTAATAATGCAATATTTGAATAATCCCAAGATCCGTCCCTCTGTGAGCGAGGACTTATGAACCCAACCACATCACCAGGGGGCGCCGTGAGCATTCAGGACGACGTGCTCGAGCGGGCTGCCAATGTGATCAAGTGCCTGGGTCACCCGCTGCGCCTTCGGCTCTTAGAGGCGCTGGAAGACGGCGAGTTGACCGTGACCGAGCTTCAAGAATACTCGGGCGCCTCGCAAGCCGCTGTCTCCCAACAACTCGCAACGATGAAATCGCGCGGGGTCGTGGAGAGTCGACGAGACGGTACTTACGTGTACTATCGGATCATCGAACCGAAAGTCCAACACATTCTCGGTAGCATCCGCACCTGCGACCTCTAATGCGTGAGAGCAATTGCCCGTGATCGATCTCGCATCGCCGGTGCGAACTGACCTTCCACCCCAGTGGGCCAAGGTCATCGACCACAGCCGGTGCATCGGATGTCACGCTTGCTCTACGGCGTGCAAGTCGGAAAACGAGGTCCCCCTCTCGGTCAACCGCACGCACGTGAAGTACGTGGACGTAGGCGTGTTTCCTGACGCGCGCCGGGCGTATCAGGTCACACGATGTAACCAGTGCGAGGATCCGCCGTGTGTGGAGGCCTGCCCGACGACCGCCATGCACCGGCGGCCCGATGGCATCGTAGACTTCGACAAGTCCATCTGCATTGGATGCAAGGCCTGCATCGCGGCGTGCCCCTACGATGCGATTTTCATCAATCCGGACGACCACTCGGCCGAGAAGTGCAACTTCTGCGCGCATCGTTTGGATATCGGACTCGAGCCGGCCTGTGTGGTCGTCTGCCCGACCCAGGCGATCCTCGTCGGCGACATGCACGACGGGACGTCTGCGGTGTCCCGCCTAATCAACCGTGACACCGTGACTGTGCGTCGCCCAGAAAAAGCAACCCGGCCCAAGTTGTTCTACAGAGATGCGCACCAGGTGACACTCGATCCGATCGCCGCGAAACGACCGGAGGGCGGGCTCTTCATGTGGAGCGAGCAGCTGGAAAGTTCACACCATGTGGTCTCAGGACATCCCAACCCGGGTACCTCGTCGGCCTCCGCCCTGCTCAGCTACGACGTTCCACACTCCGCACCTTGGGATTGGCGGGTTTCCCTTTACACCTGGACCAAAGGCGTCGCCGCGGGCGCGTACCTGGTACCGGCCGTGCTCGTGCTGCTCGGATGGATTGGACCGGACGCGCCGCTATGGCGATTCGTCTCTCCCATCGTCGGCGGTGTGTTTCTCGCTGTGACAGGCGTTGTGCTCTTGTGGGATCTCGAACATCCCGCACGGTTCTATCTCATCTTCACGCGATCGCAATGGCGCAGCTGGCTGGTGCGCGGCGCTTACATCATCAGTGGGTACGCCGCCATGCTCGCGGCGCATTTCTTCGGGGCGGTCACGGGAACCACCGCATTCAACCAATGGCTCATGATCGCAGGCATTCCCTTGGCCGCGATGACGGCCGTCTACACCGCCTACCTCTTTGCACAAGCCAGAGCCCGCGACCTTTGGCAGAACACGTTGCTGCCTCCACACCTGCTGGTCCAGGCGGTGCTGGCCGGCTCGGCGAGTCTTTTGCTGATCGGCGCCGGCACGGATGGGGACGTTGGGCCCGCGCTTGTGCTTACACTGGCCACCGCCAGCGCTCTCCACGTGCTGTTCGTCCTTGGTGAAGTCACCATGGGTCACCCGACGGCTCACGCACGCCTCGCGACCCACGAAATGACCTGGGGCCGCCACCGGTGGTACTTCCGAATCGGTCTAGTGCTCGTGGCGGTTGGCGTGGCAACGCCGTGGGTTGGCGTCATGGTTGCCGCACCGCTCGCGCTACTCGGCCTGCTGTCCCACGAGCACGCCTACGTCCAGGCCGGCCAGTCGGTACCGTTGGCCTGAGGTGACTCCATGACTCCACGAGAGCAGAACGACCGCGTCCGCGCCGCTCGCGAAGAAGCCGAACGGCGCGGTGAGACGTTCTACCCTGGCCCAAGCCGAATCCATCTCGCCTCGTTCCCGCCCAAGGAACGGTGGGATGACTGGGTCGAGTTGGATTCACGCGCCTGGCCCGAGCGTCACGAACGAAGGTTCGCACTCGTTCCGACGACGTGCTTCAACTGCGAATCCGCATGTGGCCTCTTGGCCTATGTGGATCGAGATACGCTGCAAGTCCGCAAGTTCGAAGGCAACCCGGAGCATCCCGGCTCGCGTGGAAGAAATTGCGCCAAGGGCCCGGCCACCGTATCACAGATCACGGATCCTGATCGGATCCTGTACCCACTCAAACGCGCGGGCGCTCGCGGCGAGGGGCGCTGGGTGCAGGTCTCATGGGATGAGGCTCTCGACGACATTGCGGGTCGCATCCGCGCCGCCATTCAAGAAGACCGACGCAACGAGATCATGTACCACGTGGGCCGCCCGGGCGAGGACGGCTTCACGGAACGGATTCTGGCGGCGTGGGGTGTCGACGGTCACAACTCCCATACCAACGTTTGCTCATCGAACGGCCGGGCCGGATACCAGTTCTGGATGGGGTTCGACCGCCCCAGTCCAGACTTCTCCAACGCCGACGTGATCGTGCTCGTCTCCGCGCACTTGGAGACCGGGCACTACTTCAATCCGCACGCGCAGCGGATCATCGAGGCCCGCAAACGTGGTGCAAAGTTGATCGTGTTCGACACGAGGCTCTCGAACACGGCCACGCACGCGGACTACTGGGTCCCGTCCTACCCGGGGTCAGAGCCGGCGGTGCTACTCGCGATCGCCAATCATCTCATTCAGTCGCGGTCGTACAACCGGGAGTTCGTACGGCGCTGGTGGAACTGGGAGGAGTATCTCTCAGCCGTCCATCCGGACGCCCCGGCAACGTTTGCGAGCTTCGAGGCGAAGTTGGCGGAGCTCTATGCGGGGTACACGTTCGCGTTCGCGGCACGAGAGGCTGGAATCGATGAGGAGATGGTGCGAGAGATGGCAGAGGTCGTCGCCACGGCCGGCACGCGCCTCGCGACGCATAACTGGCGGAGCGCTGCGGCGGGGAACGAAGGCGGCTGGCAAGTCTCGCGGACCCTGTTTTTGGTGAACGCGTTGCTGGGCGCGGTGGCGACCCCCGGCGGTACCTATCCCAATGCCTACAACAAGTACGTTCCCAAACCGATCCACACCCCTCCGCATCCCAAGGTGTGGAACGATCTCAGTTGGCCCGGGGAATACCCGCTCGCGATGAACGAGTTGTCGTTCCTGCTGCCACACCTGGTGAAAGAGGGGCGTGGCATACTGGACGTGTACTTCACTCGCGTCTACAACCCTGTCTGGACCAACCCGGACGGGTTCTCGTGGATCGAGATGCTCACAAACGAGTCCAAGGTGGGCCTCCACGTGGCCCTCACGCCTACGTGGAATGAAACAGCTTACTTCGCCGATTACATCCTGCCCATGGGGCACAGTTCGGAGCGCCACGACATCCACTCCTACGAAACGCATGATGGTCAGTGGATTGGATTTCGACAGCCGGTCATGCGTGCGATGCGGGAACGTGAAGGTGAGACCGTCACCGATACCCGGGATGTGAACCCCGGCGAGGTGTGGGAAGAGAACGAGTTCTGGATCGAGCTCACGTGGCGCATCGATCCGGATGGCTCAATGGGAATCAGACAATACGTCGAATCACGACAGCGAACGCAGGAAAAGCTCACGGTAGACGAGTACTACGCTTACGTCTTTGAAAACTCCGTGCCAGGGTTGCCGGAGGCGGCCGCGGCCGAAGGCCTCACTCCACTCGCATTCATGCGACGGTACGGCGCCTTCGAGGTCGCGCGCAAGATCGGACAGGTATTCGAAGATGAAGTGCCGTCGAGCGCCCTCGACGATCCCGCTGAGGGTTCGCATGGGCGGATCTACACACGTGCGCCGAAGCCGGCCACGACCAACATCGTCCCGCATCCATCGCCCGACCCGGATGCCGACGGTCGTCGTCCCGTGGGCGTGCGCATCGACGGTCGTATTCATCGCGGATGGCCCACCCCGAGCGGACGCCTCGAGTTCTACTCGTCGACGCTCGCCCAATGGGGTTGGGAAGAGCTCGCGCTGCCCGCGTACATCAAGAGTCACGTGCATCCGGACCGTCTGCAGCCCGGCGAGGTCCCACTCATCTCGACGTTCCGGCTGCCCGTCCACATCCACACGCGAAGTGCGAACGCCAAGTGGCTGGACGAAATCGCGCACACGAATCCGCTGTGGTTGCATCCCACTGATGCCGAACGGCTCGGTGTGGCAACCGGCGATCTGGTTCGGGTCGAGACGCACATCGGGTATTTCGTCGTGAAGGCGTGGATCACCGAGGGAATGCGGCCGGGGGTCGTCGCCTGTTCCCATCATATGGGTCGCTGGAAACTGCATGACAACGGCCAGAAACAACTCATGGCCACGGTGTCGCTCGATCGTCAGGGCAGCCAATGGGGACTCTCTCGGACTCGCGGGGTGGAGGCGTACGCATCCCCCGACCCCGACACGCTGCGGATTTGGTGGACCGACGCCGGTGTCCATCAGAACCTGACCTTCGGGGTCCACCCGGATCCCGTTTCGGGCCAGCACTGTTGGCACCAGGCCGTCCGGGTGCGCGCTGCCGTTCCGGGCGACGCGCACGGCGATATCAGTGTGGACACCACCAAGTCCTGGTCCATCTACCAAGAGTGGCTCGCCCGGACACGGTCGGCGGCGGCGCATTCGCCCGATCGCACCCGGCGCCCGTTTTGGTTGCTTCGTCCGCTCAAACCGCCGAAGGAATACTTCCGGCTCCCGGATGTCCCAGCGGAGCGTGGGACGTGAGCGCAGATCTGTTCCGCGCGCTCGGCGTCCTGGCCGAAGCGCCAACGCCACAGACGGCCGCCGTCGCCGAGGCGTTGGACTTGGAACGCTGCCCCGGCGCCGACGAGTTCACCGAGCTGTTCGTCATGCAGTTAGCACCGTACGCGTCGATGTACCTGGGCCCGGAGGGAATGATGGGCGGCGAGGCGCGCGATCGTGTTGCCGGATTCTGGCGAGCACTGGGCACAGTCCCGCCCGTCGAACCCGATCATCTCGCGGTATTGCTCGGTCTGTACGCCGCGATGGTGGAGCAGGAAACCAACGCGCTGGATCCGCACCGGGCCCGGATCTCGCACGCGCGGCGCGCCCTCCTGTGGGAACATCTGTTGAGTTGGCTCCCCATCTACCTCAGACGGGTTCGAGAGATCGCTGGTGGACCATACGACACATGGGCCGCGATCCTCGATGAAGCGCTACGACGCGAGGCCGCGACGGTCGACACCCCTCCTGAGCTGCCGCTACATTTCCGCGCAGCCGGCGACTTACCGAATCCGGACGCCCAGACGCTCGAGGAAGTCCTCGAGGCCCTGCTTGCACCGGTCAGGAGCGGGATGGTCCTGACGAAACGTGACCTCACCGCGCTCGCGCGCGACCTCGGGCTCGGGCTCCGACATGGGGAACGGCGCTTTATCCTGAAGGCTCTCGTCGAGCAAGATGCCGCAGCCGTGTTCGGCTGGCTCGAGACGGAGGCACAACGGCAACGTGCACCGTCGAACGATCCGTTTGCCGACTTCTGGTCCGGGCGTGCTGAGGGCACCGCCTACCTCCTCAAGATCTTACGACATGCGGCGGCGGACGCGCATGCTTGAGGTGCGTGGCTACCCGGTCGAGAAAACGCGGAGGCAGGGCACGTGAGGTCTGGAATCGGTTGGGTCATCCTCGCGACCTGTGCCACGACACCTGCCGCGGCGCAGGTCACCCGGGCATCAGGGTGGGTCGTGAGTGCGGGAGCGCACATCGATCTCTGGTATCACGGGATGGCCCTCGTCGGGACCCAAACCCACTCGGCTCTGCCGATGTACAACCACGATCACGTGCGGGTGGTGACTGCAGCCAAGCGAGCGGCAGGCGTGTATCCCACCGAGCTGGATCGAGAAGCGGACGAGATCCGCGAGGAGATCGAGAAGTATCCCACGCTCGCGTTTTTGCATTTCGTCCCCGCATACTTTCCCCACGCAACCCCCCAGCGGATGCTGCACGCGTTGCGACGGGCCGCAGACGGCGATGACGCGGGTGCAGCCCGTGCCGACGTGGCGCTCGGCATCGACGCCGTGGGACGCGCGCTGCGTTCGTCCAAGGAACGCAACGCGCTACGGCGCTTTGTGGATCTCCTGGAGTCCGAGTGGTCGACGTTCTACGCTGTGTACTGGCGTGACCGCGAAGCGGCGACGATGGCAGCCGTCGAGCGTGCTCAGAGCGTTGTCGACGAGCTCGTGAGTTCCTCGATGGCCGCCAACCTCACGGACTGGCGTCTGCAAAGCGGGGCCGTCTTCGTTTCGGCGCCAGTGGGACCCAACGGTCGGATCTTCGCCGGCGATCCGCAGAACCCAGCCGACAACGTCGTGATCGTTCGTTTACCACCTGCCAGGGATGATCCTGGGATGCAAGCGGCGCTCTCGATCCCACGCGAGCTCTGTTTCCCCCAAGTCGACGCGTCTGTCGAAGCGCTCAGGATCGGCCAGATGGATAGGTATGAGGCCGAACAGGCCGCAGGGCGCGGGGCAGTCCGCTGTGGAGAGCTCCTCATCGACGCTCACGTGCCGCGTCTGAGCCAATCCTACCGTGACGCCTTCGTCGAAACGGCGACGGGCCTCACGGTGGAGGAGTTTGCAGCGGTGTTTGCGGTTCCCGCACGACTCGAGGAACGGATCCGCTCGCTCGTGGCGCAGCGATAGACCCGCGGGGGCCGTGACGATCGCCCCGGCCCCTCCATCACCTCGAACCGCATCTACTGTTGCGCGGTGGCTTGCACGATCACCCCGGCGTGATCGGAGGGCCACAACCCCGACGCCGTTTTGTCGGGTATCTCCTCACCCACCACGGTGCCTGTCACGGCCGTAAACGTCGTGACGTTCCGCATCATGACGAAGTCAATGCGTTGCGTTAAGGTCGACGTCGTGTTGTCGAGCAGCGGCGCGTGACAGCAGGAAGCCCCTTGCGGCAACGGGCTCGGTGGGACGATCCACAAATCTTGGTACCCCTCGTTGATGAACTGCGCGTAGGTCGGATCGGTCCCAGTGATTGCGTCGGTGTTGAGGTCGCCGATCAAGAGGACCGGCTCCGTGCGAGACGCCAACATGTTGGTCAGCTCGACCGCCTGCCCCAGGCGGACTCCGGGTGAGGCAGACTCGAGGTGGGTATTCACGACATGGACGTTGACGCCGTTCAGCGTGACGTCCACGGCGGCCCAGCCGCGGGTGATCTCGACGAAAGCGCCAGTGACGATCGGGACGTTCAGGTTGGTCGTGTAGTTGCCCATGAGCGGCGTGCTATTCGCCACACCATTCTTCACCAGAATCACGTCAAAATCGGTCAGCCGCGCGTCATCACCGTTGGGTCGCGGCAGCTCGACGTCCCAGTTCTCCACCTTGGCAGCGACCCCGTAGTCCGCGCCCAAGGCCGTGAGCGAATCGAGTAACAGCGTGAGGTAGTCCTGGAGCGTGTCAGTCGCCGGAACGGTACCGCCGACCGCCGCATCACCCGGTGATTGCGTACGCAGTAATGAAATCTCTTGCAGCCCCACCACGTCGGGCATAGCAGACGCGATCCCACTCGCTAACCGGCCTGCGCGCTCAGGGAAATCCGTGCTCAGGATCTCTTGAAAGGTCTGCTCGACTGCCGCGAGCAGTTCGGGTACCGAGCTCGCGACCAAGATCTGCTCGATGTCCGCGCCGACGTACACGTTCTGGGTCATGGCCGCGACGTTCCACTCGACCGGTACTGGGTCATCGCCACATGCGGCCAGCACAAGTGGCACAGGTAAGAACTTCCATACTCGCTTCATGGCCCCTCCTTGCTGTATCCCATGGGCACGGTCGCGCGTCGCTGCGCTGGCGTCAAGGTTCCTCGGGAGGAGGCGGGGTTCAGGATTGACCTATTCCTCCTACGACCCCAGACTACGTCATCCATTCTTCATGGTAACCTCCATGCCTACCTACGCGCTCTCGATCAATGGGCAGCGCCACACCGTGGACGCTCCAGTGGACATGCCGCTGTTATGGGCCATTCGCGACCTCGCAGGCCTCACCGGGACCAAGTTCGGATGCGGCATTGGACAATGCCGCGCGTGCACGGTGCACCTCGACGGTGCCGCCACCTTCTCGTGCCAGATTCCGGTTTCGGCGGCGCAAAACCGAGAGATCACCACGATCGAGGGGCTGTCGGACGAGGACTTGCACCCCATTCAGCAAGCGTGGATCGACGAGGACGTCCCGCAATGCGGCTACTGCCAACCGGGCCAGATTATGTCCGCTGCCGCCCTGTTGGCCCAGAACCCCGATCCCACGGACGACGATATCGACTCAGCAATGTCGTCCAACATTTGCCGCTGTGGCACCTATAATCGCATCCGTGCGGCCATTCACCGTGCGGCGAGGGGAGCGGCTCAATGACCAACACTGTCTCCCGACGCGACTTCATCGAGGTGAGCGCAGCCAGCGCCGGCCTGCTCATCGGCTTCCGGCTCCCATCTGTCCCATCTGTCCCATCTG
>CAMYLY010000003.1:0-119830 GCA_947259405.1 uncultured Gemmatimonadales bacterium | reverse complement strand
TCCCATCTGTCCCATCTGTCCCATCTGAACTAAACGCCTGGATCCATATCGATACCGACAACTCGATCACGATCACGGTCAACGAATCCGAGATGGGCCAAGGCGTCCTCACGTCGATACCGCAGATCATCGTCGAGGAGCTCGATGCGGACTGGGATCTCATTCGATCGCGGCATGCCAAGGCGGATCGGCGATTCGGCAATCAGGGCACCTATGGGAGCTCGAGCATCCGGTCTGACTTCATGCCGCTGCGCAAGGTCGGGGCGACCGCCCGACAGATGTTGATTGAAGCGGCTGCCCGACAATGGGGTGTGGCCCCCGCCACGTGCCGTGCGGCAAAGAGCGTTATCCATCACGATGCAAGCGGGCGCACGGCCACGTACGGCCAAGTGGCCTCGGCAGCGGCTGCCGTCACGGTCCCGGAAGACCCGCCACTCAAGGATCGGTCCGAGTTCACCATCATCGGACAGCCAATGAAGCACCTGGACGCCCTCGCCAAGGTCAAGGGTGAGGCAACCTTTGGCATCGACGTTCAGGCCCGGGACATGCTGATCGCGAACGTTGCGCATTGTCCTGTCTTCGGGGGCTCACTCAAACGGTTCGATGAAACCGCGGCCCTGGCGATCGACGGCGTGCGGGACGTCGTTGAAATCCCGACCGGTGTTGCAGTCGTGGCCGACAACTTCTGGGCTGCCAAGCAGGGTGTCGAAGCCCTGGACATCGAGTGGGATGCCGGCGAGTTCGGCGATCTCTCCACCGACGCCATGGTGGACCACTGCAAGAACATCATCGCAACGGGAGTAGAAGCCCGATCCGACGGCGACCCCGCGCAAGCGATGCGCGAAGCGGCGACGAGAATGTCGGCCGTCTATGAGGCTCCGTATCTGGCCCACGCCACGATGGAGCCGATGAACTGCACGGCTCACGTCGAAGACGACAAGTGTGAAGTGTGGGCGCCGACGCAATCTCCCACTGGCGCGCGTCGCGCGGCGATGCAGATCACCGGATTGCCCGAGGAGCGCGTAACGGTGCACAACACGTTCCTGGGCGGAGGCTTTGGGCGACGATCAACGACCGATTACGTCGAAGATGCGGTCCACACCTCAAAGGCCGTTGGAGCGCCAGTGAAAGCGATCTGGACGCGCGAGCAGGATATGTGTGCCGGATACTACCGGCCCATGGTCTACAACGAGTTCGAGGCCGCACTCGACGCGGAAGGCTGGCCAGTCGCGTGGATTCACCGCATTGCCGGCGGGTCGATCCTGGGATCGTCGGGTCGGTTGCGTGGAGGCATCGACCGCACATCGGTCGAAGGCGCAGCGAACCTCCCGTACGCCATCCCAAACATCCGCGTGACCTGGGCGCACGCCAAGTTCCCGGTCAAGTCACATTATTGGCGGTCGGTCGGTGCTTCGCAAAACGCCTATGTGACCGAGTGCTTCGTTGAGGAACTTGCACGCGCAGGCGGCAAGGACTCCTTCGAGTTTCGCCGGCGGCTGCTCGAACACCATCCACGCCATCAGCGCGTGTTGGAGGTCGCCGCCGAACGGGCGGGTTGGGGGTCCACGTTACCCGAAGGCCGCGCGCGCGGCATTGCTGTCGCTGAAGCATTCGGGACCATCGTCGCAGAGGTTGCCGAGGTCTCGCTACGTAGCGACGGGACGCCGCGCGTGCATCATGTCACCTGCGCCCTCGACTGCGGGGACGTCGTGAATCCGAACACCGTGAAAGCGCAAGCGGAAGGCAGCATCGTCTACGGATTATCTGCCGCCCTCTGGGGTCGGATTACAATCGATGAGGGACAGGCCGTTCAACGGAACTTCGACACGTATCGTGTCGTGCGCATGCACGACATGCCGACCGTCGACGTGCACATCGTGACCAGCGGTGATCCACTCGGCGGCATCGGTGAACCCGCGACGCCACCCATCGCGCCTGCGGTGTGCAACGCGATCTTCGCCCTAACAGGAGAGCCGGTCCGCCAACTCCCCATCGTCCGCGCGTAGAACCACAGGAGGGACTAGGACAGGGGGACGATCCCGCGACCGTCCCCCTGCCCTTTCTATCACTTCTCTCCCCTCTACCCTCTCTATCCTATCTCAAACGCCGGCCGCCGCGTCTCAGCGACGCACGCAAGGTCGAGCCCATCGAAGCTCGCGGCCGCGATGAAGTCAGCCATGATGCGCGTCTCACACGCGAAGTTCGCGTACCCATGCGCTTGATTCGGAAACACGATGTGCTTCCCACTCGGAAGGGCAGCCGCCGCGCGTTCGGCACCGTCGGCGGGTGTGGCCGTGTCAAACTCGCCGGATATCAACAGAACCGGCGCGTCGATGCGCACGGGCTCCTGGTAGTCATCGCCCACGCCTTCCCCCCAGCCCCAGATCTCGCAAGCGGCAAGCTGAGCACGCACGCGGTAGTCGCCGAGGAACGTGCCGTCGGTGTGCCGGCGAATGTCTTCTTCACTGACGAACCGTAGGTCTTCGGCACACGTGACCGTCATGAACATGCCCATGCTCAGGCCTTCGTTGAACCCGATCGCCTGCTCCAATTCGCGCTGGGCAAAGGCATCGAAATCTCCCTGGCCGGCGGCGTGGATCATCGACGGTAAACGGCGGGAGGCACCAACTGAGTATAGAATGTGGCGTACCCCGTCGGCGTAGGTGCCCTTCCCGATCGTCACATGCTGGGTCTTCTTGGACGCCGGATGGGTGACTGTGGCTGACACTCGCCCGTTGTCGAAGAACTGTTGCGACCGTTTCCAGTCGTCGGCGAGATTGGGATAGGCCTCGCCGCACGCCGTTTCGGCTAAGCACGCGTCAATCACTCCTTGCACACCACGATCGAGCGCCTTGGCGAACGGCAACGGGTTCTCCATGTCCATGGGAGCGACACCGTGCAGCACAGCAGCTCGCACGCGCTCTGGGTGACGCTTCATGTATACCTGCGCCGCTCTTGTGCCATACGATCCGCCGGAGAGGTTGATTTCGTCGTAACCCAAGGCTGCCCGAATCTCATCGATGTCATCCATCGCGATGGGCGTTGTGTATTGCGCCACATCGGCGGTCTGACTCGCGAGGCATTCACGCACGTAGTTCTCGGGGAGGAACTCTCCGAAGAACGCCTGGAGGTCGTCGTCCCCCGTGGGCTCGCGGCACACGAGCGGTGACGACCTCCCAGTCCCACGCTGATCGATGAAGACCACGTCCCGGTGTTGCGATATAGCGTCATACCCCCGCATCATGCCGCGAGCCGCCTGCGTCGCGGCCCCTCCGGGACCACCGCTGAAGTGAAACAGCGGATCCGGTGCTTGTGCTTCGGACCTGGCGGTTACGATCACCACGTTGATCCCAATCCTTCGACCCGACCTGGTCGTGCGATTCTCCCACACGTCGTACATCCCGCAGAACGTCTCTCGGTCGATGCCAATTCTGCACGGCCGCAGCCACTCGACATCCTCGAGCTGCGCGACCGCCGGCGTCGCGATCAGCACGATCCCAGCGACCAGTATCCAACAGCGAGTGTTCGTCATGAGTCCAACCCCTTGCCGCTCTTCATGGTCTGCGAACTCTTGAGGTAGATACGCTACAACCGTCGCTCGGTTTCACGCGAGCGGCTCCTCCCCACTGCGTCCGTCCCCTCTTTCACTCCTATCCCCTCTATTCCCTCTATCCTTATGTTTATCATTGATGCCTGAGCTCCAACAACGCCTCCAGTCCGCCCTGGGTGACACCTACCATCTCGAACGAGAGATCGGCGGCGGCGGGATGTCGCGGCTGTTCTTGGCCACGGAGGCGTCGCTCAACCGCCAGGTCGTCATCAAGCTGCTGCCGCCGGACATGGCCAGTGAGGTCTCGGCAGCCCGGTTCCAACAGGAGATAGAGCTCGCCGCCCAGTTGCAGCATCCGAACATCCTACCGGTACTGACGGCGGGGGCGGAAGGGAACCTCATCTACTACGTCATGCCGTACGTGGCCGGGGAGTCCTTGCGGCATCGTTTGACGACGGGCAATCGCCTGCCTGTCGACGACGCGCAGGAGATCCTCGCCGAAGTGGCGGATGCGCTGGCCTACGCCCACAGCCAAGGGGTGGTCCACCGCGATATCAAGCCCGAGAACATCCTCCTCCAACACGGCCATGCGGTGTTGGCCGACTTCGGGGTCGCTCGTGCCGTGCTGGAGGCCCAGGACGGTGAGCGTTTGACGCAGACTGGGATGGCCGTGGGCACACCCGGCTACATGTCGCCCGAACAGGCTGCAGGCGAGATGCATATCGACGCGCGTGCTGATGTCTATTCACTGGCCGTGGTCGGCTTCGAGCTGTTTGCTGGTGAGCAACCGTTCACTGGCTCGAGCATGCAGGCCATCCTGGCTGCGCACATGACAGAGACACCCAAGACCCTCACCGACATACGTGACGATGTGCCGAGACACGTGAGTGACATTGTGGCAAAGGCGCTGGAAAAGGACCCGCGCACACGCATCCAAACAGCTGCGGAATTCCGCGACGCGGTCCGCGGAACCGCTGGTGGCGGCGCTGGCGCGCCGAAGCCCCTGCAGTTGCGTTTGGGGATCGCTGGGGTCGTGATCGCCGCTATCGTATTTGGCGCGTTCCTTCTCTGGCCCCGCGGGTGGACCTATGACGGGAACCCGCGCGAGTCGCTCATCGTGTTCCCATTCGAGAACCGCACCGGCAATGACGATCGTGAGTGGCTCGAGGAAGCCTCGATCAACTTGCTCTCGCTCTCACTCTCGCATTGGGAGGACCTCCGGGTGTTTGACGATGAGCGCACCGCCTCGCTCATGCGGCGACGGGACGTCGAGGACCCCAGCGATCTCGACTTCGACGCGGCGCAGCGCATGGCCCAAGATGCCAACGTCGGCACGTTGGTGATGGGTGACATTCGTCGCGAGACACGCGAACTCGCCGTTGAAGCGAAAGTCCACGACGTGGAGACGGGGGAACGGCTCGCAACCGAGATCGTTCGTGCCGCGCTCGGCGATGACCCAAGAGCCTTGTTCGACTCGCTGTCGAGCCGGATTCTCCAGATAAGCGGTGCGCCGCCCGGCCAGAGTCCAGGTGTGCTTGCCCAGACCACGAACTCCGTCGAGGCCTATCGCAGCTACCTGAGTGGTTCCGCCCTGATGCAACGCTTCGAGCTCGACTCTGCACGCGCTCATCTCGAGCGCGCGATCGTGCTCGATTACAGTTTCGCTCTGGCCTACATCCAGCTACGCAACACTGAGGGCTGGGCAGGCGGGGGCAATCGCGACAAGCGACGCGCCTACGTGTCGCTCGCCGAAGCCCACAGTGCGAATCTGCCACCTCGTCTCAGATCCTTGATCCAGTTTCACGCGACCTACGAGGCGGGCGACCTTCGACGGGCCCGCGGGATCGCCGAGCAGATGATCGCACGGGATTCCACCGATGTGGAGGCTTGGTTTCAGCTCGGCGAAGCGCATTTTCATGATCGACCGACCGAGATGCCACACGCGGACTCGCTCGGCAACTACGGCAAAGCCCTCCGGGCATTCGAGAAGACACTGGCTCTCGACTCGAGCTACGTCCTCGCGTACTTACACATCACCAACACCTTGCTCGGATGCTCCCAGGATTTCTTGCCGTTTCTCTGCCTCGCCGATTCAGCAGTGTATGGAAGGCCGGACGAACTCAACGCCGCCTACGGCGCTGACGAGGTCACAAGGATTCGGGCGGAGATCGCGGATCGGCTCATCGAGACGCACTACGCATGGGTGACGGAGCTGCCTGACGCGGAGCGACCGCGCCGCGAACTGACTCAATCCCTGATCGTCCAACGACGCTACGTCGAGGCGGAGACGCAGGCCGAACGGCTGCGAGCCATGGGTGACACTAACACCGCGGACATGCTGCGCGCACAGTCCTTATACGGCCAGCGCCAGTTTGCGGAAGCGGCAGCACTCGCCGGCCAAGTCTTCAGGAACACGTCTGCCGAGGATTTCGGAGCGAACTGGAGTACGCTTCCGCAGGCCGTCCCGATACTGGATGCGGGAGGCCAGTCACGTCAGACGTGGATCGAGTACCGGCGCTTCTTCCAGGCCCTACCGGTCGACGAACAAACCATGACGAACATTCTCGGTGAGAGCGTGACGTTGCCGTTCGCGGTGATCGCCGAGATCATGGATTCGGCGGAAGCCCTCAACATGCCGACGGGCTACTACCTCGATCAGGCACAGGCCCGTCGCATGGACCAGGTCGTAGATCGGGTGAACCGCGCCGCATTCCCCGACAGCACAACCTACATCGCCAATCTCATTGTCAACTGCCGACAGCAGTACTACATGGCCAAGGATACCGTGGCACTCGCAAAGTGGATCGCGTTCGTGTCGGATACGCTCTGTCCGGCGCAGCACGCCAACCTTGCGTTGGCGCGGGGTGACACGGCGGTCGCAGGTGCGCTTGCGGAAGAAGCAGTTGGGACGTTACCGCGCGACCCGTCGAGTTGGGATCAGAACGCTGCGCAAGACGCGTACATCGTCGCCGACCTGCTCGCGTCGATGGGCCGCACACGTGAGGCGTTGGACATGTTCGTCAAGCTGGATAGCGTAACATGGCTGACCACGGCGGCACCAATGATCCGCGCCTGGGCCGAACGCGCCGCGCTCCACCAGACCCTTGGTGAGCAGCAAGAGGCCATTGCCCTTTATGAGGATGTACTGGAAGCGCTCGCCGCAGCGGACGAGACTTTGGACCCGTTTGTGAATCGCGTACGTGACGCCCTTGCCATAGCACAGGGTCAAACAGCGAGGGACCGAAGGTAGAGCGCGTACGTCCTCTCCCTTCGGTCCCCCTTTTATCCCTGCTATCCCCTCTAACTAGTGCTCCATCCCCCCCATCCCGCCATGCATCTTCACGTGCAGGAACGCCATCATGATGTCAGATGCGACGCGGCCGTATCCCCCGTTTGAGATATTCGTCGTTACTGCCATCGCCACACCATCGTCCACGAACATCTGAAAAAACGCGTTGCCGCCAACCGATCCACCGCCGTGCCCAACTCGGCGGTGCTCCATCGTCATGCCATCCCCGAACCCGATGCCATACCCCGTCTCTTCACCGTCCGCCTTGCGCTGAGTCTTCCATAGCTCGTTGCGAGTTTCCTCACTGAGGATGTCGCCGTACATCAGGCCGTGAGCAAACTTCAAAAGATCTTCGGGCGTCGACACAAACCCGCCACCGGCCCACTTGTAGCTGTTGTCCACCGGCGGAGCGTTGACAATGGGTGCGTTCATTCCCTCTCCGCTTCGATAGTAGTAGCCACCGCGGCCGACGATGATGCTGTCCATGTGCTCGGCAACCGTGTTGCGCATGTCGAGTGGGCCGAACACGTGCTCATAGATGAACGGGAGGAAATCTTCGCCTGACGACCCTTCCACGGCCGCACTCAGCAAGTTCCATCCGTAGCTCGAGTACGAGTAGTCCGTTCCAGGCACGAAGAGCAGCGTGTCGTCCCTGAAGATCTCAAGACCGGACATCACCGTCGGATATGTTCGCGTGGAAAAATTCTCGTTCCCACGGTAGTGTCGAATCCCCGCGATGTGTCCCCCGACCAACCGGGACGTGATGGTCCCCTTCGCCTTTTCAGGAAACGACGGAACGTAGCGCTGAATTGGCGCATCCAGATCAAGCTTCCCATCGTCGATCAAGACCCCCATCGCCACAGCCGTTAGGGGCTTGGAGACGGAGCCAATGCGGAACTTCGTGGCCGGCGTGACAGGCGTCCCCGTTTCGATGTTCGCGTAGCCGAATCCTTCCGACCACACTACTTGCCCGTCTACCGACACGGCAATCGACAGCCCAGGAATGTTGTGCGCCGCCATCACTGAATCGATGCTGAACCGCGCCATCTCAATGACTTCGGCAAACGTCGCGTTCGACCGCGCGGCCGCGTACTCCACGCCCGCCTGGGCAGAGGCGAGGGTTGGTAGCGCCAGGATTGCGAACGACAGACTCCAACAGACTCTTTTCATGGATAACTCCTCGTTGGGATGCAGGGTGTAGGATGCAGGCCCCGCATCCTGGATCGTGCGTCCTGCACCCTGCACCCTCCTAGTTCCCTGCACTCCCCGTCGAACTCGTCCCCTCCTCGTCTCGCACCAATACCCTAGTCCCCTCCTCGTCTCGCACCAATACCCTGCCCGGCATCGCCATCGTGGCCTCGCCACCATCGACGACGAACTTCCCGTTGATCAGCACGAACTCTATACCGTCGGAATACTGATGCGGCTCGAAGATCGTCGCCTTGTCCCGTAGGCGAGCCGGATCAAATACCACGATGTCCGCCTTGTAGCCCGGCCGCAACCAACCGCGGTCGTTCAACCCCATCACCTCGGCGGGCAGCGATGACGACGAACGGACTGCCGACTCCACCGACAATACACCACGCTCCATCGCGTAATGGGCAATCTTCCGAGGGAATGTGCCATACACCCGGGGATGCGTCAGTCCGTCCTCAGGAAGCGAAACCCATCCGTCGGTCGCGGTCATGGTCCACTCCTGGGCCGCGTACGGTTCGATGTCGTCGTCAGACAATGACAGGCCACGCGTGCCGACGCCACCGCGACGGCCTCGGTTGCCTTCGAGCTGCAAAGCGATGGCCATATCGACCGCGGAGATCCCCCGCTCCACCGCCAACTCACCAACGCTCTTACCAACCCACCCCTCGTTGTCGGCTTCCATGATCATCACGCGCATAGGTCCGCCACGCCGATAGATCTCGTGCTCGATGTCCTTCCTGAGAACTCGGGTAAGCGAATCGTTCTCCAGCACAGTGCGCAGCTCCGCGGCGAAGTCGGGTCTGCCGCCTCCCTGTGTCCTCCGCCCTGCTCCCTCCGACCTCATGGCCCATCTCGGAATCAGCACCGTACTCCCATCACTACCGGTCGTGGCGTAAGGGTACTGATCGGCATACACCTGGACGCCGCGGGCTCTCGCTTCGTTGATCATCCGGATGATCGTACTCGACGCGCCCCAGAAATTGGCGCCCTTCGCCTTGATGTGCGACGCCACGACACGCGCACCGGTCGCCTCGCCGACGGCGATCGTCTCCATGACCGCGTCCATCAACGATGGTGGACGGCCAGCGAACTCGCTCGGCCAATACCACATGGGATCCGCCCCTTCGCTTCGTTCGTGCGAGACGTACGCACCGTTGTACGGAACGATCTCTTCCACGAGAGCGATGACCTCGCTGGTTTCGCTCCACCGGCCGGGAGCGTACTCGAGGCCCGCCGTCATCCCCATCGCGCCGTCGTCCATCCCCTGCCGCACCAACGCGCGCATGCGTCTGACCTCATCCTCCGTCGCGGGACGCCGGAAGTCGTCGCCCATGACTTCGCGCCGCACGGTGCCGTGCCCAATCATCAGGATCACGTTGGGGCCGATCGCATTGCTCTCCAACTGCGAACGCTGGCTCGCGATGGGCCACAAGGATCGCCCATCCTGGTTCACCACCACCGTGGTAATGCCCTGCATCACCAAGTTCGCCGCGGCACGGCGCCGCGCATCCGGCGACCGCAAACCACGGGGACCGTAGTTCGGCCCGTCCGCATGAGAATGGAGATCGACAAATCCCGGCGCGACGACCCTACCCGACGCATCGATCACCCGCGCGGCGGTGGCACCGGCCAAGTCACCCACTTCGACGATGCGGTCGCCCACGACCCCCACGTCCGCATGCCGCCACGGGTTACCGGACCCGTCCATGAGGCGAGCGCCTCGAATGATCAGATCATACTGGCCGAAAAGGTCGCCCGCCGTGAATAACGTGAGACACAAAACACCCAGCGCCGCTGTGTTCCATGAAAGGCCTGAAGGCCGTCTGCTGGTTGCTATACGCAAGTTCACGCTCCTACGAGAATGGCAGGATGATCGAACGGGTAATCCGTCACATGCGCGGAGGATGGCCGAGCGGCAACTACATCCCCAACCACCACGACACCTTCACCGCCAACACGTGGGTCCCTTCGGCGCTGATCGCATCCGAGAGCCCGCCTCGGAAGCCATTGCCCCCAAACGGCGTTCGTTCCCCACGATCCTGCTGCCACACGAGAAAGAGCGTCGAGCCCGGCCGAAACTCCCAGCGAAGCACCGCATTCGTTCGCAACGACACGACACGAAAGTCCGGATCGGTGAAGGTGAAGTCGACGGTGCCGTCGGCGTCGGCGTCAACCTCGACGGTCTCACCGGGGCCGGGGCGCGTGAGGCGGTCACTCTCCAAATCATCCAAGCGGGCGTCGTACGAAGCGGCGCGAGGGTCCGCAGCCAAACGCAACGGGCTGTACTCGCCGGCAGACACGAACGGCTCGGCGTAGAGTTCGAAGGACAACTTCGGCGTGATTGCGAAGTCCAAGCGCATCGTGATCGAGAAATCCTGACGATCGAGCCGACCGAGGACGTAGTAGGTCGAGTCCGCAGTTGACCGTCGCGTCACATACTGCCGGTCGTTCGTACTCCACCCAATCCGCGCATCCCAGCTGATGCCGAACTGGCCTGGCGGGCGGAGTCCAAGCCGTGCATTGGCCCGCCACGACGTTGCATCACTGTAGTCCTCTAAGGATCGCGTCACGCCAGCCGTGAGCCACACCGGGCGACGGAAGTCAGTCCGGCCACTGACACGGAACTCCCAGCTGCCCGGGGCCTCGAACGCTGGTCCACCGCGCAGCAACCGAGTATCGAGTGCGTCGAGATTCCGCTGGACGGTGGTCGAGAGATTCCAGTAGTTGTGGAAGTCCGCGTTCAGCCGCGTCTCAACCTCGGTCTGCGTGCGCTCCCACCCGTAGTTGAATTGGGCGTTCTGCGAGAATTCCCAGCGAAATTGCCGGAAGACACGACCGGGTTGGAGCCACCGCATTTCGAATTCCGCGCGTTCGCTGTGCGAATCGGCACGACGCAGGAACCCAATGTCGTTTGTTTCGAAGCCCGGGCTGCGCGTCGTGTACCGCAGGCTCCAATTGGTGAAGCCCGTCACCTTCGCGATCTGGGCGTACCCGCCAAAGCCGGCCAGCCACGTCCGCGACGAGTCCAACGTCATGTAGTCCTGATCAGGACGTTGGAAGTACCGAGCTGACGAGCGCTGGTCCCGCAGGATCGCGTCGGGCGAGCCCTGGACATAGGATCCCATTCCGGCAATCTGAAAATCGTACGCATTCCGTCCGAACCGGGCGCGGAGGTCCAAGCCACCCGAGAAAGCCCGGTCGTGTAGGTTGTCGAAGCGGGGGTCATCGAGCTTGCGAACCGTGCTCGTGCCAAGAGCACCATACGACAGACGGCCTCGGTTCGTCGACTTCTCGAGCCGCAAGACGGAGAAACTCGTAAACGGCTGCACGCTCGAGCGGCCCGCGTTGCCTACCGAGTCGACAACGTCGGCGTATTCCTTGCGCGTGAACGCCTGCATCAAACCAAGCTGCCATCCACCCCCGATCTGCCCACTCATCTTGGCTGCCCCGAGGATGCGCGTCTGGTTCACGTCTGCAGCATAGCCGCCCATGTCATCGGGACTCACTTGCGGCGAGCGACCAATGCGTCGCGTGTACACCAGCCCCTCTTGGCCGCCGCCAAAGCCGCCGCCGCCAAAAAACCCCCCGCCTCCGGACGACGGCGAGAGACTGAAACGGTAGAGGTTGGTGCCCTCAACAAAAAACGGGCGCTTCTCTGGGAAGAACGTCTCAAACGCCGACAGGTTCACTTCTGCCGCGTCAGCCTCGACCTGTCCAAAGTCGGGGTTGATGGTGGCGTCCAGTGTGAGACCACTCGTCACGCCAACCTTGAGATCGCCCCCGACACGGTAGTTCTGCGTTCGTCCTGTTTCGAGGAACGGGTTGCCCGGTTCGGCAGGCTGGAAGTGGGCATCGCCGGCCACATACGGCAGGAACTCGATTTGTCTCGGCGTCGGTACGCTGACAAATCCGATGAGGTCACCGTATTGTGAGACCTCGCCGGCAATGTCCCGCGGAAAGAACGGCCAACTCGCCTCCTCGTTCTTGCGATTGATGGAGCGGCGCACGCGCAAGCCAAAGGTGAGCGAGTCGCTCGATGAGAAACGCAGCTGTGAGAACGGGATACGCATCTCCACCACCCACCCCAGCGAGTCAACACTCGTCGCCCAGTCGTACACCGGATCCCAGGACTCGTCGCGTCCACGGCCATCGTTGTAGATGAAGACGTCACGGCGCGCCCCGGACGGATTAATGGCGAATTCAAACGCCTGCCGGCGGTCGTAAAAGGAATCGATGAATAAGTTGAAGTAATCGGCAGCGGTCCGTTGATCGCGCCGCACCAAGCGGCCGTACGGGCGTCCCGAGTCGTAGCCGCGGAATCCCACGTACAGGTCCTTGTCCGTGTAGACAAACCGGACCGTCGTCGATTCGGAGACGACCTCACCTTCGTCGGGATTCCGCTGAATGAGCCTGGTGATCGCCGGCACACGATCCCACGCCGGTTCGTCGAGCCTCCCGTCTACGTTGGGTGGCTCTGCAGCTACGCGAATGGCGTAGGCGCGGCGAGCGTCCACCGTGCGAGACACCGCGTCTTCGGTGCCCTGGCGACGAGTGGGGCCGTCCTGGGCGAACAGCGATGGTCCCAGGGCAGTCAGGGCCGCCCCGAGTGTGATAATGACTCGGTTATGGTTTATCACAAATGCCGTGGCTGTCGGTCGGTCGAGGGTTTTGGACGTTCAAAGATAGCCTCTGCAACAAGCTACGCACACAGCCGAGAATGCGTTGAGCCGGACGTCGCAGGCCGGTCCGTCCAACACCATCATCCCGCATCCTGCGTTCTACCCGCTGCACCCTGCTCCTGCCCTCTATATTCCCCCTATGTCCCCATACGACACCTACTTATTCGACCTCGACGGCACTCTGATCGACTCGATCGAGCTGATCCTCGCATCGTACCGGCACACGCTGCGGGTCCACCGTGGTTCGGTCCCACCCGATGACGTGTGGCTGAAGGGTTTGGGCACCCCATTGGTCATCCAGTTCCGGGAGTTCTCCGAGGATGACGCCGAGATCGCCTCGATGGTCGAGACCTATCGCGAGCACAACCTGGCTCATCACGACGAAATGGTTCGAGAATATCCAGGCGTGCGTGACGTGGTCACCACGCTGCAGAGCCGTGGCACCCAGCTAGGGATCGTGACGTCCAAGAAGAGGACTGGGTCGCTCAAGGGCCTGGAGACCTGCGGTTTCGACGATACGTTCCGCACTCTGGTCACCGCCGACGACGTCGATCGGTATAAGCCCAACCCAGACCCTGTGCTGCGCGCGCTCGAACTCCTGGATGCAGACCCCGACCTCACCGTGTTCATCGGCGATTCACCCCACGACGTGAACGCTGGGAGAGCGGCCGGGGTCGCCACGGCCGCCGTGACCTGGGGACCGTTCCCCCGCGCGTGGCTCGAACCGACCAAGCCCGATCATTGGGTCGACGAGCCGCGCCAGCTGCTGGATTTGGAGCGCCGGACCGAGATTCCAACCTTTTCGGCCCCACCTGCTGTCTAAACGGGCGACCGCGAACACACGAGGAATTCTGACATGCATAAGTATCTGAACGCACTGACCGTCACTGCCCTCGCTCTCGGCATCTCAGCGACCGCGAGCGCGCAGCAGGAGCGGTACGAAGTCCAGGGCGACCGCGTCGCCGTGTACAATCTCGCCGGAACCGTGACCGTGGAATCGGGCTCCAGCTCGAGCGTCGTCGTTGAGGTGACGCGCGGAGGAAGCGACGGATCCCGCCTCGGCGTGGAGCGCGGCCCCATTAACGGACGCCAGACGCTCCGCGTGCTCTACCCAAGCGACCAAATCGTCTACTCCAACCGAGAATCGCGTTTTGACATGCGCCTCCGCGTCCGCGCGGATGGCACCTTCGGGCACGGGGATTGGGATGACGACGACCGCGATCGTATTCGGATTCGCTCGAGCGGGGACGGCCTGGAAGCCTGGGCCGACATGCGGATTCTGGTCCCCCAAGGTCAGGATGTTGTGGTCTACTGGGGCGTTGGCGAAGCCACGATTCGCAACGTCGATGGTCGCCTGCGCTTCGACGGGGCATCGACACGAGTGGCAGCCACGGGGACGAGGGGGTCGCTGAGCATCGATGTCGGATCCGGTCACGTCGAGGTCACGGCGGCGGAGGGTGACGTCGACATCGACACAGGTTCAGGCAGCGTCGCGGTTGACGGCGTCACAGGCGACGACCTCCGGATCGACACCGGGTCGGGCGGAGTGACAGCCTCCGGCGCGAACGTCTCCACCCTCAGCATCGACACCGGGTCGGGCCGTATCCGGGTGGAACGGACCACCGCACGCGACATCAGCCTCGATACGGGGAGCGGCGGTATTTCGCTCGTCGCGTCGGAGAACGCTCGCGACATCCAGATCGATACGGGATCGGGCTCAGTAACGGTGGACCTGCCTGCGTCGTTCGGAGCCCAGGTGGAGATCGAGACCGGAAGCGGTGGCATCGATTTCGACATGCCGATCACCGTGCAGCGTTGGTCCCGCGACGAGGTGAGGGGGACCATGGGCGATGGCTCCGGTCGCCTGATCATCGACACGGGATCGGGGAGCGTTCGGATCCGGCAGAACTAGCACCGGCATTCTCCGGTTGCCGACAGCGGAGGCCCAAGCGGCCTCCGCTGCTTTTTCCTTCCTATCTCCCTTCACGGCCGGCACGCTCGTACCTTTGGCAAGCCTTTCACCACAGATAATGCGACGCATGTTTCTCATCGTGGGCGTTATCGCGCTCATGGCAGTGATCCGGCCACTCTCGGCGCAGGACCGGCCCCTGCCCGAGCTACAGGCGCATCGGCTTGCCGATTCAGCCTCGACGAGCGTGCGCGTCGACGGAGTCCTCGACGAAGCCGTGTGGCAGCGGGCGCCAGTCGGGTCCGGGTTCCGCCAGCGAGAGCCTTCCGAGGGTGCACCAGCCACCGAACGTACGGAGATCCGCGTCGTCTACGACGGCGCGACGCTCTTCGTGGGTGTGAGCGCCTTCGATCGTGATCCGTCCGGGATCATCGCGAGGGTCCTCCAACGGGACCAGCTCATGACCACCGCCTTTACCGGCGACCCCATCTTCGGAGGCGATGACGCCATAGCCATCATGTTCGACGCGTTTCACGATCACCGAAACGGCGTCGTGTTTGCCACAAATCCCAACGGCGCCGAGTTCGATGCGCTGATCACCGACGAGGGCCGAGAGTTCAACATCGATTGGCGTGGAGTGTGGCAAGTCAGGGCGGAGCGAACCGCTGACGGATGGTCCGCCGAATTCGCTATTCCATTCCGCACGCTGCGATTTCCGGATGCGGACGGCGGAGAGCCGTGGGGGTTCAACGTCTACCGCATCATCCGGCGCAGGAACGAAGAAGTACTGTGGAGTGCCTGGTCCCGCGCGAACGAAGGCTTTCAGCGCATCAGCCGGGCGGGTCACCTCGAGGGGCTTGATTCGCTCCCACGCCCCGGGGCAAACGTCGACATCAAACCGTATTTCCTCGGCGGCGCCACTGCCGAACAGGTCGCCGACACCGTGCGCGAAACGGAGCCTCGAATGAAAGTTGGGGGTGACGTGAAGTTCGAGGTCACCCCCGGGCTCGTCCTGGACCTCACCGTGAACACCGACTTTGCCCAAGTCGAGGCCGACGACGAGCAAGTCAATCTCACGCGTTTTTCGCTCTTCTTCCCTGAGAAACGCGATTTCTTCCTCGAGAATTCCGGCATCTTCGAATTCGGAGACCGCGGGCAGTTCGAACCCCCACCGTTCTTGTTGTTCTTCTCCCGCCGCATTGGGATCAGCGAGGACGGGGAGGTGCCCATTCTCGGCGGCGCGCGGTTTACTGGTCGCGCCGGTCGGCAGACGATCGGGTTGCTGAACGTCGTCACCAACGAAGCATTCGATGAGCCTGTGACGAACTTTGCCGTCGTGCGAATGAAGCGCGATATCGGCGGGGCAAACTACATCGGCGGGATGATTACGGATCGGCGCTCGCGTGCGACGTGGAACCTGGCGGGCGGCGTCGACTTCTCGTGGTGGCCGGGATCGGCGCTGAATCTCCAGGGATTCGCGGCGCGCACGAGCACCTCTGGGGGTGGCGGCGAGGACTGGGCCTACAGGCTCGCAAGTGAGTACAACACGAGCGTTTTTGGACTCAACATGGCTGGGCTCTTCATCGGGCCGGAGGCCGAAGCGGACATGGGGTTCGTCACGCGAACCGACGTCCGTCGTTTCGACGCATTCGCCCGCCTGACACCGAGACCTGGAGTCCTCGGCCTGCGCAAGATTGACATCTTCATTCAGGGCCAGATCGTCACCCGGTCCGATTGGGTGACACAGGACTGGGTTGGCGGCATCGCGATCGGTCCGGACTGGAACTCCGGGGACCAGATCACCTTCTACGGCACTCCCGCGTTTACACGACTCGATGAGGAGTTCGAGTTGACAGATGACGTCCAGATTCCGGAGGGCGATTACGACGCTGGGGAGATTGGCTGGTTCGCCAGCACGAGTTCCAATCGTCCACTAGTGTTGAGTAGCCAGGGGATGTACAAGCAGTACTTCGACGGTACGCTGTTCTCCGTAACTGCATCACTCGATGCCGTCCCAAACAACCACCTCAGCCTGACGGCCAGCTTCACCCACAACGATGTGGACACACCGTTCGGTGCCTTCCGGGCCGACGTCGGGTCGCTGCGACTTTCGTACGCCTTCTCGACCAAGCTGTTCGCCAACGCCTTAGTGCAGTACAACAGTCTCGACAATACCGTCTCAGCCAATGTGCGCATCAACTTCATCCACAGCCCAGGTAGCGACCTGTTCATCGTGTTCAACGAACTCCGCGGATCCGAGACGTCGATCTGGGACTTCGACAATCGTGGGGCGGTGGCGAAGATTACCTACTTGGCGAGGATCTAGAGGTGATGATAGGGATCAAGTCTATCCCTGCTATCCCCTCTGTCCCTTCTATCCCTTCTACCTCATCTTACCCGCATGCCCTTCTACCCCTTTGAACTCGAGCGCTGGCAGAGCGTCCACGAGCACCGCGTCAGGTGCAATCTCTCCGAAAGCGGTGTGCATCCCCTATCGATAGCCGAACTTCTCGAAATTGCCGGAGGCGATCTGGACGAATTGGCGGCCATCCGCATGGGCTACAGCCAGGGCGACGGCAGCGACGAACTCCGCACTGCCATAGCAGCGCTGTACCCCGGCGCCACCGAGGCAAACGTCACGGTCACGACCGGAAGTAGCGAAGCCAACTTCATCTCGGTCTGGTCACTCGTGGAACCTGGTGACCACGTCGCCATCATGACGCCGACCTATATGCAGATACCGGGGTTGGCAAAGAACTTCGGCGCGACAGTCTCCGAGTTCGGTCTCCGCGCGGACCGGAACTGGGAACCGGACGTCGATGAGATTCGTGAGGCGATCCGACCTGGGACCAGGCTCGTTGTAGTCACGAACCCGAACAATCCTACGGGGCACGTGATCAGCGAAAGCGCGCGAAATGCTATCGTCGCGCGGGCGGATGAGGTCGGTGCCTGGCTCTTGGCAGACGAGATCTACCAGGGTGCCGAACGACACGGGCAAACGACTCCTTCGGTATGGGGATCATACGATCGCACGGTCGTAGTGAACGGTTTTTCGAAGGCGTACGGACTCCCCGGGCTCCGCATTGGGTGGGCGATGGGTCCGCCCGAGTTCAAGCAGGAGGTGGTGCAACGGCACGACTACACGGTGATCTGCCCAGTGCCCGCCAGCGACTATCTGGCCACCCTGGCGCTCAGTGTCCGACCGAAGATCCTCGAGCGGACGAGAACGATTCTCGCAGAGAATTACCCCATCCTCGACGCTTGGCTGGAACAGTTCGGCAGATTGTTCGAGTGGCAGGCACCCGATTGCGGGGCCATCTGCTTCGCGCGGTACAACCACCCGATCTCAGCGCCTGACTTGGTCGAGCGCGTCCGACAACGCCAGGACATTCTGCTGGTCCCAGGCGAGCACTTCCAGCGGCCCAACTACATACGGTTTGGATTTGGGAACGAACACACGGAGTTGAAACAGGGACTCGAAGATCTGAAGCCGGCGTTTGCGGAACTGGTAGACTAGACAGGACTGACGCGACTGAGGGGACTGCCGGGACCGGGTAGATCACAGTCCCGCGCGGAGCGCTCCCGGGAAGTTGGTGATGATTCCCGCGACGCCCATCGCTCGAAGCCGCACGGCATCGTCGACCGTGTTTACCGTCCACACGTGAACAGGTTTGCCTCGCTCGCGCGCCGCGTCCACAAACCGGCGATCGACGACGCGAAGCGACCCGTGCTCTTCCGGCACCGTGAACGCCTCATAGCTTCCCCCGGGTCGGAATCCGATGCGGGATCCCGCCCAGAACGCAGCAGTCTGCCGCCGCGATGCCGAGAGACGGAACCCGCGACGGCGCATCGGAGCCAACACCCCGTGGTCGAAGGCTCCCAGGAGCACTCGATCCTTGGCACCCTGTTGTTCCAGCACCGTGCTCACTGCCTCCGCCACCGCGCGTTCCTTGAGCTCCACAATCATCGGGGTGTCGGAGTACCGCTCGAGCACCTGGGCCAGCGTGGGTACGACGGCCCCGCCGCCGGCGTCGAGTCCTTGGAGCTCTGAGAGCGTGAGGTCCGCGACGACACCGTTTCCGTCTGTGGTGCGGTCGACCGTTGGGTCGTGATGGACGACCGCGACGCCATCTTTGGTGGAACGGACGTCGAGTTCGAAGGCGTCCGCACCTTGTGCGAGGGCCGCGTCGAACGCCGTTAGCGTGTTCTCTGGAAAGTCGCCTGACGCACCCCGGTGCCCGATCACCGGCCGAGCGTCCGGGTCCAACAGCATCACGAGCGCGGACGTCGGCTAGACGCAGTGGGCGTCAAAGGCCTCCGTGAGGTCGGCGGCGATGTCTTCCGGCCCCCGGCCCTCGATATCCGACCGCTCGAGCATGTGGACGAGCTTCCCGTCCTTGAATAGGGCGATTTGCGGGGAAGAGGGCTCGTACGGTGCGAAGAAGCTCCGTGCCCGCTCGGTGGCGTCGAGCTCCATTCCGGCAAACACTGTGTAGAGTCGGTCAGGCCGCCTCCGGTTTTGCAGCGCCATCACGACGCCGGGTCGGGCCTTGCCGGCTGCACATCCGCAGATCGAGTTGACAACCACGAGCATCGTGCCGGAGACGTTTGCCATGTCACTGTCGACCGATTCCGGCGTCAACCACTCCTCGAATCCGACACGTGTCAAGTCCTCGCGCATCGGTTGTACCATCATCGGGGAATATCGCACTCCTACTCCTCGTCGTTCGGTATGGGGTTCGCTGCAGGACTCCAGACAGTTGCCTTGCCCGTTAGATCATACCCTGGAAACACGTCAGGGTGCAGTAGCGCTCCGAGGATCTCGACACCGTCCACCATCCGTGGACCGGAGCGATTGAAGTACGCAGACCCGTCGACAACAAACGCCCGGCCCTCCCCCATGGCTCGAGTGGCCACCGAGTGCAGGTGGTCGGCATGCGCCCGGGCATCCTGCACTGCTGCGTCAAGGCCGTATCCACAGGGCATGACGATCAGCACGTCCGGATCGAGACCCAGTAGGTCGGCCCAGTCCGTTTGCTTCGACGGAACGCTCGCCTCCGACCCGAGGGTCGTTCCTCCCGCCAGTTCAATCATCTGTGGTGTCCAGTGGCCGGGTAAGAACGGCGGGTCCAGCCATTCGACGGCCAGCACGCGTACGCGTCTCCGCGAGGACACGGCCTCGCGGACGGCGTCGAGACGCCTGCGATAGTCAGCCACGACCGTCAAGGCGCGATCCTCGACCCCGGCCGCTCGTCCGACGGCTGCGATACTCGCCAAGATGTCATCGATGGTGTGGGAATCGATGGACAACACCCGTGTCTCACCATCCAGCACCTCGACAGCGCGCTCCGCGAGACTCGTCGGTACCGCACACACTTCGCACACCGCCTGGGTGAGGACGAGATCGGGGTTGGTGTCACGCAGGCAATCGGCATCCAACTCGTATACGCTCCCGAACTCGGTCATCGCCTGCCGCACCGCGGCGTCGATGTCGCCCGACGACAGCCCGTCGAGCGGGAAGCGTGGCCGGCTCACCCTCGGCCGTGTGAGCGCACCTGGGGGATAGTCACATTCGTGGGAGATGGCGACGAGTTGATCGTCCAGTCCCAAGGCGAACACGATTTCGGTCGCACTGGCCAACAGCGAGGCAATACGCATGGATCGAAGATCACCATCGGACGCTTCGCAGGGCAACTCGGTCCCTTGACAGGGTTTCAGCGTCCAGTCAACATACGCCTTCGCAACAGGAAACCCGCGGCACAGGAATACCATGACCTATATCATCGCCGAACCGTGCATCGACACGAAGGACCGTGGCTGTGTCGACGTCTGCCCCGTGGACTGCATCTACGAGGGCCCGGACATGCTCTACATCCACCCCGATGAATGCATCGATTGTGGAGCGTGTGAGCCCGAATGCCCGGTGACCGCCATCTTCCCGGAAGAAGATGTTCCCGAGGAATGGGGTTCCTACATTGCGAAGAACCGCGAGTTCTTCGAGACCGGTGAGGAACGCCAGGTAGCCCAGGGTCGCAGCTGAACTTCTGGCGACGTGCGAATTACGAACCCCGGTACCCACCGGGGTTTTTCTTTGCGGTGCTAAGCTCCAGAACTTGTACCGCCGCGCTCCCGGGACACACGGTCGTGAACTCCACCGATCGACGCACCCCACTCGGGACCTCCGCACGGGTGACTGCACGGAACCCCAACTTGGGAAAAAAGGTCGCCGCCGTTTCGGTCAACAGATACACCTTGCGCACCCCCCGTCGCCGAGCGAGGTCAATGATGGCCTCAGCAAGGGCCATCCCCCATCCAAATCCGCGCTCCCGCTTGGCGACGGCGAGCGACCGCAAGAGTGCGCCATCTTCGTAGACCTCCAAGGCGACACTCCCAACCAGGTTCGCGCCACGCCGCGCAACCAGCGCAGTCGACACATGGTCATCCAACCCGTCCACTGGCAGCGACGCCGCTCGAAGGAGCGCTTGAACCGACCCGAGATCATCGGCCCGCATCGGTTCGATCACGACGTCAGGCATCATCGTGTTCGAACACTCGTTCCACCGGAACATCAAACAGCCGAGCAATGCGGAACGCCAATGGGAGCCCGGGATCGCACCGTCCGGTCTCCACGGCGTTTATCGTCTGTCGGGATACCTCCAGCCTGGACGCGACGTCCGCCTGCGACCAATCACGTTCGGCACGGAGCACCTTGAGACGATTCTTCATGACCCTAATAGAGGTCGCTCTACGCTGAATGTCAAGTATTCTTGTCTTTTAGTAAACATTTCTTGACACACTAGGGGGGGGTGCGCCGGAACGGATGGGATTGTCTCCTGTTCCATGTCTCCCTTCGATCCTATCCCTCCTTTCAGTGCTCCGGCTCCGCCCGCGTGAAACCGGAACCCTCGCAACGCGTAGTGTCGGCGTCTCGCAGCAACGTGGAACGGCGGCCATGCCTGTGCCCGCCATCGTCTGATTCGAGGAAAACCTCATGAAGCGTGGAACGAAGATCGTATGGACCGGCGTCGTGATTGTGGTCGGTGCCGGCCTGGCATTCGTTGTTCGGTCGTCCAACGGGAGTGGTCCCGACGACGACGTGACGACTATTGACGTCACCCGGATGACGATCGTGGACAAGGCGCTCGCGGTGGGCCGCATCGAACCTGAAATCGAAATCACTGTGAAGTCACAGATTTCCGGTGTGGTTCGCGCCCGCTATGCGGACGAAGGCAGCTTCGTCCGTGCGGGCGACCCCTTGCTCGAGATCAAGCCGAATCCCACCCCCCTCGAGTTGGCCGACGCACGGCGTCAGTTGGAGTTGCGACAAGTGGAACTCGACGACCTCCGCCGTCAGCTGGAACGGCTCCGCGCGCTCAAGGAACAGAACCTCGTTTCTGAACGCGAATTCCAGGAGACCGAGCGAGACTACGCATCCCAGACGATCCAACTGGAGATGGCTCGCGAGCGCCTTGCCCTGCTGCAGGACGGGAAGGTGACAATCGCGAACGACGATATCGAGGCGGTCATCCGATCGCCGATCGACGGATTCGTGCTGGAGGAGATGGTCGAGATCGGCGACCCCGTCGTCCCACTGTCCAATTTCCAGGAAGGCACCGTGTTGATGACGATGGCCGAGATGAATCGGTTGGTCTTTCGCGGTACGGTGGACGAGATCGACGTGGGACGGCTCAAAGAGGGCATGGAGGTCACGATCAAGATCGGCGCACTCCCCAACGCGCAGGTGCTCGGCCGGCTCGATCAGATCTCCCTCAAGGCGCGCACGGAGGACAACGCCACGGTATTCCCCGTCGAGATCCGGCTCACCGAGATTGGCACCACTGTCTTGCGCGCTGGATATTCTGCCAACGCCGACGTGATCATCGACCAACGCGACTCGGTGCTGGCCATTCCAGAACGTCTCGTACGCTTCGACGACGACGTCGCCATGGTCACCGTGTTGCTCCCCGACGGGACTCAGGAGGATCGCGAGGTCGAAACTGGGCTTTCCGACGCGATCAACATCGAGATCGTATCCGGTGTCCGCGAGGGCGAGCGCATCGTCGAGCCACCGCCACGGGAAATCAGCTAACCGGAGCGCGACGAGCAGACGCATGCGGTTGGGTGCCCTTTTCGGTGAGTTCTTCAGCGACCTGCGACAGCAGCGGCTCCGCACCACGCTCACTATCCTCGGCATCACCTGGGGCACGGTGGCGGTCGTGGTGCTGCTGGCCTTCGGCGAGGGCCTCGAACGGCAGACGCTGAAGCGCTTCCACGGGCTGGGAGACCGCATCGTCATCCTGTTCGGTGGGCGGACGACCAAGGTGTGGCAAGGATACCCGGACGGTCGCTTCGTCCGGCTCCACCAAAGCGATCGCGACCTCTTGATGCGGGAGATCCCCGACATCGCGATGATGAGTCCGGAGTACTCCGTGCGCACCACCCCAGTTCGCCGCGGGACGGCAAGTGCCAACCCCAACATCACTGGGATCATCCCTGACTACGGGATCATGCGCAACATCATCCCGGCGCCTGGCGGCCGGTTCATCAATGACCGGGATGTCGAAGAGCGCCGTCGCGTGGCGGTGCTGGGTGACGAACTGAAAGAACTGTTGTTCGGAGACGAAGATGCCATTGGGCAGACGGTCTTCGTGGGGGAAACGCCCTTCGCCATCATCGGCGTCATGCTCCCGAAGCTCCAAAACTCTTCCTACAACGGGCGCGACAAAGATCGCATCTTCATCCCGTCGACGACGCACGTCTCACTCTTCGGCGGGCGGACCGTCAACAACTTCGTGTACCGAACACGTGATAGTTTTGAAACGGAAGCCGTGGAACGTCAGGTGTACGACGTACTTGGCCGTCGGTACCACTTCGACCCGGACGACGAGGACGCCTTGTCCGTGTGGGACACCGTCGAGTTCGAAAAGATGTTCGGGTACTTGTTCTTGGGCTTCCGCATGTTCTTCACGCTCGTGGGGTCGTTCACGCTCACGGTCGGCGGCATTGGGGTCGCCAACATCATGTATATCGTCGTGAAGGAACGGACTCGTGAGATCGGGATCCGCCGATCCGTTGGTGCGACGCGCAATTCCATCCTCGCACAGTTCTTCGGCGAGACTTTCGTTATCGTCGGGATCGGAGCCGTCATGGGGTTCCTGATCTCGGTTGGGTTGGTCTGGGTGATGGGGTTTCTCCCGCTCCAGGATTTTGTCGGCACTCCGCAGATCTCACCGCTCGTGGTCGGTGTCACCCTGGGATTGCTGGCGTTCATCGCCTTCCTCGCCGGCCTCTTCCCCGCACGGCGGGCCGCGAGTTTGGACCCGGTCGAGTGCCTGCGGTACTAGAGGGCGGGGGTCATTCGCCCTCCGCCCTTCGTCCTGGGACCTCCTAGCTATGTGGCGCATCCTCATTGAAGAGTTCATCGGCGATCTGCGGACACAGAAGACGCGCGCGTTTCTCACGCTGTTCGCGATGATTTGGGGCACGATCGCCGTCGTTCTGTTGCTGTCGTTCGGGGAAGGACTCAAGCGCGCCGTCGAGAACGGCCTGATCAACGCCGGAGATCGCATCTTCATGGTGTACGGCGGCACCACCAGCTTGACCTACGAGGGCCTCCCCAAAGGCCGCAGCGTTCGGCTGACCGAGGCGGATCTGGCCCTGTTGCAGCGGTCGATACCCGAGATCGACCTGGGAAGCCCATCGTACGGACGGTGGGGCAGCACGCTCCAATGGGGAAACGAGCGCACCACCACGTATATGGAGGGCGTGTATCCGGAGTTCGCCGAGATGCGGCGGATGTTTCCGGACGGGATGGGTCGCTTCATCAATCTGCGCGATCTGGAACAGCGTCGGCGCGTCCTGTTTCTCGGCAACGGGATCGCGGAACAGATCTTCGGTGACACAGAGCCCGTCGGCGAAACCGTGATGCTCGACGGCCTTCCGTTCACCGTCATTGGCGTGATGAAGAAGAAGTTTCAGGATTCGAGCAACAATGGTCCGGACGAAGACCGAGCCATCATTCCGGCATCGACCCTCGCGACAATCTACGGGCATACGCGCGTGAACCACCTGGTGGTGCGGCCGCGCGAGGTGGCGCTCGCACCACTGGTCAAGCAGCGCCTCTACGAGGTGCTCGGAAAACGATATAAGTTCGATCCCGACGACGAACGAGCCCTCGGGATGTGGGACTTCATCGAGGACCAGAAACTCGTACGCCAGATTGGTCTCGGCATTCAGATCTTCCTCGGCCTCGTAGGCGTCTTCACTCTGATCGTTGCCGGCGTCGGCGTGGCCAACATCATGTACGTCGTGGTGAAGGAGCGGACAAAGGAGATCGGCGTAAAGCTCGCGGTGGGGGCGCGCAAGCCGCACATCATGAGTCAGTTCGTGTTTGAGGCCCTGTTGATCTCGTTGACGGGTGGGGCGATCGGGTTAGCCGTCTCGGGCCTCGTGGTATCCGGCGTCAACGCGCTGGCGAGCGACGAACCGGCTATGCAGTACATCGCCCATCCCGTGCTCTCGTGGCCGATCGCACTGATCTGTGTCTCGATCCTCATCACGCTCGGGCTGGCAGCCGGATTCCTCCCGGCGCGCCGGGCCGCAGCCGTCGATCCCGTGGAGTCGCTGCGATACGAGTAGAGGGGATAGAAGGGACAGAGGGGATAGAAGGGATAGATAGGGATAGTAGGAGTCGTGACAAACGTCGCTCCTCCTGTCCATCCGTTCTTGAAGATTTCTTCCCTCACCGTTCAAAGCCGCCTCTTGCGAACACCAGTACCATGTGCCAGGGGTAGACGCATGGGCAGACACGACATTCAGGCCGACCTCCCCCCCTCC
Organism: uncultured Gemmatimonadales bacterium; assembly: GCA_947259405.1. Classification (GTDB taxonomy): domain Bacteria; phylum Gemmatimonadota; class Gemmatimonadetes; order Gemmatimonadales; family GWC2-71-9; genus CAMYLY01. The sequence goes on along the minus strand of CAMYLY010000003.1, from coordinate 94,370 downwards.
GAGTTCCGCGCGTTCACGAAGGCACTCCTCACGGACCTTCGCGCGTTGGACCACATGCTCGAACACGGGATGATCGAGTCGGGAGTCCGGCGCCTGGGCGCCGAACAGGAGCTCTTTCTCGTCGACCGCGGGATGCGGCCCGCGCCGGTCGGACCCGAAGTGCTGGCCATGCTACCACAGCCGCCGTTCACGACTGAGATCGCCCGGTTCAATCTCGAAATCAACCTCGACCCAATGCACCTTCGCGACCGGTGTTTCCGCGATCTCGAAGATCAGCTCAATACCTATATCGAAGAGGTCCGCGATGCGGCGGACGCGTTTGACGCCGAGGTTGCCCTCATGGGCATCCTCCCGACGGTCGGGAAATCCGACCTGGGCCGGGAGCTGATGACCGCTGAGGACCGCTATGTGGCGCTGAACGAGGCGCTGAGCCGCATGTGTGGCGCGGTCTACCGCTTGCACATTCAAGGTGCCGACGAACTGCACGTCGAGCATGACTCGGTCATGCTCGAGGGTGCCACCAATGGGACGCACGTGCACCTGCAAGTGAGCCATGAGGAATTCCCTCGGTTTTACAACGCCGCTCAGGCCATCGCGGCGCCCGTCCTGGCCGTGGCGACCAATTCACCAATCCTGTTCGGCCGTCGCTTGTGGTCCGAGACCCGCATACCGCTGTTCCAACAGGCGATCGATACCCGGGGTGCGAGCAGTCACATTCGCGTCTTGACTCCGCGTGCCCGCTTCGGCGATCGGTGGGTCGAGAAATCGATTCTCGAGATGTTCATGGAGGATGTGTCCCGCATTCCAGCGCTACTGGGAAGGAACGTTCGCGAGCAGCCCTTCGACATCCTGGGCGGGGGTGGCATCCCACAACTCGAAGCGTTGCAGATCTACAACAGCACCGTCTATCGGTGGAACCGACCGTGTTACGGCGTCACCGATGGCGCACCGCATATCCGCATCGAGAATCGCTACCTCCCATCTGGGCCCACGGTGGTGGACGAGGTCGCGAACATGGCGTTTTGGGCCGGTGCGGTCTTGGGAGGTGCCGAGCATTTCGGAGACGTCGACCAGCGGCTCGACTACGGCGATGCTCGAGACAATTTCGTCGCGGCAGCTCGGCGCGGACTGAACGCCGGTTTCAGCTGGCTCGAGGGAACCGAGTTCTCAGCCAGCGACCTGATGCTGAAGATCCTCCTCCCCATGGCCAACGAGGGCCTCCTCGGCGCCGGCGTAGCCGAACAGGACGTCTCCCGCTATCTCGGGATCATCGAGGACAGAGTGACCTGCAAGTGCACCGGCTCGTTGTGGCAGGTCGCTTCGCTCCGTAACATGGGGACCGGGGGCACCGCTGCGGAACGTCTCGCCGCCCTCGTGGGTGCCTCCGTGCGACTGCAGCGAACCGGTCAACCGGGACACAGCTGGCCAAGGACAGGACTCGGCGAGGCCGGCGGATGGCGCCATAACTACCTCAAGGTCGAGCAGTACATGACCACGGACCTCTACACGGTCCGTGAAGACGAACTCGTGGACCTGACCGCGTTCCTGATGGACTGGAAACACATTCGGCAGATCCCGGTGGAAGACGAGCATCACCACCTGGTGGGAATGGTGAACTACGGCACGGTGCTCCGGCATCTCGCGGCCGAGCAGGGAGCCAACGGGGAGAAGTCCCTGGCGGTCCGGGACATCATGGATCCATGCCCCCCGACCATTACCCCAGAAACCTCGACCTTGGACGCCATTCGATTCATGCGGGAACGAAAATTGACGTGTCTTCCGGTCACCAAAAGCGGAGCACTAGTGGGAATCGTCAGTGTTGACGATTTTGCTCCCATCGCAGAACGACTACTCGAGGAACGGATCGAAGACGCTTGATGACGGGAGCGACTGACTCGCTCAAAGCACGGCGGCGCGTGATCGGACGCGTCAGCGGACACAACCCCGGACCCACGCTCATCTGCATCGGCTCCATTCACGGCAACGAACCAGCCGGCGTGGATGCGCTCGAACGGGTGTGTGAAGAGCTCGATGTCCGCCGACCCGCCCTTCACGGCGAATTCGTCGCCCTCACGGGCAACGTCACGGCGCTAGCCCGACGCCAGCGGTTCCTGGATTTCGACCTGAATCGTCACTGGCTTCCGGATCGGGTGACGGCTCTTCGCAACGGAACACCGCCTGCTGAGCGGTCGACGGAAGACACCGAACTTCTCGAGCTCCTCGACATCATCGATGCCGCGGTCGCCGACGCGACCGGCACCGTGTATTGCGTGGACCTCCATACGACCTCCGGCGACAGCCCGCCATTCGCGACGATCGGGGACACCCTGAGGAATCGAGCGTTCGCCATGCACGCCCCCGCGCCGATCATCGTCGGGCTCGAAGAGGAACTCGACGGTACGCTGCTCGAATTCGTGAATCGCCTGGGCCATGTCACGATGGGATTCGAGGGCGGACGACACGACGACCCCAAGTCTGTCGACTACACGGAGGCCGTGGTGTGGGTCGCCATGGCGGCAGCCGGCGTGCTTGTGGATCCCGCCGAAGCACAACGCATTGCTGCCGCACGAGCACTGCTCCGCGATGCCCAGGCTGCGTTGCCCCGCGTGCTCGAGGTCCGGCACCGACATCCGGTCGAACCCGGGGACGGGTTTGCCATGCGTGACGGCTACGCGAGTTTCCAGCCGGTTGCCAAGGGCGACCACTTGGCTGAGGATCGGAAGGGTCCAATCCACGCCCCGGAATCAGGCCGGATCTTGATGCCGCTCTACCAGAAGCAGGGCGAGGACGGGTTCTTTGTGGTGCGAGAGTTCCGGCCGGTCTGGTTGTCGGTCTCCGCCATCCTTCGTCGGCTCCACGTCGATGCCTTCTTGCGGATGTTACCGGGGGTGCGGCGTGACCCGGATCGCGAAGGCACGCTCGTGATCAATCGTGGCATAGCCCGTTTCTACGCGCTCGAGATCTTCCACTTGCTGGGCTACCGCAAGCGTCGGGTGCACGACTCGGTGTTGGTGGTGAGCAAGCGGTGAGCAGCGAGCGGTGAGCTGGGGGCTGACGGCGAACCACCAACTCCTTCACCCAAACCAGCTACGTGGTTGCCAGTGCCGGCGCACTCGTGTCTCCTCTCTCCGTGCCCGCCAGCTCTTCCTGACGTCTGCCTAGCCGCAGTCCGATCATCATCCATACCACTGCCATGGGTGCAGCGACGAGTGCAATCGCGCCCACCGAAAGCCCGACCGCGGCTAATCCGGCATAGATCCACCCGCTCACAAGGTCGCCGCCGCGGTAGACGGCGGCATCGATGAAGGCCTTCGATTTGTATTTCTCTTCTCGACTCACGACCGTGAACAACACCTCGCGCGCTGGTTTGGTAATTCCATACCGTCCCGCCCGATAGAGCACCTGCAACACGACCAGCACCGCCAGTAGCGGATACACTCCTAGGCTCAGGAAGCCTACGAACACGGCCGCGGGAATGATCATGAGGCTGATGCCGATGCCCACCCATCGAATGATGTGGGCAGTCAGCCACACCTGTAGCACGATTGTAAGCAGGTTCGCCCACAGGTCGATCTTCGCGAAGAACGCCGTCCGCACCGCTCGATCCGTGATGGCCTCGCCTACCAGAAACGCCTGTTGGAAGTAGAGGATCGTGGAGGAGAAGGTCATGAGCGCAACAAACCCTGCGATTCCCAGCAGATAGGGTGACCCGAACAAGACCCTGATCCCACTCCACGCGTCGCCGCCGAGTGGTTCGGCCGAGACACTCGCCTGCTTCGGTGTTCGGGTGAATCGACGGTGCAAGAGCACGACGATCCAGGATGCCACCTCGAGTGGCACACACGCGATCAGCAGTAGGCTGAATTCGGGTGCCACTTCTGCCAACGATGCCGTGACGGTCGATCCCACAATGCCCCCGATCGAGCTGCCCACGGCAATGAAACCAAAGAGCCGCTTGCCCTGCTCGTTGCGGAAGCAGTCGGCCATGAAACCCCAGAACACCGTAACGACGAATAACGCGAACACGGATGCCCAGACATAGAACACCCGGTCGATCCACGGTCGAGCCGTCGCCGGCAAGACAGTGAGCGCTGCATAGAACAAGACCAAGTTGGCCAAGAAGAAGCGATTGGCCGCCGGGACGAAAACCCCTCGCGAATACCGAGATGCCACCCACGAATACGCCGGTACCGCCACGAGCATGACGAAGAACACGGCCGTCCAGAGAATCTGCAGATTCCCGCGATCCGCAGAACTGATTTCATCGCGGACGGCGCGCAGGATGTAGTAGGAGAACATGATGCTGAAACCGTACAGCGTAGACCACAGCATCGGCGCGATTTCATCGTCCGAAACCTTGACAACGGATTGCAGGAGGCGGGTAGGCATGAACACACAAGATACGTGGAACGTGCCGGGTTCGTTGAAGGAGCGTTGGCCTGTGACGAGACTGCACCGCCGAGTAGTTTTGGGACCATGATTCGCCCACGCCTCTTCCTGATGGGCCTGCTGGGCCTCGGGGCTCTCTCCACCGCATGCCGGACCGCCCGCACGGGCGACGCCTCGACGGTAGTTCTCGTGAGCCTGGACGGGTTTCGCTGGGATTTCCGGCGCTATGGCGAAACACCCACACTCGACAGCCTCGCAGGCGCTGGTGTGAGCGCCGAACGCTTGGTACCCCCTTTCCCGTCCCTCACCTTCCCCAGCCACTACACCATGGCAACGGGACTCTACCCCGAGAACCACGGGATCATCTCGAACACCATGTACGATCCCGAACGGGATGCCTGGTTTCGGATCAGTGACCGGGACGCTGTCGAACAGGGGTTTTGGTGGGGCGGTGAGCCGGTTTGGCTGACGGCCGAGCGGCAAGGCATCACGGCAGCCACCTTCTTTTGGCCGGGAACGGAAACGGCGATTCAAGGCAAGTATGCCACTCATTGGCGACCGTTCGACGCCTCGATTCCCAATCGGGAACGTGTGGACCAGGTGCTGGCGTGGCTCGCTCTCCCTGACGGCCAACGACCTGGCCTGATCACGCTTTACTTCGAGGATGTCGATGGAGCCGCGCACGACGAAGCGGTCGACAGCCCTCGCGTCCGGAGGGCCATCGAAGCGGTGGACGTCGCTATCGGACGCCTGACCGCCGGCATCGCGAGATTGGACGTACGGAACCAGGTCAACGTGATCGTGGTGTCCGATCACGGAATGTCCGAGCGATCTCCTGACCGGGTCGTCTTTATGGACGATTACCTCGAACTCGACGCCGTGCGTGTCGTCGATTGGCACCCCGTATGGATGGGGTACGCCAATGACGGAGACCACGAACGAGTGTATCGCCAGTTGGAAGGGGCGCATCCCAACATCACGGTCTATCGACGCGGCGATCTACCGGAACGCTTCCGTCTGCAACACAATGCGCGAGTCCCGCCCGTTATCGCGATCGCGGACGACGGGTGGTCCATTACGACGAGGGACTACTTCCAGCGCAACCGCAGGAACTTCTTTGGACACAGTCACGGTTACGACAATCAGCTCTTGTCGATGGGTTCGCTGTTCATCGCTTCCGGGCCCGCGTTCGCTGCGGGCCACACGGTCCCGCCGTTCGCCAACGTCCACCTGTACGAACTCGTGTGCCATCTTCTGGGCATCGAGCCGGCGAGCAACGACGGGAGCTTGGATTCGGTGCGGATGGTTTTGCGGTAGAGGGGATAGCGATCGAGCAAGACTCTCCTCTCTTCTCTTCTACCCCTTCCATCCCTCCTATCCCCTCTATCGCCTCTATCCATGCGCCCCCGCTTCTCTTCGTCGCTCGGTGCGTTCCTCGCGCTCACGGGCATGGCCGTCGGCCTTGGGAACGTCTGGCGCTTCCCGTACATGGTTGGCGCCTTTGGCGGCGGGGCATTCATCCTCGTGTACCTCGCCCTTCTTGCGGCATTCGGAATTCCCGCCTTAATGGCCGAGCTGACGCTCGGGCGGCACACACGCCGGGGACCGGTCGGGGCATTCGCCCAGATCGGCATGCCCGGCAATCGCGTGATCAGTATCGTGCTGTTTGCTACGATCTTCATGGCCGTCTCGTATTACACGGTGGTGGTCGGGTGGGTACTTCGGTACTTACTTGTCTCGCTTGTCGGCGGGATCACCGGCATGAATCCCGCGTCCTACTTCGACGGCGTGGTTGCCTCGTTCGCTTGGCAGTTCGTGGCTGCGGCGGCCGTCTTGGCGGGAACCGCCGCGGTGCTCATAAGCGGCGTGCGCGATGGCATCGAGCGGGTCAGCAGATTTGCGATCCCAGTCCTCTTCACCATGTTGCTCGTCCTGCTCGTGCGCACGCTCCTTCTGGAGGGCATTGGCGAGGGACTGCGGTACTACCTCGTGCCCGACTTCGCCAAACTCGACGCGGGCGTGTTTGCGGCCGCGCTGGGGCAGATCTTCTTCTCGCTGGGGCTGGGCGGCACCATGCTCGTGACCTATGCGAGCTATCTGCCGGATGAGACCAACCTCACGCGAAGCGCGCTGTCGGTTAGTCTCGCCGAGACGACCGTCGCGATCATCGCCGGCCTCGCCATCGTGCCCGCCGCCGTCGCACTCGGCGTCGAACTCGAGGAAGGCCCATCGCTCACCTTCGTCGCAGTTCCAAGTATGCTGCAGCACATCCCGTTCGGATCACTGTTTGGCGTGATGTTCTTTGGCTTGCTCCTTCTCGCAGCTTTCCTGTCCGTGGTCGCCGCATTCGAAGTTGTCGTCGCCGCGATGGTCGACGGCCTCGGCTGGACGCGGCGGCGAGCGACCATCACGTTCTGCTCGGCAAGCCTCGTCCTCGGGACACCCGCCATCAGGAGCGTCGATTATATCGCCGCCAGCGATTTGTTTTGGGGGTCCGTCATGCACCCAGTCGGCAGCGTGCTCGCGGTGATCGGTCTCGCGTGGGTCGTGGATCGAGCGCGCGCGCTCGAGGAAGTCAACAAGGGAAGCGACAAAATGCAGGTCTCACCCATCTGGATCTTCTGGCTGCGGTGGGTTGTGCCCGCCGGGATCCTACTGATTCTCGTCCTCGGAGTCCGCGACCTCTTCAGCGCGTTCTAGCGCTCCGGCGCCCCCCCCGCTCATTCGCCCCTCGGCCCTCGCCCTGCACCGTTCTAGAAGAACCCCTCCAAACTCACATACGCCAACCACGGAATGTTCCCGTATTCCGATCCAAGTACCATGCCGTTGAACTCATCGCCAAGTCCGACGAACAGACCGCCCAGGAGATTGATGGTCGCACTAGCCGAGTACGACGCAGCCGGTGACAACAGGACGGACGGGTCGCTGAGGTTCGTAAGGGCGAGAAGTTGGACCGTGGCAAGCGGGTGCACCTGGTAGCTTCCACTCAGTGCTGCTGAGTGGCGGCCCAGGACCTGCAGCTCACCGCGCTGCGCCTGCTGAGACGTGATGATCTGCGTGAGGTCCGTAGCCGAGGCAGCCCCGAACCCATCACGCTGATACTCCAGTGCGAGATAGAGTGTTTTCCTGTCAACCGTGAAGCTCCGATCCGCCCCGACCGCAAGGCGCCACACCGTTTCGCCGTCGGCTCGGCGCACCTGCGCCTCACCGCGGAAGGCCGCCCCGAACTCGGTCACGGTCACCCCGAGCGCCCCGGCGCCATCGTCATGCACGACGCCGCCGTAGGCCGAGAATTCGATGCCGGCCACATCACTTCGGATCCGCCCAAGTGCCGTGAGCAGCGTGTCACCCCCAGCCTCTGCCACGCGGACGACGCCCTCGAGCGTGGTGAAAGTTCCTGGGAACACTCGCAGGCGCAGGGCGTCGACGCCCGCCCGATAGGTTCGGAACGGATCAGCCGGATCGAACGGCACGAACGGATCGGTGGGCGTGAGGAACAGCGTCGTCGCATACGAAATGGTTTGCCGGCCAACGACTAGATCCCACGCACCGCTCGCGAACTCTACCGCTAAACGGTCAAGCCGGTGGGTCCACCGGAAATGCTCCCCCTCCTCGAGCGTCCCCTGCAATGGGAGCCAATCCGTTCCACCACTGGAGACCCCGAGGGCAAGGCCACTTCCCTGCCCGAGTGTCATGGAGCTGAGAGTGAAGGTCTGCTCGTACGCCGCATGGACTCGCACGGAGCCAAAACTCGGCACGAGCATCGCACGGAGCCGCTGAATACTCTGCGCGCCCGCTTCGCTCAGTGGTCCTTCGGTGAAGCCGACACCGACGTGGAGATAGTAGAAATCCGGGGTGAAGTCCTGTGCAGCCACGGGGAACGAGGTAACGAGCCCGACGAACGCCCCAAAAAGGGACCGGCCGAGGTTCATTGGTGAGCCGGCGCTCTCCGCTCGTCGGTTTCGATTTGTCCATCCACTAAGCGCACGAGACGCTTGGCGCGTTCCATGAGGGCTGGATCGTGCGTCGCGAACACGAACGTCGTTCCTCGATCACGGTTCAGATCCACCATCAGGTCGAGCAGCGCATCGCTCGCCGCGCGGTCCAGGTTTGCGGTCGGCTCATCCGCAAGGACGAGCGCCGGTTCCCCAACCACCGCGCGCGCCACCGCCACACGCTGTTGCTGCCCACCAGAAAGCTTGGCCGGGAAACGATCTTCGAGCCCCCCGATGCCGATCGTTTTGAACAACTCGCCAATGCGTCGACGTCGTTCGTCTGGCTCTATGCCTTGGAGCAGCATCGAGAACTCGGCGTTCTCTGAGGCTGTGAGCACAGGAAGCAGGTTGTACGCTTGGAAGACGAATCCGACGCGTTCCAATCGCAATCGCGCCAACTCCTTTTCTGACAACGCCGTCAGGTCGCGTTCGTCGACCCAAACTCGCCCGCTGGTCGGACGCGTCAGCCCTCCGAACATGTTGAGCAGCGTCGTCTTTCCGCATCCAGATGGACCGGCGACCACCACGAAGTCCCCTGGGTCCACCGACATCGTGATGCCCTGCACAGCCTCCACCGCCAGCCCATCGTGCTTGAAGACCTTCCACACCTCGTCCGTTCGGACGGCCGTTGATTTCGTCATGCTGGTCATGCTTCGAATTTCATCGCCTCCGCCACGTCGATTCTCGTGGCGCGGTATGCCGGGTACATCGATGCCGCCACCCCGATGATGAATATGGACCCTAGGCTCAGCACCACTTGCTGCATCCGGAACGTGGGAACGATCACGGTATCGAGAACCACACCCGAGAAGTTGAAGTCGCTATCCATGAGCGCGGAGTAGTCGAGGCCGTTTCTGAAGAAGATCCATGTGACGGCGACGCCGACGATCATGCCGAGGACACCGCTCACCACCGTTAGGATGATCCCTTCACTCATCACGACGGACGCGGTTTGCCCCTTCGTGAGGCCGAGAGCGCGGAGGACACCAAACTCCCGTGTCCGGTACAGCACTGACATGAGCACCGTGTTCACGATCGCCAACGCGATGATGGCAAAGAGAATGATGTGGAACACGTAATCGCCCCAGTCGTCGACCTTTATTGCGGCCTCGAGTTCTGGCATGGCTTCCTGCCAACTCATCACTGCGATGTCGTCGCGTTCCCCCACTGCGTCCCGTACACGGTTGACCATCTCCCCGGCAACCCATCCAGATTCGACGAGGACTGCGACCGTCGTGGCGGCCCCATCGACGCCCAGCCACTCATGGGCCGTACCCAAAGGAATCTGCACCACGCCGGCATCCGCTTCGGGCAGCCCAGTCTTGAATATCCCAACGACCCGGACGAACTGCCCGGCGATTTCGCCATCAGCACCTTGTGCATTCAGGACGAGGCGTGATCCAACACGGAGCTGCAATCGCTCGGCAAGTCGCTCACCAACATACGCGTGCAACCGATCTCCAGGCTCGAGATACCGACCCTCGACCACACGATCACCCAGCCGGGAGAAGTGCTCCTCGACGGTGGGATCGACACCCGAGATCATCACCGGCCTGGCGGTGGTCGCACCAAGGGCAAGGCCTTGGACCTCGAACCGTGTCGCGTAGGCTTGTACGCGTTCGGCAACGCCTGGTTGACCGAGCACTCCCAGAGCTTGCGCAACGCCGTCGGGTCCCAACCGGTCGTCGATGCTCTTACTCGCGTGGTAGCCTGGACCTTGAATCGCGATGTGGCCGGATCCCATCCGCACACCAGCATCGATCCAATCCTCGTGCGCACCGTCGCCGAGTGCGCGCGAAAACGCGAGGACTGCCACACCGATCGCCATCGCCGATCCGGTCAACAGGCTGCGGCGCGCCTGACGTCGTACGTTGCGCAGCGCAAGCTTCGGCAACACGGTCCAAGTGACGGTCATCAGTCCGCGAGTGTATCCGCCGGAGGGACCCGTCCAGCACGGATGGCTGGATACACGGCAGCCAGCACGGCTGTAATAAACAGGGCCAGGCCCGCCTGCCATGTCATGGACCACGGGTACTCGACGCGCAGGATCGGACGCATCAACGCTCCCTGCATCGTGAATTCGCCGAACAGCCAGCTCATGTCAGGTGGCGCGAGGTGCCACCAGACAAGGATCGGAAACGTGAACACCACCCCTCCCACTAGGCCCAGGACCCCGAGCGACAGTGACTCGGCAACGACGGACGCGAGAATTCCGGAGGGGCGCGTTCCCAACGCAAGCATCACGGCGAACTCGCGGCGCCGTTCGAAGGTGGCCATGAGCATGGCATTGGCGACACCAAAGATCGCAACGCCGAATACGATCACCAGCAGGATCCACTGAAAGGACTCCATGAGCGTTGCGTATTCGACCATTTCGGGTCGCGTCGTCACCCATGATTCTATCTCTATCGGTGGCTCGCCCGTCGCCATGACCGCATTGAGGCGCGTGACTGCATCCTCGGCACGCCAGGCGTCGGGAACGGTAGCCGCCACCTCGTGAATACGGTTGACATCCATGGCCATCAAGGACTGCAGCACGTCAATGGGCAAGACCGCGAACGTGCGATCGAGATCCACGAGACCGGTCTTGAACACGCCCGAGACGGTGTAGAGGTCGTTGCCGAGCGATCCGTCAATGGCGGGCGCCACCAACACGACCTCATCGCCTGGGGCGGCTTTGATCGTCCGGGCCATCTCGAACCCGATGAGAATCTCGTTGGAGCCGAGCACTGGCGCGCGCCCCGCCTCGATGACCGTTAGAAGTAGTGATACGTCGACCTCGAGGTCGGGATCGACGCCCATGAAGACACCCGCCACGGTCGCCGAGCCCGTACTGACTAATCCGCCCCCATAGACGCGCGGAGCGGCAGCAATGACGGCAGGGTCGGAACGAACCCGGGCGACTAGTGCGCGCACATCAGTTCCCGCTCGGCCGCCGATGGTCGCGTGAACGCTTTCATCGGGCTTGAAATCGTCCGCGTGAACTTGGAGCTGCCCCGTCACGACACCGGTCCCGTTGCCGATCATCTCGGCTGTGAGCCCCTTAGCCCATCCCATCAGCACGACCACGGAGAAGTACCCGAAACCGAGAGCTGCGGCGGCAATGAGACTCCGCCGCCGGTTCCGTCCCAAGTTGCGCCACCCGATCAGCCACCACACGTGTTGCATGGCTTAGTTGCGTTGACTGCGGAGGTTGCGGAGGGAGAAGAACGAAGGTTCAAGCCCGATGTCGAACGCGAGCGCGTCGTAGATGATGGTCGTACTCTCGTCCGGCTTGTCGGCCGGTATCACGACCATTCGTGCCGGCACCAGACGGCCACCCATCATCGTGAACTCAGTGAACACCATGGTCCGCGCCACCTCGCCGTCGTCATCATAGTAGCGGACCCACTCGGGCATCATGTCGCGCTTTCGGACCTGCTCGACGATCCTGCCCCACACCACGGCCGTCTCTTCTTTGGGTGTGAGCGTGAACTCCCACACCTCATTACCGTCCCGTGACCCTTCAAATGTGATTTCGATGTCGTAGTCCTCGATGATGCGGCTTTCCTTCACGAGGTCATCGTTGGTGAAATGCGACCCCATCCATGATGCGCCCATGAGCGAGGCGGGGAGCTTGATCGTGCGGTCGACACGGGGGAGATAGTTCCAAAGATCGTTGCCCGCCTTGAGCGTGGCCATCCCGGCGTCCTTGGCCGGGGCATCGATGCGGATGAGGGAGTACTCGGTCCCCAGGGACCAGATCCGCGCCTCCATACTCCGTTCCCAGTGCTCGGTCACGACCTCCATGCGGACGGACGCTTCGCTGGAACGCCCCCGAAGCAGCTGGTCCACCTGATCGACGATCTCGGCGGCCGTCTGCGCTGTGACGAGCCCGGGAATCGAGCAAAGGAATGTCGTGACTACTAGGAGGCGAAACATGCGTCAAAGATACTCAAAGATCGCCTTGATCCGGCTAGACGCGCCCACAATGCGTGTCACGAAACGCAGTCGCGTACTTCAACCCATACCCGAGCACGCGGTCGAATCCGATGTGCGCGGCCCAGATGATGGCAAAGGCCATCCACCAACTGCGCTCTGTCACGAAACCACCGGCGTACAGCAGGATTGGCAACGCATACGTGTGAACGATGTTGTACGTCGCAGCGCCCAAGGCAGCATTCGAGACATACCCGATCATCGACAGGTCAGGGGCGAGGAAGAGGAGGACGAACAGCCACCACGATGCATCCAGTTCGCGGTACATGAGGAGGGCGGCCATGAACACGAGAAGACCCTCAGCTTGCAGTAGCACCTTCGGTGACAACACTTTGTTCACGATGGCTCCAGAGTTGACATGGTTGCGCTAACGACGTACTCCAAGAACATGTATATACCAACCGCGATCCCGAACCGACTAGTCCAGGCGGCGGTTGTCGCCCTCATGACCGTCTGGCCGCCCACGGCTCGGGCCCAAGCTGGGACGGATATCTACCTCAGCGACATCACGTGGACCGACGGGAGGGCGCAATTCGGCCCGTTGGTAAACGTGACTAACCGGCCGGGCTACGATAACCAGCCGTCGTTCAGCCCTGACGGTCGGGCGATCCTCTACACCTCGATCCGCGACGGTCAGGCTGACGCGTGGCGGTACGAAACCGAAGGTGGCATCCTGGCTCCCATCACCGACACGCCCGAAAGCGAGTACTCGCCCACGGTCATGCCCGGTGGTGAGACATTCTCGGTGATACGCGTCGAAATGGATTCGACGCAACGCCTGTGGCAGTTCACGAGCAGCGGCCAGAATCCTGCGGTGATCTACGAGCGCATCATGCCGGTGGGGTATCACGCCTGGATCGATCGAACGACGACCGCGATGTTCGTGCTAGGCCGTCCGGCGACCTTGCACATCGGGGACGTATCGACCGGGGAAGCCGAACTCGTCGCCTCGGACATTGGCCGCTCGATTCACAAAGTCCCGGGCCGGCGCGCCGCGAGTTTTCTACATCGGCTGTCTGAGAACGAAGCGTGGATCACGATCTACGATCCAGACACCAGGCAGATGCAGCGTTTGATCCCCTCTGTCGAGACGAGTCAGGACTACGCGTGGATGCCGGACGGCTCCATCTTGATGGGATCCGGCTCGACGCTCCACATGTGGAGGCCGGGATCGGACGCGTGGCAAGAGGCGGCGGAATTCGCTGGGCAGATCTCGAACATCACGCGGTTGGCAGTCAGCCCCTCGGGTGATCGCCTGGCGGTCGTCGGGGACGATCCCTAACGCCCCAGAACCTCCTTCAGGCCTTCCAAGAGCCGTCCTACCCGCTCGTCGGTGGCGTTGGTGCCCATGAGACCGACGCGCCACGTCTTCCCGCTGAGTGGACCAAAACCCGGAGCCACTTCGATCCCACGCGCCAAAAGCGCCGCGCGCACTGGCGCGTCATCCACACCATCGGGAATCTCAATCACATTGAGCATAGGGAGCCGATGCTCGACGGGGGTAAACAGCGACAGACCCAGCTCGGCGATTCCCTCCACAAACTGCGCGTGGGCACGACGATGGCGCTCCCACCGAGCCTCTACCCCTTCCTCGTGGATGAGCCGCAACGCTTCGTGGAAGGCGTAGATGCTCGAGACGGGCGCAGTGTGATGAAATGCCCGGGCCTTTGATTCGCCCTCCCCCCAATATTGAAAGAGTAAGTTGAGGTCCAAGTACCAGGTCGGCGGCGCGGCAGCACGCGAGCGTACCTTCTCCATCGCGCGAGGCCCAAACGTGACCGGGCCCAGCCCGGGCGGTGCCCCAATGCATTTCTGGCTACACGATCCTGCGGCATCGATGCCCCACACATCGATCTCAACAGCTATGCCCCCGAGTGACGTCACGCAATCGATCACCATGAGTGCGCCCGCCTCCCGGGCCATGCGCGCAATATCCGCGAGGGGTTGCTCGGCACCGGTAGACGTTTCGGCATGCACCAGCGCAACGAGCGACGGCGGCTGTTCCGCGATAGCCGCCGCCATCGTGTCAGGTTGAATTACCTCGCCGAATGGAACCTCTATCACGCGCACGGTCGCGCCCGCGCGCATGGCCATCTCCTGGAGTCGTTGCCCGAAGTACCCAATCACCCCAATGAGCGCGTGGTCGCCCGGCTCGATCAGGTTGAGCATGATGGCCTCGAGCCCAGCGGTACCAGTGCCCGACATCGGAATGGTGTGGTGATTGTTCGTGCGGTAGAGCGATCGCAACATCGTCATGGTGCGATCCATGACTTCTAGGAAGTACGGGTCGAGATGGCCGACCATGGGCTTGGCCATCGCTTCCAAGACGCGCGGATCGGGATTGGATGGGCCCGGGCCCGTGAGCAGCCGATCAGGCGGATCGATAGATGGCAGTTGCATGGCAGGATATCTTGGGAAGCATGAACGAGATGCATATTAGCCGGGCGACCCGGTTGGCGCTCGTCCTCCTGCCGACGGCGTTAACTGCCTGCGGTCCACCGGACGTCGCGCCGCCGCGCACCGCATTCGAGCTCTCCGGAGTCATCGAGGGATTTTACGGTCCACCGTGGCCACACCAAGACCGACTCGCCATGGTACGCTTCATGGGTCGCGTCGGCCTCGATGCATACGTGTACGCACCGAAGGACGATCCCTATCACCTGGCACGATGGCGCGAACCGTACCCTGTAGAACGTTTGGCAGAATTGACGGAGTTGGCGACCGTGGCACGCGACGCCGGGGTCGAGTTCCACTATGCCATCAGCCCGGGTGGGTCCATGGTGTACTCCGATTCCGGTGACTACCGCGCCCTCCTGCAGAAACTCGAGACCGTGATTGGCCTCGGTGTCCGCCACGTGGCGCTCTTTCTGGACGACGTCCCACCCACCCTGGCGCACGAGGCTGATCGTGCCGTCTTCGAGGACCTTGCCCATGCGCACGCCACCGTCATCAACAGACTCTACGACAATCTCAATGCTCGCGGCGTATGGTTGTCCGTCACACCGACCACCTACACCGACGCATGGGGTGATACGACGTATGCACGGCGGCTCGGCGAACGGACACACCGCGCCGTCCCGTTCTTTTGGACCGGAACCGACGTCGTCTCTCCGACGATTACGAGAGCCGACGGTCAGCGCTGGAACCGCCTCCTATGGCGCGACCCGCTGATCTGGGACAACTACCCGGTCAACGATTTTGCCAGGTGGCGTCTCTTTCTCGGACCAGTGCGGGGTCGCGCCGCGGATGCTCCGACATCCATCGCTGGGATCCTCTCGAACCCAATGAACGAAGCCCACGCGTCGATGATCCCGCTTGCCACACTGGCGGAATATGCACGCGACCCTGCTGCGTACGATCCCGATTCGGCGCAAGCGAACGTCCTCGCAACCCTGTTTGACGAAGCCACGATCGTGGCGCTCGGTCCGTTCTTGAGGACGTACGGGGATTATAGCATGGACCGAAACGTGTTCGAACCGCTCTTCATCCCCGGACGACCGATCCCGGTCGGCGCGACGCAGGATCACATCGACGACTTGCGTGAATCGCTCGAGACGCTGGGAACGCTCGGCGCCACGCGACCCACCGTGCGCCAACTGGTCGACGAGTTTACGCCCTTCGTCGAGCAAACCGAAACGCGATGGCAAGAACTCCTGGCGGACGATCGCTACGAACGCGACGGCGACCTCCTCATGTACCGTTCGACGCTCGATACCTACAGCGTCGTGAGGTCAGCGGACACCCTGACGGTCGACGGGCTGCTGGATGATTGGCAGACGATCACATGGCAGCCGCTCTTTCGAAACGGCGAGGTGCTCCGTCGCAACCCCCACATATCCATCCGGCACAGTGGACCTGACCTCGTGATTGCCGTGACCGTTCCCGGGCAACCGACCGCGCCGCGTTCTTCCCCGCGGATCGGGACGGGTGACCATATCGCCATCATCGTGCAAGGCGATACGTTGTCTGTGCGCCAAGGCCTATCCGAGGACGATCTCCTGCTGCTCCTGCCCGCGCCGGAGCGAGACTCCACGACCCTCGTGGAGGCGCTTTCCATGCCATTCCGCGATTTCATGTCGAAGTATCTCGCTGACAACCGGAATATGCAGTTCACGGAGTTCCATGTATCGACGTTTGGGCAGGCACCTGTGGGCCCCATGGCACAGGTCACGGACGGCGTGCGATACGCCGCTCGAACGGAAGACGCGCATTGGCAGGCAGAGATCGCCATCCCGATGAACGCCAGCCTTCGACTCAGCCTCTCAGTCACGCGGATGGAGAGTGGGAGCGCTCGAACCTACTCATGGTCGCGCCGCAGTTATCCGGCGAACCCTGCGACCTATGTCGCCGTGGTCCGCCGGCCCTAGAACGAACTCAGGCCGGTGGCTTCCTGCACGCGGTAGATGAGCACCTTGAACCAGGAGTCATCCCGGTAGCGCTCGAAGGGAACGGTGTACTCGCCATCGTCATTCTCCCAGAGGCGATCGAAGTAGGCCGCGACGCTCGCCGCAACGGGATGGCCACGCATTGCGACCACTTGGAAGTCCGCCTCCAGATTGAGGTCGCGGAGGTTTCGGCGTGTGAAATTGGCGGACCCCCCGAACACGTGGTACTCTCCACGCCGGCGAACGAGGAGCAGCTTGGTGTGGAACTGCTCCCCATGCGTATCGTACCACCGAACCTGCGTGAGATACGATCCATGCAGCTCCCGGGCCACCTGTCGATTGGGGATACCACCCTTCTCCCGACCAAAGGCGTCCTTGTTGGGATCGAGAATCAGCCTGAGCAAAGCGCCGTGCGACGCCGCGTTTTCCAGTGCCCGCACCACCCCGCGGTCTGACAGATAGAACATCGCTAAGTCGACAGTGTCGCCACGGGTCGCGCTCCGGAGGGCCTCGACGACGGCTTGGGCGATCTTGCCTTCCGAGAGAAACCGTCCACGCAGCCCGGTTTCGTCACCTTCGGACTCCGGCGGCGTCGTGACCCTTTCCGGCAAACGGGACCCTGAGAAATCCGCCACGCCATGTTCGGAGCGAGCCATGTCCGTGCAAATGGCGCCTGAAGCTACCCACGCGATGTTCGAGTGATAGCTACTCGCATCGTGGGGATTGGCCGAGGTAATCAGGCACTCCCGATCCGTCACGATCAGCTTCCGGTGGTTGGCCTTCATGTTGAAGAGGCGGAGATAGGAACGGGCCGTCACCCGTCTGCCGCGACTCGTGAGCGGATGTGGGAAGAACGCCGGGCCACCGGTGCCGAACCATTGGAGGAAGAGACGCCAGCCTGCCGAGTACATCGCGTTGGAATCCCGCAGCTTCGTGAGGTCGGTGATTACTAACTCGACACCGGCATTGGCGAGCTCGGTGAAGTGCTCGGGCTCGTACACCCCGTAGAAGGTGTTGATCTCGTCGGTCGCGAATGTAATGGCGACGTTCGGGGACCGCACTCGCTTCTCGACCAAACGCTCGGTCAGGCGATCGGACAGCGGGAGGTAATCTCGATCGCCCCCGTGCTCGCCATTGAAGAGAAACATGTCGATGGTGATGAAGCGTTCAGCCTCGTCAATGATCTGGAAGATGCGGTCGAAAATCTGTTGTTCGACCACCTGTTCACCATCGCGTTGATACGTGAGATCGTAGAGGAACTCGAGGTCCGGCACGGGATGGAATGGACCCAAAACCGAGGTACCCTCGGGCAGCGGGCGCCTCACATTGAAGCTACAGACACTGACGAGCGCCACGAGAACCATGGCGCTCGTCCAACCAAGCCGGCGCCTGGTCAGTATGCTCCTGAGCGGCAGGACCATGCGTGCTATCGGATGATGACGCCGGCGTAGGCAACGACCTCACGGTCATCACCCGTCACATGGCCGGAGTGCCGGTAGTCGACGACGACCCCCTGCCCGGCGCCGAGGATCCTTGACGCCTCACACACGACCGCGGCCGGCGCCCGGCCACACATGGTAACGTGATTGCGATGGCAGACGTCAAGGAGCTCCTTCGCTGCGAGTCGTTCCACTGCAGCGAGGGCCACACGGTCCTTCCGCGCGGCAGACGCCGCCGACTCGTAGTGCGTCATGTCGGACGAGGCCACGAGCAGCACAGGGGCATCCCAATCCCGCGTCACCGCGGCAAGGTCACGTGCGAGGATCTCTGTCCGCTCCCAGTCATCCCACGCCAATACAAGGGGCACAATAGCAGTATCTGGTGCAAGCAATCGAAGAAACGGTAGCTCGACCTCGATAGCATGCTCGCGCTCGTGAGCCAACGGATCGTCTTGGACCAAGTCACACCCTCGCGCCAGCGCCGAGGCAAATTCCGCCGCGACGGGTACTTCACCCAGCGGTGTTGCAAAGGCACCGGCCATCCACCCACTCGCGCCGCCGGTGGCACCAAGGAGTCCGGTATGGTTGGGTGCAAGTATCACCACGACCGGCGGAAGTGCGAGTTGCCCCCATACGATGGCGGCGCATTGGCCGGAGTACATGAGTCCCGCATGTGGGACGATGGCACCGACCGCATGCCGGACCGGCGCCGACACATTGGTCAGCATTTCACGGACCTCGTGCTCGAGTCGCGCGGCGTCCGCCGAATAGAACCGTCCTGCCACCGCAGGCTGTCTGGTGGTCATTCCTCTCGCATGATACGCGAATCTCGATGCGGAGAGTAGCGGTGCTTCTAACCGCTCACGCCACTCCCACTAACACCTCATCGAGGACCTCGAGCAGCGCATCGACGTCGTCCTGGTGATTGTACACGTGTGGCGAGATCCGCACGGATTGGCCGCGCAGCGACACCGCCACACCACTGTCCGAAAGGGTCCGTTGGAGTGCCCGGAAGTCCGCGGTCGGCGGCAACCGGATGCCCAGGATATGTCCGGCGCGGCCCTCCGGATCTTCCACTGCCCACCCGCGTTCGATCGCCCTGGTCGCTAGCGGTCCCGTCAAGGTCGTGCAATAGGCCTGGATGTCGACCGCGCCCCACTCGAGCACCTGTCCGAGCGATGTCTTCAGCATCGGTACCGTCACGAAGTTCGCCATGCCGCCACCGTCGAACCGCGTCGCGCCATCTCGATAATCCTCCTGATAGTCGACCAATGTTCGAAAGTCCTCGCTTCCCGCTCGGACGATCCACGGCTCTTCCAACGGCACACCGTCATCATACCGGGAGCCCAAGTACCCGACGGCAATGCCGTATGGACCCATCAACCACTTGTATGCGCCAACAATCACGGCGTCCGGCTGGACCATTTGGACGTCGAACGGGACGGCACCGACCGATTGCGTACCATCGACGACGAACGCCGCACCCACCTCGCGTGCGCGGCGACCGACAGCATCGAGATCGAACTTGGTCCCGTCCGTCCAATGCACGTGCGCAAGCGCCACGATCGCCGTCTGACCGTCGATCGCCTCCAGCACATCCGCATTCCACGATGCGGACACTTGGTCGCCCTGGGGGCGGGCGACGACGCGGAGTTCGGCGCCGGCGTCACGATGGCGCCACCACGCATACACGTTGGAGGGGAACTGCTCGCCGGCGATCACGATGTTCTGTCCCCTCGCTGCGGGCGTATTGCTGGCAGCCACCGCAATCCCGTATGACACGGCCGGAAAGATGGCGACGCGCAACGGGTCGCTCACGTTGATCAGCCGCGCAAAGCGCTCTCGTATCACGTTGTTGTCTTCGAAGAAATCGGCCTCGAAGATCGCACTCGGGTTGCTCTTCTTGCGGACACCTACAACGCCAGCGGCCTCGACATCCTTAGAGAGGGGCGCCATGTAGGCACAGTTCAGGTAGTGAAGACCGTCGGGCAGAGAGAACTGGGCCTTCTGGCAGCGGAGAATCATCTGGTCATCCACCGCCCGTTTCGGCATCACCGAGAGAGCGGATCACCAGCCCAACCACGTCGTCCATCACCGACCCTCTGATCCACCGGCAGACAATGACGAGATCGTGCTCTGGGTCCACATAGACGAGATTCGATCCGGCTCCTCGGTGCATGAAAGCGGACTCAGGCGCACTGGGGAGCATGCGCTGGCCCGTATTCAAGAAGTAGTTCATGAACCCGTACGCGTCGTTCACTGCCCCCGGGGTGAGCGCCATCGTGATCCACTCATCGGACAAGATCTGCGTACCGGCCCACCGCCCGCGATGGAGCGTCAGGAGTCCGAGGCGTGCTTGGTCAAACGCGGTGAGGAACATGCCGCCTCCCCAGTGGCCACCGCCGCTCACGGATTGCACCCACGCGCCGTCGACATTGACCCACGAGTTCTCGTAGCCGTGCCAACGCCATTTGTTCGATGCTCCAATGGGATCCATGACGTGTTCGCGCAAGACCTGCGGAAGCGGACGGCGCCAAACATGGAGCGTCGCGAGCGCCAGCACGTTGACGCGGACGTCGTTGTACTTGTAGGTCGTCCCCGGTGGTGGCCGATCTCGATTCATGAGTTCACGGATGTCTGTGTTCCGTGTTGGCCGGTCGGCCCAGTCCGGCTTGGCCCACAACGTTCCCTCCCAATCACTCGTCTGCCGCAGCAGGTGATCCCAGGTAATTTGGGAATTGTGCTCGGAATCGAAATGATCGGTCGGCACGTAGTCCTTCACCCTGTCATGGATCTCCCGAATCATTCCGCGATCGTAGGCGAGGCCGACCGTGGTCGACAAAAACGTTTTAGTCACACTGAATGTCATGTCGACGCGGTCCGGCTCACCCCATTCGGCCACGATGTAGCCGTCCTTGATGATGACCCCAGTCATGTCGCCACGCATTTTGAAGGGACCGATGGCCTCGCCATGAGGCTCTTGACCGAATGACCGCTGGTGATTTGCCGCCAGGTCACGCGGCGACTGGCTCTCGCCAGCGATCGCCACTTCCACGGCCCGCCGAACGAGAGTTGGATCCATCCCCACCTGCTGCGGTGCGCGACGTTCCCATTCATGATCCTTACCCGGGAAATACGGTTGCTGCGCCCCGGCCGCGGGGACGAGGACTGCCGTCGCAACGACGGCGAGGGAAAAGGTCATCCACGAACGGTGAGCTCTCATGGTCTCTCCCTGACAGGGATGGTAGGGACGTTGCCGGTATCGACAGAGCCGCGCAAGTGTGGTGAAACAAAAGCGGTCAGCCTCTTGGGCTGACCGCTTGATCACTATTGGGGCCGGCGTACGCCGGTTCAGCGGCTGCGCTTCGTCCACACTGAAACAACTCCGCAGGAAGATTGTCGCCCCGTATCCATCTCCGGCGGCACCTCCGTCCTCTGGAAGACCTCGATCGCAATCACCTCATCGACACGAATGATATCATCCGGACCGTTTAAGCTGAGTCGGTCGATCACGCCGGACCAGGCACCGTCGATGTAGATCAGCGGCGGGCAGTCCGCTCCCGACTCCAATTGTTGGCGCGCGCCAACCGCCCCAGCCTGTTGACCCGCCAGCAACCGCACCGTGTTGTTTCCAATGTCCGCACCCGACCGCTCGCGTTCGCCTTCCCGTGTCTCACGGGTATCGAGCGGAAGGGGAATGACCCGGACCCCTTGGACGTTGCGGAGCAGATCCGTGAACAGCCGCCCCTTGCCTGCTAAATCTTCCTCGAGGAGGAAGACCCCAACGCCGCCCGCGCGACGCCGTTCGAAATCAGCGAGGCCGGATCCCGACCCCTCTGGAATGAGCTGGACCGGAAGCTCGAACTCCTCACCTTCCCGCACTTCGATTTCGGGCGAATCCCAACGCAGAAAGCCGGGGCCGCCGGAGCGCACTGTATATTTTCCGGGACCCGGACACGGGATGGAGTAACTTCCGTCCGGCTCCGAGAGCCTACCGGCGACGATCTTCCCGTCCTCATCCATGAGCACGACCGATGCGTCGGCCAACCGTTGGCCCGTCCGCGCGTTCATCACGAACCCGGAGACTACCTGGGCATGGATTACCTGGGGAGCCGCCATGGCGGCTACCGCCAATACGAGCGTCAGCACCGTGATCCGCATTGCTTACCTCCAGAAAGCTCAGCTCAAACCCGACCGACACTTCAATCTTCACCTGACGGACAAGGACGGTCAACGCCGTCTTATACTCCTGCCAGGAGCCGTAAGTGCCCCCGCGGGTTCGAGAATCACATCCGAAACGCCAGCCCAACTCCGAACGATCCCGGCTCCGTCCCGAAGCTGACCCCGATGTCAGGGTACCGTGAAGTCAGCCCGACCACGGTGCCGCTCGCCAGACCCACGGCTCCAAACGCTCCCGCCCCAAAAGGAGATAGTCCGCAGGCTGGTCACCACTTCCCACGATCGCGGCCACACCTCCAACAACGAGTCCCATGGCAACGCCGCTCACGGCCCCCACCCATGCCCCGTCCCATCCCGAAGTTCGGGTTGCCCGCAAGATCGCCCCCGTGGCCATGCCCGGACCCGCCAGGACCAGGCCGCCAAACGCCGCGCACGAAACACGGTTGTTGTCTGCGCGGTCGCACAGCGCCCACGTCACAGCCCCACCGCCGACAGCCCCCACTGCACCGCCAATCGTGATAGGCTTGACCCACGACTGGGCGTGACTCGGTGCCGTCGCGACGAGCGATAGCACAAGCAGCGTCGATCCCACTAGGCATCTCTGTCCCATCTGTCCCTCTATCCCTTCTATCCCTTCTATCCCTTCTATCCCTTCTATCCCCTCCTAAACAAATGCATCTGCCATTTTGAGATCGGGCTTTCCCCTGTCATGCGATAATGATTCAGCGCGTCGATCGCCGAGACATGTCCGGCGCCACCCCCAGCCGGGGCGAACGTATATACGGTACCTCCGGCCGTCTCCTCCTCCGCGTATTCGACGAGTTGCGCGGACAAATCCGACCGAGACTGATCAAACGCAATCCACTCGGAACTGCCGATGACGCCCTCATATGAGTACCCCTGTACATCCTCAGCAAGCCTAGCGATGCGATCGACGTTGTATTGATACGAGATCTGGATCAGCAATGGCGCACCGGGTCGGACAAAATGGCGCGCCCCACGGAGTACGCTTCGCCGCCATCCTAAGCCGTCGTCTCCGCGACTCGCCGGTGGGTTGGCGATCAGGAAGTCTGTCGTGTCTAGGAGGTCGGTGAGCGGTGACAGATCGTCCGGCTCAAGCGGCGTGAACGAATCAGCGTGGAGAAACTGCACTTTGTCGGCTACGCCGTTGCGCCGCGCGTTCTCCTGGGCGAGTTCGACATCCTCGACGGCGAGTTCGAGCCCAAGCACCGATTCGACAGCGCCAATCCTGGCGGCCACGATGGCCAGCACACCTGACCCACTGCCCCAATCGATGCCCTTCCCTCGAAGGAGGTCGCGGTGGGATGCAATGGTATTGACCGCCATCTGCGTGGCAGGGGTAAGGCTGAGTTTCCCGGCTGGCGCGAGGATCTCGATCGCGCCGAGTCCAGGTGGCGAAAACTCGATTGGCTCAGACATTGGGGTGCGTGCTGATCGTCTACGATGGGTGACCATTCCCCCATGCGAATCCGCTATTTCGGCTCCCAGAGCTCAATGCGATTGCCCTCCGGGTCCATACACCACCCAAACCGACCGTAGGGATAGTCCTCGACCGAATCATCGACGGCAACACCGGCGCCGCGGAGCGCCTCGAGCAGCCCGTCGAGATCGTCGACCCGGAAGTTGAACATATAGGGCTTGTCGCTCGGGTCGAAGTAACTCGTATCGTCCTTGAACGGGCCCCACACGGTGAACCCCTTCCGGTCCGGATCGTCTGCCTGCGCCCATTCGAACATGACGTTGCCGTCATCCTGGACTACCATGCCAAGGTGTCGCTGATACCAGGCCTTGAGCGCTCCGGGATCCTGAGCCTTGAAGAAGATGCCCCCCAGTCCGGTAATCCCGGGCGCCGCCCCCGGTCGACTTGCCCCTCCCGACGTGGCAAATCGACCGAGTCGCTCTGCGTAGAATTCAGCCCAGTCCGCTTCCGGCGACTCGGCAAGCCGAGCCTCTTCCAATTGCATCAACAGGTGCACGAGCTTCGAGCGCGTGGGTGTGCTCCCCAGCAGCGCGGGCACCTTGTCTACGAGGTACTCGGCATACCAAATCGGCCAGTCAGGGTCGGCGCCATCGGTTTCAATGAACGCGTGGTGGTGCGCCGCGCCCGTTTCCTTGAGCAGTGCCGTGAGCTGCGTGGTGAGATTGTGAGTCATGGAAAGTGCGTGATCGACGCGCGACAGTGCGGGCCGACGCCTGCTCAGTTCCTCATCGGCTGCACCAGGATGGACAGGATCACCTGAATGCCCTCTTCAAAGTTACCCAATCGTATATTCTCGTTCGGACTGTGTTGATTGTTGTCCGGGTTCACCGTCGGGACGGTCACGGCCGGCACATCAAGCGTCGTCACGAAGGGTGAGATCGGGATCGATCCGCCACTGGTCCGTAACTTGACCGGCTCGCCGCCAAAAAGATGAACCATGGCGTCTGTGAGCCAACGGCCCATTGGAGAATCAACTTCGGTGCGAAAGGCGCGATACGACACGTTCGACTCAAACGTCGCGATGCGGGGGTGCTCCAAGCGCTCGGCATCGCTCGGCTCGCGGTCAACCACGTAGTAGCCAAGCGCTTCAATGTGCTCGCGCACCAACCGCAGGAGTCGCGCGGGGTCGGATTCCTTGACGAGGCGCACGTCGATCTCAGCTGTCGCTGTTGCCGGCACGATGGTCCGGCTCTCGGGCCCCACCCACGCCGAACGCAACCCACGGACGTTCAGCGACGGATACTGACGCGCTTCCTGCAGCGTTCTGCCTACCCGATCGGTTTCTGCGATCCCCACTTGTCGTTTTATGGCCACGGTATCGTCCGGCACTGCCTCGAGGATAGCCCTGGCGGCGTCATCGATGGTCACCCCGTCGTAGAAGCCCGGGATGGTCACGCGTCCTTGGTCATCCTTCATCGATGCGAGGATTCGGGCAAGTCGAAAACCCGGATTGGGAATCCAGTTCCCATAGTGACCGCTGTGTTGCGGCACTGTTGGTCCATAGGTCGTGAGGGTGATCGTAGCAATGCCCCGCGCACCAAACGTGAGCGTCGGTCGGTTCGTAGGATGTCGCGGTCCGTCGAAGATGACCAACATATCGGCGGCCAACTTGTCGCGGAATCGTACGACCGCAGGGGGGAGATTGGGAGAGCCCATCTCCTCCTCCGTGTCGACGATCACCTTGATGTTGAAAGCCGGGTTCACGCCTGCGGCATCGAGCGCCGAGATCGCCGCTAGGAACTTCACGTTCTGCCCTTTGGAATCGGACGTGGACCGCGCGAAAATCCGCCACTCGGGGTCGCGGTCGCCCACCAACCGATCCCAAGGGAGGTCGTGCCATTCTCCGTCAGCGCCGCGTTCACGAAGAACGGGTTCATACGGATCGTCCTGAAACCACCGCGAAGGATCGACCGGTTGCCCGTCGGCCTGCAGATACACGAGGAGGGTGCGATCCGCCCCGAGCGCGTTGCGTTGCGCCAGAATGACGGGCAGCCGGCCGGTTTCGAGCCATTCGGTCTCGAAACCGCGCTCCCGGAGGGCATCGTGGATCCATTCCGCCGTGCGACGCATCTCATCCGGCATGTTCTGCGCGTCGTTCGGGATCGCGAGATACTCCCGGAACATCTCGAGCGCCGCCGGCACCTGCTCGGCGCTGAACCGTCGGATCTCCTCACGGGAGAGTTGTTGTCCCATCAGTGGAGATACGACTCCCCCCACGCATCCCAGCAGCACCAATCCCCGAAGGATCATCGTCATCGTCACCCTGGAATCTCCACCGAGCTGCAGTGCGCACAACAATCCAAGAGTTGCGTGAGTCGCTCCTCATTGAAGCCTACGATGAAATCGTTCCCGTGAGCAATCGTTGGCACGCCCGCTCCGCCGGTCAAAGCTCGCCATTCTCGCAGTAGGTGTACGTCCTTCGTGATGTCGAGTTCATCGTACTCGCAGTCGTGTTTCGTGAGCCAATCCTTGGCATCTTTGCAGTATGGTCACGTCGGTGTCGTGTACACACGGATCTTGGCCATCAACTCGTCCCGCCGTTTCGATGATGTGGTGAGGCCTTCAGTTTCCTGCTTCCATCAATCGCGCCAGCGCCGTCCTCACGCTCGATCGCACAGTCGGCACCGAGGGCCACCTTGTGGGTCCCGAGTCAGTCGGACATAGATCCGGGAAACTACGGGTATATGAGGACGTTGTCGACGGGGAGCATCCCACCGATCTGCCGCAATGGGGTGGAGACGACGGTGCCTATGCTCCCACTCCGTCAACTCAGTCCTCTGCGGGCGCCACAATCTCCAATGCCACGACGGTCTCCCCCCAGTGCATACGCAGTTCCCCCCGTTCGCGGTCGGCCACGGCGAAGTACCACGCGAGCGTCTCCATGTGACTTGCCATAGAGGGAACGACCTCGAGGCGCAGCGCGTCATGTGCCTCACCGGGGTATGGGGTATGGTAGATGTCGACCTTGTTGCTGAACATCACCGGCCACGGACCGGATTCTTGTGGGATCATCCACACGGTATACCTGCCAGCCGCCAGCATTTGCCCCTCGATCGTGACGTTGGTCGAGAACGTGACAGTCGTGGCTGAATCCGCCCCGGGATTCCAGATGCGACCCCACTTCACGATGTTGCCAAAAAGATCGCGACCTCGGGCCACCGGTCGATTATACGTAATGGAGATATCAGTCCACGCCAATCGTTGCGTGACGCCTCCCTTTTGACTCCAGGGGATCGCCATCTCATCCTCCTGCCCGTATAGTGAAGCCAAGGGCAGAATGACAAGTGACAGGATCGTGGCGAACCGGCTGGTAGTTTGCGACCAAGACATGGATGGCTCCGGGGGTGTTTAGTACCGAACACCCCAATGTATATGTGAGTTCCGCTCATTCACCCTCACCCCCTGCCCCCTGCATCCTGCACACTGCCTTCACACTTCCCGCTGCGCTTTCCACCATCGATACAGAACCGCGCTGATGCCGATCATCAAGATCCAGGCGCTTCCGATCTTCATGATGCCACCGGCGAACTGCTGGTCTTCCAGTGCAAAGATGCCCCGAATCGGAGGCGCCAATTCATAGGTGGCGTACACGGGGTTCTCGGCGAATAGCATGATCAGCACCGGTGGCCGGACGATTACGATGTTCACCGCAAGGTACAGGATCTTCGCGAGTGGGGAGAACCGCGGTCGCTCCGGCACCGGGGCAATGACGGGCCACCAGAAGATCAGGCCAAACGCGAACCACAGGAGGTCCGACGACATGGCGCCGATCTGACTCGCCATGAGGACATCCACCACAGTCGGCCAGTGCGTGATGGAGATGCCAAAATTGAAGATGACGAGCGCGACGAGGGGGCTGGTGAGTTCGCGGATCCATGCAAGCACGCGGGGATGCCGTGTCAGCCCATCGAATGTCGCTCGTGGAAGACCGAGTACGAGCAGAGCCGGGGCCGCCAGGCCGACTAGGAGAAACTGGACAATGTGAACACTCGCGAGATACCCGGCGCCGAGCGGGCCGAGCGGCCAATCCAGACCAGCCCACAGTGCCAGAGTCCCAAGAGCAAACCACGTGAGGCGCCATCGCCTGTCGCTGCCCGCCGGAAGCGCTCCGCGCGCGGCCAGCGAGCGCCAATGCCATACGTAGCTCCCGACGATTAGGGCCAAAAACATCCAGATTCCCACGTAGGGGCGCCACGTCCAATCCCACGCGACTCCCTGGGCCGAGCACCAGAATTGCATGGATCTGGCTAGCGCGTGCCTGCCGCGCCGTCCTCCACGGCGTAGTCATCACCGTAATACTTGGCTGTCGTACGGGTATGAAACGTGATGGCCTTGATCGGCTCGTACTTGGGGTTGGGAATCCCGGGGAGTACCTCGAGGATTTCGTCTTCCCAGAGGTACACGTTGAACGGAAACGAAACGCGGGTCTTCTGAGCGTGCTCCGGATCCCGCGGCTTGCCGACACGATGGGTCGTTGCCGGCAGAACATCGTTCGTGACGTGTTGCATGTACTCCCCGGTGTTCAGGATAATCGACCCCGGAGGTGCATCCAGTCGGACCCACTTACCGTTCGTTCGATTCAACACCTGGAGTCCTTCGATCTTGGGTGCGGGCAGCAAGGTGAAGAGGTCAATGTCCTCGTGCCCCAAGAGGCGCCCTGCTCCCGACGTTTCATCTCGAGCGGAGATCGGAGGGTAGTAGTTCAGACGCAGTCCGAAGTTGGCACCGGTCAGCTTCTTGTCATAGTGGTGTGGATCGACCCCAAGATACCGGAGCATGCTTCGCATGATCGGCATCACCAGGGTGCTCGTCTCGAGACTGAGTCGGCGAAAGAACTGCTCGGCCTCGGGAATCGGCCAGAAGTCCTGCACGAAGAAACCGGCATCCTGGTTGATGTCAAAGGCCCGGCGGCAGAATACCCAACCCTCGACGAGGTCAGGGTGAATGCCAGTGGTTTCCTTGACCGGAAAGTAGCCCTGATTGACCGAGCCGACGCGCTTCGCTGAATACCGAAGCTTCTCTTCCAGAGACGGCTTCGTGAACAGATCGATCACCCACCGTTCCGCCTCGTCATGGAGTGCGGGATCGATCCCATGACCAACGAGGATCGCAAACCCGATCTCCTCGAGAGCCGCCCCAAGCGTCTGGGCAAACCGATCTCGGCCTTCCTCACCGCCTTCGAAACACTCGCGAAGGTCACACGTTCGAAACTGGAATTCTTCATCGAACTCTTCCTGCGCACCCTCCGCAAGGCGGTATGTCTGGGGCCGCTGCACTTGATCGAACTGTTGATAGTCTGCGCTGTTGGCATCGGTGCGTTTAGAATCGGAATCAGAGTTCATTGGCTCTTTCCACACGCGAGCGTTGGCGGTTTGGACCAGACCCGCTCCGCGCGTGGGCACGCGGCCTCGTTGGTCTTGTAAGAGGTGGTGTTCGTGTCAAAGCGAAGATACGCCGGTGTGTTGGTTTCAGGGAGGGATGCCTGCGCTTCAATCGTCAGGGTGACGCCAGTTCTGCAAGCGTCGAAGCAACCAGCTCCACTTCATCCTCCGTGTTGTAGTAGTGTGGAGACAACCGAATTGCCCATTCGACCCCTTTGCGGTCGTAGTCAATCACCGCGTAGCCACGTGTGCTCACAGCCGAATTGATGCCGCGGCGCTCGAGCGCTCGGTGGAAATCGGCGGCCTCCCAGGTTGGCACCTCGACCGTGACGATGCCGCATTGGGTAGAGCCTCGGTCGAGCACGCGAAACCCGTGCGCGGCCACCGCCTCGCGCAGTGACGCCGCGAGTATCGCCGTCCGTTTCGCAACAGCATCGACGCCAACATCGATCGCGTATTGCGCTGCCGTACCGGTGCCAAGCACGAGGGCATAGGCGAATTCCCAGTTTTCGAAACGACGAGCTGTCGGAACCACCTCGTATCTGTCGGCTTCCTCCCACACCGCACCCTGCATGTCGAGAAACAGTGGCGCGAGCTGCATCTGCAGCGCGCGGTCCGACGCGTACAGGAACCCAGCACCTCGTGGACCACGCAGGAACTTCCTGCTCGTCGCGCTCAGAAAATCACAGCCCATCGATGCAACATCGATGGTGCACTGCCCGAGGGATTGGCACGCGTCCACCAAGTAGAGCGTTTCGAACTCCCGGCACACGGCACCGATCTGTTCGACGGGTTGCACCAACCCGGAGTTGGTCGGGACATGCGTGACCGCGACGAGGCGCGGACCGTATCGGTCAATGGTCGCTCGCAGGCCGTCCAGGTCCACCTCTCCCGCCTCCGTGTCCGGCGCTCGCACGATCTCGATCCCGAATCGTCGGGCCATCGACAAGAACATGATCTGGTTCGAGATGTAGTCGTTGGTCGTCGTGACGAGCACATCACCAAATTCGAACGGGATGGCCGACAACGCCTGGGCATACGCCACCGTTGCGTTCTCGACGAACGCGATGTTCGCCGGCCGAGTACCGACCAACTCGGCGACGGCCCGGTACGAGTCCTCGATCGCTGCGGCGCGAGCGTCGCCGGCCTCGTACCCGCCGATATCGCTTTCGAGATCGATATGGTCTTTGATCGCGTCGATCACCAGCCGTGGCATCAGGCCGGCGCCGGCGTTGTTGAAATGCACGCGACGTTCGCAGCCCGGCGTATCGTTGCGGAGAGCCGCGAGGCGTTCAGCCGACCAGATGGGCATCAGTCGAAACGCGCCTCATGCACCACCAAGGCGGTGGCCGTGCCGATCGCAGCACCGGCGAGCACGTCCGTGATCCAGTGTTTGCCGGCGAGTACTCGACCCACACCGACGAACGATGCAACACCAAATATCCAATACGGATCTTGACCGGTGAGGCTCTGCACCGAAAGGAAGTACGCCGTGGCAACGGCAAACGCAGCCGACGTGTGGCCAGACGGAAACGACTGCTGGGCGTCGGCATTCTCCCGGTATTTCCCAGCGTCGTCCGCATACATGAACGGACGGAGCCGCCGGAAGCTCACCTTCAGGACCTGCGTCACAGCCATCGTCCAGGCCAGCGATTCGATCGAGGCGCGCCAGTGGAGGTCGCCTCCGTTCCCTCTGCGCCCGAGGTCGGCCCATGTCCCACCGATGGACCCCAACACCGCAACGTCCGTCGCCAGCGCCCAAGGTCGTTGCACGGAGCGAATGGTTCCGCGGTCGAACGCGAAGACACTGGCCGGGTCGCACGGCGCACAAGGGGCAGGTCCGAAGCGGTTCCCGACCAACTCCATGCCGAGCGCGACCCCCGCACCGGCCACTATGGAGATGATTTGGCCCGCGGTCGACGTTGTCGGCTCCACGGTGTGCGACGTGGTGGGAGCCAGCAGCGTTCTGACCTCGAGGAGTCGCGCATCGCCGGGCAGATCGAGCGACGGCTCGAGCTGCGCGGCCCCGACGGTCGGTAAGACCAGCGCCGCCCCCGCGAGGAGCGCCACGACGTGCAACCGACCTCGTCCGCAGCGCGCCCGTACACGACCTGGATACTCGTACATCGGGCAAGAATACCACCGTCGACCGAGTCCGCACAGTGGCATCTCGGTCAGACTCCCGCCATGTTACGCCGTAATGTCAGCTACGCTCGTCGTCCCGTGCTTCAACGAAGCGTCTCGCCTGGACACGAAGGCCTTTCTGGCGCATGCGGAGAATACCGACGTGGGGTTCGTGTTCGTGGACGACGGAAGTCGCGACGGCACCTACGACGTCCTGCGACGGATGGCGGATCAGCGCCCCGCTTCCATGAGTGCCCTCCACCTCGAGCGCAATGCCGGCAAGGCTGAGGCGGTGAGATCTGGCATGCGCGTCGCGGCTGAGCGCGGGTCGACGTTCGTTGGATTCTGGGATGCGGATCTCGCCACCCCGCTGGGTGAGCTCGACGCGTTGCTTTCGTGCTTTGCTGGTCGTGACCAACTCCAGATGGTGATGGGAGCACGGGTCCTCTTGCTGGGACGTCGGATCACGCGTCGAGCCGTGCGGCACTACGCTGGACGCCTCTTCGCTACGGCCGTCTCGATGGCGTTGCGCCTCCCCGTGTACGACACGCAGTGCGGTGCCAAAGTGTTTCGAAACGATGACCTCACCCGCCAGTTGTTTGCGGAACCGTTTCTGTCCCGCTGGATATTCGATGTCGAACTGATTGCGCGTCTGCAGCAGGCGGTCGGCGCGCGGTCACCGGAGCAGATGGCCACCTACCTCATCGAGCAGCCACTCACAACGTGGACGGACGTACCGGATGGCAAGGTCAAGATGCGGGATTTCGTGCGATCAGCAGTCGATTTGGGCAAGATCTACCGGCACTACCTACGGTGATCCGGTAGCCGAGTCCGCCGCCTCCGCCTGAAACCGCAAATCGAGGTTGTACATCCAAATCGACTCACCAACGTGAATGTCCGGTTCGACCAGCTCGAGCCACTCGAATCCCGTGTTTTCCTCGACCTCGAGGCCCTTGATCGCGGAGATGCTCACCGCGAACCATCCGGCTGGACGCTCGAACCGGCGCAGCGGGCGCACTCCGGGGATATGGGCGAAAGGATTGGCTGTGCCGAAGTACGCCAATGGCAGTGAATCGATCCCGCGAGCCTCGACCGTGTCCGCCAGCCGCAGCAGATCTTGTCCCCAATCGAGATCGGAGTTCACGAGGATCCGATCAGGACGTGCACCCGCCATGCTGTTGAACCACGGCAAGTAGTCTGGATGAGCGCGAACCGTGGTGGTGACTTGCCAGAGTATGAGGAGGCCGACGAAGGCACGCGTCAACGCCGGGCGATCGGTCGTCTTCCACAGGGCCACGACTCCATAACCGGCGACGATCGCTAAGAGCGGATAGATCGGCAACACGTGTCGGACCCCGACATTGTAGTTCGAGATCAAGGTGCTGGCGGTGATCAAGACGGCCGCCAAGCCAAGACCAAGAAGAACCTTGGCAGACTTGGCCGCTGAAGCGACTCCAGCCAGCAGTAGAATCAGGAACGGGATTGGGGTCTTCAACGCTAACGAAACAAGGAAGAAATACCACCACCCGGTGAGTCGAATCTCCGAGAACAGGTAGCCCTCGTGCCCAACCTGCTCCTTCAAGCGCATATACAGAACGCCTCGCCATAGTTCCGGGAAGGGCACTGGGATTCCGGCGTTCCCGATCGGCGCAAACGAGAAACGATACCCGGCCCAAAGCACGACCGCCCCGACCGCCACCATGACGCCCAGGGCTGGTGCCACCTTGAGTTGTGGCGCTTCGCTCGCCGGGTCATTGCGACGCCACAGCCACCACCCGGCAAAGACACCGATGGCTCCTGCCGGGTAGAACACGAGCGCCGAGAGCTTGGTGAACAGCGCGAGGGCCGCCGTGACCCCCAACGCGACCGACGACGCCCAGGTTCGATGCTCGAGCCAGCGCCACACTACGTACAGCGCGAGCAAGAGCATCGCGGTAAACGCCATGTCGGTGGTGGCCAATCCAGCATGGGCCAATATCGGCGGTAGCGTCGATTCTAAGGCGACGGCTGCGGTAGCCACGAGTGGGCCCGCTAGTTCACGCGCCCACAGCCACGTGATGAGCATCGCCAAGACGA
The DNA here is from genome assembly GCA_947259405.1 of uncultured Gemmatimonadales bacterium. GTDB lineage: Bacteria > Gemmatimonadota > Gemmatimonadetes > Gemmatimonadales > GWC2-71-9 > CAMYLY01. Next base: position 60,923 of record CAMYLY010000003.1, on the reverse strand, counting down.
AGAACGGTAGCACGCCCAGCCTGGCCAGGGTCAGATTCTTCTGGTACTCGCCATTCGCGTAGAGGAGTGAACGCCCTTCCTGCCACACCGAAGGACTCTCGGTCGCTCGGACACCCGCCAGATACGGGCCAGCGGCAACCGCAATGCGCGCCAACGGAGGCGTGAACGGCTCGTACGTGAACTCGCCAACGTCCAGCCACTCCATGCCCGCTGCCACGTGCGCCGGTTCATCGAAGGTGTTGCTGTACACGGGATAGGTGCGCACGATCTGGATGCAGGCGACCAGAGCAAACGCCGCCGCCATCAGGGCGGAGGAGCGGTCGACACGCTCGAGAGGGGTGTTCATGGCGTGCGCCAATATACCGACTGGCCGTTGGTTCTCGCTCGGCGTACAATTCCACGCATTATTGCGACGGGGACCTCATGCGCGAAGTGTCGAAGATCATCATCCGGATCGATGGGTTTGCCGAACCCACGCAGCTCCTGTCGGTCAAGAAGGCGAAAGGCACCCCCAAACACAAGAAACTCGAGATGCTGGGAGGTGCGACGGATGGTCAGTCGGCCTTCGAGGGACTCGTTCGCGAACTTGAAGAAGAGGAAAAGACGGGACGGCTAGCAGAGATTGTCCGGGAGCAGAATCCGGAACCCCGTGCGTTCGCCATTGGCAACGAACCCCATTTTCTTTACGAAGTCACAATCACGTTCGACGATTACGTCACGCTGCGCGCGGCGAAATCCGAGAGTTTCGGGTTTCGCGCCGTCCCAGAGGCAAAATTCAAAGACCCGGTGTTCCAATCTCGGATCACGCGGAAGACGCTGACGTTACTGAATGGCGTAGGACTGTTGGAGTAGGCGCCTGCGGTCCCACGATGGACCGGTGTTACTCCGTGATCTGATCGTGGAAGGTCACCACGTCGAGGATCTTGAGCTTTCGCTCTCCCATGGGGAGCCGGACCTTCACGGTGTCCTTGGCCTTGTGGTCCAGGAGCGCTTGTCCCAAGGGTGACGACACCGAGATGTGACCTTTGTCGAAATCCATGGCATCCGGAATGACCAACTCGTACACCTCTTCGTCCTTGGATGCCATGTCCTTGACGGTCACTCGTGACCCCAACCCGACACGATCGTTGGGGATCTTGGAGAGGTCGATCTGCGACAGTTTCGAGAGCCGTGCGCGTAACTGGCCTAGGCGAAGCGCAACGAAGCTCTGGCGCTCCTTCGCCGCCTGGTAGTCCCCGTTTTCCTTGAGGTCACCCAACTCCCGCGCCCTTTGCAGTACATCAGGGAGCGTTACGTGCAACTCGTGATTGAGCGCTTCGACCTCGGCAGTCAGCCGCTGACGCACTTCTTCGAGCATTGCTCTAACGTACCGTGCGGAACCGGTCTTGTCGACGCAAAGCTGGAACTAACGGCCAAAAAGATAGGCGCGCAGATCCCCAATATCGTATCGGCCGTTGGTGTTCCCGCCCTCATCCAAGAACTCTAGCTCTTCAGCCCGCAACAACGCCGCTCCGGAGAGCAGGGCGCTCACGAGCCGCGTCTCCTCGATCGGTGTGGTGGAGTACACGAGGGTCGCCTGCCCGTTCGCGACCCGTATCTGATAGATGTTGACCGGTGAACGTCGACCGTCATTCAGCCGTGACGACGGACGGCTGGCATTCGTGAGACGCATCGGCCCTCGCCCTGAGAACACGTCGGACGCCTCGCCGCGGTTGCCGCCCTCAAAGGGGGCGCGCAGCAGATCGTCGCGACCGTCGGCCTCCAGCAGGTACACCTTGTAGTAGGGCGGGCACTCACTGCACGGAACCACCGGAAGCTCGGGATCGACATGGTAGGCGATCACGCCAGACACCGGGAGGACCCGATCGAACCCAATCGTGTCCCGGAATTCGACCAGTACAACCTCCGTTCCCCCGAGTGGAAACCGGAGCAGTTGCTCGCTCGTCTGGATCGGATCGAGTGTCACTTCAACGAACTCGCCCTGGGGTGCATCCATCACTCCGGCCAACCACCCCATCTCCAGCTTGGCTACTGGGGCCATGTGGCTCGCGTTCAACCAGGCCTCGCGCGGCGTTCCCTCGCATCCCCAGGAACCCGCTGACATCAGTCCGTAGCAACCGATCAACCAGCGGCGGCGATCGGGCGTGACGCTGCCCAGATGATGGCGATAATCCGGCAGTCCGAGCACGTGGCCAAGCTCGTGGGCCATCACGCCGGAGGTGTGGATTTCCGTACCGCTGCAGTCGACCACACTCTGCGTCATGTAGCCATTGACGACGATCATGCCCCCGACGGCGGCAGGATCGTCCGTCACGAACGCGGAGTCAGTCCAGCTTCGAATGCTCGATCGGTGGGGCCAGATACCAGGTCCTCCGCACGAGGCGGCCACCTCGATGAACTCGAACGCCACGGCATCGACCACGCCATCATCATCGCCACTGTTGGGTATACCATCGGGTCCGTCGCTGTCGAACATGCGGAAGTCCGTCGTCGGATCGGCCAAGGCGAGTGCTTCGGCGAAGAACTCGCCCGTCCGTGCGTCCTCACCCAACCCCCACTCCGAGCCAACCACCTGCGCGCGCGTGAGACTCGTGCGCACCCATGCGACGACCTCTCCGACGATTTGAAGCCGGCCGCCCGAAATCTCGTTGTAGAACTCGGCGAGCGTGCCGTTGGCGTACGGCCCCGAGAAGAAAACCCGATCGATGTCGGCGGGCTGATAGCTTGGCTCGGGTGAATCGGCGTGTAACACCGGCAGCACGACGATCGGGAGTTGCCCGGAAACCGCAACCGATGCCCGACGGGCGCGCGCCGTCCGCTGTGCCCAACCTCCGACCGGATTAAAGAAGTCGGGGTTGTGGCGGACCCTCGCATAGTATCCAGCCGAGAGGGTGACCCCGCGCAGGGCTGCTTCGACCTCGATATCCTGAGCAGTCAGCACGACCACTGACGCGACCAGCCCAGCGACCGTCAGAGCAATCGATCTCATTGCACCTTCGCGAAATCCACTCGATACCCGTCGAGGCCAGATCGGAGTTCATTGGCTGGGCTCGCCACCTCGAGGATGCGCACGTCGGGTGGCCGGTGTACGTCCGGTGCAAGAAAGCGGAACGTCAGGTGAGTCCCGGACCGGGCCACGAGAATGACTCTCGTCCGGCCGTCGATAATGTCGCTGTACACGACGGTCGACGAGGGCGCCTCGATCTGGTGGATGACCGCGTCAACCTCGATACTGGCCGCGCCTTCCCTCCCGTGGGGCGAGAGAAGCACGGCGTCGAGCTCACCCGGAAGTGGCTGGGGATCGCTGCACGCCAGCACCAGCGACGTCAATGCGATCGCAGTGCAGCGTTTCGACAACATCAAGATGACAGACCCCCCAAGTCTAGCGAGCGGTGAGAGCCGCCAGGCGATCGCGTACCTGCTCGACCTGTGGCTGGAGCGCCGGCTCGGCCTCCGTCCACAGATCCACGAACCAGTTGTAGTACTCGACGGCCTTCTCTACGTCGCCGGCATCGTCGTACAAGACACCGAGCCGCCGCACAATCCGGGAGATATTGACGTTGTCGATCTGGACCCGGTAGAGAAAATCGGACTCGAGATACTGCTCATACTCGACGATCGCACTGTCCGCCATCCCCGCCGCGTCGTACGCCATGGCAATCTCGGCCCGCGCACAGAGCGGGCATCCGGGCACCAAATCTTGCCAAGCGCGAAACTCGAGCAGGGCCTCCACGGGATTACCCTCGGCAAGGGCCAGCATGCCACGCGCGTTGTGCAACGCGGCCCGGCTGGCGTCGAGCTCCTGCACTGCATCGCTCACCTCAACGCGGTACCGACGGATGAGCTCACGAGCCTGCTCGACTTCTCCCGCCTCAGCGTACAACGCCGCGAAGGCCGGATAACTTCTACCTGCCGGATCGGTGTCTTGCCACGCGGCGCTCGTCAGGGCCCGGTTCAAGACCGCAACAGCCTGATCTCTGCCGCCGAAAAACCGAAGCGCCAAGAGCGCATCGACCTGCGCACCCGCAAGATCCCATGGTTGCGGGAAGAACCCCAGCTGATTCTCCTCCTGGATCTGGAACGCCTCTGCGATCGTCTCGAGAGCCTCGGCCGGGCGACCTCGGACGTTGGCGATACTGGCAAGGTTGAGTAGTGCGATGGCTTTGAAGGTCGGGAGGCTCGAGGAACTGTCGCGCAACGCTGCGGCGTATTCCTCGGCGGCGGCGTATTCAAACTGCGCCGCAGCCATCTCGGATTGATGCCGCATGAGCTGGGGGTGCCCCGGGTAGTCCTCGGCGAACGTGGCCAAGACCGCCGAAGCGCTATCGGTGAGTCCAAGACCGTAAAGAGTCCCAAGCGCATTCGTAAACGTCGCCGCCGGAGCGTTCCCCAGAGCAATGGCCCGCACCAAGAGCTCGGCGGCATTGGCATCGCGACCGAGCGCTCGATAGTTCAGTGACAGGTTGTTGAGGGCGATACGATCGTCCGGGTACTTCTCCAACAGCTGCTCGTACACCGTAATCGATGCGGTGTCATCTTCTTGCACGTATGAGTGATAGGCCGCTTCTGCCAAGTATCGCTCACGATCGGTGAGCTGGTCTCTGAGCTGGAACGCCTGCGTGAACGCTGCCCGGCTGAGTGCGGTGTCTTGGTTCTGATTCCGGAGAATGACTCCCAACTTGCGATACGCCATCGCAAAGGTCGAATCCGCACCGATAGCTTCGTTCAGGAGCCTGATCGCGCGATCGAAATCCGCCACGTTGTTGGCTCGATCCGCTTGCGCGTACTTCTGCAACGCCTCGGTCGATCCGGTCGTGACCGCTTCGAGCGGTGCTTCGGCCCTGATGGTGCGCAGCGATTCACCGATCCGCGCCCGGAGACTGGCCGACAACTTGTCCACGGCCTCGATGACCTTGCTCGGATCGTTCGCGGACTCTCGACCAACCCACAGCACCGCACCATCAGCTGCCGCGAGCAGCGAACTCGACACAACGTATCCGCTGCCCACGGACAGCACCTCACCCGTGACCACCGCCTTCAGTCCCTCGCGGGTGGCGATTTCCATTGCGAGAGCAGCGGTGACGGGATCGTCGATTGGGCGGGCCATCCTCCCGAGCACCTGCATCGTGTGACTCTGATCCAATAGCGACACCGTCGGAGATTGCGTCAGGTCGATACGGAGCAGTTCGGTCACAGTCGCGCCGAGCATGGAATCAGTTGTGCGGTTTTCGAAGTCCGCCAGCACAATGCGGTCCCGCGCATCCAGGACGCCGGACGCGACTAGCGTTCCGACCGGGCCAATCCCCATGAGACGCATGCCCATGTAGGCGGACACGGCGATCCCGAGGCCCGCGAACGCTACCGCGCCTCCCGTGAGCGCGCGCCGCCACGTGAGTCGATCCTGGAGGCCCCCGACTCGCACCGTTTTCGTGGCTCCGGAGATCCGAGCGGACGCGCGTCGGCGTTCGGCTCGACCCGTCAGCATCACGATGGGCAGGGCTCCGGCCAATAGGGCGACTGTCGCAGGGAGCACCCAACTCGGCAGCCCCAGCTGGCCCACGAGGACATACGTCACGGCGACGACACCCAGGGCGGCCGCTGCAAAGAGGCCCATGACGCGGGTAGGGTGACTGCGGCGCCACGCGAGTTCAGCGCTCTGCGCTGACGGCGCCCCGGCCGGAGTGATCGCCCCGGTGGCGGTGAGCGAGTCGATGTGGGCACGAAGATCGGCCGCAGCCTGCCATCGATCGGCCGGTCGTTTTGCGAGACACCGGTGTACGACCTCCGCCACGGGCTCAGGGATTCCGCTTCGGTGCACTTGCACCGGATCGGGGTCCTCGGTGACGTGTGCAGCAAGGACCGTCGCGGCGCTGTCACCATCGAACGGTGGTCGGCCCGTCAGCATCTCGTACGTCATACAGCCAACGGCGTAGAGGTCGGCTCGGTGATCGATGTTCGGATCGCCCGCCGCCTGTTCAGGGGACATATACGCCGGCGTGCCAACCGCCATGCCGCTGGTGGTCAGGTCGCGCCGCTGGTCCGTCGCCTCCGTCACCGCCTTGGCCACCCCGAAGTCGGTGACGAGGGCATGCTCATCCGAGAGCAGCACATTGTCCGGTTTGATGTCGCGATGCACGATGCCGTGTCGGTGGGCGAGCGCGAGCGCATCAACGACGTTGCGGGTGAGGCGCACCGCCTCGAGGACGGGCAGCTCGCCGGTCCGCGACAGGCGCGTCCGGAGTGATTCACCCTCGATGAACGGCATCACGAAATAGAGGAAGCCGTCAGCATCGCCCGAGTCGTAAAGCGGCAGAATGTGAGGATGCGTCAGCTTGGCCGCGATCGAGATCTCCCGAAGGAACCGCTCGTGCCCGAGCGACGCGGCGAGATCCGGGCGTAGGACTTTTACGGCGACCTTCCGATCGTGTTTGACATCGTGGGCCAAATACACGGTCGCCATTCCCCCGGCACCGATCTCTCGCTCGATATCGTAGCGGCCCGCCAGGGCGGCGGTCAGCTCATTCAGGTATTGGGTCATGCCGGCAGTCATGATAGAGACTCGTGGCCATGAGGTCTCCCAACGGTGCTTGCCTTCGCCCCACTACGGTAAAGCGCCGCTCTGTGCTTCAATTGACGTCATGAGGGCCGAGCAGGGAGGGCTCGCGTACTTGTGCGTACAATCGACCCCGGCGAAAGATCCGCGGTCCAGCGACTTCCACGCACTCTGGACGGGATCGTTACGGTCTGCGCGCGACCAACAGCGACAACAACTCATTCATGGTCTGCTCGCGAACGTCGCCCCTGACCAGGATGATCAAATTGCCAATGCGAGTGGTCCCGACGGCGCCATCCGCATCGACACGCACGGCCGTTGCCCCATCCGCCATAACGTTCGGATCGTTCAGGTTGACCATGGATGTCTCGACGATCACCTGCTCACCCGTCGTCAGCGTTTGCATCGAGCGCCACCCTGCGCGTCCCCGCTCGGAGTACCGATTCACGGACTGCAGCGCGGCACCATCGATCACATAAGCATCGGCGGCGGTGGCCGGTGCGGGCGCCACCGGCGGCGCGACGGGCGCGGTGTCGGGGGCGGCGGGTACCTGTATCGCCGTGTCTGTCGGAGCAGATGTGTCGATCGTCGCGAGACTATCAGGAAGAGAAATCGTGATCGACGTGTCAAGCGGCTGGATTAACGAGTCGTTGAGCGCCAGCGCCGCCGAGTCTGGAGCGCTGGGGGTTGAATCGACAATAGCGACGGGCCGGTCGATCGGGTCCGGGGGCTGCCCCGCGGGCGCCTCACCGCCGTCATCTCCTCCACCAAGCATGACGAGCGCACCGCCTCCAACCACGACAACGCCGGCCGCGGCTCCCCAAACCCACTTCGGAATGCCAGCTCCCGCAGCTCGGGGCATCAGCACCGCAGGCTTCCGGCGCGGCCAATCCGATTCTCTGCGTGATGCGGGTGGTGCCTCACGATCTGCCTCGGCCGAGACGCGTCCGGTCGATGACGCCGCCGGCATCGAGGGTTCGACGAATTCGACGGGGGGCTCCGGCGCAGACGGCTCAGGAGGTGTCGCGCCATGCTCGAGATCGAGACCGATCTCGGGCGGCGGCGCGTCCACGGAGGACGGGCGCTCTCCCAGGCTGGGATCGGGAGCCGGCGCAGGACGGAAGGTCTCGGGCGCTGCCGATACGGCTTCCGGCTCTTCAACCGATTCCACCACAAGCTCCGGTTCTGGTTCAGGCTCCGGTTCTGGCTCTGGCTCTGGCTCCGGCTCTGGCTCTGGCTCTGGCTCTGGCTCCGGCTCTGGCTCTGGCTCTGGCTCGAATTCGTCCTCTTCTTCCTCGTCCTCCTCGAGGTCACCAGCTACCGCGTGGGGGATCACCGACTTCCGCACCGGTTCCTCGTCGAGCGACACGAGACCACCGAGTCCGAGAGAGACGCGTTCAGCGGTGTCCTCCGTCTTCTTCCGTTCGCCACGTTCGACGGCTTCCAGCATGATCTCGAGGAGTGGCTTCATCGCGGATTCGTTATGTCCCTCGAGGGCCGCCAACGCCTTGATGGTCTTGTCCAGGCCGGCTCGCTCCGCGTAGTCGGCGAGCACGTCGCGGCAACCTGCGATATGGTCGCCGTCAAGCATCGTTCGGGCATGCGCCAGATGGAAATCCGCGGACGGATCCGCACGCCGAGTCTTCTCCGCCAGCGCCAGGATCCGCTCCGCGGAACCTTGCGATGCATAGTAGCCAGCTGCCTGGCCATAGGAGGCGACAGCACTGTCTGTGTCTCCCAGCTTCAGCTGGAGATCACCCACTTTGACATACATGGGTAGCTCACGCTGGATCGCCGGTGAGCGCTCCAGGTGCCGCAGAATATGCTGGTAGATTTGGAGGGCCTTTTCGAGGTCTCCCTCTCTCTCGAGTCCTCGGGCCCGTTCCTTGAGTTCAGATACTTTCGCCACTGTCCACTCCAAGACGCATCGACATGAGTCCCTTGAGTTTAGAAGCTACATGAGATCTGGATGGGGGTCGAGGGTAGCACCACTTCAGGGGGAGGCTCGAAGCTCAGCCGAGTCCCGTTGGGGCGCGACCATTGGCCTCGACGGGCCTCGGACCCTCGGGCCAGCGGGCGACGATCGACCCGTCGCGGTGACGCATAACGACAAGGAGGAGTGGGCAGAGCGTATGAGCGGAAGTGGCGTGATGATGGTGGTGGCCGGGCCGGCAGTCATGGCGGCGGTTCGACCATGCGGATGCCTCGCCCCGACCCGATGACATGGAGTGGCCCGACGTCAAACCCACGTTCCCTGGGAGCGCTGCCAGCGCCACCCCGGACGGTCGAGTTTGGGTCCAGCGCCATGTGCCTCGGAGGTGATCAGACGCATTGCGTTTCGGTACGGAGCTTTCTACTATGAGGCACTACCGCCCGCAATGTTCACTCAAACAAAGGAGGTGGTCCATTGTCTAGTACCAAACCTGAGCGCAGCCTGGTATGGGCACGCGATCGCCTTTTCGGTCGTTGATTTAGGACCGAACCGCGTTCTGCGCCTCTGATCGAACGCCGTAAGGGCGCTCGCACCGGGTTGCGCAGGGTCAATCAGCCGCGTCGTCGGGAGTTCGGTCTCGGCGGCGCGGTTGTGTCTTCCGGTCCCTTCTGTCCCCTCCGTCTACTCTGTACGTTTCTTCATGCGACCGTTGACATTCCTCCGCACGCTCCGGGACGAGCGGCGTGCCTTGGGCTGGAAGGCACTCCTCCGCAAGCGTGGATGGAAATTGTTGGCAATCCTGTTCTTCGTGTATCTCGTACGTGACGTGGTGCTGTATATCATCATCCCGCTCGGGACTGCCGCATGGCTGTTCAAGTAACTCCGACCCGCCCATCACTCGAGTGCGACCAACTCTGATCCCCTGCTCAAGGGCACGAAAGACCATGCAGCGAATCTTGACGCTCAACACCGTAATCGCGGCCACGGTACTGGTGGCGCAGTCGCTTGAATCACAGACCGGGACACTAGTGGTACTGAACAAGCAAGCCAATACTGCCAACATCATCGATGTCGAAACGGGGCGCACGCTCAAGACATTGCCGACCGGGCAAACCCCTCACGAAGCAGCCATATCCAGCAACGGCGCGGTCGTTGTGGGGACGGACTATGGGTCACGGGCCGGCGGCACCAGCCTCACGGTGATCGACATTCCGACCCAAAGCGTGGTGCGCACGATCGACCTCGGCAACCACGTCGGCCCGCACGGTATCGCCTTTCTCCCGGGCGACTCGTTGGTGGCGGTGACCACGGAGCGTACACGCGATGTCGTGATCGTTCGCGTCGGCGACGGGCAGGTGGTCCGCGCAATCGACACCGATCAGGACGGCTCGCACATGTTGGCGATCATCGGGAGTGGCACGACCATTTACACCAGCAACATGGGCGACAACTCCGTTGCCGAGTTGGACATGGAGTCAGGGACCCGCATTCGCACGTTCCCCGTCCCGTCGCGCCCTGAGGCCATCACGGTGACGCGTGACGGATCCGAGGTCTGGGTTGGCTCCAATGATCACGGGACGGTGAACGTCGTCGACACGCGAACGGGTCGGTACGAGGAGGCCTTGAGTGGGCTCTCGTGGCCCTATCGCATCTTGATTACCCCGGACAACCGCACGGTGCTCATCCCCGATCTTCGGCAAAACGTTCTGCGATTCGTGGACCGGGCGACGCGACGAGAGGTCGATCGGATGACGTTTGCCAACGGAGGTACGCAAGGCATCACCTTCAACGGTGACGCTTCTTTTGCCTTCCTATCGTTGAGTCAGCAGGACCGCGTGGCCGTAATCGATGTCGCGTCACGGGAGGTCGTCCGCTACATCGAAACGGGCCGAGGTCCGGATGGCATCGCGTTCTCCCCGAGGGTGGTTCGCGCATCGCCCGAGTAACGACTCAACGCGCGGATGCTCTCCCGCACGACCCCTTGAAGATGCCCCGTGCCCGAGCTTCCTGACGTCGTCGTGTATGTCGAGGCGCTCGCCGCACGTATCGTCGACCACCGGCTGCAGCGGGTGCGCATCGGAAACCCGTTTCTCGTCCGTTCCGTCGATCCCCCGGTCTCCAGCCTCGACGGCACGACGGTGACTGGGGTCGAGCGCCTGGGCAAGCGCATCGTGATCGCGTGTGACACGGATCTCTTCGCTGTTGTCCATCTCATGGTGGCCGGCCGATTGCGCTGGCGCCACGGCACCGCGGCCATCCCGAAGCGGAACGGCGTGGCGGCGTTTGATTTCGACAACGGGACGGTCCTGTTCACGGAGGCAAGCAAAAAGCGCCGCGCGTCTCTGCACGTGGTACGGGGTCGAGACCAGCTCGTCGCCTTCGACCGTGGCGGGCTCGAGACGCTCGCCTGCGATCTGGCGACGTTTCGAGAGCGTCTAACGAACGAGAACCACACCTTGAAGCGAGCGCTGACCGACCCACGGTTGTTCAGTGGTATCGGCAACGCCTATTCCGACGAGATCCTGCACGCCGCCCAGTTATCCCCGCTCATGCTCACGTCGCGCCTGTCGTCCGAGCAGATCGAACGCCTCTATCACGCGGTGCGCGACACGCTTGCCATCTGGATCGACCGGCATCGCATGGCGGTTGGTGACGGATTCCCGGAAAAGGTGACAGCCTTTCGACCAGAGATGGCTGTGCACGGTCGGTACGGCCAACCCTGTCCGACTTGCGAGTCACCCGTGCAACGTATTCGGTACGCCGAAAACGAGGTCAACTACTGCGCCACCTGTCAGACGGGTGGCAAGGTGCTCGCGGATCGTGCGTTCTCGCGCCTGCTCAAGGAGGATTGGCCCCGCTCGATCGACGAGTGGGAGGACAGGCTCGGTGGTGCACCCAGTTGAGTGGTCGAGCCTCGACGCGCGGAGTATCTTGACCCCCATGCGTCGCCTTCGGCCACTGTGCGTTCCTCTTGTCGCGGTAGGCGTCGCATGCTCGACTTCCCTGAACTTGACGCCGTCCGACCACGAGACGGTCTTGTCGGAGCAGCGCCTGGACGCACCCCATCCCGCGCAACCGGGGCACCATACGGTAGCGCGTCTGTTCTATGGAAGCGGGACGGATAAGAACCGGCCGGAATATCGCGACTCGGTCGCGATCGTCACTGAGTCGGTGGACGCGTCCAAACTCGTCAGCCTCGGTAGTTCGGCAGACGAGCGGAATGAGTACTGGGGTTTCACCCCGAAGGAGTTCCCCATCAATGGTCGGGTGTGGTATCCGTCGGGTGACGGGCCATTTCCCCTCGTGCTCATCGTCCATGGCAATCACAACATGAAGGATTTCTCGGATCCCGGATACCGGTACCTTGGTGAACTCTTGGCCAGTCGCGGGTTCATCTTCGTTTCGGTGGATATGAACTTCATCAACGGCGGGATTCGGGAGGAAAACGATGGACGCGGTTGGCTTCTCCTCAAGCATCTGGAAGCGTGGCAGTCCTTCGCGGCCACCGATACGACACCGTTCTACGGGAAGGTCGACCTCGAGCGGATCGCGTTGATCGGCCATTCGCGCGGGGGCGAAGCCGTGGGCCACGCGGCAGCCTTTAACCGGTTGAGCCGGTATCCCGACGACGCCACTCTCGAATTCGACTTCGACTTCGCGATCCGATCCATCATTGCCATCGCGCCCGTCGACGGGCAGTACCAGCCGACGGGCCGACATGTGCCTGTCGAAAACGTCAACTACATGGTCTTTCACGGATCGCATGACGGCGATGTGACGAGCTTCCATGGGCTCCGGCAGTACCACCGTGTGGCATTCACCGACGGTGACGAGTACTTCAAGACGGCGATCTACATGTATCGCGCAAACCACGGACAGTGGAACACGGTCTGGAATAGCAAGGACTTCGGTCCTCGCAGCGCGCGTGTCCTCGATCTGCGCGCGTTGATCGATCCAGAAGACCAGCGCCAGATGGGCAAGATCTACATCTCCGCCTTCCTCGAAGCGACGTTGCGGAAGAACGCCGCATACTTGCCGATGTTCCGCGATCACCGGCTGATCGGGGCCTGGCTTCCCGAGACGATGTATATCACCCGATTCGAGTCGAGCTCGTTCCAACCGCTCGCCACCTTCGATGAAGACATCGATGTGACCACTGGCACCGCGACCGGTGTCACGCTGCATGGCGATTCGCTCGCCCGATGGCGCGAGAACGTGCTCGCCCTGCGCTCCCGAAATCGGCCGACAACGTCCAATTCGCAACAAACGCACGGCGTGTGGTTGGGTTGGAACAACCGTATCGCAGGAACGCAAGACGAGGTGGGGACAGCGGCCAGCTACACCGTCACACTCCCCTCCACCCTTGCCGCCGCATGGGATCTCGGGGATGCCTCGACATTGGACCTGCTCCTGAGTGCATTGGACGAGACGCCAGCGCCCCGTAAGCCCGTCGATGCGAACGAGGATGAAGCCGAACCCACCGACGCCGAAGCGCTCGCGGACCGAGGCAGGCCTGAAGACGAGCCCACCAAGGACGAGCCCATCGACCTCTCGGTTGAGCTTCGGGACGCCAGCGAGAACGTCGCTCGAGTCCGCCTTTCAGCCTACGGACCGATCCGGAAACCCCTCGACATCAAGGTGATGCGACGCAATGACGAAGATCGATTCGGCCAGCAGTGGGAACTCGTGCTGCAATCGTTCTCGATCCCTTTGGCCGACTTTTTCGAAAACAACGCAGCCCTACAGTTGCGTCATATTCGCCAGGTACGCCTCGTCTTCGACCTCACGAATGCGGGAACAGTCGTCGTGGACAACATCGGGTTCTCACAACTCGAGACCACGTTCTTCACCGATGATCCGTAGGGGCCTCAGTGCTCGCTCGGATGGAATGGGCGTCGCTCGACATGGCCGTTGCAGATGACCACCGACGAGCATTCGGGGATTTCTTCCCAATAATCCAACAGTTCGGTGAGCGGCTCGGAAACCACGATCCGCGCATCGTCGGAGAAACGCGAAAACCGAGGGTTGAGTTCGCGGAGAGCGGCGGAGCTTTTCGAATGAAACAGCGTCCGTGATGTGCCGTCGCTTGCGTACCGTACCGTATATATCCGCTGCCCATCCGCGATCCCCAACGTCATCTCCAGCGGGTGGGAGACATCGTGCTTGCGCCCGATCCATTCGACAAACGCCGCCATGCGCGAGACGCCTCGCAACACGTCGTCGGCCATCCCAAACGTCAAGGCGAGAAAGAACATGATCTCGCTGTCAGTCGTGCCCCGAAGCTCACGAAACAGTTCGGGCGAGATCGCGAATGCCAAATCACGCCGCAGTCGGTCGAATTGGTGGATCAGCCCGTTGTGCTGGAAGAGAAAGTGTTCGTAGCGAAACGGGTGACAGTTGGTGGCCTGGACGGCGCCGCCGGTGGTCGCCCGCACATGCGCGAGGAACATGCGCGACTGTACTTGGTCGGCAAGATCCCACAGATTCGGGTCGTTCCACGCCGGGCTAATGTCGCGATAGACACCCGGCCACTCACGCCTGCCGTACCACCCCACACCAAAGCCGTCGCCGTTGGTCGTGGTATCGGACGACCGTGAGGCAAGGCTCTGATCGATCAGCGAGTGCTCAGGTTCGAACAGCAGCTCGGTCAGAAAGATCGGCGCACCGGTGTACGCCAGCCAGCGACACATGGCGGACGGAAACCGGGCCTAGTGCTTTCGCCGGCTAGGCCGCGCGCTCCGACCCATCACCGAACGGGCTGCCGAACACCATCGTAGGTTGATCTTCCCCGACGAACTTCCAGAGCGGGCAATCCGGCGGACGCCCGACAAAACCGGTCATCGGACATCGGCCGTCCACCAACTGGCACCGGTTCTTGCAGAAATCCTCGGCGGAATTGGTGAGCGCGCCCGTGCGCCTCGGCGCGAAGAGCGTTAGCCCTTCTCGCCACATGATCACCCCACCGAATACCACCGCCACCGCGAGTATCGCAAAGAACGCCTCGAGCATGGCCCCTCCTGGCTCGCGCTAAGGATAGGGTCGGGGCTTTGCCATGAAAGCAGTGTGAAGGGCGCGTGAACGGTGGGCTATTGCCAGCGAAATCCGAACCGATGCGCGTTTCCGACACCGGAAAACCCCTGAAACGCGTATTCGAGCGTGATGTTGTCGCCGGTGAACGCCGCCCCGAACGTGAACGCCGACCGCTGGTCGTCCACGACTCGCTCCAATCCGCCCCGCACACGAAAGGTGTAGCCCGTCACCGGCCAATAGGAGAGTTCCGCCCCACCACTCGGGATGAACGCACCGTCGCGCCGTCGCAGAACCTGCGCGGTGAAGAACAGGTCGAGCGGTCCCAGCTGAAACTCGTCGGAGGAGACGGTGCCCGCCACGAGGATTGGCAATTCGAGCGCGCGGCGCGTCACTGGCGCCCCAATTGCACATCCCGGACATGGGTCATCGACAACGTCGAGGTCGGGGCCGAGGTTGCGGCCGGTCAGGCCGAATAGGACAGGCCCGACCTCCGCCGCGACTCCCAGATCAACCGCAACGGTCCGATCCCCGTGCTGATTGAGGGTCTGTTCGAGGTACTTGACGACGATCCCAGTGCGAAGACCCAGGATCTCCCGCCCATACCCGATAGAGCCCACGAACTCGGTCACCCCCACTGCGTCGGTGGTCAGCGTCACGCTCTGGCTGTCGCGGCCGACCGGCAGACCAGTCGGTGCACCGTACCGTAGGTATTGGAGGCCGATCGCCAGCCCGCCATCGTGCCACGGACCCGCACCCGAGAGCGTGGCCATCGTTCCCGCTGAGCCATAGCGTTGGAGCGCGGCGGTGACCCCCCGGGACCGGGGCAGCAACGCCGGAGCGTAGAACATCATGCCGGATTCACGGGAGTACAGGTAGGGCGTGTTCCCGTACGCCATGGCCTCAGTGCTGGCCGGTGCCTCCAGGACGAGCATCGCAGCCTGCTGCGCGTCCGCTACATCGTTGCCCATGAACACGCCTAGCAGCAGGAGGCAGACAACCGAGCGTCGAGGTGGTTGTGATGCCTCGGTCATGACTTTCTCGGTATGAACATCGGGACTCGTTCCCGATACGCCTGATATGTCGCTCCCAAGCTGGCCACCAATTCATGCTCCTCAAGTCGGACAATCACGTAGAGAGCGATCACCGCGAACGCGAAGAGCACCCAGACGGTCAAGTAATTCGTGAACAGCGCCATCGCCAGCATGCCGGACATGACGCTCACGTATCGGGGATGGCGGACGTGGGCGTAGATGCCCTCACTGAGCAACGCGCGGCTGCTTTGATCTGGGTCGACTTCCGGAACTCCCACCAGCGTGGGAAGCTTGAGCTGCTTGCGACACTGTCTCTCGATCGCAATCGACATCATGTAGAACAGTGCCGCCGCCACCCACAACGTCCAGTGTGTTCCAAACTCGCGGACGAGGAAACGATCCCGAACGACGAACAGCACGAAGATCATGGCGCCGAAGCCGAGGGCCACGATCCACAGGGTTAGGACCTTGCCGAGCCGTCGCCAGAACCCGACGAACGGATGTATGACGAGCCAATAGACGATCGCCGGTGGCAGCAGGGCCCACACGAGCACGGCAACGACGTACCGAACGGTATCCATCTCAGACCAGCGCGCCCGCGCCGTGCCGCGTGGAGGGGACCAGAATGGCCCCATCAGAGTAGAATGTACATCTCCTCATGACGGACCAAAGGTGACCGGAACGCCTGCGGCGTCAACCAAAGCCAGCACGCCAATCATGACGGCGGTGCTCACCGTCGCGGCCGCCGTCGGGTGTCACGGAACGCCGCTCGAGGCCCAGACACTCTCTGACTTCGTTGGCGAGTGGTCTGCCAACATCGTGGGCACGCAATGGGACTTGCTGTTCGAACAGCACCGCCAGTATTCGATCTGGCGTGTGACTGCCGACGGCGACACGCTCGTGCTGAGTCTGGGCGTGTGGGAGTTCGACGGTCGACGCATCTGTATCACGCCGGTGGGACGCACCGCGATGTGTGGTCCGGCTATCATCGACAATGCCAGTACGCCAGCGCTTACCGAGTGGCGCTTCCGGGACGTTGCCGGTTCGGGCTTTGGATGGCTCGCCTATCGTCGGGGGTACGCACCGTGGGATACGGGGATGCCGTGGCGCTCGAGCGACGTGTTTGGGCTGAGTGATGTGGCGGTGAAGCCGCGTGTTTTGGGATGCAGTGAGCCGTTGCTGCGGCCGGATGCCATCCGCGGTGAACTCCGCATTCTGACACGCTTTGTGGTGGAGGTCGACAGTACGGTGAGCAACGTTGAGGTCATCACCGCGCCCTCGCCGGCGGCTGAGGCCGCGGCGGCCCGGGTCGCGGCATCATGTCGTATCACACCGGGGGAGCTGGCAAACGGGCGAGTCGTGCGCGTCCTGGTGGAACTACCGTTGCAGTTCCCGTAGCGCACCTGGGCCATACGCAAACGGGAGCACCGTCTTGGTGCTCCCGCTCACTCGTGGGTTCGAAGGTGACCCGTTACGGCTGTCCTGCACCGGCGTCGGCCGCGATCTTCTCGCCCTCCTCACCCGCATTCTTGACGTATTTGTCGAGCCACGCCGTCCAGCGCGCCCAGAGATCCAGTAAAGTCTCCCGCGTGGCCGGTCCGTGATCTTCGAACGGATAGACGTACAGCGACGCCGTCTTGCCCAGTGATTCGAGGGCTTCGAAGAGCCGCCACGAGTTGATCGGGAAGGTGCCGACGTTCTGGTCGTGTTCGCCGTGATACATGAGCAAGGCGCCGCTCAAGTTGTTGGCATGGAAGAGTGGTGACATCCGCATGTAGATCTGTGGTGCTTCCCAGAACGAGCGCCGCTCGGACTGGAATGCAAACGGCGTCAACGTGCGATTGTAGTTTCCGTCTCCTGCGATACCAGCCTTGAAGAACGGCGTGTGCACCATGGCATTGACCGTACCGAACGCGCCGTAGCTGTGGCCGCCAATGCCGAGGCGATCGCGATCGATGACGCCTTCCCGGTCCAGATGATCGATCACGGCCGCCAGGTTGTTGCGGAGATCGTGTTCATAGTTGTCGTTCATCCGGCCTTCTTCCCCGATGATCGGTGCGTCGGGCTCGATGACCACGTACCCCGCTCGGACGAGGATATCCATGGTGCGTGAACCGATGTTGGGGAACGCATTCTTATTGTACGTCTCGCGCGTCTCGTCGTAGCCGTCCTGATTGGTGTACTCGCGCGGATAGAACCACATCATGCCCGGAAGCCGCTCACCATTCCAGTCTTGCGGAAGCGTCACTTCAACGTCGAACGCGAAGCCGTCGACGCGTGTGACTTCGTAGCGCCGACGCTGGGCACCCGTGACGTCCGGTACGGGGTCCGTATTCCGTGTGAGTTGGCGAAGGGAGCCGTCGCCCGCATTCCGATAATACGAATCTGGAATGTCCATCGGACTTTCCCGATGTACAACGAGGTGTGTGGCGTCATCATCGAGAATCGCCAGCAGGCGCTCCGACATCCCGCTGTTGTCACTCTCGTAGACGCGTTCTTTCTCTCCGCCTTCAATGGCAACGCGGTCGATGTAGGACTGTGGGGATTCGGCCAGGGGATCCTCGTGATACTCGACCCCCGTCACGAACACGTGCTGGCCGTCGCTTGACGTTCGAACGACAGTCGCTCCGTTGACCATCTTCGTGGCGATGGAGGGTTGCCCGCGACGACGGCGGACCAGTTCTCCACGATAGATCGTGTGCTTGGTTTCCGGGTCACTCAGCCGCACGGCGTAGTCGTGCACCCGCTGACCCGTTTGCTCGCGGATGAACAGCGTCTCGGCGTCGGCCGAGTACCGCACGGATCCCATTCGCGAGTTGTTCTCAAAGACCACTTTCATGGAGGTGTCATCGAACGGTGCGGACCATTGCATAACCCGGTCTTTCCGCCGCGAGCGCGACGAGCGTTCGTCTTCCTCTTCCTCTTCTACGTCGGTGGTATCGTCTTCCGTCTTGGGCTCCATCTGAAGGAAGCCAACGGTTCCGTCCGGGCGCCAGCCTACGTTCCGCCTGTCCGGATCCCCATTCTGGTCAGCCGTGTCGGCGGGGGTACCGTCACGGACATCCTGTTCACTCACCAACGCCAAGACCGTCCCGTCCTGGAGATCCCACGCCTCCGTCGCCGTCCCACCTGATCTCGTCGGCACGATATACGAGAGTTCGCGCATGGTCGTCACCAAGGCGTGCAGCCCGTTGGGTGAGACATCGACGCTTTGAATCATGGCCGGCGTCCCGACCGCCCGTACACGACGGTTCTCGACATCGATCACCGCCAGCTGCCCCGTCATGTAGTACTGGACGAGGGCCTTCTCGCGCGCGTCCTCGAGCAGGTCGGGGTACGTTCGAATCCGGTTCGTTTCAGGCGTCGTGATCCGCACCTGAGGCGCAGCCGGCACCGATGGCGCCACCGGCTCCGGCCCACGGTTTTCGGGCACGAGCACCGTCACGATCGAGCGCGAATCCGCCGTCCACGCAATCGACGTGACCCCGGTGGCCAGTACCGGACGACGGGTGACTTGTCTCGTACGGCCGGATGTGGGGTCCGCCGTGTAGATACGGGTCTCGCGATCCAAATGTGCGAAGAATGCGATGCGCGATCCGTCGGGCGACCACTCCGCGCCCGACACACGAGCGCCATTGGGGCCTTCAATTACCGTGACCTCGCCCGATTCCCGATGCGTGACCAGAATCCGCATACCGCTGCGCGTGGTCGTGAAACGCGAGCGGTTAGCTGCGGGATCGATCTGCAGACCTCCCAGCCGGTAGAACGGCTTGGCGAAGCTCGCCATGGTCGGCGGACCGTCACCCTGCTCATTGAGAAAATGCATCCCATCCGGGCTCGGGTTGTCGAGCGTCACGTTGAGATGTCGCGGAGCGAGCACCGCATCGGCAATGGATTGCGCCGGCCGCAGAAACGCCTCGGTGGTGATCTGCGGGTCCAAGTCCTGTGCGCGGACGGCTGTGACCAGCATGAGCATGGCAGCTGAGGCAGTCACGAGCGAGCGAACGTGCATTCGCATAGGAGTCCCCTTCACAAGCGTACGGTTTCGTTTGGTGGATCGTAGGAAGATGCCGGGCGGGAACCGGCGCGGCAACTGAAGGGGTACCCGGGTCCTATCGGCGCGCGTGCGACGCCTCCGCGCGGAGTAGATCGAATACTCCTTCCGCACTCGTGACATGCGGCTGACCCTCGAGCAGTAACGCAAGCATACCCGTGACGTTGGCCACCGCGAAACTCACACCGGCAACGTTGCGATGCACAGGCACGTTTGGTATCGGACGGGGATACCCGGAGGCAGCAATGGTAGGCCAGAGATCCAATCCCACCCGGATTTCTCCTCGGGGGCAATGTGGATCCAACACGACCCGCACCACGCCCGATAGGGACCCAGGGAGGAGATCCTCCTGCCGCCGGTCGCACGGGGCCACTATGATGGCGCCAGCCCTTATCGCTTCGGTTACCACGGTCGCCCACGCCGGCCGCGCATCGGTGCACGTGCCGGCAAGACTGAGGTTGACCAACCTCGCCCCGTCGGCGACGGACGCCCGCACTGCGTGGATCAGGTGCTGCGACGTACCGGATAATCGGTCGTCGAAAACTTTGACGATCCGATACGCCGCCTCCGGCGCCTTTTCCATGATGGCTGCGGTGACCGCCGTGCCGTGCCCAAGACGATCGACGATGTCGGCACCGCGCGCACCGTGCTCCGACACGCTAAACCCACTGGCATCGGCGACGATGTGCGGGTGCGCAGCGTGCACACCACTGTCAATGACCGCGACGATAACGCCGCGACCAGTGCGGTTGGCAAGAACGTGGTCCGTGATCGAGAGCGACTGCGTCGCGCTCACGACGCATCCGGCGACGCGGCACCCGTAAACAACTCGCGAAAGCGGCCGCGCTGCGCCAACAAATCAGTGGGTGCGCCCTGCTCCACCACCCTTCCCTCGTGGAGCACCAACACGCGGTCCGCTCGGCTTGCGAGGTCGAGGCGATGGGTAATCAGAACGGTCGTGCGACCGCGCATCAGCGCCTCATACCCGCGGGCGACGTCACGTTCGGTCTCTGGGTCCAACGAGGCCGTGGCCTCGTCGAGTACTAGGATCGCAGGATCACTCACAAAGGCTCTCGCAATCGCGAGCCGTTGTCGCTCCCCGGCCGACAACGTACGTCCCTGTTCGCCCAACCCCGTGTCCTGCCCGTGCGGCAGCGCGTCCACGAAGTCGGCCGCGCCCGCAGCACGAAGCGCTTCGGCTACCTCCGCGTCGGATGCATCCGGACGGGCATACCGAACGTTCTCGGCAACCGACGCGTGGAACACGAATGGATCTTGATCGACGAGCGCGACGTGTGAGCGGAGGTCGTGAAGGCGGATGCCGCGAACATCAAGCCCGTCCACCGTCACCATGCCGCGCTGCGGGTCCAGCAGCCTGACCAGCAGATCCGCGATCGTGGACTTCCCGCTTCCACTTGGGCCGACGATGGCCACCGTTTCGCCGCGCGTAGCGGTGAAGGTGACGTCCCGCAACACGTCGACGCCCGGACGAAAGGCTACCGAGACCCCGTCGAGCGCGAGATTACCTTCCACGGCGTCGAGAGCAACCGCGTCGTCAGCATCGCGTACCTCAATGCGGTAGTCGATGATCTCGCGTACCCGCCTGAGCGACACTTTCGCGGTCGCGAGGCTGGCATACAGACCCATCAGCCCCTGGATGGGCGAGAGCAAGCGCATTTGATACGCCACAAACGCAACAAGCGTCCCGAGCGTGATGACACCACTGATGACGCGGAACCCACCATAGAGGAATACCACCGCCGAGCTCAGGCCCACGAGGAGTCCCGGCAAGCCACCCGAGAGATAGGTGAGCTTCCGCATCGCCATGAGTGCCTGGATAAAAGCGTCGTTCTTCGTGCGAAATCGCGTCGCTTCTCGATCCTGCGCATTGGCACTGGCGACCAGGCGATTGGCCTGGAGGGTTTCGATCAGAAAGCTCCCGATGTTGGCGCTGCGCTCGCGCATGACTGCCACGGCGCCTTCCAGTCGACGCCGATACACGACCAGCGCCCAGATGGCCGGCGGTAGCAGCGCGACGCCGGCCAGAAACAGCTGCCAATCGAGGACGATCATCATCACTGCGGTGCCGAGGAGCAAGAACACGCTGCTCACCCAGGCGAGGGCCAGGTCGGAGGCCACACGCTGGATCTCACTGATGTCCGCGTTGATCCGCGACATGATCTGCCCCATGGGCGTCGTGGCGTAGAACCGTGGAGACAAACGCTGCAGGTGCCGGTACACCACGAGGCGCATGTCGAACAGGATCTCGGCGGAGGTGCGGGTATAGATCAATCCGCTCACGACGTTGATGCCGTAGCTGGCCACCGTGACCGCAGCGATGAGGCCGACGTACTGCACAAGCTTGCTGCCGTCGAGCGCGAGCAACGCTTCGTCGACGAGCCCCTTGGACAGGTAGGGGATAGCGAGGGTGAGCCCAGTGCCGAGGAGCGTCGCCCCAAGCACGACGGCGAGTCGCGCCCAATACGGCGCGATGAACCGGAACGCCCACCGCAGATCGTGGTCCCGCACCAGCGGGGAGTCCGGCCGGCCTACCGGCCGGCTCCAGGCAACAGCACCGTAGCGATCATATCCGCGTCGAGCGTGACCGTTCGCAGGAACGCGTACGTGTCCGCGTCGTAGATATCG
The DNA here is from genome assembly GCA_947259405.1 of uncultured Gemmatimonadales bacterium. Classification (GTDB taxonomy): domain Bacteria; phylum Gemmatimonadota; class Gemmatimonadetes; order Gemmatimonadales; family GWC2-71-9; genus CAMYLY01. The sequence continues at coordinate 38,676 of CAMYLY010000003.1, read as the reverse complement.
ATCGTGTTCCCGGCACCGAAGATGTAGAGGTATTGCCCGTTGGACGACGGCAGCAACGACATACGTGGGCGACCGTCGAACGGCTGCTTCCGCTCGACTCGGCGGCGTTCGAGGTCGAATGTCCAGAACTCGTAGTTGCCCACCTGCCGCCGCAGTCCGTACGCTTTCGTGCGACCCGGGGCGAGGGTGAAGCTCACGCTTTCACTGGGCCCCAGCATGTAGAAGTCCACCTTGCGTTCGTCCAAGTTCACACGCGCTACTCCCATCATGCGACGGTTCTGCACCGCGTCGGTCAGGCGGAAGAGGCCGGTGTAGAACCCGGGCTCTTCGTACGGCGACCCCGGGAACCCAAAATTGAACCGGCCCATCCCGTCATCCAGCTCGTGCTCGAGGGCCCAGCGGTCCACCTCGGTGAAGCCCTCGGTCTCGAGCACGATGATTTCGTCGGCAAAGAAGTAGGCGAGGTCTCCGTTCTGCGAGAACATGAACCGGGCAAAGTCACGCTCCTGCTCGTCCGGCCAGGGAATGGTGTCCGTCACCGTGTGGCTTTGGAGATCGTAGCGGAGCAAGATCGCCCCACTGGTTTCATACCGGTCGATCTCCTTGGTCGTGATTTTGACCAACAGAATCGCAAAGCGCTCCCGCGGCTCCACGTCGAATCCCCACAGGCGAACCGTCTTGTTTCCTTCAGACAGTGTGAAGCGGTCGACACTCTTGCGAGTCGCGAGGTCGATCACCTCGACATGTTCGAATCGCGCGTCGGTGACGTACAGGCGTTCCCGGTTGTGGGATGGGCTCACGTTGAGCGGCAGGCCAATGCTCAGCGGGATTTCATCGATCATCTCAAAGGTGCTTTCATCAAGCACTTTGATCGTCTCGGCGTACGTACCGAAATACATCAACCCATTTCCGCCATTCAATGCTTGTCCGGCCAGCGGGGACGCCGCCCAGGCGGCGAGTATCAGAACTGAGCAAACCAGACGGACGGATCTCATGGGAAGATCAAATCGATGTTGCGCCAGTCTTGCTGCGCGGCCGCGCATTTGGCCGTCCAATCGGGCGCGTAGTTGTAGTGATCGGGGACGTGCGCCGGCCAGAAACACGTGATATAGCAGTCGAACAAGTCGCGTTCCACCGGTTGGCACAGACCAGCCGTCCCGCCAGTGGAGTCCACTTCCCAGCCTGGGGAAAACACGAACGAACACCCGAGGGGGATGTGCGGCCCCGGTGACCCACCTTGCATCGCACGTACATCGTGGTCGGGTCGCGACACGGTCGCTTCGATTTTGCTCGCCTTTTGGTTGATCGGTCGCAGATGTTTCATGCGTCGTCCTCGATGAACGCGTTCAGTTCTCGAATTGTGCCAGGTACTGCGGGTTGCGCTCTGCCACTTCGCCATAGATACGCAGACAGGTATCGGTCCAGCGTCGAATCCATGTGCAATAGTGCAGGTTAGCGGCGGTCGTCGACCCGTACCGCGTGTGGGCCTCGTGGTAGCATCCACCTGAGCAGAGCGGTCGCGCAAAACACGTGTGGCATTCCGGTTTGTTGTCGATGTGGTGCTGTTCCAGGAACGCGCGCTGCTGTACGCGGTCCATGCCCCCGGTGATGGACCCGATGGCATGGTCGTCCGATCCGGCGAAGCGGTGACACAGCGCGACGTCCCCACCGGTGCCCACCCCCACCAACCCCAAGCCCGCGCCGCATGGGAACGCCTTGCTCACACCCCTATGGAGCTCCTCAATCGTGTCGCGCACGTTGGAAAAGGCGTGATGGCGATTGTCGACCGTATGCTCCAACCACTCGTACGCGAGCTGTTGGAACTGCTCCAGCATGGAGTCAAAACCCTCATCCTCAATGGCGTAGTCGCGGAACGTCGAGGTGGTGACCGGTGCAAACCCCACTTCCCAGAATCCCAGATCGTCCGTGAGGTGCTGGAAGATCTTGCGCACGCTCAAGTTCTGCTGGGTCAGCGTGACGCGCGCACCAATGGGTCGCGTGGGATGCTTCTGCAAGAGCGCTTTGATCTTCGGGACCACCACGTCGTAGCTCCCACGCCCGTTCTTGAAGACACGGAACTCATCCTGGGCATCCTGCGGACCATCGATCGAGACTGTAACGCCAATCCGGTTTTCGGCCAACCACTCGATGATATGGGGCTTCAGCAGTGTCGCATTGGTCGTGAGTCCGAACTGCACCTCCTTCCCAAGCGCCGCCGCACGTTCTCTCGCGTACGCAACGGAACTCTGCAGCACTTTGAAGTTCAGCAGCGTCTCACCCCCAAAAAAGTTCAGGTGCGCCACCTTGTTCTCGCCGGACTCACGAAACATGAAATCGACACTCTGCCGCGCCGTTTCCTCGCTCATGAAGTCCGGTTGATCACCACAGGCAGAGTCGGTGATGCGATCGTCGCCATACTCGTAGCAGTAGGTGCACGCCAGGTTACACTTGCTGGTGACGTTCATGACCATGGTCGTGAGCGGCATATCCGCCGGTGGCATCTGCATCAACTGGTCGTCCGGCCAGGCGCCCGCTTCACTCACCGCTCGAACGGCGTGCAGCTCACCGATGGTCGCGTGGACGTTCTCCAGGCCAAAACGGTCCGCCAGCCCGTCGGCAAGCTGGTCGGGCGTGAGGATCCGATCGCCCAGGGTGTCGAGCACCGCTTCCGACACGGGATCGAGACGGAACACGGCTGCGGACGGCACCAGATACACGAACCGCTGATTGGCCGCGGTGAATTCGTGCATCTCCCCCCGCGTCAGGAGGGTCATCGTGGCGTCACCTTCCAGGGTTCCCACCGCAAATAGAGGGGGACCGTGACAACCAGATGCGCACGCGCACGAAGAGTCGCTGGCGCGTTGTCACCCGCATAGGTCGCCACGACCCACACGTCCCCGATGTTGTTGCGATTCTGGTTTCGCTGCGGATTGGGGCCATCGGCAGCAGGCGTGAACAGACCGTTGCGGTCGATCGCCCCCACATAGTCGATGTCATTGTCATCAAACGTGCGTGTGTACTCCTCCAAGCCCCACGTGACGTCGACCACGCCGAGGCGGAGGTCGTCATCCGTCTCTGGGTCCTCATCCGGCCCATTGTGAAACGCGACCGCTTGAAACTGTTGCAGCTGCTTCGGAAACACGATACCGCCGACTCGCGCGAGGCCGGCCCGAGGCTCGACCGCAATGCGGTGCACCTCGTCGAAGACAGTGAGTCCGCGCTCCATATTGCTGCCCGCGATAAACACGTCACGGGGCCCAAGCGCGGCATCGGCAGCGACCTGGATCTGTGCTGTCACCGCGGTCGGGGAGCGGCTCGTAACACGCCGCACGTCGACACCAGGGCCGAGATCGATGGCATCGGCTCCGATGTCTTGCGGGAGATTCGCCCCGAACACCGTCACGGTGTGTGCCTGTCCCGTGCGTGCCGCCATGGGGTACACGCCGAGCACGACGGGATCACTGCGTACCCGATGGAGTGAGACGTCGAGCCCAATCTCATCGTAGTCGCCCCGGAACCACCGCCCCGACATGGACTGCCAGTCACGCTCGACAAACATGACTTCCCGGAGGGCCGTCGCCTCATCCGATCCCTCGAACGACCGACCACGCCATTGAAACCCGGTGTACACGGTCGCGCGCCCCGTACGCCGCACCGTATTCCCATCTCGCGCGTAGCGGTACTCCAACGCCGTCGTGACATCGCCGTCGCGCTCACCTCGTTGAACCGTGAGTGTGCCGTAGAGCGGTCCTTTCCCCATCTCACTCCCCGACACCGCCCACATCCCCGCCAGCCTCGCTGGGCGCTTAGTCGCTGACCACGAGCGCCACTCGTCCGTCTCGAGTGGAAAGGCCCGCGCGAGGTGCGCGATCGCCTTGTCCATTGGATGGCGCGGATCGTCATCGTCCTCATCAGACGGGCCGCCGCGGCGAAAGCCTTGGAACTCCACCACCGGGTAAAGTCCGCGATGGAGCTCGATCGTGCTCGTCCAATCGTCTTTGGTCCGTCGCTGGAGAATCACGCGCCCCAGTGAATGACAAACCTTGCACGTCTCCTGCGTGTCTTCGTCGCCCTCGTATTCCCAGTCGATCATGCGTCGCTCGACTTCGAACATTCCGGGTCGAGCTTCTTCAGGTGCCAGACCATGCTCGTCAGCCAAGTAGCGGACGATGTCGCGCGCCACGTCCGGTTGGAGCCGCGCATTCTGCAGCATGACCATACGGCGAATCGTATTCTGCCACCCCTCAGGGGTCTTCCGCGAGTAGGAAATCCTACTCATGCGGCCGGTGGAGTCCTGTGTGTGACAGGCAACGCAGTTTTGTACCACCGCGGTGTGCGTGACCGGAATTCCTTCGGGATCCGACTGCGCACCTACCGCCAACGGCAGCAGGGAGACAGTCAGCAGCGTCAGGGCGACCCGCTGTGGTCGGGCTGGGAGGAGGATCATCGGCGACTCAGTAGCAACGCGTTGTGATTGCTTTTATCACTTTCGCGAGCCCGCGTCAATCCGGCGCCACATCATTCTGTAACACGTCCTTGGCCAACAGGACGGCCAGCGCACCGAGGAAATCCGGCAGGACCACCGGTGCGTGACGCTGGTTGTAGGCGTCGTAGAGGTCCGGCACTTGGCTGAATTCCCCCGCCATCCGGACAAGTTCTGGTAGATCGATGTTCCGGAGATACCGCAGGCCGTCGGGCACCCACGGAGACGCAAGCTGGTCTTCGAGCACCACGGTATTGCCCTGAACGGCCGGGCCTTCAGCCATGCGCACGTCAGGTCCCCTCACGAGGCGAATGGCTGGGGCTTCCCGGAGGGCTGCAAATGCCGCAAGCACGGCGGGGTCATGCTTCAGGCGTTGCACGTCGACCGCGAGCACCGACTCGTCGGTGGCATCCTCACCTTGCTCGCCGCGCACGAGCCAAAATGGATGCTCATGGGTGTCGGCCGCTTCCGTATAGAAGCGCTCCGCGATCGCTCGTAAGGCGTGGTACGCCTCCTGTTCGCGTCGCTCGAAGAGCTCCAACGCCGGAGATTGCATCGTTTGGTCGCGCAAGCAGGTGTTGGTCACCACGGCCGCCATCCAGCCCGACACGAACGCTTTCTTCATCCCGAACGAAGACAGGGGATCGATGAATGACGCCGCATCACCCACCAGCAAAAACCCGTCACCGGTGACGCAATCCGCCGAGTACTGGGATGCTCCACACGCAAAGGCATCACCGACCGGGGTGGCGCCAGCGGTCATGGCCGACAGACGGTCCGTCTTGCCAAGTTCGCCGTCGTACATGCGGTTCAACGCGGCGCCGCGGCTGAGCGTCGTGGCACCGGGATCGACCATCATCGTGACAAAGCGCCGCTCCGACGAGACTGGCACGCACCACGCCCAGCCATCGCAGTAGCTCTCGACCAGGGTGTGGGTGGGATCCGGCACCTCCCAGGATTGGTCTTCCCACACCCGGGCTAAGGCGACGGTCCGATGCCCTTCGACTGGCTGTCGACACCCTTGGCGCGCCATGACGCCCGCGCGCCCCGAACAGTCGAGCACCCACTGACACGACGCCTGGTCAGCCCCTTCCTCCGCATCGTACACCACCAACATCCCATCCGGCTGCACGCGAACGTCGCGCACGGTCGCCGATACCACGTGCACCCCTGCCGCTACAGCGAGTCCAGCGAGCAAGGCCTCGAGCCGCGCGCTCTCGATCTGATAGCCTGTTGCATCATTGGGGAACGATTCCGATCGGCCCTCCCCGGCCGCCCACCACACCGTGTTCCCTGTCGTGCGGAGAAATCCCTCACCCTGCACGGCGTCGATGATGCCAATGTGGGTGAGGAGCTTATCGCTACTGGGTGGCAGGGACTGCCCCAGATTCGGGCGGCCCTCCGGCTTCGCGATGAGGGTGACGGCATGACCCCATTGGGACAGGAGGCGGGCTGCCGTGGCACCGGCGGGACCACCGCCGATGACCACGACGTCGGTCGGCTGCGACTCAGTCACCGGCGCGCGTTACATCGGCGCGACGTAGCCGCGTAACCGCTCATACGCGGCGACTTGCTCTTCGGTCAGCACGTGTCGGACAGCAAGGTGCGCGGCGAGGTGGACGTAGCGGAGTTCGCCGTAGAGATAGCCAATGGACGTGGTTGATGTCAGCACCGTCGCCGAGTCGACGTGCGCGTGTTCGAATCGCTGGCTCAGAGTGCGCTCCGCTTCGATGATCTTCTCCCCCAGAGCGATGGCGCGTTCGAGCATCTCTTCGCGAATGGCGGTAACGCGCGTGTGTTGATCTGCGGTGAGCTCGAGCGAGTCCGCCAGCTCCAGCACGTGCAGCGGACCTGGATAGTGGTTCAGCTCCGCCGCCCGGGCGAGCGCCATGCCGGCCCCCGACTGCAGTTGCGCTGACTCGTCTTGAGACAAGGAAGCAATCTCACTATTGGCCATCGCGGCGTACGGCGAATGTTCATGTTGGGCCGTGGCCGTACTCGCCACCACGAGAAGCATCAAGACAACACAACCGGGTATCCGCACCACAGAACCTCCTAAGCAGAGCGATGCTACGTTCACGAAGTCGTCACTGGTCCAACAGTCCCTCGCGCCCTCTCCCCCTTCCCCTTTCCCGCTTCCCGAGAATCACCGCCACCGACATGTCCGCCGTCACATTCGCGGTGCTAATGAACATGTCGGGGATCAAGTCGAGCGCAATGAGCAGGCCCACCCCTTCCACCGGGAGGCCCAGCGCAATGTAGATCGGCGTCAAGATGAAGAGACCGCCGCTGGGAATCCCCGGAGAGTAGAAACTGAGCGCTGCGATGGCACCGGTGATCGTGGCGATTTCGACCACGCCGAGGTCCACGCCATAGAGTCGGGCGATGAAGAAGGTGCCGGTGCCCCGCGCGATCGGAGATGAGAACTTGAGCAAGGCGACGGCGAGCGGAAGCGTGATACCACTGATCGTCGATGGCAGCTTCAAGTCGCGATCCGCGGCCTCGAGCATCGCGGGCAGCGAGGCGAGCGACGACCGCGTGCTGAAGGCGACGGCTTGCGCTGGCGCGCACGCGCGTGCGAACGCCCGGACGGAAACACCTCCGAACGTCGCCGTGATGGGATAGAGAGGGACGAGCGCGACGACGATCAGACCGCACGCGACCACCAAGAACCAGCCCATGGCTCGGACAAGATCGATCCCCGTGTTGGCAGCCAATGGCAGCACGAGGAAGAACACCCCGACGGGCGCGACAAGCAGAATCCATTCGACGATGACCAACATCGCCCGCGACACGGCGTCGAAGAACCCAACCAGTACGTCACGGTACTGGGCATCGAGTTTCGTAATGGCGAGTGCCAGCACCCCAGAAAACACAATGAGCGGGAGCATCGCACCGTCCGCCGCCGCCTGCACGGGATTCGACGGAATCAATCCAACAACCCAATCGCGAAACGGTGGTAACTCCACCTCCGCGGGCGCCGCCGCCTCTCGAAGCGAGGCAAAGGCGCCGGCGTCGAATTCCACGAATCCCAACAGGGGTGGGGCGGCGACCGCCGTCAGGAGCGACGCGCCTGCGACTAGAGCGATGAACCACACGAGCGCCGTTCCCCCAACCCGCCCCGCCATAGTCGGCGACCCAGACGCCACGCCAGTGACGAGCAGGGAGACCACGAGCGGCACCACGGTCATACGAATCGCGTTGACCCAGAGCGCTCCAACGGGCTCTCCCCACTGCACGGCACGGTCGAGTGCGGCGCTCTCAGCGAGTGACACGCCCACACCGATCGCCAGCCCGGCAAGCAGCGCAACGAGAACTCGAGTGGCAAGCGACACGAGGGGCTGGCCAGACTCGCTTGCTAGAACCGTGGGGCGGCCGGTTTGGCCGCGTAGATGAACTCGTAGTAGTCGCGCATGTCCAACTCGGCCGCCGCCTCGTCGTCCACGATCACCGTGGCGTCACGGTGCATCTGGATCGCGCTCGCGGTGATCATGCTCGAGACTGGTCCTTCCACGGCCTGCGCGACCGCGTTGGCCTTGGCCGCTCCGCTCGCCACCAACACCAGCTTCCGTGCATCGAGGATTGTCCCAACCCCCATCGTAATCGCATAGATCGGGACGTCCTCACGGCGTTCGAAGAACCGCGCATTGTCATCGATGGTCTGCTTGGACAATGTCTTGAGGCGTGTGCGTGAGCTCAACGAACTCGCGGGTTCATTGAAGGCGATGTGCCCGTCCGTCCCAATTCCCAGGATCTGGAGGTCAATCCCCCCGCACTCGGCAATCCGCTCCTCGTACCACTCACAGAACGCGGGATAGTTGCTCGTGGTCCCCGATGGGATGTTGATGTTTTGGGCCGGAATATTGACGTGCTTGAAGAAGTGCTCGCGCATGAAGTAGTGATAGCTCTGCGGGTGATTCATCAGCAGGCCCACGTACTCATCGAGGTTGAACGTCGTCACGCGCGAGAAATCCAGCTCCTTCTCGCGATGGAGGCGGACCAACTCCTGATAGAGTCCGAGTGGCGTCGACCCGGTGGCCATACCCAACACGGCGTTCGGTTTCGCATTCAGCACCTCGACGACGATTTGTGCAGCGGTCCTGCTCATTGCTTCGTAATCTCGTTGGATAATGACTTCCATTAGGAGCCTCCCTGCGCCCTCAGTTCATCAAGCAACCCTTCGGCCCACGCATGCTCCGGTGTGTCCCGGAAACGTTCAATAATCCTTGCCAACTCAGGAATCGCGCGACGCGGATCGTCCGATGCAAGATACAGCTCGACGAGTTCACGACTGGTTGCCAAATCCTGTCCCGGCGCCACCGTCGCCTCGCGCCGCGCACGCCGATACCAGAACGCTGCATCGTCAACGCTCCCCAACTCCTTTTTATAGATACGCGCGATACGGAGGTACGGCTCCGGGTCCGCCGGGGAGCCGGCAATCACGTCCGTATAGGCCGCCACGGCCTCGGTGTACTTCCCGCGCATCGCCAGCGTCTCCGCCTCCGAGTAACCGCGCTGGTATGGCGTGGTCGATCCACTGGTGCCAAGCGTTCCCTCCCCCACCAACCAGCTCATTCCCCTCAGGAGGAACTGCACGACGACGACCGCGAAGACGGCCATGACCGGGACCAGCCAGATCGGAAAGCCGGCCGCGAGCACCCAAATCAGCCCGACACCACCGACAATCACCGCCGGCATCCACAGGCTCACCCGCTGGTCGAGCGGTCGCTTCTCTCGTGAGGGCTCCCGTTCTTCGTAGTGGCGCCGAGGCGCGCGAAGGCCTGGGGACATGGAGAGAAGATGGGACGGCGGGGATAGAGGGGATAGAGGGGATAGAGCAGAGCGCCAGACTACACAATCTCCAGCACGAGGACTAGGAGGCCCACGAGTGCGAAGACGATCCCGAGCGCCTTCTCCATCACACTCGCGGGTATGTGCCGGCCGAGCCTACTTCCGACCGTACTCCCCACCAGCACCCCTGGAATACTCCACATCACGACGTTCCATGCAGGCTGTGCCGCCAGGGCGTGAATGGCCGCCCCTACGACCGCCGTGATCGCGAGACTGAACACGCTCTTCGCGACCGCCACACGGGCAGGGACGCGACAGCGCAAGATGAGTTGTGTCGTAGTGATCTCGGGCAATCCCACACTGATCATACCGGTCAGGAGACCCCCGACCGCGGCCAGCGACACACCCGGCAGTCGCCAACAGGTGGGATACTCCCACACCGTGCCGTCGCGAGCACGGATCACCGTCGTGCCTTTGCCCTCCGACTTCCGTGCGATCATCGGACCCTCGCGGCTTCCCGGCTCGCACGATTCTGGTGAGGGGAACGCGACCAAGAACACCGCCAGAACCACCAAACCCGAGCCGAAGATGATCTTGAGGATCGCCCCCGGAATGAGGTGCGCAACCGAGGCGCCAACGGCAACCGTCGGGATCGCGCCGAACAGTGTCCAACGCGCGGTGGCATAGTCGACCAGGCGCTGCCCCACGTACGATCGCAGTCCGTTACCCATCCCAAACACTTCCGTCAGGAGCCCCGCGCCAATCGCTTGGGCAGGCGAGAGACCCACCACGAGAATGAAGAATGGGCTGAAGAACAGCGCTCCAGAAACGCCAGAGCCAATGGCGACCGTAGAGAAAACGATTGCTGCCGGGAACACCCACCAGAATTCGAACACGGCTGGGCCCTCACCCATTTGTGGTACGCCTTCAGTGAACGCCACCGAGGAGCAAGCCCTTCCCCGCTCTGGACATCTGACCACGATGGCGCGAACCTCGGGGCCACCTTCGGCGTTATGCGTAACGAACCACCCAGGGAGTCACCATGGCCGTAGCGCCGGGCCGCTTCGATCGATCGTTCGTGATCCGCATGATCCGCGATTTTCTGATCGCGCTCACGGCCATTGTGGTAGTGGAGCTTGGCGGTCGGGCGGCGTTGGCATGGCGCGACTACCAGACGGAGGAACGCGACGCCACGGAGGACGTGGCGGCGCGCCTGACATCCGACATTCGAGACATCATGCTGAATGAGGGTGGCCCGGTGGCCGCGCGTACCGTGTATCCCATCCTCCGTCGTAACCACGAAGACCTGGGCTACGAGATCGCTATCGAGCCATCTTCGATCACCATCGAGTCGATTCGCGAAGCCTTGGGGTACGAACCGCGTGGCATCCCGCCTGAATGGTCGGACGGGCCCCATCACGAGGCATCACAGGTTCTTGTCGCCGAACAATTCTGCCGCACGTGTCACGTCACCGCAGCGATCGGTGATCCACTCGGTCGAGTGACCGTACGGAACTATCGCTCGCATCGGTTCGCCGAGTTCTGGCACGAGGCCCGCTTGGTGTCCGTGGTCGCTATGGCCAACGTTATCCTCCACACCATCGTACTGTTCCTGCTCCTCCGCCTCCGCATGGAACCTCTGCTCCGGCTCCGGCATACGCTAGCGCGGCTCGCGAAGGGCCATCTCGATCTTTCGCTGCGTGTCGAGGCGAAATCTGACGACGAATTCGGCGAGGTGGCGCTGGACCTCAACCATTTCATGGAACGGGTGAGCAACCTCGTCGAAGACTTAGACGATGTACTCGGGAAAGTGGTCGCGGTCAACGAGCGTCTCGCGCAGGTCAGTGGACGAATGGGTGGTCAGATCGCCACAGTGCAAGAAGAGAGTACGCGAGCACTGGAGCAAGCGGTCGCGCTTCAGCCGCTGGTGACCGGACCCTCGGCAGAGGCTCTCGAAGCCGCGGAACTCGTGCTTGCAGCCCTCGAGGACCAAGGCCGCGCCGCGGCAACGACGAGCAGGGTGACGACGCGGCTGCGGGCGCTGGTGGAGCGATACCGAACGCTGGCCAATCAAGGTGCCGAGGCTGGAGCACGCACGCGCGAACTGCAAGCGACGCTGACCACCCTAGTCCGCCACCTTCGCGACGACTCGCACTACCAGGGAGAGATCATGGTGCTGGAGGAACGAATGCGGGCCGTTTCGGAGACGGGGACCACGTTGTTGCAGCGGCTCAAACGCGTGCCGCCCGAAGACAGCCGTCCCGGCGAGCCTTAGGTCTCCCCGCCAGGTGTCGCAGGACGGAAAGCCTGGGCCAGTTGCGTTCGCCGAGTTTCAGTGAAATCAGAGCAGACCGGACCGAGGGACACATAGGACGGCCTTGCAGTATGTTGTTGACATCCGCTACATCGGGCGCCGATCCGCATGGACCTCTGGAGCATCCTTGTCGACATCCTGATCCTGCTCGCCGCCGCCATGGTGCTAGGCGGACTGGCGGATCGCGTCCGGTTGAGCCCCCTGCTTGGCTATCTCCTGGCAGGCTCGCTCCTCGGTCCCAACGCGCTCAATCTCGTGCGCAGCCACGATGCGGTGATGACCATCGCCGAGTTGGGCGTGGCCCTGCTTCTGTTCACGATCGGACTCGAGTTCTCCTGGCGCCGGCTTCGCGCCGTGGGCCCCATTGCCCTCGGTGGCGGGACACTGCAGGTCTTGGTGACAGGGCTGGTCGCCGGTGCGGTGTCGGTCTTCGCGGGGTTGGACGTCCGTGCCGCGATTGTGATCGGGGCGGTGGTTGCGCTCAGCAGTACCGCCGCGGTCATCCGCCTCCTGGCGAGGCGAGCCGAAGTCGACGCCATTCACGGGCGCAACGCGGTCGGCATCCTGCTGCTGCAAGATATCGCCGTGGTCCCGCTCACCCTCGTGGTGACAGCGCTGGCTGTCGGAGGCACCACGACCGCCATCTTGGGCAGCCTCGCGCGGGCGATCGCCGTAGCGGCGCTCGTGGTCGCCACGCTCTACGTCGTGCTCAATTACGTGCTTCCCCCACTCCTTGCCGCTCGAAAGGTGGACAGCAACCGGGATTTGCCGATCCTCCTTGCCATCGTCACCGCCGTCGGCGCGGCGACCCTGTCGCACGAGCTCGGCTTCTCGCCCGTGCTTGGCGCTTTCTTGGCCGGGCTGCTCCTCGCCGAGTCGCCGTTTGCGACGCAGATACGGGCTGACGTCGTTCCACTGCAGACACTGTTCGTCACGCTGTTCTTCAGCTCGATCGGCATGCTGGGCAATCCGGCGTGGGTCGCCGAGCATGGGGTGCTACTCATAGCCGTCGTCTCCGCCATCGTCATAGGCAAGACCACTGTCACGGCTGGCATCGTCTACCTCTTCAAGCTACCGCTCGGTCTGGCAGTCGCGACTGGCGTGGTGCTCGCGCAGGTCGGCGAGTTCTCACTCGTGATCGCGGTACTGGCGCGGGACGGAGGCGTGATCGATGCCAATCTCTTCGATCTCGTCCTGGCCACGCTCACCATCACGCTCTTCTTGACACCGTTCTTGGTGGCGTTGGCACCGCGAATTGCCACGGCCGTGGGATCATGGGATCCGAGGCCGGTTCCCCGGTTGACGACCGCCGAGCACGCCGCGGTGATCAGCGGGCACGTGGTCATCGCCGGCTTCGGTCCCGCGGGACAGCGCGTGGCGGAGTCATTGATCGAAGAGCGTGGCATCGAGATCATTGTGGTCGACATCAGTCCCGACCGTGCGGACGTGGCTCGCGGTTATGGACTCGAGACCTACGTCGGCGATATCACGCGCGACGAGATGCTGGAACGCCTGCACGTTCGAACGGCAGCCGCCGTGGCAGTCACGATCCCCGATCCGCGCACCGCTCGCGACATCGTGCAGCGCGTGCGATCGCTCGCACCGGACGCAGTTGTCTCGGTCCGATCGCGGTACCACGTCCATCGCTGGCAGTTGGAGGTGGCCGGCGCGCATGCCGTGGTGGACGAAGAGAGTCAGGTTGGCATTCGGATCGCCGCGGAGCTGGCCGAACGCTTGGGCGGCCCGGCGCGGGCTGAGCAGGAGGACTACTAGGACGAGCGTCGGGTCGAGCCGACCATCTACTGAGACACTCCGCCAGCCGACCCACTTGAAGCACGGATCAACTCCGGCAGCTGCTGGATCACCATGATCCGCGTTGCGGCACTGCGCTGCACCATGATGAAGGACTGCCCGTCGGGCGACACGTCGTAGTTCCGATGCGGATTTGATGCGACCATGTCTCCAACCGGAAACAGCTCCGTACGGCCGGACACGCGAGGGCGAGGCGTGGTCTCGATTTGCGCCGCCATCAACACGGTGCGGCCGTCGACCGTTTGTCGGTAGAACACCTCGCCACCCCGGGGATTCCACCCCGGTTCGGAGCCGCCGCCAACCGAGACCTGGATCTGATCGGCTTCGCCGTCGAGCGGCCGGAGGTACACCTGGCGTTCGCCGCTCTGGTCGGACACATAGGCAAGCCACCGTCCATCTGGCGAGACGGTCGGGAATTCGTCCTGGTACGGGGTTGCGACCACAGGTTCGATTTCGTCGACCTCACCGGGTCGAACACGCGCGATGTCGAGGCCGGATTCAATCCCCATTTCGTCCCGCAGACCGTTGCCCACGGTCAACATTGACCCATCGCGCAACCAGTATCCCGTGAATCCCAACGCCGCATTCTCCATCACGCGTTCGGGCGACCCTCCACCCGCTTCGGCCCGCGTTCTGAACACTCCAAAGACTCCGGACTGGGACGACGTGTACGTGATGAACCGACCGTCGAGACTCCACGTCGGATCGTGACCATCACGCGTGAACGTCACTCGGGTGAGCGTTTGCTGCTCGAGGTCGAGCATCCACACGTCGCGACCGTCGGCGGACGTGAAATCCACCGCCACGCGGCGGCCGGAAGGTGAGAACATCGGTGAGTGATAGTTCTGCCTTCCTGGCGTCACGTCCCGCACCGCCCCGGCTCGGTTCACCAAGACCAACGTGCGAGGCTCCTCCGGGATGTACACGACCGTGCCATTCGCGGACACGTCAAAGTGCGCAATGCCTGTCCCAGTCAGCGACACGTCGGTCGCGATCGTCACAGGCGCGCCGGTCACCTCGCGCCTCGCCTGGTCGAACGCCACAGCCTGCAGCGTGTTGTTTGGCAAGGCATACACGAGGTACCCCGAGGTGTATCGAATCTCGACGAGTGGTACGTCAATCAAGGGGAGGGTGTCGCCGGTCTCGAGATCGAGTAGCACCGCTGCGCCAGATGAGGTCCCCATGGGCATGTTGACGGCCAACCCAGTTCGCCCATCATCCAAAATGTCCGACAGCACGATCGAGCGCAGTGCCTCGAACCGGACTTCCGCGGAATCGCTCTCGGCTCCGACCCGTACGAGGCCGCCGGTGACGCGCCCCGAAAACCACACGCCCCCATCGGCATCCCACGTTGCCCAGGGAATCCCACCGAAGTTCACCCCCCCCGTTCGGAGCGCGCTCTGTGCTCCGCCCGTGATCGGAACACGTCGGAGCAAGTTCCGTTGACCGACCTCGCCGGTGGTGACCACCCAGCGGCCATCGGGCGACACCGTCGGGCCGTATCTCCCGTCAGCTCCTGGAACCGGGGTTGGCCCGGTTGCATCGAGCGGGTGCCACACCACCTGGTTCCCTACTCCCTCGGCCTCCGTGACGTACACGATTGCCGAGCCGTCGCGCGTGACGGACAGCATCCGGTTCTCGACCGCACCGCCAGATCCGCCGACCTTGGGCGCCAGCACCGCGAGTCGGGAGGGCGGCACTGCACCAGACGTGTCTCCAGTAGCGCGCTGGCCCAGCATCCATCCGGCTGCCAACGCCACGATCGCGATTCCAACCACCCCCATCACCAAGCCGGGGCGACTCGCGCGACGCGCTTCGCCCACGGCGCCCACCGCCGTCGACGGTTGCGTGAGCGCCTTCGAGAAGGCGTCGGCCGTGGCATACCGGTCCGCCGGTAGCTTCTGCAACGCGGTCGACACCGCCTGTGCCACGTGGGGCGGCACCGTGCTGCGATAGGTCGTCACGGGCTCCGCGGTCGCGGTCATCACTTTGGCGACGATGGACTGCGCCGTGGGACCGGTGAAGGGCGGTTCGCCCGCCAACATTTCGTACAGGGTGGCGCCGAGAGCGTAGAGATCGCTCCGAGCATCGAGGTCGCGCTCGCCCATCGCTTGCTCGGGACTCATGTAGTGCGGCGTCCCCAGCGAGATTCCCGTTTCAGTCAGTCGCGATCCACCCGCCTCCGTTACCGCGAGGGCAATACCGAAGTCGGCCACGAGCGCGCGGCCGTCGTGCAACAGCACATTCTCGGGCTTGATGTCCCGATGGATCACGTCGTTCCGGTGCGCGTAATCCAATGCGTCGGCCACCTCGGAGGCGATGCGCACCGCCTCTCCAACGGGGATCTGCTTTTCGCGATCCATCCGGCCGCGGAGCGACTCACCTTCGACGTACGGCATGACATAGAACAACAGACCATCAGCCTCCCCCGAATCATGCAGCGGCAGAATGTGGGGATGTTGGAGATTGGCCGTCAGCTTGATCTCAGCGAGGAATCGTTCGGCACCAATCACCGCCACGAGTTCCGGCTTCAACACCTTGATGGCGACACGCCGGTCGTGTTTCACATCCTGGGCGAGATACACTGTCGCCATGCCGCCCTCGCCAAGCTCGCGATCGAGGACGTAGCGGTCAGCGAGAGCGGTCGTGAGGCGCGTGGGGATGGCAGTCATCAAAGGAAGATGGGACAGAGGGGACAGATGGGATAGAGGGGCCGAAATCAGTCCCATCTGTCCCATCCGAGATGCTCGGCGGCGAACCGCCATTCGGCGGCACGACGCCACAGAACATTCTCGCGCGCAAGGTGACGGATTCGGTGCCCAGTCTCCAGGCACTTCGCAACACGGTTCCGCCCACGCTCGAGAACGTCGTCATGAAGGCGTTGGCACGCAGCCCGGCGGACCGGTTCGCAACCGCCGAGCAGTTGAGCCAGGGGTTGAAGAACCCGACCACCGTGACGCCGGTGCGTACCTACAGCGCCGGTGTCCCCGTCGCCGCACCCGCTGAAGCGCACGCCGCTCCCCCCAGCCGGAGGCGGACACGATGGATCGTCGGCGCCGGCGCGGTAGTGACGATCGGGATTGTGGCAAGCCTTGTTGTGTTAGGGCCTTCTGCTCCGACGCGCGTGGCAAACCGCGTGGTGGTGATGCCCTTGGAGAACCGGGACGACGATCCCTCCGCGCGCACCTTCGCCACCGTTGCGAGAAACCGTCTCACCGCCGGTTTACTGTCTACGGATCTGATCGAACCCGTACCGGCGAGCACCGTGGACCGCATACTCACCAGCGCAGGCGCGAACGGTTCGCCGGACTTCGTCCGCATCGCTGACGAAACGGGGGCGACCTTCGTGGTGTCCGGATACTTCTACACCGCCGGCGACACGGCCCTTGTCCACACCGAGATCACGAATGCCAGCACCAATCAGATCGTCCAGGCCTTAGACGAGCGCGCCATACTGCGGGATCCACAAGGGGCGCTTGATACACTCACGCAGCAGGTCATGGTCGCGCTCGCGACCGCTGTCGACAGCAGCCGCCCCGGCCGAGGCAGATCTAACGACCAGCCGCCACGATCTGATCGCGCATACGAGGCATACTGGTACCGACCTCAGTACGGAACCGAAACCGTGTTTCGCCCTCGGGGATACCCGCGCCGCGCTGGGTCGTGATCGAGATGACTCCATTGGCCGCGCGCGACCCATACAGCGCGGCGGCAGCGGCACCCTTCACCACTTCGATAGTCTCGATTTCGAGCCCGTCGATATCGTTGGTGCGTGCGCCCGCCAGGATGACCCCGTCCACCACGTACAGCGGTTCGTTCGAGCGGCCACTGGTATTCAGGCTGGTGACACCCCGCAACAGAATGCTCGGTTGCTCTCCGGGCAACCCGCTCCCTGTCCGCACGCGCGCGGAGGCCACTTTGCCCTGTATGCCGTCGAACGCCGCGAGGGGCGGAACAGGCAGGTCTTCAGTCTTGAGCTGGTCGACCGTGAAGGGAAGCTTGGTGCTCTCGACCGCCTCGGAAACGCCGGTCACGACCACACCTTCGATGCGGAAGATCGATCCCTGCAATTGGAAGTTCACGGACCCGGGCATGCCAGCCGACACCACCAGGTTCGTCACAACCTGTGGTTGATACCCAACCGCCCGTACGCGAACACTCTGCGGTCCCGTTGGGACGTTCGCAATCTCGAAGAATCCGTTGACATTGCTCGTGGCAGTCAGATTGGCCCCGACTACCGTGACGACCGCCTCACGGATGGGGTCGCCCGTCCGAACGTCACGGACCGTGCCTTCGATGGTGCCCACCTGCGCGACGAGTGTGGTCGGAAGTGCAAGAGCAAGGCAGACAAGTGCGGACCTGGAAGCGAACGGATGCATGGGCTTTAATCTGCAGCCATTCGTTCGGGTATGCCAGGCGCCAGTTACGTGCGCCTCATCAAAGGAGCCGCTGCCCGGCTATTGCACCACACTGAGAACCCGGCTTGCTTTTGTGCCGAGCTGGCGGGTAAGCACGAGCGTGTCGCGCAATCAACAGCGACCGCCTCGGATGCGTTGCACTTCTCGGCTAGCGAGCACCAGATTAGGCGCACACCATGGACCTCACTCCCCATCGCGAGATCAAGATCTTTGTCCTCGCTTTTGGCGTACCGTTCGGCGCGCTCATCGTGTTCGACCTACTCGCGATTCCGTCCCCCCTTCCGTGGTGGAAACGCCTGTTGACCTTCGAAGACCTTTGTACCCACGGGATGTGCCTCATTCTCCCCATCATCACATACATCTCCGCCCGGCTGTTCGTCGGCCCGGCGAGGGAACCCGACGAACACCACCCCTAGTCAGAAAATCACACCGCAACTCGCAGCCGGGGCGTGACTTGCCTCCAGACGCCCTGACCTCAACCTTTCGTGCTTCGCATCAGAATCGAATCCCCACGAGGTGTCTATGTCCCGATCCCCAGTTCGCATCTGCACCATCACGATGGCAGTGATGGGCTTGAGCCTCCCGGCCAGCGCCCAAGAATGGAATCCGCTCCAGCGCGGCAGCGACAACATCGAAGTCCTGGGCCATCTGCCCCTCGGACCGGCGCAATCCGTTGCGGACATGGACGTCGAGCAGGAACTGAACCGCCCGTACGCGTATGTCGCACGGATGGTCTACGGTGAGCGGGGGCCAAAGGGCCTGGACATCATCAGTATCGCCGACCCCGAACGCCCGCAGCTCCTCTACGAATGGCGCATCGAGGATCAGGATCTGCACCAGCGTACCGGCGGCATGGACGTGAAGCACTTCAAGTGGAACAACCGCTACTACGTCGTGCAGTCCTTACAGTTTGGCTCAGGCGGGCCCGACAGCGACCTCGGCGCCGTGGTCCTGGATGTGACCGATCTGCCCGACCCGTCACGAGTGCGCGAAGTCGCGCGCATCCGCAAGCCCGACATGCCGGGCGGATTCCACAACATATTCATCTATAAGCACTCGAATGACCGGGTGTACCTGTTCACGACCGCCCGCGGTCCGGGCGCCCTCGTCTACGACCTCGGCATGGTCGTCGAAGGCAATCTCGACAATGCATTGGTCGGTATGGTGCCGGTGCCGGAATCGGCCTTGGGACGCGGCGGCGGACGCGGGTACCATGACTTCTACGTTGGCTACCATCCCGACACGGATGAGGACCGCTTCTACGGTGGCGGCACCGGTGGCTACTACATCTACGATGTGACCGATATCGCCAACCCCGAACTGCGCATCACCCTCACCGGCATCAGCGGCGTCTCGTACGGGCATACGTTCACTCCCAGCCCGGACGGTCGATACGTCATCGCGGAAACGGAGTATCAGTATGCGCCGCTTCGGATATTCGACCTACAGCCGGCGCTGGAGGGACAGGTCACCAACATTCGGCGGCCGCTTTCGGCATTCACCGCGAATTGGCGAAACCTCGTGCACAACCACGAGGTCCGCTGGCCCTTCGTATTCGTTTCTGGCTACCTAGACGGCCTTCAGGTCTTCAATCTGCAGGACCCGGAGAATCCGGTGACCGTTGGCCTCTACGACACGTACGTGGGGCCACCACACGGCAACTCGTCCAGAGGGATCGGTGGCCGCGAATTGTTTAACGGTGCATTCGGCGTCGATGTGCGGAACGACGACGGTCTGATTGTGATCAGTGACATGTCGACGGGACTCTGGACGTTCAAGATGGAGGGCTTCGACGGGTGGAGCGGCGAGCAGTGGGGTATGCCCGATATCTCTTCAGCCCAGAAGTGGGACAAGCCGATTAAGCCCAAGGTCGTGAGCGACAGCCCGTAGCCTTCCGATGCCGCCGAGGATCTTTCGTCTTGCGGTTGTGGTCGGCGGGGTGACCCTCCTTACGGGAGCTCACGCCGATCCCGGCATCCGAGCGTGTGTTGCGCGGACGGGACCGGACTACTACGCCATCGATCTTGTCGGCACGAGGAACGTGCCCGGGATGGGGCTCGCAAGCGGACGCGCCGATGTGCAACTGTCACCGTCGTCGCCGTTCTCGATCGCGATGGCCGAGGACGGCAGCTATCGGTACGAAATCAGCGTGTCGCTGGAACGGATGCGAGCACCTCGGACCGGCGTGCTCGTCGCGTGGGTGACGACACGGGAGGTGGACGACGTCCAGCGCATTGGCATGCTCGATAGCGACCTTCGCGTCACGGGCTCGACGTCATGGAACAAGTTCCTGGTAGTCGTCACGCTCGAGCCCACGGACGACCCGTCGGCCGAACGATGGTCGGGCCCCGTCGCCTTTCGCGGCATGTCGCGGAGCGGGATGATGCACACGATGGCGGGACACGGGCCGTTCCAACAAGAAAACTGCGCCGCCTACGGGTACGACGAGTAATGCATAGGGCGCCCTTCAGGGCGCGTCGGCGCGAAGTGCCGCCGAGCCGCGGGTTTACCCGCGGAACGCGAAGTTGGTCCGTGGCGCTTCTCTCCGTCGCGCTGTCAGTCGCACCCGCGACCGCGCAGGAGCATGCCGTGCACGGCATGACGATGCCGGGCGGCTGGCGTATGGTGCCGATGGATCCCAACATGCCGATGCTCCCGGGATTGGAGAGCGCCGTTCCCGTCGTAGGGCCGTTCATGCCGGGCACGGGGATGGATCCGACGATATTCCCAGAAGCACAGCCTTCCGCAGTCGTCCCGATGGCCAACGGTGACACGCTTCATATTGCGGTCTCCATGGTCCGCCGAACGATCGACGGCCACGAGATGATCATGTATGGCTACAACGGCCAGTATCCCGGTCCTCTCATCAAGACCGCGAAGGACGCCACGATCATCGTGGAGGTCACCAACGACATCCAGATGCCGACTACGATTCACTGGCACGGCGTCCGGATCGACAACCGTTTCGACGGCGTGCCCGATGTTACGCAGGCAGCCATCAGGCAGGGAGAGAGCTTCACCTACGAGGTCCACGTCCCCGACGCCGGCATGTTCTGGTATCACCCACACGTGCGAGAAGATGTCCAACAAGACCTTGGCTTGTTTGGCAACTTGCTGGTGACGTCACCGGACCCTGACTACTACGGCCCCGCACACCGTGAAGAGGTGTTCGTCCTGGACGACATGCTCATGGACGAGCAAGGCGCGATTCCGTGGGGAGACCAGGCCCCGACCCATGCGCTTATGGGACGGTTTGGCAACGTCATGATGGTGAACGGCCAGACCGACTACCGGCTTTCCGCACAACGCGGCGAGGTCGTGCGTTTCTTCCTGACGAATGTGGCCAACACTCGCACGTTCAACGTGGTCTTCGAGCACGCGCGCGTGAAACTCGTCGCGTCGGACGTGGGTCGATTCGAGCGCGAGCAATGGGTCCCCAGTGTCGTGATCGCGCCCGCCGAGCGCTACGTCGTGGATGTACGCTTCGGCGAGCCAGGCGAGGTCGCCATCACCAACACGATCCAGGCCATCAACCACTTCCGTGGTGAGTTCTATCCGTGGGTGGACACGCTTGCCGTGGTGACGGTGTCGGAGGAGTTAGCGGATCCGGAGGTCTCGAACGCCTTCGAAACGCTGCGCGTACACAGCGAGGTGGTTGCCGATATCAACGCGTTTCGCAGCGAATTCGAACGGGTCCCGGATCACGAGCTAGAGACAACGGTGCGCGTGCAGGATCTGCCGCAGCCCATCGTACTCGCCATGGAAGCGGACACCTTGTACGTGCCGCCGATGGAGTGGAACGATGCGATGCCGATGATGAATTGGCTCTCCTCGGCGGAGCAAGTGACGTGGATCCTCCGAGATACGAAGACCGGGGCAGAGAACGGTGAGATCAACTGGCGTTTCAAGGTTGGTGACGTTGTGAAGATCGCGATCCACAACACGCCGGAATCGTTTCACCCGATGCACCATCCGATTCACATCCACGGGCAGCGATTCCTCGTGCTCTCCATGGATGGCGTGCGCCGCGAGAACCTGGTCTGGAAGGACACCGCGGTCGTGCCGGTGGGGTCGACGATGGAGGTGCTCGTAGAGATGTCCAACCCGGGGGAGTGGATGTTGCACTGCCACATTGCCGAGCACTTGCATGCGGGGATGATGTTCAGCTTCGTGGTCGAGGACTGACGTCCAGACCAGACGCCGGGTTGGATCGCGTGCGAATGGGTTCCGGTAAACACCAATAGAACGAGACGGACCGTCTCAGCGATCCGCGAACGCGATGATCTCGGCTCCTCGGACCGCGCCGTGATCATCGATGAGCGGCCATCCGGTCACTCGAGCCTTCTCGCCCCCGGGAAACGACAACGGCAGATGCTCGATCCGCTCTCCACCGATGAGACGTCCGACCCAATCTTCGGCGCTCCAGGTGCGGCCCACCAAAGCATCTGGCTGACCCTCGCCCACGAGGTGGGCGAAGCGCGCGTTTGCTTCGACGATCGTCCCGGTTGCATCAAGATAGGCGATGGCGAGGGGCGCCTCACCGTACAACGCGGCTCGCCGTCGTTCGAGACGCTGAGCAGCCTTTTCCGCCTGCTTGAGATCCGTCACATCGAGCGCGTACCCGAGAACGTAAGGTTCTTCGCCGGATGCAGGGGTCTTGAGCACGTTGTGATACGTCCAGTAGCGATGCTCGCCGGTGCGGGCGTTCACGAGGATGATCCCCGAGTCGCGGCCCTCGTCACGTATGCGCCTTAGGTACGGCTCGAATAGGTGCTGTGCCCGTGGCACCACGAGATCTCTGAGGTTCATGCCGACCATTTCGTTCACGTCGTACCCTACCGACTCCGCAGCGGCTGGGTTGACGGTCGTGAACACGCCATCGAGATCGTGCGTGCAGATCAACCCCTGACTGTCGTCCACCAGTTCACGATATCGCCGCTCGCTTGCGACAAGCTCAGCCTCCGCCTCCTTTGCGCGCGTCACATCTCGTACGATCGCGACCACATCGTCCTTGCCCACCGCCACGATCCGCGCCTCGTAGTGTCGCGTCCCACTGTCCTCCTCCAACTGGTACTCGACCGTTTCCCGGCTTCGGTGGGACAGCGCGCGGTGCATGCAGGCTGTTATTGCCTCCGCGGTATCTGGCGGCATGATCTCGTGAATCTTCTTGTCGAGGAAGCGATCCGGCGGCACGTAGGTAGTGAACTCCGTGCTCGGACTGAAATCGAGGAACGTCCCGTCTCGGTGGATGCGAAACATGAGATCTGGCACGGCTGCGAAGAACAGGCGCAAACGCGCCTCGAAGGATTGGTCCTGATCAGGCATAGGTTCGCCTCCAACGCTGCCGATGAAATCTCGTCGTCAAACCGCAAGGCGCTAGTGGGGAGACACCCAGCCAACCCCTTCCCCTTTCCCCTCCCGTGAACCACTCTACTCGGGTTTCGCTTTCCTAAGCGAGTATCGTCATGAGATCCGTCGCATTCCTGGTGCTCCTAGCGCCGACGCTCCTCCACGCCCAATCGCTGCCCACCGAACGGATCGATTCTGTCTTCACCGACCTCAACCGGATGGACGGGCCCGGCTGCACCTTGGGCGTGTTCCAGAATGGCAAGGTCGCCTATGCCAACGGATACGGGATGGCCAACCTGGAGTACGGGATCGCGCTCCAACCGAGATCCGTATTCCACATAGCATCCATCTCGAAACAGTTCACGGCCTTTGCCGTGGAACTCCTGGTATCGGAGGGCAAGGTCTCCTGGAACGATCCGATCCAGCAGTACGTGCCCGAGATCCCAGAATACGACAAGGCCGTGACGCTGCGGCACCTTGTGCACCACACGAGTGGGATTCGCGACCAGTGGAACCTCCTCCATATGGCCGGATGGCGCTGGGAGGCCGATCTCGTGACACAGGAGAACGCGATCGAGATCATGTCGCGGCAAACGGCGCTCAATTTCGAACCGGGCGCCGAGTACCTATACTCCAACAGCGGGTTCACGCTCTTGGCCGCCGTTGTCGAACGCGTGACGGGCCAGACGCTCAAAGAATTCACCCAAGAACGGATCTTCGGCCCGCTCGGCATGACGAGCACGCACTTCCACGACGATCACGAGACCATCGTGCCCGACCGAGCGTATGGATACCGATGGTCTGGGACCGAGGGCTGGAAGATCTCGATTCCCGATTTCGCCATCGTGGGGGCGTCGAGTCTCTTCACCACGGTCGAAGACCTGGCCAAATGGGACAAGAACCTTCGCGATCACATTCTTGGCGACGACGCTCTGTACGAGCGGTTCTTCGACCGCGGGGTGCTCAACAACGGGGAGCAGCTCTCCTATGCGCATGGCATCGCTGTCGGCTCGCATCGTGGCCTGCCCACGGTGGGGCATGGCGGCGCCGATGCAGGCTATCGCACCAGTTACGTGCGGTTTCCCGAACACGACATCGGCATCGTGAGCTTCTGCAACTTTGCCAGCGCCAACCCGGGGAGATACGTCGACGAAGTGGCCGACATCGTGCTCGAGGGCGCGTACGAGGTCGACGACGAGGATGACCCTGAACCACCGGCCTTCGACACGGGGCGCTGGGCCGAAACTTTCATGGCGCTCGAAGGATTCTACCGGGACCCCAGGCAGGACCGACCGCTCCACCTCTGGATCCACCAGGGCCTCCTGCGTGGTACCCAAGGAGTCGGTCGCGACTCGTCCGGGCTCCTCATTGTCCCGCTGGGTGATGCGCGCTTTCACCTCTGGCCCGGCGACGACACCGTCACGGTCACGATGGTAAACGGCCACGCGCAATCAATCGAAGCAGCTGAGCTGCGATTCGATTATATCGGCCCCGCAGTTACCAACATCGACGTCACGCCGTATCTTGGCACGTACTGGTCGGACGAACTCGGCACCGAGTATCGCGTCGAAGCCGACAGCGTGCGGGACATCGCGCTCGTGCACCGGAAGCAGGAAACGGATCGGTTCCGCGTGGCGTTCAAGGATGGGTTCTGGTCCGGGGGTGATTGGCTCACCTTCGAGCGAGATTCGAGCGGGCGCGTGAACGGGTTTACGTGGAGCAACGGGAGAGTGAGGCTCGTGCAGTTCCATCGGAGATAACCGAGAACATGCGTATTGAAAAGAACCCGCTTCGCGCACAAGGCCTCTTCATCGCTTCTTGCTTCGTCATGTCCTTTAGTTCCTGCGCTACCGATCAACTCGTCCAGCCTTCCGGAAACGGCGGTGGGAACCCAATCCTGTTCACGTCAGCACGGGACGGGGACTTCAACATCTTCATGATGGAGTCCAACGGCAGCGCGCCAGTGCGCCTGACCGCCGACACGGCTGTCGATCAGAGTGCCGACTGGTTCCCCGACGGACGTGGACTCGAGATCGCCTTCATGTCCGACCGCGACGGCGACTTCGAGATCTACGACATGTATGTCGGAGGCAGGCGCAGACTTCTGCAGCTCACAGATAACGAAAAACGCGATGGTTTCCCTCGATGGTCACCTGACGCCTCGAAGATCCTATTCACATCCAATCGGGATGGCGATTTCGAACTCTATGTCATGGACGCCGACGGATCGAACCCGACTCGACTCACGTTCAATGCCGGAGAGGACATTGGTGGGGCCTGGTCACCTGACGGCTCGAGGATCGCGTTTGCCTCGGTGCGAGGAGGCGATCGAGAGATCTACCTTATGCGACCGGACGGAACGGATATCGTCCGACTCACGAACAACACCGTATTCGAAGGCGGTCGGTTGGCGTGGTCGCCCGACGGCTCTCGGATTGCGTTTCACGCCCGCGCCAATCGGAATACCGACATCTATGTGATCGACGCGGACGGCCGGAACGAGATGCGCCTGACCGACGATCCGGCTGTCGATCAGTATCCGAACTGGTCTCCGGATGGGCTGCGCATCGCGTTTACGACCGACCGTGACGGTGATGGCGAGATCTACTCGATGAGCCCCGACGGCACGGGCCTTGTCCGCATGACGACGAGCGTTGGGTTTGACGCGCTCGACTCTTGGCGTCCCTGAGCACGGTGAACACCTCCTTCCCGTCCCCCTCGGCCTCAGCCAGTTCGTGCGGCCAGCACGTCGATGGACCCGCCCGGTTGCGGATCGCCGAGACAGCGAGAGACTTGCCGGGTACGAAGGCGAAGTCTCCTCGCCTAGGCACTACCGCGTCATTGGACGATGAGTTGCGGTCGATTGCACGGGTCGGCGTCCTCGCGCGACCAGAACTCTGATCCATCGTCTCCGGTAATCTCGATGGTGTGCGCCAGAAGCAGCGTGATGCGTCTATCTGTGTCGCCGCCGGGCGCCAGGTCACTGAACGTCTGGTTTCCACCTCGAGCCCATTTCACGTACTCCGTGATATCGAACGTGTAGGTGGTCCCGGCTGCATCCGCGTTGTTGAACGTGGATGTCGCCAGCACCCGCACGCCGTGCGCCGCGGTCGCTCCCTGACCGTCGAAGGCGACCCCGCTCGCGGTCACGTTCCTCGGTGCGTTGTTCCAGGTGATACTTCCTTCGGACGGGGTTGCGCCATCCCAGTCGACGTTGTCAATGATCCCGTAGAGGGTGGCATCCCGTGGGTTAGCCGCGCTGTGCCGGCGCAGTACGAGCTGCAACTGTACCGAGACAAACGACTCCGGAAGCGCATCGGCATCGAACACCAGATACATCTTGCGGGCGAATTCCAGACTCATGATCCCCTTGATGAGCAGGGAATTGGCCGCCCCGAACGGATTATCGGCAAAGGAGCCGCCTCGAATGTAGGCGTCGGCCACGGGCACCAGCCCAGTGCAGCTGGCCGGGGGGTCCACCCAGATCCCGACTTCGGCGGTTCCCGCTCCGCCGTCACTGTCGGTGGCGGTCAGGGTGATCGTGTGGCTGCCAACGACAAGATCGCTTCTCGTGAACGTGGTTCCGGTTCCAATCGGGCCGCTCATCAGGTTGCTCGTCCAGACCAAGGTGTCCCCAGTGAGAGTCCCGTCTTCAATATCTTCGGCGGCGCCAGCAAACGTGATGGTCCCTCCCTGCGGGAAATGGCTACCGTCCGTGGGTGCCTGGATGCTGACATCTGGAAGCCCGTTCGAGACCGGCCCGAACACGACGGTAATCTTGAACGTGACGTTCTCCGCCGCGTTGAATGTGAGCGTCAAAGACCCATCACCGTTGGCGTCCACTGTGCAGACATCGCCCTCGGTGGAGTCACACGTGCCGTAAAATCCGGCTATCTCGCTCCCGACGTCAGGGGTGGCAAACAGCTGAAACGAGCCCACCCCGCCAAGGTCGACGAATTCTCCACAGGGTTGATCTGCGGTTCCCCCGTCCACTGTACATCCCAGGCTTATCCCCGGCGCCGGGGGGGACGACACGCGTCCTGATCCATCTCCAGAGCCCGTAACCTCGAGGTACACGTTCATGCTTGGTAGGAGGGCGCAGGAAGACCCTGGCAGGCCTTCGGCCGCCACTTGTTCGCTGGCGAGTGGGTGGCAGTCGCCACTGACGCAGCCGGCCGGGCCCAAAACACTGACGAGTGCGATCACCAGAATGGCGACCACCTGGCGCCGGCTGCCCTTTGGAGATGGTACTGATTCTATGGATGTCATGGCAGTCCTCCTTCGGTCCAGGCCGACCAGAGTCCTGTGAGTTGAACCGGCTAACCCCATGGGCCTGGTCGTCCGTGATGCGTGATGGGAGCGACCTTCTCGGCAAGGCCGAGCCGCCCCGTTCGCCTCTTTCTACAAGAGAGAGCGACATCTCGGGGCGTGCGGGCTAACCATCAGGGAGAGATCTGGCCGAAGCACTGCGAAGAAGGGCCGAGGGAGCGAGAGATGCCGGTGGACGGCACCGGCCGCCGTGGTTAAGGATCTCTCACGCTTTCTTTAAGAAACGTCTGGATCCTCGGGTGATAACGTGGCGTGATTCGGCTGGTTTCCTCCGCTTACCCGGAGCGGTGACCACCTACCACGACCATGAGCCCGCGACACGATGTGACCGAGAAACTCGTCGCCCTCGCCGGCGGACGCGCCGAGGCGTGGGACGAGCTGATGCCCGTCGTGTACGATGAGCTGAAACAGCTGGCGCACCGCCATATGGCGCGAGAGCGTCCTGGCCACACACTCGGCACAACGGCGCTCGTCCACGAAGCCTACCTCAAGTTGGTGGACGGCGCACGAGTCGAGTGGCGGGACAGGGCCCATTTCTTTGCTCTCGCCTCGCGTGCCATGCGCCACATCCTGATCGACTATGCGCGAACCAGAAACCGCGAGAAACGAGGCGGAGGCCTTGCCGCAGTGCCGCTCGACGATGCGTCGTCAATCGCGGTCGACGACATCGAGGACTTGATCGCTCTCGATGACGCGCTGCGAAAACTCGAGGCGGTCAACGAACGACAGTGTCGCGTGGTGGAGTATCGGTTCTTCGGTGCGATGTCCGTCAAGGAAACGGCCGAGGCGCTTGGCATCTCCGAGGCTTCTGTCAAGCGTGACTGGTCGATTACTCGTGCTTGGCTCAATCAAGAGCTTGGTGGCTCGGCTCTCGACACCGGCATGCCGTCGTGAACCCCGAACGCCTGCAGCAGGTACAGGATCTCTTCGTTGCGGCCAGCGAACTGCCCGTCGCGGACCGGTCACGCTTTCTCGACGAGCAATGCGGCTCCGACCACGAGCTACGCAGGGATGTGGAGGGGCTGCTCGAGTCGCTCGATGAGACTGGCAGGTTCGACCGCCTAGCGCTGCAGGTCCCGAAACTAGCGGAAGAACAGGCTGTTGCGCCGCTCCCCCCCGGTACGAGGATCGGCGCCTACCGCCTCGTGGACGAGATCGGACACGGGGGCATGGGATCCGTCTATCTTGCGGAACGGGCGGACGGTCAGTTCGAGCAGCGTGCCGCGCTCAAGCTGTTGCGCCGTGACCTCGACACCGAGGACGCTCGCCGCCGCTTTCTCGCCGAGCGTCAGATCCTGGCGCGCGTCTCGCACCCCAACATCGCTCGCCTGCTCGACGGCGGCGTCACTCCCGATGCGCGTCCCTATTTCGTCATGGAGCACGTCGAAGGGGTCGCGATCGATGTCTATTGCGACGAACATCTCCTGGCCATCTCAGAACGATTGCGTTTGTTCCGGACGGTATGCTCGGCGGTGCACTACGCTCACCGCCACCTGATCGTGCATCGCGACTTGAAGCCCAGCAACGTGCTCGTCACAGCAGACGGTACTGTGAAGCTCGTCGACTTCGGCATTGCCAAACTCCTGGATGCCGAGTCGCTCGATTCCTCCGTCCCACAAACGCAGACGGGCTTACGGATGATGACGCCGGAGTATGCATCGCCCGAGCAAGTGCGCGGCGACCCCGTGACCACGGCCAGTGACGTGTACCAGTTGGGTGTGCTGCTCTTTGAGCTCCTGACCGGACACCGGCCCTACCGTCTCAGGCGTCGGTCGCTGCTGGAGATGGAACGGGTGATAACCGAGACCGATCCCGAACGGCCGTCGACGGCGATTGACCGCGCGGACGCCGACGAAAGCATTGACGCACCGCTCCGCGTCACGCCTGAACTCGTGAGTCGTGCTCGAGGTACGACGATCGAAAAACTCCGTCGGCGTCTGTCGGGCGATCTGGACAACATCGTCCTCATGGCGATGCGCAGGGAGCCGGAGCGCCGCTACGAGTCCGCCCAGCAGCTGGCCGAGGACGTACGCCGACACCAAGAGGCGGTGCCCGTGATCGCCCGGCCGGACACCGTCGGGTATCTCGCCTCGCGCTTCATCCGACGCCACAAACTGGGGGTAGCGACAACGGCGGCCGGCGTGCTGACCGCGATTGGATTCGCCGTGGTGATGGGCGTTCAGGCGGAGCGCACGGCACGCGAACGCGACCGGGCCGAACAGGTGACGGCCTTCCTGGTCGACCTGTTCGAGAGCGCGGACCCTGGCAACACGCTGGGCGATACACTGACCGTGCGCGAAGTGGTGGACCGTGGAGCCGAGCGGGTTCGCCTCGAGTTGGGAGATCAACCCGGATTACAGGCGACCATGATGAGCGTGCTCGGTGGCGTGTATCGCGGGTTGGGGTTGGCCAGTCGTGCGGAAACGCTCAAGGTAGCCGCGTTGGATATTCGCGAGCGCACGTTGGGACCGTCGCACCCCGAAGTCGCCCTGAGTCTCACGGACCTGGCACTGCTGCGGACGGACCGGACGGAATTCGAGGGAATCGAAACAGACCTGCGGCGGGCCATCGGTATTCTGCGGAAGGCCGGTCGAGAGTACCGGAACGAGCTGGGCCGGAGTCTCTATGCTTTGGGCTATCTCCTGCAGGCTACCGGTAAACACGATTCGGCCGTCGTGGCGTTGGCAGAGGCTCTGGAGATCTATCGGAGAGAGCCGGGAGCCGCGCACTCCTACATGGCGACCGTGCTGATGAACCTGGGGTGGATCCAGGAGAATCAGGGAGATCTGGATTCCGCAGAGACGTACTTTCGTGAGGCGCTCGCTATCAGGCGTGAGCACCTTGCGCCAGAACATCCTTGGATTGCCGGTAGCCTCACGTCGCTCGCCACGGTCATGCGCCGGAAGGGAGAGGTGGCTGAGGCCGAGGCATTAGTACGTGAAGCGGTCACGTTGCAGCAGAGACTGTTTCCGACCGGTCACCGTGATCTTGCTGGAAGCATCCTCACCCTGGCGAACATTACCGCCGACCAGGGCCGGCACCGTGAATCGGACTCGCTGTTCCAGGCTGCATTGTTGTCGTATGCCGACCTGTACGGCGACGATGCGCCCGATCTGGCACGGGTCAGGAATGACCTTGCGGGTCGCTTGAGCGACCGGGGCGAATTTGCGCGGGCGGAGCCGCTCTTACGGAAGGCCCTCCCCGTGTATCGCACCGTCCTAGGTGACGAGCATCCGTTCACGGCGATGGTGACGGGGAATCTCGCCCGAGCGCTCTACGGGTTGTCACAGGAGGAGGAAGCCGAGCGCCTGTGGCGTGAGGCAATCCGCGTATTGCGCGGTGCAAACATCGACCAGATGATGGCCGTGCCGTACATGGAAGACCTCGGGTCGCTGCTGATGGACCGGGCCCACTACGAGGAGGCCGAGCACCTCCTCCGTGACGCGTTGGACATCCTGCGGCCCGGACTTCCGGACACCCGGTGGCGAACGATCGAGCTGCAGCGGACGCTCGGTGTGTGCCTCACGAAGCAGCGTCGCTTCGAGGAATCCGAGACGTTGCTCTTGGAGGGCTACACGGCGCTTCGGAGTGAGTGGGGCATCGAGCATGAGTGGACCCAGGCAACTCTCCAAAGATTGATCGACTTGTACGAGGACTGGGGGCGGGTGGACGAGGTGGCCCAGTACCGGTCGCTAATTCGTGATCGACCGTCACCCGAATAAAAGGGTGGGAAGCATGAAAAGGGACTATGCCTTCGCGCTCTTGGTTCTCGTGGTTGGAATCCTGACCGGGTTTGTCGTGGACTCCCAGCTGCGGTAGCGGCGCCCCGGGATCACGTCTAGGCGATGATCCGACACCTCGCAAACAGTGCGCAGGAGGTACATAACGGCGGCATGAACCGTCGCACGTCACGTCATTATCTCGCACTGCTGGCACTGCGTGCGGGTCACTGTGCTTCTGCACCACCGCCAGCCAGTGCATAGAACGATTTTGCGCCAACCGACCTTGGGAACTGAACCAACAGCCGACGACGGAACCTGAAAGCTCCCAAAGGGTCCAACCGTCAGTTCCGTGAGCAACCCTTCTGCCAGGAGCTATCGTGCGCGCCTCGACCGTGGTTCTCGCCCTGTTCCACCTCGCCGTCGGGGCTGCGCTCGCGCAGATTCCCGATCCTCAGACTGACCGTAACCTCTTCGTGTTTTTGGACTGCCAGGGCATGTCGTTCAGGCATTGCGATTTCGACCATGTGCGCCGGGAGATCACGTGGGTCAACTGGGTGAGGGATCGCCAGGACGCGGACGTCCACCTGCTAATCACGGTTCAGCAGACCGCCGGCGGCGGGTTCGATTACACGTTGGACTTCATCGGGCTGCGCGCCTACGCCGGTCGTGCGGATACGCTGTCGTACGTGTCCGATCCGGACGATACGGACGCGGAAGTGCGCGACATGCTGACGCAGCGCATTGCCGTGGGACTCGTCCCGTACGCGGCCGCGACGCCGATCGTCGATCAGCTGGAGATCGGCTTCCGCGCCCTCACGGAGCAACCGAGCCAAGCGGCCGAGCAGGACGACCCGTGGAATCTCTGGGTCTTCCGCGTCGGGGCCAATGGCTCAATCAACGGGGAGTCGCTCCAGCGGGGGTACTCGGTGGGTGGGAGTCTGTCGGCCGACCGGACCAGCGAGGCGTTCAAGATCAACTGGCGGGCGACGGGACGCTATTCGCGCGACGAGTTCGATATCGTGGACACGACCATCGCGCTAGACACGACCATTGTCAGCACGTTCCGCAACTACAACACGACCCTCCTCATGGTGTGGAGCCTCGGCTCGCGTTGGTCGGCAGGCGGGACGGTGAGCGCCAGCCACTCCTCGTTCAACAACCGTGACTTCGCGATCTCGGCCGGACCAGCCGTCGAGTTCAACATCTTTCCGTACGAGGAATCGACGCGCAAGTCCATCACGTTCCAGTACGCCGCCGAGGTGAATTACAACAACTACGAGCTTCAGACGGTCACGGATGTAACTCAAGAAACCCTGGCGCGCCATCGCCTCGAGATCTCGGCCAGGGTCCAGCAGCCGTGGGGACAGGTGTTCGGGTCGGTGACCGGGACCCAGTACTTCCACGATCTCGCGGCGCATCGGATCGATACGTTCGTCGGCACGAGGATCCGCCTGTTCCGCGGCTTCGAGTTCAACGTGACCGGGAGTATCGCGCGCATCAAAGACCAATTCTTCCTCGCCGCGGAAGGACTGTCGTCGGAGGACATCCTGCTCCGGCGCCGGCAGCGAGAAACCGACTTCCGCTACTTCGTGAACCTGGGATTCAGTTACCGGTTCGGATCGAAGTTCGCCAACATCGTGAACCCGAGGATGGGGGGCGGTGGCGGGATCTTCTTCTTTTAGGGGGCCCTGACGCGCGGCGCCTCGGCGCAGCCACGCTTGTATTCTCGTTAGCGGAGCCGCACAGTGACCGAGGAGGCATGATACTACGGTTCTGAACCATGTTGGGAGGCCTGCCATGACATCCGCCAAAATGATCGCAGAAGAAGAAGCGACAGGCAGGGTCAAGGAACTCTAGGAGGAGATCAGGGAAGATCTGGGCATCGACTTCGTACCGAACATGTATAAGGTGATGGCCGCTAACCCAGCCTACCTGGAGGCCAACTGGAACAAGATCAAGGCGGTCATGGATTAGCTCACGGTCGCCACACATAGATCGGTGCGGTAGAAGCCGTCCCTACCGTTCCTCTGCCAGAAGCTCTCGCTGCTCCCGAATGAGATACGCTTGAATCGCCGCAACGTCGTCCGCATCGAGCACGTCGGCAAAGTCGGCCATGCCTGCTGCCGACAGTACACCACCGAGCACGATCGAAGAGAAGTTGCCGTAGGTCTCCGTGCTCAACCGATGTAGGTCCGGATACGCCGCAAGCGTCGCCTCGCCCTTGGCGATGTGACACCCCAAGCACCATTCGATGTACAGCTCCTCGCCGCGCGTGGCCTCGGCTGGCACCACGACGTAGTCAGCGGGTGGTTCAGGCGTTTCCTGGATGATACGCCGTGGGGGGAGCGGCGTAGCGCCCCCACCGAGCTTGAACGCCAGGATGCGACCGTAGTTCTCGTAGTCGCGACGTGCGGCACCTTCATTCGCCCACGAGTTTGCGCCAGCAAACACTGCCACATATTGCTCGCCGTCAATCGCGTAGGTGATCGGGGCTGCCATGATGCCGGTGCCCGTCTCGATTCTGTGCACGATTTCGCCAGACTCCGCGTGGTAGGCCACGAGCGTACCCGCCTGTGTGCCTTGGAATACGAGATTGCCGCCCGTTGTAAGGACGCCGCCTCCCGCCGAGTACGCAGCACCGACTGACACGCGCCATTGCTCCTCTTGCTCGACCGGATCATAGGCAACCAGGAATTCCTGCGTGCTCGTTGCCGGGAGACCCGGATGCGCCGCGAGCGTCTCCCGATACAGCGTTTGATCCTCCGGCAGCATCCGCTCGACGAACCACTCTTCCCAGAGCGCCAGCGTACCGACGTTGTACCCACCGGGCGACCAGTCGTACTCGTCGACGTCGTCGATCACCATGCCCGACTCCCGGGCCGGGATGTATGTCAATCGTGTTACCGGGTTGAACGCCATCGGATGCCAGTTGTGCGCGCCGGCGAAGGTCGGGAACACGACCTTGGGCTCGTCCTGGTAAACCGCCTCAGGATTGATGTTGGGTCGCCCGTTGGGATCGATGCCGGTGGCCCAATTGACGAACGCGAAGGGCTCCGCAGAAAGAAACTCGCCCGTCGCACGATCCAGCACGTAGTAGAACCCGTTCTTCGGCGCCTGCATGATGACCTGGCGCATCGTTCCCGCGATTTCGAGGTCGGCCAAGATCATGTTTGCTGTCGCCGTGTAATCCCAGATCTCCCAGGGCACTTGCTGGTAGTGCCACGCGAGACTGCCGTCATCTGGATCGATCGCGAGGATCGATACGAGAAAGAGGTTGTCACCCCCAGACGGGTCGCGATGCCAGCCAGAGTACGGCGTGCTGTTGCCCGTGCCAACGTAGAGGAGGTTCAACTCGGGATCGTAGTTCATCTCGCCCCACACCGTGCCACCCAGACCCGCCTCCCAGTCGGTGTCCGGTCCCCACGTTTGCAGCGCGAGCTCCATGGCCGCGTCCTCGGGAGGACCCTTCGCGGGATCTCCGGGGACGGTGAAGAAACGCCACCGTTCTTCGCCCGTCATGAGGTCGTACGCCGTGATGTACCCGCGCACGCCGAACTCCGCACCGCTGTTGCCGATGACGACTACGTCCTTTGCCACCTGTGGAGGACCCGTGATCGTGTAGAACCGCGTTTCGCGATCGACGAAGGTGTCCACCCTCCACAGCTCTTCGCCGGTAGACGCGTCGAGCGCAACCAGAAATCCGTCGAGCGTCGCGACGTAGACTCGACCGTTCCATACCTGGAGGCCTCGACTCACCACATCGCAACATGCACGACGATTGTAGCTGCCATCGACCTCTGGATCGTAGCGCCAGCGCTCCTGGCCGGTCGCTGCATCGACCGCAAACGCACTACCCCATGGGCCCGACGCATACAACACACCGTCGACCATGATGGGCGTCGCCTCTTGCCCGTGCTCCACCCGTCCACGACGAGAACGCGCCTCGTATTCCCACGCGAACCCGAGGCTGGTCACGTTGTCGGTGGTGATCTGGTCCAGTGGGGAGAAGCGGTCGCCCCGATACGTGCGTCCCAGCGCCATCCACTGATCGGGCTCGTCGTCGGCCTGTCGCAGACGGTCGAGATCGATGGCGCCGTCACCCGGCGCGCAGGCTAGGGCGACCAGAAGGAGGGGGAGAGTGCGTCGCATCATTGGGCCTCCGGAGTTGCCTGGACGAACGAGGTTCGAGATAACATGAGACTGGGGGAACACGATGGATAGGGTTGACCCGTGGTCGACCCGTCATCCGGAAGTGCCTCTTTACGCCCTCGGTCCGTAAGACGGTAGGGCGGTAGCCGAGGGGGGTACCACCCCACCTTTTAGCGCTCTCCGCTGGTCAGCTCCCGACCGACTGGCTTCAGATAGGTCTCCCACCACCGGAGCTCGTTCATCATCCGGTGCACGTTGTTCCAGTGGCCGCGGATGCCGTGCGCCATCCCTTCGTAGATGATGAGTTCTGCCGGCACGCCCTGCTTCTTGAGCGACGTGTAGAGCTGAATCGCACCCTCGAGCGGCACGCGGTAGTCCACCTCGCCATGCACGAAGAGTGTCGCGGCCTGGACCCCACCGGAGTTTAAGTACGCCGACTGTCGGATCATGATCTCTCGAGCGCGCGGCTCCCATGGCCGGCCGAAGAACTCGAGCTCCTTGGTACGGGCCACGTCGGAGTGCGCGTAGTTACTCGTCCAGTTCGAGGCACCCGCCCCACTCACGGCGGCGCGGAAGCGATCCGGATACCGAGTGATCAGCCAGTTGGTGAGGATCCCGCCATACGAGTGGCCGGTCGAACCCACTCGATCCCGATCGATCGGATATCGCTCGATCAAGTGGTCAACGCCGGCGAGCGCGTCCTCACCGTCCTTGGTACCCCACGCGCCCCATGTGCCCCACTTGAACTCGTCCCCGTAGCCGGTCGAGCTACGGAAGTTGGGAAGGAAGACGAAATACCCGTTCGCCGCAAAGAGCTGGTTCTTGAAATTGAAGCCATAGCCGGACGCCGAATGCGGACCCCCGTGGTTTACGACGATGAGTGGGTATTCCTCGGGCCCTCCCTCCAGGTAACCATACGGATACAGAAGGAAGCCTTCGATCGCTGTGCCGTCGAAGCTCTGGTAGAGAATGCGCTCCGAGCCGCTCGGCGTGACCTCCGCCAGGAAGTCCGCGTGCACGTCAGTCAGCTGCCGTTCGTTGCCGCCGTCGATGTCGGCAGTCCAGATCTCGGGCGGCCGGTCGAAGTAGCCAACGCTGTACGCCATGCGCTCGAACGCATGATCGATGCTCAGGCCCTGAATACGCCGTAGCCCCGTGGTGACCTGTTTGACATCGCCCTCGTCCGGCGCCACGCGGAAGACGTGCGTTGCCCCTCCGATGCCAGTGGTGAAGTACATGTGCCGGCCGTCGGGCGCCCAGCGCGGCGTGCGGGCATCGAGGTCGAAGTCGGCAGTGGCGTTTATCGGATCGCCTCCGGACGCCGGACGAACGTAGAGGTCGCGCGGGCCGCCGTGGTCGAGCTTACGCTCGATGATGTAGTCGGTGCCGAACGAGCGCACGTAGGAGATCCACTCCCCGTCCGGGGAGAAGCTGACGCCCGAGTACGTGAAGCCGTCGTCCGTGAGCCTCGTGAGGCCACCATCGAGATCGACGGTGAACAAATCGGTGCGCGCATAGAGCAGCTCGCTGAAGACGTTCTCATCGGCCGTGAAGAGGATGGTCTGACCGTCGGGGCTCCAGGAGACGTTACCTGGTCGAAGGCCCAGTGTGGTGAGCTGCCGGGGCTCGCCCGAACCGTCGGCGGCAACGAGGAATATCTCGGCGCTGTTCCGCTCTCGTCGGTCAGGCAGTGGGAAGTCCTGACCGTCTCGGACGAACGGATACCAATCGAACTGGACGCCCTCGAACCGTTCGGCGTGTCGCTGCTCGAAGGCGGTTAGCTCCAGCTTGGGTTCGGTGGGCCGGTCGATGTCCGTCACTACCGCGCGCCACTCCCCGTTCGGGCTCAGCACGCCAGGTCGATCGTCATCGGCCTCGGGGGTCGCGGCATCATCGAGGCGGTCGGGATCGACCGACCAGCGCTCGCCCTCCGAATCCTCGAAGCGAAGCCGGCCCTGGTCAGACCAGCTGGGGCTGGAGACGTCCTGGCTCCGATGTCGCACACGCTCAGGATCGTCGGAGCCGTCCACACGGACCAGCCAGGTCTCGGTCAGTGTCGAATTGTCCTCTTCGACACGGGTCGAGACGGTGTACGTGACCCACCGCCCGTCTGGTGAGATGCGAGGCGAGCTGACTGACTTGAGGGCGTAGTAGTCCCCGAGCGCGAGCCCGCGCCCCCCCTGTGCCTGGACTGGTTGAGCGACGATGACGGCTGCGATGGCAGCGGTCAGACAGCGGATCAAGCGGCGCATGAGGCACCTTCGGTCAGGGTTGTACGAGCGATCTGCGAATGTTCGCCCCGGTCGAAGGGCTCGCAAGGCAGGACTGACCGTGAAAGAGCCGTGAAGTCCGTCGCCCTAGTTCCCGACTTTGGCTTCAGCTCTTCCAGAAAGTCGAGGACGACCGTCAACTCGAACGACGCGGTCGCCTCACTTCGAACCATGACCAAGGCCCCGAGGTCGGGTGGACATCAGAGCAGGTCATTGTGAGGAGGCTGACTGAGCGAGAGGGTCGCATCGGGGCCGGCCCCGACGCGACAGAACTCGTGGCCGCGGCGGACAGATGGGACAGGATCCTTACCGATTCGCGGCGTCGACGGCTTCCTTCATCTGTTCCACCCAGTTGGGAATCACGCGCAAATAGGCTGCCGGGGCCTGCTCCGGTTCCCGCACGTACACCAACGCCCCCTCCGGCGTCAGCGAGTACGAATGACCCGGCGTGTCTGAAAAACGGCTGTCCTGGTACCACAGCTGCGGTGGGCCCGCCAATCCTCCGGTGGTTGGATCGATGGTCGCACGATAGAACGAGCCGCCCTGTACCCAGTACACGAGTTCGGTGGGCGACAGCCACTGCGGCTCCGCGCCGTCCCGAACGATCGTCTCACGTCGGTCGAGCGCCGGGTAGGGTGCGACGAGCACCGACGCTCCGATGTGAAAGGCCAACCAGCGATCGTCGGGTGACAGCGCCGCAAAGAACGCGTCATCGATGAGCGGAGAGATTGACGCCCCATCGGCCGCAAGCTCGATACGGGCGACCTGTGCGCGGCTACCCCACTTGTTGGCGATCAATGCACCCCCCCGGGTCCTCGTAAACGGCGCCCAGCCGGTGTGGCCCTCCCCGGACAGCAACGTATCGGGTGCACCTAACGCGGTAGGTAACCCTGCGATCATGATCCACCGTCTACCCTCTATATCAGCGCTCGTCGCCAACAGCCGCTCGGGACTCAGCCACATCGGTTCGTTGACAACGCCCGCGCGGTGCCAAACGTCCCATTGCCCGCTCGACAGATCGTAGCGGCGCAGCTCCTCA
>CAMYLY010000002.1 GCA_947259405.1 uncultured Gemmatimonadales bacterium | reverse complement strand
CTCGTCAGGAATGATGTTGAACCTCGTCCCACCACGAATGATCCCTACGGTCACGACGGCGGATTCGAGCGGGTCGAGGTTTCTCGAGCGAATGGTCTGCAGCGCGGTGACAGCCTGGCTCGCCATTACCACAGGATCGACGCCCTGATGCGGGTATGCGCCGTGACTCTGGGTACCCCGAATCGTGATGTAGAAATGGTCGACCGCGGCAAAGGCGCCGCCAGGGGTATACCCGAGCGTGCCGACCTCCATCTCCGCAAACGTATGCAGACCGAAGACGGCTGTTGGGCGCGGATCCTCGAATACTCCTTCCTCCATCATCAGCTCGGCGCCCCCTTGCTCTCCAGGGGGTGGGCCCTCCTCCGCAGGTTGGAAGATGAACTTGATGGTTCCGGGCAGGTCGTCCTTGAGTGACGCGAAGACCGAAGCGACGCCAAGCTGAACCGCCGTGTGCACGTCGTGTCCGCAGGCGTGCATCACGCCAACCTCCTGATCGAGGTAGTTGGTTCGGATCGTCGACTTGAACGGCAAATCAGTGTCCTCGGTGACCGGCAGAGCGTCCATGTCGGCTCGCACAGCTACCACGGGACCCGGACGTCCACCTCGGAGAATCCCGACAACACCGGTATGTGCTACACCGGTCAAGACCTCGTCGAACCCGAGATCGCGCAGGTGACGGGCAACGAGTGCGGCTGTCTCGAATTCGCGATTTCCCAACTCGGGGTTCTGGTGGATTTGCTGTCGCATGACCGTGATGTTGGGTAAGACTCGCTCGACGACCGCGTCAATGCGATCATGTTGGGCGAGTCCTGTCGTCGACACGAGGACAAGCAGTACGGCTGACGAGGTCATCGAGCGCGGCTGACGAGGTCATCGAGCGCAGCATACGGTCTCCTTGGCTGATCCGAATTGTAGGGGTGGAACGACGGGGAGCGCTAGGAGGTACCATGAAGCCTTCAAGTGGCGCGGTGCCATGATCACCCAACCAGGCAAGCGAGGATGAGGCAATGACGAATGCAGCGGAAGAGCCGAAGCGATGGAAAGTACCAGCCTCACCGCTCGCGATTGCGTGGATGGTGTCGTATTTCGCGGCGTGTGCGCCAGCCACCTCGGCCTTGGAGCAATCGCTCCTCGACGCTGACATGGAGTTTGCGCGGGCAAGTCAGAGCTATGGGGTCGATGGGTGGGCCGACGCCTTTGCAGAAGACGGGTTCATGGTCAGCCGGGACGGGCTCATCCGAGGCCCCGACCAGATTCGGAGCGCGATGACGGACCTGTTTGCCGACTCGACGCTCTCCTTCACGTGGGAGCCCCAGGAAGCCTACGTCGATGCCGATGGCGAGCTGGGATTCACGGTCGGCCGCTACGAACGCCGCTACGGCGAAGGGACCGAGGAAGTCATCGACACCGGCTGGTATATGACCGCGTGGCGCCAGGACCAAGCCGGCTGGGTGGTGCTAGCGGATATCGGATCACCCGACGAGCCCTCCTGAATCGATCGCGAACGGGAGATCCACGACACGAGCCGCGGATTGCGCGGCGGTCACCGATGTGCCGATATCCACTTCCCGGCGTAGCACGGCAAGGCCGATCCAGCCGAGCTCCTCTCCGACCCAAGCGGCCGTCGTCACGCGTCCCACGTTCTTCTGTGCGTGCTCGATGACCCCGGAATCCACTTGTGGCACGTCGTCCCACGCAAGTCCGAGGAGGCGCCTGTTGGGATGGCCTCGGAAGTGGACGCGCGCAACCGTTTCCTGGCCCGTGTAACACCCCTTGGTGTAGGAGACCCCTTCGTTCTCGTCAAAGCGGACCGCTTGGGGCAGTGTCTTGTCATCGATCTCCACACCGAGGCGGGGCCAGCCGGATAGGAGACGCGTGACATCCAGTGCTACCGGTCCGGCAGCCGTCGCCCCCGACGCCTGGAGTTTGCGTGCGGTCTCCTCACGGTCTTCAGCAGCAACGACGATCTGGAGTGCAAACGGCGCGTCGAGTGGCGGACGGGTAAGCGTGGCGCCATGCTCGGAGGCGTGGAGTACGTGCCCTTGGTCTGGAACAGGAAACCCTGCGCGCGCCGCGACTGCGTGGGCCTGTGGCCCAACCAGCCGTAACACCGCTCGGTCCGACGTATGCTCAGTCGTTCGCGCCAGCCGGGGTGGGAAGTACTTCTGGAACACTTCATTGATTGCTGCCACGCCATCGAGCGTAGGGTACAGTTCGAGGCGGTCGGCTTCTTCCCACGCCGTCCAAAGATCACAGGTGATCATTCCCTTCGTGGTCAGGACTGCACCGTACAGGAACCCGCCGACGCCGTAGGCCTCGACGTCGTTCGTGAGGACTCCTTGCAGGCACTGAACGGCCCCGGGTCCTTCCACCGTCACCACGGGTTGATCGACGGTGACGACCGCGGCCCCGTTGATAACCGCTTCGGTTTGATCGACGCTGATTCTTTCCGGTCCAATCCAGATCATGGAGTGGAGCTCCTCTGCGACCCATAGTATCCGGCGGCAGCATACGAGCGGTCCAGAAGTTCGACAGGATGCACGACCGGCGTATCGTCACCCACCGCGCGGAGGCCGGCGCCGATCTGCATGATGCATCCTGGATTCCCTGTGGTGATCACGTCCACGTTGGCCGCCGCGAGTGTCGAGACCTTGCGATCCAAAATCGACCGAGAGAGCTCCGGCTCGACCAGCGAGTAGCTCCCCGCGCTCCCGCAACAGAGATGCGCATCGGCGTGTGGTACGAGCTCGAGCTCCGGGATCGACTCCAGGATCCGCAGCGGGGGGTCCGTTACCCGCTGGGCATGTTGGAGGTGACACGGCGGATCGTATGCCATGCGCAACGGAATGGGTCCTCCCACGGTTGGCCCGAGCTCGACTAGGATCTCTGACACGTCGCACGTACGTTCGGCGAGTGCCATTGCGTCTTCCTCTACGGGATCACCGGATAACAGTCGCGGATACTCCTTGAGCAATGCTCCACACCCAGCGCTATTCGCAACGACGTATACGTCCTCTGGTATCTGGGCGAACGCGGCGACGTTCGCACGAGCAAGCGTCACGGCATCAGCGTGCTGTCCGCTGTGCGCATGCAGAGCGCCGCAGCACCGTTGCCCTGGGACGGCCATCAGCTGGACACCGTTCGCTCGGAGCACGCGCGCCGTCGCCTCGTGCACATGCGAGAAGAGGCCCGACATGATGCACCCAGTGAACAGGGCGACCCGCACACGCGGCTCCTGAACCGAAGCTGTCGTATGAGCGGCGTGTTTGTTCGTCGTTGCGTGGGTAGCGTCGAGCATACCCCACGCAAAGCCGAGCGACGACGGCCCCGCTAG
This sequence comes from uncultured Gemmatimonadales bacterium, assembly GCA_947259405.1. GTDB lineage: Bacteria > Gemmatimonadota > Gemmatimonadetes > Gemmatimonadales > GWC2-71-9 > CAMYLY01. The sequence continues at coordinate 128,917 of CAMYLY010000002.1, read as the reverse complement.
GTGGCGCGCGACGGCGCGCGCCACGCGCGCGCCCGCAAACGTCACTCGCTGCATACCACCGTCTTGCATCACGTAGTTCACGATACGGGACGTGATAGGAAGCGAATCCGCGTTGAGTGTTGCTCGGACTTCCTCCAGTGCCGATCCGTACTCGACACCGGACGGACAGGCGGTCTCGCACGCGCGGCAGCCCAGGCAACGGTCGAGGTGGTAGCGCAACCCGTTGGCGTCCGCAGGGATCCGGCCCGCCGTGAATTCACGCATCAACTCGATGCGACCTCGCGGTCCATCGGCCTCGTCACCAGTGACGAGGAAGGTCGGACAGCTTTGCAGACAGAACCCGCAGTGGGTGCAGGGCGCGAGCCCAGCCAATTGCGCGGTCATGCGGCGCGCTCCGGAACGACGAAGATGCCATGGGGATCGAATGCGGTTCGCAGCGAACCGATCAATCGCCCCACGCCTTCGCGGTATGCGCCGAAATGTCCGAGGACTGCCAGATTGTCTACCGGGGCGCGCTCGACGGTCACCGGGAATTCCTGATGCGCCGCATGGTGTCGAAACACCTTGATGCGATCCACGTCGGAAGCCCCGCTCCAGCGGATCGCGCCGGGGAATACAGTGGCAGAGGTCCACCCGGGACCAAGATCATGTCGAATGAGGTCCAACGCTGCGGGAAGGGCCCTGGGCGGTACCCCTACGCGGAGCGTTGCGGGGTGCTCGAGGCAGTGCGCGGCGTGGTCGCGCCAGAGCGTGGCACCATCGGTCGCGCGCTCGAAGGGCAGGTCGGCAGCCCCGGCCACCGTGTCTCGGGCGGCCTGCACGCCCTCGTCGGTCGCGATCAGCCGAACGCCGAGGATCCAGTCGTCATCGGGGTCGTCTGCATACAGCTCGAGTGCTGCGGGGTTCGCGCCCCGTTCGAGTATCGCGAACGCGGCCTGCAGCAACCGATCGCGATTCCCACGGGCCACGAGTGTTGCGTCGGCGCGCGGGACGGCACGGAGGCGGAAGGTGACATCCGTGATCAGGCCAAAAGCCCCGAAACTCCCGGTTGCGAGCTTGACCAGGTCAAACCCAGCCACGTTCTTGACGACCTTACTGCCCGCTCGCATCAGCTTTCCGTCACCCGTCGCCAGCGTGGCACCGAGAACATGATCACGAACGGCTCCGTAACCACACCGCAATGGCCCTGCTGTGCCGGTGGCGACAACTGAGCCGACCGAACGGCGCTCACCCGGTGGGTCGATTGGGAGCCACGCCCCGTGCTCGGCCAGGGTTGCTCTAAGGGACGACCATTGCATCCCGGCCTGCGCAGTCACCACGAGATCGGACGGGTCGAGGTACGTCACGTCAGCCATCTCTGAAGGATCGATTGTGATGAGTGCGTTCGGTTGTTGGCTTGACCAGGTCCCGGCTCCCCGGACACCAACGGGCCAACGCTCGGCCGAGGCGGTTTCGAGAATCGCCGCAGTGCGATGATCATCGGGAGGCGACACAACGAGCGCGTCGCCGGGCCCGTGCTCGATGGGTACGCTCGCACCGACGACGGCGCGCAAACGCTGCTGCACGCGAGCGTCAGACATGTCGACCGGCTCCCTGCGTCCACTCGCGGCAGGCGTGAGTCGGAATCACTTTCCCGGGATTCGCGATTCCAGCGACGTCAAAGGCCTGGCGCAGCCGCGCCATGCCATCCAAGGTGTCGGCGTCGAAGACGTCCGTCATGTAGCGGCGCTTGTCGACACCCACTCCATGTTCTCCCGTAATCGTGCCGCCGGCAGCGATGCACACCTGCATGATCGCGGCTGATGCCTGCTCGACCCGCTCGAACTCGTCGGGATTCTCGCGGTCAAATCCGATGTTGGGATGCAGATTGCCGTCGCCAGCATGGAAGACGTTGCCCACCCTCAGCCCGTGGTGTGACGCAATCGCTCGAATGGAGTCGAGCACTTCCGGCAGCGCTGAGCGTGGCACAACCGCGTCTTGTACTACCAGGTCCGGACTCATTCGACCGAGAGCCCCGAACGCCTTCTTACGACCCTGCCACAGCCGCGCCCGCTCGGCGGCGTCGGAGGCTGCACGGACGCTGCGTGCTCCGTGCCGCATGAGTAGCACTTCAATGGCTGCACCCTCGGCGGCGACCTGGTCGTCCGTGGCTCCATCGAGTTCCACCAACAACACCGCTGCCGCGTCTATGGGGTATCCTGCCGCGTAAATCGACGCCTCGACCACTTCGATGCAGACCTGATCCATCATCTCGAGGGCTGCGGGGACAATGCCGCTGGCGATGATGGCTGACACGGCGCGTCCGGCGGTTGTCAGATCATCAAAATCTGCCAGGAGCGTACGGATCGATGGCGGGGTCGGCAAAAGGCGAACGGTGATGCGTGTGGCGATCCCGAACATCCCTTCTGAGCCAACGAACAGGCCGACGAGGTCGGGTCCCCATGGCTCACCGCTCCGGGATCCCAGCGTCACCACGCTCCCGTCCGGAAGGACCACCTCGAGCTCCAGCACGTGGTTGGATGTGACCCCGTATTTGAGACAATGCGGTCCGCCGGCGTTCTCGGCAACGTTGCCTCCGAGCGTGCAGGCGGTTTGGCTCGACGGATCCGGAGCGTACAGGAGACCGAATTCAGCGACGGCTTCGGAGAGTCGCGCGTTCACGACCCCGGGCTCGACCACAGCCAGCCGATTCTGCGGATCCACCTCGAGGATCCGGTTGAGGCGCGTCAGCGCGATCAGGACCGCATCGTTGTTCGCGAGAGCACCCCCCGACAGCCCTGTGCCGGCTCCACGAGCTACAAAAGGCACTTCGTGGTGAGCCAGGAGCCGGATGATGCGGATGACTTCGTCGCGCGTGCCCGGCAGCACCACGATGCCGGGTATCGAGCGCGCAGTTGGCAGTGCATCCCGAGCAAACGTCTCCAGCTGCGCGGACGCCGCGCGAACCCATCGATCACTGACGATGCGAACGAGGGCGGCGCGGACCTGAGGAGAGAGGGGCATGACTAGAAGATAGAGGGGATAGAGGGGATAGAGGGGATAGAGGGGATAGCGAGGACAGCAGGTAGTCTGTACGCAAAGCGGGGACAGATCCGAAGACCTATCCCCGCAAGTCCCGTTTTCCCGCTATCCCTGCTAGGCTGCCATCCAGAATCCCATGAGAGCCTTACCGTCCGGGCTTTCCCGGAGTTTCTCAAACGCCCGCTCGCGAATCTGGCGGATGCGCTCCCGGGTGACGCCCATGAGCTCCCCGATCTTCTCTAGCGTCAGGCCTTCTGATCCTTCCTCGAGGCCGTAATAGAGATACAAGATCTTCTGCTCTCGCGGGGTGAGGTATTTCTCGAAGATGCGGTCGATAAACTCCCGCTGAAGGCGGTGGTCTGTGGTCTCCTCTATCTCGGTGCCTTCCTGGCCTGCAAAGCGCTCGCCAAACGTCGCCGCGTCTTTGTCGCTGCGGTCGATGGGAGCATCCAGCGACATCTCGGCGGCAGTCATTCGCCTCGCGCTGCGGACGTTCTCGACCGTGTCCTGCAGTGCTTTGGCGATTTCCTTGTCGGTAGGTTCGCGGCCGAGCTCCTGGGAGAGATACGTCTCGGTGCGCGACATCTTGATGAGATGGCTGTTCTGGTTGAGCGGTATGCGGACGCTGCGCGTCTGCTCAGCCAGTGCCTTGAGGACCGCCTGGCGGACCCACCAGACGGCGTACGAAATGAACTTCACGCCCTGGTCGGGATCGAACTTCTTGACCGCCTTGAGGAGACCCTCGTTCCCAATTGCTACGAGCTCGGAAAGGTCGAGCCCGTGTCCCTGATACTTCTTCACGTAAGAGATCACGAACCGCAGGTTTGCCGTCACCAGCCGTTCGGCAGCCTCCTGGTCTCCCTTACGCGCACGCCGCGCCAGCCGGCGCTCGTCGGCCGGATCCGGAATGAGAGGGAGTTTTTGAATGTCCTGGAGGTACTGATCGAACGCGCCGGAGGCCGTGGAGCGGAAGAAGCCCCTCGTCTTCGTAGCACGCAGTCGGGTCATACACTAGCCTCTCTGAGGTCAACGGAGGAGTTGCTTGTATTGCGGGCAATGGGAAAGGGAATACCCGCCAAAATGACCGACTTCAGTGGCCGCGAATATAGGAAAAACGAGACACAGCGTCAACAAGATTCGCTTTTCCACATCACAAATCCTTCTTAGTTACGCACTTCCGACGTTTGTCCACTGATGTGCATAACGTGTGGGAATTCTGGCTGTATAGCGAACTAGTTATGGTACTGTAAAATATAGACTTACGCAGCCAAGCGGTGTGGAGAATATGTGGAGAACATGTTTGGGTGGGTCAGTTTGCTACGAGATCGCGGATGACGGTTGAGATATTCTCTTTGGACGCTGTACGAGTCCATCCTGCGCCGATCTCGCCCGCAACGGAGCCGATCCGTTCGAGGAGTGCAAACTTGACAGTTCCGCCTCGTGTTTTCTTGTCTTGCAACAGGGCCTCGGAGAGCTCGCTGACTGAAATGTCATCAGCGATATCGACTGGAAGGCGATAGGCTGCGAGTGCTTGTTGGAGGCTGTCGACTGCACCGGGGTCGGTGACGTGTTCCAGGACACCGAGCTTCGCTTCCGCGAGCATGCCGATCGCGACCGCTTCCCCGTGGAGCAGCTCGTAGCCGAGCGTGGTCTCGAGGGCGTGCGCCACGGTATGGCCGAAGTTGAGAATTGCGCGACGGCCGTTCTCCCGTTCGTCCTCCGTGACGACACTCGCCTTGATTTCGACACTGCGTTTGACCGTTGAGATCAGAACATCGGGGTCCAGTGAGCGCACCGCGTCTGGGCGGGAAACGAGGTCAGCGAAGTATGCCTCGTCCGCGATTGCGCCATGTTTCAGGGCCTCTGCCATGCCGGCGGCCAATTGGACGGGTGGTAAGGTTGCCAGCGTCTGCACGTCGGCGAGAACCACATTGGGCTGGTGGAATGCGCCCACGAGGTTCTTGCCGAAGCCGGTGTCAACGCCGGTCTTCCCGCCGATGGACGAGTCGATCATCGCGAGCAGCGAGGTGGGGATCTGCACGTACGGAACGCCGCGTCGGAACGTGGCGGCGACGAACCCGGCGATGTCTCCCACGACACCTCCGCCCAGGGCGATAATCGCGGCGTCACGCCCGTGACGGTCGGCAAGGAGCTGGTCGGTGAGGGCCTGCCAGGTCTCACGGGTTTTGTTCCATTCCCCGGCTGCGAAGGTGTAGATGCGCGCCCGAGCCTCACCGGCAACCAGCGCCCGGACGCGGTCGGCGTAGAGTGGTGCGACCGCTGAATCGGTGATGATCGCGTACGAGTGCGCGGGGCAGTGTTCGACGAGCAGCTCCCCAAGGCGGTCGAGAGTACCGGACCCGAGTACGATGTCGTAGGAGGCTGTCCCGACGTCGACCGGAACGATGTGCGCGTTCAGAGCGACACCTCGCCGGAGATGACGGTGACGGCGGTGCCGCCGACACGCACTTCGGTGATGCTCCCGCCCCCATCGACGTCGACTTCCACGTGGATCGTACTAGGACGGTTGATCTCTGCCCCTTGGAGGATGGTGACCGCGGCGGTCCCGTCCCGCGGCGTCACGAGCTGGTGCCGCACCAAGTAGGCGCCGAGCGCTCCCGCAGCACTCCCGGTGGCGGGATCCTCAGGCACGCCGAGGCCAGGCGCGAACATCCGGCAGCGCGCGATGTTGTCGCCCACCGTCGATTCCATCCAATAGCACATCGCGCAGTCCGTTCCGAATCTCTTCAAAACGGCTGCTAGATCGCCGCCCATGCCCCCGGATGGGAGGCTGGTGAGCGCCTCCAATGACCGAAACGGAATCATCAACTGCGGAAGCGCGGTTGATACGACTTGTGGGGGTGGTGTCCCAATGAGGTGATCGCGGGCCGCCCCAAGGGCTGCCGAGAGTTCACCAGCATCATCCACGGTGGCCAGAAATTCCGGTAGCGTCTGGACCATCACCACGCGCGTTGGGCGACCGTGTTCAAGATGGACGTCCACTGGGAGAATCCCGGCCCCCACTTCCTGGGTGATACGGTACACCGGGATGTTGGGGACCTCGATCATCCCCCGCTCGGCGAGAAGCCACCAGGTGCCGATCGTGGGATGTCCAGCCAGCGGGAGTTCCGCGTTGGGTGTGAAGATTCGCACGTGTCTAGTGGCGCGCTCCGATGGGAGCACGAACGTGGTTTCAGAGAGATTCATTTCCCGGGCGACGCGTTGCATGACGTCCCCCGCCATGCCCTCGGCGTCGGGAAACACCGCCAGGGCGTTGCCCGTCAGTGGAACGTCAGTGAAAACGTCAAGCTGATAGAACTTGAATGTCGACACGTTACCACTCGACGTCGGGCACGCCGGCTCGGGCGTTCGCCAGGCGCGCGAGCACGAACAGGAGATCCGACAGTCGATTCAGGTACTGCACGATGATGGGTGGTACGTCCTGGTCGAGGCTGAGCGCCACGACTTGTCGTTCCGCACGACGACAGACGGTTCGAGCGTGATGGAGGTGCGCCGCCTTTGCGCTCCCGCCTGGCATCACGAACGCCTTGAGTGTTGGGAGCTCGCCGTCAGCACGGTCGATCACCCGCTCGAGTACGGCGACTTGATCCTCACTGATGTCGGCTTTTTCGAGTGACGCGACCACCTTCTCAGGGTGCGGGCTCGCCAGCTGGGCACCGATGGCGAACAGATCGTGCTGCACCTGCGCCAGGGTCTCGCGTTCGAGGTCCTGTGGCTGCTGGGTGAGGGCGACGCCGATCGCGGCATTCAGTTCGTCGACTCCGCCGTACGCCGCCACCCGGGCGTCGGACTTAGGGACACGGGATCCGCCGAACAGGCCCGTCTCGCCATCATCACCGGTGCGCGTATAGATCTTCACGCCGGGGAAGCTACGGGCCCTTCGAGGGCCGGGCAACGCCGGCCGCCCGCGATATCTTTACCCTTCGCTTCACCATCGGAGATGTGTACCGTGACACCTCGAGGAAGACCTGCAGGACCGATCCGCATTGCCGTCATTGGTTCGGGCCCCGCAGCGTTCTACGTCGTCGAGCACCTATTCAAGCAACGCGACCGCGAGGTGTCGGTCGACATGTACGAGCGGTTGCCCACTCCGTTTGGCCTGGTCCGGTTCGGCGTCGCCCCGGATCACCCCAAGATCAAGAGCGTTATCAAGGTCTACGAGCGACTGGCCGGGGACGAACGGTTTCGGTTCTTCGGAAATGTCGACATCGGTACCGACGTCCTCCTCGGTGACCTCTGTCGTCATTACCATCAGATCTGCTTCGCAACCGGGGCGCAAACGGACCGACGGTTAGGAATTCCGGGTGAAGACCTCGCGGGCAGTCACGCCGCGACGGAGTTCGTGGCGTGGTACAACGGCCATCCCGAGTTCCGCCACCACGTGTTCGATCTTACGGCCAAGCGCGTCGCGGTTATCGGCATTGGTAACGTGGCGGTCGACGTCGCGAGGATTCTGTGCCGAACGCATGAAGAGCTTCGTAAGACGGACATCGCGGACTATGCCCTCGAGGCGTTGGCGAAGAGCGAGGTTGAAGCCGTGACCATGTTGGGCCGTCGCGGTCCGGCGCAGGCCGCGTTCACGAACCCGGAGGTGCGCGAATTAGGGGAGCTGGAAGGTGCCGACATCGTCATGCGTCCGGACGAGGTCGCGCTGGACGACCTGTCGGCCACGGCGGTCGCAGATAGTGGTGACCGCGCGCTAGCGAAGAAGATCTCCATCCTCGAGGACCTTTCGATGCGGGAACCGGTCGGGAAAGCTCGGAACCTGACCGTCCGGTTCTTGGTCTCGCCGGTCGAGGTCATAGGGTGCGAGGGTCGGGTGACCGGCTTGCGGTTGGTGCACAACCGACTGGAGCCACGGGACGGGGGAGACCTTCGCGCCGTCCCGACGGATGTGTACGAAGATCTGCCCGTTGACCTCGTGTTCCGGTCCGTGGGGTACCACGGAATCCCTCTGGCGGACCTCCCGTTCGATGAGCGAAGTGGAACTGTGCCCAACGACCAGGGTCGTGTAGTAGGGGAAACCGGAGACCCGCTGCTCGGCGTGTACGTCGCAGGGTGGATCAAGCGAGGGCCGACGGGAGTGATCGGTACCAACAAGCCTGACGCCGGTGAGACGGTGGGGCGGATGCTGGAAGACGTTGATCGAGGGCACACCTTGTCCCCGGACGCGCCGAGTCCAGGGGACGCTGCAGGCATGGTGGCCCAGAAACAGCCGAACAGCGTGAGCTACGCGGATTGGCAGCGGCTCGATAGACTGGAAATCGAGGCCGGACAGGCGGTTGGGCGCCCACGCATCAAGTTCACACGTATGGAGGACGTATTCGCCGCGATCAACGACTGAATCAGTGGCATTCCTCCACCCGCGGGTGGCGGGCTGTCATCTGCAGTGGAATCCGAGCGGTGTGCGTCCTCGTAGGTCTAGCATCAACGGTGGCGACGTCCACCTGGGCGCAAGATTTCGAGGAAACGCGACCGGTCGTTCGCGGCATCTCGTTCCGCGGCAACCGGTCGATCGATGATGCCCTTCTTCGAATCTCGATCTCCAACACGCAGTCGTCCGCGTTTCAGCGCCCCGCCGTTCTGCGCTGGCTCCCCTTTGGGGAAAAGCGATATCTGAATGAACGGCAGCTGCGCACCGACTTGTTGCGTGTGCGGGCCCTATACAACCAGAGCGGCTTTTTCGAAGCGACGGTCGACACGGTCGTCGAGCGGTCGGACGGGAATGTCCATATCACGTTCGTGATCGAAGAAGGCCGTCCCGTGGTCGTCACAGACCTGACGATCCTCGGTATCGACACGCTGGTGAACGTGCGTGAGGCAGAGCGCTCGCTTCCGCTCCATGTCGGCGATCCGTTCAACCGCCGCCTCCTTCAAGCTTCCGTGGATTCTCTGGTCGCGCAGCTGCATCGGATCGGGTATCCGTTCGCCGAGGTGTTCACCCGGTTCACGGAAGATCGTGCGGAGCGGGTCGCATCCGTCACGCTTGACGTGGACCCGGCCATGCGGGTGCGAGTGGGTGAAGTAGAAGTCGTCGGCGCCGATGAGATTACTCAAGAAGTCGTGCGCGGGCTCGTGCCGATCCAGGTTGGGCAGCTGTTCAATGAAGAACAGCTCTATGAAGGTCAAATCGATCTCTTTCGGCTGGGTGTGTACAACCATGTGAGCCTGTCGCTCGTCGATTCCGTTCCACCAGACGATTCCCTGGTCACCGTGCGTGTGCGGCTGACCGAGGCCGACCTTCGCCGTGTGCGCCTCGGCGGCGGCTATGGAACGACGGACTGCTTTCGTGCGCTCGGTCAATGGACGATCAACAATTTCCGTGGTGGTGGGCGGCGTTTGGGTCTTTCGGGCCGTGTATCCAGGCTCGGGGTCGGCGAGAGCATGGGTGACCTCCAGAACCGTTTCATCTGCCGATCGCTGGAGTCGGACCTCGACTCTTTGCTCACCTTGAACTACAACGTGACGGCCAGCTTGCATCAGCCGGCGTTTCTCTCTCGGCGAACGAGCGGGACAGTGTCGATTTTCGGGGAGCGCCGCAGCGAGTTCAGAGCCTACCGCCGCGACGCCCAGGGTATCGAGTTGCTGCTCACGCAGCAGATTGCACTCAACCTTCCACTCTCCGTTTCGTACGCGCTATCGAGTGGTCGAACGATCGCCGACCCCGCGACCCAGTGCCAGTTTCTCAACACCTGTCTCAACGCCGACACCATCTTCAACTCGCGGCGCATTACATCGAAGGTGACGGTAGGCATCGTGCGCGAGGACCGTAATTCGGTCATTGACCCACGTCAGGGGAGTTATTTGTCCGCCCAAGTGTCTTTTGCCCACCCCGCCATTGGGTCGGACGAACTCAGTCAGTTTCTTCGAGGTGTGATCGAATACGGATCGCATCATCAAGTCGCCCGCGATCGGACGCTGTCGTGGCGGGTGCGGCTCGGAGCAATGTTGGTGCCGCTCGTGGAGCTAGATGCAGGGAACTTCGGCCGGTACGCCCCACCCGAAGAGCGGTTCTACGCTGGAGGTGCTGCAAGTGTGCGGGGGGTGGCGCAAAACGAGTTAGGACCGGTGGTGTACGTCAAGGAACCGATCGCTGGGACAACAGACACGGTCTTGCGAGCGTCACCGCTGGGGGGCAACGGAATCATCCTCGGGAACGTCGAGTACCGCCTCCCACTGGCGGGCTTTTCGAATCGGTTCTACGGGGCGGCATTCATCGACGTGGGTAGTGTCTTCAGCTTCAGTGAAATAACGAGAGGTAGTCCGACTGCGCTCGGCACGAACCTTCGGATTACGCCGGGAGTGGGTGTGCGCCTCGCCTCGCCGATCGGGCCGATTCGGTTCGACTTCGCGCTCAATCTGCGCGACCCACAGCCGGGACAGCTCTTCGTCAGTGACGGTGGGGTGCTGACCGAAGTCACGACCGAACCAGACTTCAGGCCGCCACAAGGGTTCTTGGGCCCTTTTCGGTTTCACCTCTCGATTGGACAGGCGTTCTGATGTTCACGCGAGCGCTCATCTGGCTGAGCTTTGCGCTCATGTGGTTGGCTGGGACCTTCTTGGGCTCTGCCACCGCTGCGCTCCGCACGGACGCCGGCCGACAGGCGGTTGTCCACGCCGCGTCGTCGACATTGAATGAGGCGATCAACGGTTCCTTCCGCGTTGAAACCGTTGGCGGGACCTTCCTTTCGGGTCTGGAAGTGTGGGACGCAGAAATGCGCGGGCCCGATGGTGAACTGTTTGCGTTGGTGCCGCATCTCCAACTCAACTACTCGCTGCGGACGCTCTTCTCCCGGCGCTTTGTGCTTGGCGAACTCACGATCGACGACTTGACACTGTCGCTGATTCAGGTGGAACCCGGAGGCTCGTTCAACGTCGACTTAATCTTCGCGGGTGATTCTGCAAGCCCCGAAAGCGGTGAAGGTGTGAAGCCGTATCTCGCGTTCCGTGACGTGGAGATTCGCAATGCCACCGTGATCGTACGCACCCCGGACGATTCGACGAACCCGTCCGTCGTCGACGGCGAACGCATAGCGACGCGTTTCTACCGTGTGCGTCGTTTCGAGAGAATAGACGCGAGGTTTCCGTACGTGCGGCTGCTCTCGCCGCTCCCTGGTGAGGAGCCGATGGCGCTCGATGTTGCCTCGTTGATGGTGCGTGTCAACGACCCTGCCTTTCGGTTGATTGGCGCACAGGGCACAGCGGAGATTTGGCGCGACAGTGTGATTCTCGATCTCACGGCCGCGTCCCTTCCGGCGTCCACGGCGGCACTCAAAGGCACCCTCTTCTGGCCCACCGGCCCGATGCAGGTGGACATACGCGCCGTAGCGCCCGAATTGTCCACGGACGACCTGCTCGGTTTGGTGCGGACGATCCCGCGCGGTCTGACCGGCTCGGCCTCCGTGCAGGTCCGTTCGTTGTCGGAGGACGCGCTCGTCATGGACGCCGAAAATCTAGATCTCGAGGGTCTGGGTGGCGGCGGTCGTGCCCGCGGACGCCTCGCCATGCAGTTCGGTCCCGGCGACACATGGGCGCAACGGCAGACCGATCTCACACTCACCAACTTCGACCTTGAATACGTGCGGCATTTGCTGGACACGCTGCCGGTTGCCGGACGAGTCACGGGGCGTGTGTCAGCTAACGGACCACGTGAAGCCATGGCGCTCCAGCTCGACGCAACGTTCAGGGATTCTCTCGTCACTGGACGTCCGTCGACCTATATCCGGAGTCGCGGAGTGGTCGCATTGGGCGTCCCGGGCGAGTTCGTGTTCCACGACTATCGACTCGATTCTGCCGATGTGAGCCTCGCGACCGTTCGCAGGCTCATTCCGGCGATCCAGCTTGTCGGCCGATTGAGGGGTGCCGGTGCGCTGGACGGTGAGTGGCTCCGCAGCCAATACGACGGACGTCTACGTCATCGAGACGGCGTTGGACCTGAGACGGTAGCGACCGGCACGATACGGTTCGACGCGACGGGGCAGGCAGTGGGCTTGTGGGGCCAGATCGTGTTCGACTCACTGCGCCTTGTTGGCCTCCAGTCCAGTTTCCCACAGCTGAGCGCCTCAGCCGTGTTGCACGGCCCCCTATCCGTAGCTGGTTATCTCGATTCCCTCGAGATCGAGGCCCAACTCCGGGGCCCCGATGGACGGGCGAGCCTGTCGGGGCCCTTCGTGTTTGACAGCGTGCGAACCGGTGCCCGCGCGTTTGCGCTCGAGCTCGAGGAACTCGACGCCACGGCCTATCGCGCGGGTCTACTGCCAACTCGGCTCACGGGCGCTATCCGAGGGCGAGGGTGGAGGACCGAATCCGAGTCTGTGCTCGACGTCGTACTGGACCTCGGTGCGTCGCAGCTACGCGGAACGGAGTTCGACAGCATCCGGGGCCGGGCTGCTGTCGCCGATAGCATGATCACCTTTGATAGTCTGGAGGTGTGGGGTCAGGGCGCGTATCTGACCATGACCGGCGCAATGGGAACTGCACAGCCGATACGCGGGCGGTCGCGGTTCTCCGTCTCCATTGACTCCCTCAGTACGGTCGAGCCATGGCTGGCTCCGATCCTCGGCGACCTCGAGCCGGAGCAACCACCGGCACGAGGTACCGTGCGAATCTTTGGCGAGATCAACGGAGCGGCGGATGCCTTCTCGGTACTTGCGGACATGCGGGTTTCCAGCGTTGAACGCGGTGACCTTCGAATGGGGAGCTTCGGCGGGGCCGGAACGTGGGTGTCGTCCTCCGGCGCGGTGCGCGTGGCCGGAGCGGTCGACACGCTCTCAGTGGGGTCGTTCCCCCTATCCGATCTCACGCTCGCCGTGCAGGGCGTGCGCGACTCACTTGACTGGCGAGTCCGCACGCGTGTACAAGAGGAAGGGGATTGGATGGCCAACGGTCGTTTGGTCATCAACTCCAGTGGGTTCCAGTTGAGTCTGGATTCCCTTCAAGGGCGGTTGCCGCAGAGCACATGGGCGGTCACGTCCGCGTCGATGACCGTAACGGACAGCGCAGCGGTCGTGACCGGATTCGAGGCTCGCAACTCTGCGGGGGCCGGCCGCCTTCTGATCGACGGCCGCCTGCCCTTCAAAGGTTCGGGAGCACTTCGCGCGTCAGTCGAAGCCTTACCCTTGGACGACATATGGGTGCTGCTGGGTCGCGACCATCGCGACGTGGCCGGGCAGCTCAGTGGAACGTTCATTCTTCGCGGGACTGCAACTCGGCCCGTGATCGACGGCTCGGTGCTGTTGACGGATGGGGTGATCGGCACGTTCAACGCGCCGTCCACGACGGGGGTGCTTCACTACGAGAACCAGCAGATCACAGGAGACGTCGAGCTCCGGCGTGGCGGATCTCCTATTCTTCGCGTCGATGTGGCGGTGCCCTACGATCTCGCCGTGTCGCCGGCCGGCGACCGGCGGTTGTCCGGCCCGCTGACCATTACTGGTCGGGCGGACAGTGTTGATCTCTCCCTGTTCAATACCATCACACCCGCGGTGCGGCGGGCGTCAGGCGTGTTCGACGCCGAGGTCGGCATCGCCGGAACGTGGGAGCAGCCCCTGTTGACGGGTTCGATGGTCATTCGCAACGGCAGCGCTGAGTTTCCTTCCTTGGGTGCCCGGCACGAACAGATCAACGGGCGCCTCGAACTTGTTGGCGACACGATCCATGTGCGACAACTCTCGCTCAATAGCGGCATTGGGCAGGCGCGCATCGGAGGTTACGTCCGCTTGGAGGAACTCTCGAAGCCAATACTCGATCTGACGGCGGTGGGTGACGATTTTCTTGTCATGAACGTCCGTGGGTTCCTCTCGTTGAGTGCGACCGCCAACGTGCGCCTCCGGGGACCAGTTTTCGGTTCCACCCTCACGGGGTCGGCCACCGCCACTCGGGGGATCGTCTACTTCGCGGACCTCATCACGAAAGACGTTGTGAATCTCGAGGATCCGTTGTTTCGGGCGTTTGTCGATACCACCATGCTTCGGGAGGAGGGGTTGGGGGCGGCCTTCGAGAATAGGTTCCTCGACAGCCTCCGCATTGACAGCTTGGACGTACGGATTGGGCGGGAAGTGTGGCTCCGGTCCAACGAGGCGAATATCCAGCTTACGGGGGGGGTGACGGTCGATAAGGTTCGCGACCAATACCGACTGAACGGCGCTCTGCAAACGCCGCGGGGGAACTACCGCCTCGATCTCGTCGAGACGGTCTCTCGCGACTTCGCGGTGACTCGAGGGGAGGTGCAATACTTCGGAACGCCGGACTTGAATGCCGACTTGGACATCGAAGCGCAACACGTGGTGCGTGTGCGCGGACGCGAGGACGTCAACATTCTCATCACGATCGGTGGCACGCTCTACCAGCCGCGGCTGACGCTATCATCCGACATATCACCGCCCCTCTCGGACGCCGAAATCATGTCGTACCTCCTCTTTGGAGGGTCGGCAGCCGATGCGTCGCAGGCCCGCGCCGCCCAAGTGGTCGGTGAAGAACTGTCGAACGTGTTGTCGGGCCAGATTTCCACCTTCTTTGTGTCGAATCTGGATGTTCCGCTCGATTATTTCCAAATCCGGCCAGCCGGCAGCGGTGGATTCCAGTCCGGCGCCGAGGTCGCGGTGGGGAAGGAGTTCCGCGTGCTGGGTCGGTCGGCATTCCTGACTGCTGCTCCCCGCCTCTGTCCCCGTCTCGCCAGTCGACCCGTAGACATTTCAGGAAGTCTCGAGTTCCGCTTCAGTCAACGGTGGCTTCTCGTTGCGAGTGCCGAACCCGGGCGAAGCTGTGACTTCTTTACCGCGCCGACCGACGATATCAGATACCAGCTCGGATTGGACCTCATTTGGGAAATGAGCTACTAGGTGGCGCGCGTTCTTCTCATCTTCAATCCCGCTGCCGCCCGTCATGACGCCCTTCTGTTGCGGGCAATCAGTCGCTACCTGGCGACCATGGGATGGGAGGTCGACCTGGCGGGCACGACCAAATCCGGTGATGCGCAAAAACTGGCCGTGGCCGGCATCGCGGACGGGGTGGACGTTGTGGCCGTCTACGGTGGCGACGGGACCCTCATGCAAGCCGTCCCCCCCCTCGTTGGATCCGGCACCCCCGTCGCGGTGATTCCTGGCGGCACCGGGAATCTGGTGGCCGGGAACATGCGTTTGCCACGGGACCCGTTGGAGGCGGCGAGGCTCATTACGAATGGGAAGCCCAGGACTATCGACCTGGGGCGTATCACCATCGCCGACCGGATCCGATACTTCGCCGTGGCGTGCGGCGCGGGACTCGATGCGGAGGTGATGGCGGCCACGACCAGCGAGTCAAAGCGTGCGTTCGGCATGGGTGCCTATGCCGCCCAGATCTACGAGAGCTTGAAAGCGCTACAGGGCGATCGATACCGGGTGACGATCGACGGCGAACGTATCGAACAGGAAGCCGTGACCGTCATCGTCGCCAATTGTGGTGAGATGGTGCCACCGTTCCTGAAACTCGGACATGGCATCACATTCGATGACGGTTGGCTTGACGTTGTCTTTCTTCATGCTGACGGCGTGCTCCAAGGCGTGAATGTGTTGAGCCGGCTCTTGCTTGGACTCACGGACACCCCGCTCATTCGCTTTGCCAGAGGTCGCCACATCGTGGTCGAGTGCGAACCGAGCCGACCAGTCGAACTCGATGGGGAAACCGAAGGGGGCAGCACCCCCTTTACGGTTGAGATTGCGCCGCGAGCCCTCGCAGTCATGGGGCCTGCGAGCTGACCGATGGCTGGGTAGACGCCCGACTGCCGGAGTGATATTGGTTGATGGAGGGGGTACGCTCCAACGGAGGGCTGCAGGAATGACTGAAGTCGACAAGATGATCTGCCGCGCGTGCGGCAACGAGGAACGCGCGTCGGAGGGGTATCCGTGTGACGGTTGTGAGACGTTCATATGTGTCGTCTGCAACCTCAGGGGCGTCACGCACTGCAAGGCCTGCCAGGACAAGGGAGAGGGCGCGGCACCGCCAGGCCCGGGAACATAGGCACCGCGCGATCCATCCCCTGTTGGCCAGGTAGTACATTTCACGCATGCGGCGTCTTGTCCTTTTTGATATCGATGGCACCATCCTCTGGAGTGACGGAGCTGGCCGCTCTGCCATCCGTCGAGCGCTCGTCGACGAACTCGGGATCGTGAAGGCCTTCGAGCGGATTCCGTTCGATGGCAAGACCGATCGCCAGATTGTCCGAGAGATTCTCGAGGCTGCCGATCATCCGGAACCCGAAAGTGCGGCGCACATTGAGGCGGTATGCGATCGGTATCTCGGCCTGCTTTCGGATGAACTTTCCGCGCGCCGCGCCCACATGCGGGTGTTCCCCGGGGTCCGCGAACTGCTCGACGACTTGGAAGAGCGCGACGGCGTGGTGGTCGGCCTCCTGACGGGCAATCTCGAACAAGGAGCACATCTGAAGCTGGGTGCCGCCGGCTTCGAGCCCGATCGATTCACGGTCGGCGCGTTTGGCTCCGATGCCGCGCACCGTCCGGACCTGCCGGCGATCGCCGTCCGGCGCACACAAGAGCGACATGGATGGACGCCGGATGGTCGGCAAGTGGTGATCATCGGAGACACGCCGGCCGACATGACATGCGGGAATGGGATCGGTGCTCGGGCCGTAGGCGTGGCGACCGGCTCGTTTTCCGTCGAGGCATTGCAGGAGGCCGGCGCGGACGCGGTCTTTGAGACCCTGGAGTCCGTGGGCGAGGTGGTCGAAGCGATCCTCGCGTGACCAGCGCACAGTTGCTCCTCCCGATTCGTGTCCCCGAGCTTGGACCCTCGCTCGGCAGGGTCGTGGTGGGCACTGGGCGGACCCCGGGTGGCATCGACCTCGCGGCCGTGCGATTGCGGTTGGCAGCGCGCGTCATCGATCTCGCCGGAGAGGCCCGGCGACGCGCACCGCTGAGAGACCGCGAAGAGGCGCTGCGGGCAATCGACCGCAAAGCATGGTTGGGAGCCTGGGAAGAGACGGTGGATGGCGTCATCGATCTGATGATCGATCAGGCCAATACCAGAATCAGGTGGGAGGCGGAACATGTGCGAATGCCAAAGCGCCGACTGCAGCAGTTGCTGGTGACTCCGCAGGAACGACGCACGCTGCACGCACGGGTTGGATCTAGCGCGGCGGGTCTCGTCAAGTCCCTCGACCAGGTGGAATCGTGTATCCCTGCCGCCGCCGCCGGCAAGAGCGGCGACGGCATGCGCGCCTGGCAACGTGCGCTCACGCTGGCAGCGCGGCGCCTCGAAGCGTCGTGGCTGTCTCTCGAAGATGCGGTCGCCGAAGAATCCTCGCGGTGGGACGCCGTAGTCGATCGTGTATCTCGCTGGAGAAAACCGCTGTGGCCTGTCGTCCTCGTCGGCGTGTTGGTGACGGGGGTCGGCACGTGGGTGGGCTTGGTGTTCGGCGGTTATCTGGAAGCACCTGACTGGTTCGCCTCGCTATGGGCGGCGATCACGGACCGATGATCCCCGTAGGGATTGGCATAGATCTCGTCGAAGTGGAACGTGTCGCCCAGATGCTCGAACGGTTTTACGACCGCGTGCTGGCCCGAACGCTCACTCCCGCCGAACGACAGTACTGCGAATCCCGGGCCGCTCCGGCGGCGCACGTGGCAGCGCGTCTTGCAGCAAAAGAAGCGGCGTACAAGGCGCTCGCTGCTTCCGGTGATGTCCAGTACATCGGATGGACGGAGTTCGAGGTCGTGCGCGAAATCGATGGGCGCCCAACGCTCCGGTTTCACCGGCGCGCCAAGGCGCTCGCCGACCGGCTCAAGATCACCGTCGTCCACGTGTCCCTCACCCACACCGATCGTTATGGCGCGGCTGTCGTTGCCCTCTATCGCTGATTGGGCGAGCATTGAATCACGAATAAGTTGTGCTAGATTCCCCCGCCCAATTATGAATCGTGCGCCAATCCCCTCTCCCACCGTCCTCGTGGTCGGCGCCCTCATGTTGATTGCCGGCGCGGCATTCGCGCAGGATCTTGCGGAAGTGGCCCTTGGGCGGCGGGTTGCGGACGTCGTCGACATTGCGGTCGCCGAGTACAGCGAGGGGGTTGTGGACGGTCGCGTGGTGCAGCTCGAAGAGCTTAACGAGGCCAAGTTGTTTCTCGAGGGCGCGCGGCGGACGGCGGAGCAGCTCAACACCGGGCTGGCGAGCGAGGTCGTTCCGCAGGTCGATCGTATCGTCTTGCTGGTCGACGCGTTAGCTGACGAAACCGAGGTGCGGGCGGCGCTGGCGGAACTCCGCACGACGCTTGCCGTGGGACTCGGCGTGAGCCTCGATCCAATGCCAGAAACGCCACCGTCGCTGACCCGTGGAGCCGCGCTATATGCGCGGGACTGCGCGCAGTGCCATGGTAATGCCGGCGCAGGTGACGGTCCGTTTGCCGTCGGCATGGATCCACCACCGGCTGATCTGACCGATGCCGCGGCGCTCCGGACCGTTCCGCCCGTTGAGTTCTTCCGGAAGATCAACGTTGGCGTGGCAGGCACAGCGATGCCGGCCTTCGTGGATTCTCTCAGTCTCTACGAGCGATGGTCCATTGCGTTGTTCGCATCCACCTTGCGGCATTCGGCTCGCGCACGCGACGCTGGCGCAGCGCACATGGCAAGGGTCTGCGACGAGTGTCGGTTCTATCTCAGCGATTTCGAGACGATCGCGATGATTGACGACGACTCACTCGGGGTTCTCGTTCGAGGGTGGACGACCCGTGCGGTCGAGGAAGATGCGCTTATCGAGCTGGTGGCGTACGGCCGAGCCGCGGGCGCCGTTGATGAGTTGGGAAGTGATCGACAGCTCATGGCGATGCGGATTGTCAACGAGACCAAGGCTGGGGTGGACGCAGCGGTGGGTCTAGCGCGTGACGGCGATGGGACGGCGGCGGCGCAGGCGGCGCTCGACGCGTATCTCCTGTTCGAACGGATTGAGAGTGGTGTGCGGGCCAAGGATGCGGCGGTGGCGCGTCGCGTCGAGCAGTCCTTTGCGGAGTTGCGGTGGGTGCTGCAACGCCCAGGCGAGGTCGAACAGGTAGCGATGGTGCACGCTGAGCTACTCGAGGCGCTCGACCGCGCGGCGGACCGCTTGACGGTGACGGCGTCTGGATCCGTGTTGTTCGGTCAGTCGCTGGTGATCATTCTTCGTGAGGGTCTGGAGGCAATCCTGATCATTGGCGCGCTCATGGCCTTCCTGACAAAGGCGGGTGCGACCGAACGCCGTCGCGACGTTTCCTCTGGCGTATGGATCGCCGTGGGTGCGAGTGTGATTACCGCTGTCGCGTTCGCGACGATGTTCCAGGCAGCGACCGCGCAGCAGGAAGTCATCGAAGGCGTGACCATGCTGCTCGCGTCAGCTGTGTTGTTCTGGGTCTCCTATTGGCTGGTATCGAAGATCGAACTTCGAAAGTGGCAGAGTTTCGTGCAGAACCAGATGCGCAGCGCGCTCTCGCGGCGAGGCGGATGGGCGCTCGCTGGGGTCGCGTTCCTTGCCGTGTACCGCGAAGGGTTCGAAACCGTGCTATTCTATGCGGCGCTCTTCACCTCGTCTGACGGGTCATGGCCCGCTATCGCCAGCATGGCTGGCGGCATCGTGGTCGGTGGATTGGCGCTGGGCTTCATCTACTTCGCGATGCAGCGCTATGGGCTCCGGATTCCCCTCAAGCCGTTCTTCGCGGTCACAAGTGCCTTCCTCTATGTCATGGCGTTCAGTTTTGCTGGGCAGGGCGTGGCGGAGTTGCAGGAGATCGGCTGGATCCCGACTACCACGCTGGATTGGATCCCGTCGGTGCCAGTTCTGGGCATCTTCCCGACGATCCAGACCATGATGAGTCAAATCGTGCTCGCCGCAGCGCTGCTGGGCGCGCTAGTTTGGGTGTTCTGGCTGGAGCCCAAAGCGGCGCGCGTTCGCGTCAACTAAAGCAGACAAGGCTTGCTCTGGGGGCGGTAGCATTCGAGATTATCGCTCACCCTAGGACGGAGTCCCAACTGGCCCGCCGAGAGTTCCTCCCACAAGTCAAGCACGCACTCGAAGGCCGATATACGGTTGAGCGCGAGATCGGTCGGGGCGGTGCAGCACGCGTCTTCAGCGCAAAGGACCAGCAGGGTGGCGCAGTCGCGCTTAAGGTGTTGCACCCCCAACTCGCCGTGTCCGTCACGGCGGAACGCTTCCTTCGTGAGATCGCGTTTCTCGAACGCCTCGAACACCCGCACATTGCCAAGCTCGTTGACTACGGTGAGAGTGAGTTCCTCCTGTACTACATCATGGAATTCGTCGATGGGCCAACTGCGCGGGAGCACATCACGCGGCAGGGGGCGATGTCGGTCGAGGAAGGGCTCAAGCTCGGTCAGGACGTTTTAAGCGCGCTCCGGTTCGCGCACGAACATGGCATCGTCCATCGCGACGTCAAGCCGGAGAATATCGTGCTCTCGGATCGCGGTGCCGTTTTGCTCGACTTTGGAATCGCCCGAGCCGTGGCCCAGTCGGGCAACGACCGACTCACCCGCTCAGGGTTCGCCGTGGGTACGACTGCCTACATGAGTCCGGAGCAGATCGAGGGTCTCGACGATCTGGACCATCGTAGCGACATCTACTCATTGGGCTGCGTGCTGTTCGAGTGTTTTGCAGGCCAACCGCCGTTCTCAGCCGGTCATGAGGACGTCGTGTTGCGGATGCACCTGAAACCTGGACAGATGCCAAACCTGGCTGATCTGAAGGACGACTTACCACCGGGTGTGAGTGACGTGGTCATGCGGGCGCTTGAACAGCGTCGTGAAGATAGGTGGCAGAGTGCGGAGGAAATGGCGAACGCACTCTCCGGGGGGGATTAAGCCCGGGCCTTTTTTGATGCAGGAACCGTTTTCGGTGCCGCCAGAATGGCGGCACGCGGTTCGCGGGCCCTTCCATCGTCCGTGTTCCACATCGTGAGGAAGGCCGCTCCAACGGCGACCACCGCCACACTCGCCGCCTGGGCAACCGTGAACCCCCCGAGCAAGCGGTCGTCCTTTGCTCGCAGGAACTCCACCAAGAAGCGCTCAACACCGGCAAACACGAGGTAGAGACCGAACAGCCAGCCGGTCGCATGACGATGGTTGCGCAGACGCCAGATGATCCAGAACGCGACCAGCATGATCGCAGTTTCGTAGAGCTGGGTCGGATGGACGGACAGAACCTCGAAGGGGCTCGTGCCGGGCGGCACGTCGACGCCAAACGCCATGAGGTTCTGCGCGGTCGACGCGGGCTCTCCCTGCGGAAATTGCATGCCCCACGGCACAGATGTCGGGCGCCCATAGTCGTCTTGCACGAGAAAACACCCGACCCGTCCCAACGCATACCCCACAGCCAGGGCTGGCGCTGTGAGCTCGGCGGTGAATCGTGTCGGGATCTTGTACCGGGCGCCGTTCAGCACGACAGCCGTTACCCCACCCACGAACCCGCCGTACCACACTAAGCCCGCGCGAGAGAAGAGCGCATCGAGATCCTGATGCAAGGCGAAGTACCACAGCTTCGCTCCGAGAATCCCACCAATGGCGCCGGCGACGATCACGCTCCAGGCATACTCATCGGACATCTTGCGTCGGCGAAGCTCACGCTCCATGACCCACCCGGCCCCGAGAAAGGCGAACATCATCATTAGGCCAAAGCCCGTGATTTCCAGGGGTCCCACGTCGAACCGCAGGGGGGAGATGGGCATGCCGTCAGTTGGTGAGGTGAGTGGTGGAGGGATTCGGCTTCGATTCCAGGCCAGGCCAGGGAAGACGTGGTTCCGCTTCGAGGTGGAGGTCACTCGTCCGTCCCTGCTCCAAGTGGAACCATCCAGCGCGGGCAATCATCGCGGCGTTGTCAGCATTGAAGCGTGGAGGCGCAATCGCGACGCGCGCCCGCCCACCAATGCGTGTCTGCAAGAAACCCGCAAGCGTCCGGTTACACGCGACGCCTCCACCCACTACGATGGTTGGGTATCCAGTGAACTTGAGCGCCCGCTCCAGCTTCGCCGCGATGACGTCAAAAACCGCGGCTTGAAATGACGCAGCCAGGTCGGCGCGATCGCGTTCGAGGTCGTCAGAATCCCGAACGGCATGCAACACCGCCGTCTTCAAGCCGCTAAACGAAAAATCGAATCCACTCATGATCATGGGACGCGGAAGTGTGAGTCGCTCCTGGCCCGACGCTGCCAGCTTCTCGACCTCAGGGCCACCTGGGTATCCAAGTCCCAACAGCGCAGCCACCTTGTCGTACGCCTCACCGGCGGCGTCGTCGCGCGTGCGACCCAGGAGGCAATAGCGTCCCCACGTTGGAACATCCAGCAACAGAGTGTGTCCTCCTGAAATGATCAATGCCACAAATGGGGGCTCGAGATCAGGATCTTCGAGCGTCGCTGCGAACACGTGACCCTCGAGATGATGGACTCCGATAAGCCGCTTGCCAGTCGCAGCGGCCAGCGCTTTGGCGTAGCTCACACCAACGAGCAGGGACCCGATCAGGCCGGGGCCGGCCGTGACAGCAAGTGCATCGACGCTGTTGAGCGTGATGCCGGCTTCGGTCAGCGCGCGGGTAACCACTGGAACGACTGTTCGAATGTGCGCGCGACTTGCGAGTTCCGGAACGACGCCGCCAAACACGGCATGGATGTCCTGCGAAAGAATCACGAGACTCGCCAATGAAGGTCCGCGGGGCTCGCGCACGAGTACTGCAGCCGACGTCTCGTCGCAGGATGTCTCGATTCCAAGAACGACGTCAATCATTCCGCCGCCGGACGAGCACGGAATCGGGTGTGGCGGTCGCCGTGAGCCCGGGGGGCGGCGTGAGTTGGATGCTCACGACTTCCTCGTCCGATTCCCCGCTGATGACCGCCGTCGCGTTCACGCTGTCACGCGTCAGTCCCGCGAGTCGCTGCTCGACGCCGCGGACCGTGACTGCGATGGCCATCGGATCTGCTTCCCAGTCTCCCGGCGCCCCCGCTTGGACAACGACCGGTACGCCGATGATCAGTCGTGTCGCGATCTCTGCGACATCGACGACGGCGTCAACCTCGGCGGGCACGACGCGCACCACGCCGAGTCCCGTGGTATCGATCGGAACGGTTCGGCGGGCGGGGGCTTGGAGTCCCGTGATCGACATTGGGATGGTTGGCACCGACTGGATGGCTTGTACGAGCGCTGATGGGCCGCGCACCGTGACCGAATCGGGCGCGAGCCGTGGATTACCAAGTAGTGCGAACCCCGTGTCGACCTCGACCGACACCTGGGACACGACGGGCACGTCCCGTTCGACCGCATCGTCGAGTTCGATGCGAATGAGACGCGGTTGGACCTCGAGCGCATTCACGTCCACGTCGGGCGGTGTGAGGAGGTCCGCTACTGACAGGTCCAACGTGAAGGCGGATAGGGACAGCGTGTCGGGAATGGATTTGTTGATCCTCGGGGGTTCGCCGTACAGCTTGAAGAGTTCGCGGGCGGAGCCGGAGTAGAGTGCCTGCACCCGCGGAATGGACCGCGTCAGCGTCCGTCCTTCCGGAGGGGCCACTTCCACTGACACGGGGATGATCTCGGTCGTCGGCTCCTCCGCCGCCACCACCGCCCATAGCACGGCCGAGAGGACCAGTGCTGTGACCTTCATGGGCCAATTCCGAACGAGCCATTCAGGCAACCGTGAGGCCACTAGTCCTGCGTTTGGGAAAGGAGCTCAGTGAGCAGTGTCGTCTGAGTCGGATGATCCCACTCGGTCGCTCCGATTACCTTCTTCACGATCCTACCCTCGCGATCGATGATGAACGTCTCGGGGACCCCAATCGTCTGATAGGTCCGCTCGATGCTTCCCGACTGATCGTGTAGGATCTGGAAGGTGAGTTCCCGCTCATCGACCCACTGCCGCACGTTGTCCGGTCCGGACTCGTCGACGCTGACCGCTACGACCTTGAGCCCTCGCGGTCCAAACTCGTCATACAGGCGCTGAATCGAGGGCATTTCAGCCTCACACGGAATGCACCACGTGGCCCACACGTTCAGCAACACGACCTCTCCACGGAACGTGGCGAGAGCCACGGAGTCGCCGGTCGTGACATCGAGAGCTTGGAAGTCGGGAGCCTTGCTGCCGACACCCACCGGTTCGAAGGCGGGCGTCAACGCCATCCCGGCAATGAGCGCGCCGCCGAGGACGCCAAGGATCACGAGAACCAAGATCCACTGACCACGTTGAGCCATGCTACACCACCGGAAAGCAGTGATTACGCAGTTCGCCGATTTCCGCCTTGGGGTCTGAAGCCCCGAAAATGGCGGACCCAGCAACGAATGTATCGGCACCGGCCTCGTACGCTTCGCGAATCGTCGCCCGAGTGATGCCCCCATCGACCTGCAGGCGGGCGCGACCGGCGTGTACGTCCAGCAGGTGCCGTGCTTTGCGGATCTTCTCCGTCGAGGCCGGAACGTACCCCTGTGCAGCGAATCCCGGATTGACGCTCATGATCAATAAGAGATCCAGATCCGCAGCCACGGCTTCTGCATAAGCCAACGGCGTGCCCGGATTCAACGCCAGTCCGGCGCGCATCCCACATGCGCGCACTTGCTCGAGTTGTCGCTGAACATGGGCTGTCGTCTCCGGGTGCAAAGTGAACACATCGGCTCCGGCGTCCGCGAACGGGGAAATATAGAACTCCGGACGCTCCACCATGAGATGCACGTCAACCGGCAACGAGGTGGACCGTTTGACCGCGTCGACGACACCGGCGCCGAACGTGAGATTTGGGACGAAATGGCCGTCCATGACGTCGACGTGGACCCAGTCAGCTCCGCCGGCTTCAATCATGGCGACCTGGTCACCTAATTGGGCTAGGTCGGCACTCAGGACACTCGGCGCAAGGACGATATCGTGTTTCATCGTGACGGGGCGCGCGCGATGAAGATGTCGACGGCCGTGCCCGGCGCGCTCAGCGTGCCCGACCGCGGATTCTGTTGTACGATGGTCCCCGGTGGCACGCTGCCTGACGCCCGGCGTGCCGTCGTTCCAAGGCTAAGCCCCACCTGTTGTAAGACCGTCTCTGCTTCTTCGCGCGTCAAGCCCGTCAGGTCCGGCACAGTAATGGTTGGGGCGCCGACGCTGACGACCAACGTCACCGCGCTTCCGGGCAGGATCGTGCTGCCCGTCGATGGCCTGGTCGACACGACGACTCCCTGGGGAACGGGTGCCTGGGTCGAATCGACGCGTCCAACCCGCAGGCCGGAAGCTTCGAGCAGCTGGCGCGCGATGGTGGCGTCATAGCCGAGCAGGTCAGGGACCGGCGTGCGCTGCGGCCCATTGCTCACGGTGAGTTCGACCAGTGTTCCCTCCGGTACGCCGACTCCCGTGGGCGGGTCCTGCCACACGATCTGACCGCGGGCGGCAGATGGGTGGGTTACACCGTGGATGTCGCCCAGGAGTAAGCCGTCGCTTTCCAAGCGACTCTCGGCCTCCGCGCGAGCGAGGCCGATCAACCGCGGTACCGACTTCGTGGCGGCGAAGATCGGGGCTGGGAACAGCACTAGCGCGGCAACCAGGTAACCGAGAAGGAAGGTGCCTGCGAAGGTCGAGCCTACAACGACCCCAGTCCGATGGCGCCGTACCAATACGCGCACGTCGGCCAGCGTCGGCCATCCCGAGATGGTGGGCGGGCGATCTTCCTTGGTGTCCTCGGGAGCCTCAACGGGTGCGGAGGGTCGGGGATCTGTGGGCGCCGGCGGTGATGCCGCCACCGGTTCGGGATAACGTGATGGAAAGGTCGCATCGCCGCCTGTCGATTCCGACGCGTCGACTTGAAGGGCGACCTCGCGGTCATTCGAGCGAGCGGCCCTCGACGGCTCCCGCCGCCTGGGGAAGACACCTTTCAGCCAATCGAGGAACCGACGCCGTTCGGGGACGTGCCGCCGGAACCTCATCGCCGACGCCTCATGCGCGCTCCAAAGCCCCCATCAGTGTCGGCATCCGGTGGGAAGATGAAGAGGTCATCGCCCTCACGGTGATAGTCGTTGTGTCTCTGTAGGAACTCGTTGATGCAGTCCTCATTCTCCTCGGCCTCGATCGAGCAGGTCAAGTAAACCAACAAACCGCCCGGCCTGACAATGCGTGCTACGGCCTCTAGTATAGCTCGCTGCTGCCTGACCATGATGCCGAGCCGCTGGGCGGTCAGTCGCCATCGAGCATCCGGGTGTTTCTGCACGGTGCCGGTTCCCGAGCACGGCGCGTCCACAAGGACGACATCGACTGATGCCGCTGAAAGCGGTGGACTTGCGGCGTCGCCGACGAATATCGGGACCTCCACGTTCAACCGTCGCAGATTCTCTTTGAGTCGCGGTATCCGCTCGACGCGCAGGTCCGAGGCGATGACGGACCCCCGGTTCCCGAGCACCGCCGTCTTGCCTCCGGGTGCGGCGCACGCATCCCACACGCGTACACCGTCATCGATGTCGGCGAACGCGAGGAGCCTGGCCTGACCGGTGTCCTGCACGAGGAACGCCCCCTCTGCGTACCCAGGGAGATCGGGGACGGATCCGGGCGTCGGGAGGCGCAGCGTGCCGACGTCCACGTCTGGCTCGAACTCGATACCGGCGGACGTCAACGCAGAGGCAAGGCTCTCTCCGGTCCATGCGAGCGGGCGGATCGTGAGGGCGGGTCGCTCGTTGTTGCGTCGGAGCAGTGCCTCGGTGCGTTCGGGGCCGAAGCGATCGCGCCATCGTCCCACGAGCCAAGTCGGGTGTGAGTACTGGGCGGCAATCCCCTTCGGGCGCGGGCGCGGCGCGTCCGGGAGCCTTCGCAACACGGCATTCACGAGTCCTGCTGCTCCTCGATGGCCTCCCCGCTTCGCCGCCGCCACGGTCGCCTGGACGGCGGCGTACGTCGGGACTCGCTCTAAATGGAAGAGTTGATAGGCGCCGATCCGCAGCAGGTCCCGCACGCCGTATTCGATGCGCGACCATGGTGCCGTCACGAGAGGCCGGATTGCTGTGTCGAGGGCGGTACGCTTGCGGAGTACGCCGGCCGCAATCTCATGGGCGAGACGGGCGTCACTCTCCGAAAGGCCCTGCAGTGGCTCGTCCAGCGCGATGTCGAAGGGTATGTCCGCGCGAACCGCGCGGAGGATCGCAAGAGCCGCACGGCGGGCCGCGGCTCCCGAGTCGCTCAATCGAGCATACCGTGCGCCGGACTCGAGGGCACTGCGATTTGTCGTCGAGGCATCCGGCCAGCGAGGTACGCAAGGCGCCCAGATTCGACCGCCAGCCCCATGGCACGGCCCATCGTCTCAGGATTATCGGCCTGCGCGATGGCCGTGTTCATCAGAATACCATCGACACCCTGTTCCATCGTGATGCAGGCATCGGAGGCGGTTCCAACCCCGGCGTCAACGATGATGGGTACGGAAAGTCGCCGCTTGATGGTGCGAATCGTATATGGGTTGGTGAGTCCGAGCCCACTGCCAATGGGAGAGGCGAGCGGCATCACGGCAGCACACCCGGCGTCTTCCAGGCGCAGGGCGGTCACCAGGTCGTCATTCGTGTACGCGAGTACTTGGAATCCATCGCTCACCAGGGCCTTCGAGGCTTCCAGGAGACCGTCGACATCGGGCAACAGCGTTTCTTCGTCCCCGATCACTTCGAGCTTGATGAACTCGTTGAACCCGGCTTCACGCGCGAGCCGCGCGTACCGAATCGCGTCAGCTGCCGTGTAGCAACCGGCGGTGTTGGCCAACAGGAAGTACTGTCTCGGATCAAGATGGTGGAGGATCGCCTCCTCTTGGGATCGATCGAGATCAACTCGACGCACCGCGACCGTGACAGCTTCGGCGCCCGACGCCTCGATTGCTCGGACCATGGTCGCGTTATCCGCGTACTTGCCGGTCCCAACCATCAAGCGGGATCGGAAAGTGTGGTTCGCGATGGTGAGCGGATGACCGGCTGGGGCGGAGACAGTCGTGGTCACGACTCACCCACCTCCGACGAAGTGGACGAGCTCCACCTCGTCGCCATCGCGCATCGTGTGGTCCTCGAGCTGCGGGCGGCGTACGATCTGCCGATTCAGCTCGACAACCACTGTGCGCGGGTCCAGCTCCAGTTCTTCCAACAGCCCTAGCAGGGAGGTTCCCGGCGGCGCGTGGCGCGCCCTACCGTTCACCGTCACGTGAATCTCGTTCATGTTCTAAAGATATCAGCATGTCCCGAGCGGCCGTATACGGGTCATCTGCATCCCATAATGCACTGATCGCTGCGACCCCGAAGGCCCCGGCCGCCATACACTTTGCCGCTCGATCTGGTCGCACTCCACCGATACAAATCACGTGCTCGTCGCGAAGGTGTCCGAGAGGCTCGAGGCCGATGGGGGCCACCGTCGGGTGGGAGCTCGTCTCCCAAACGGGGCCAAGAAAGACGTAGTCCACGCCTCCGGTCAGGGCGTGTCGAGCCGTTTCGGTCGCGTGCACCGATCGCCCGATGCGACAATCCTCGGGCACGAGGCTTCGCGCGACCTCCTGTGGCAGCCCGCGCTCCGGGAGGTGAATGGCATCGGCGCGGACTGCTCGCGCGATGTCGATCCGGTCATTGACAACGAGCATGACGCCAGCTTGGCGGACGCATTCCGCTCGCTCCAGCAAGTGCCGTCCCGGCAGGCTGCCGCGAACGTGGACCGCAACGTCGCCGGCGCGTGCGATGGCCATCAAGCGTTCGTTGAAGTCTGGGAGAGCAAGGACTGCGTTGTTAGTGACCGCGTGGAGTCGCGGAAGTGGATCGCTCACTTGAAGCGCGCACCACGTCTTGCGCCGCGTCCGCGCAACCAATCCCTGGCCGCCATTCGCGCTCGCCCGGCCGGTTGGACGTCGAGGAACTGGAGTGCGCCGTCCCCGGTCGAGATCACGAAGGCGGGATCAGTCTCCGTGATTTCGCCTGGCAGGTCGTCGGTCCGGTAATCATCCGCTAAGCGCGGGCCGAAGAGCTTGACGTCGCGACCGTCGAGCGTGGTCCAGGCGCCTGGCGAAGGGTCGAACGCACGCACCTGTCGCGCGATCCGTTGCGTCGGTTCTTCCCAACGGATCCGCGTGAGGACACGCGTAATTTTGGGAGCGTAGGTGGCGTGTTCGTCGTCCTGCAGGCGACGAGCGACGGAGTCGGTCGCGATCAAGGCAAGAGCCTCGACCAACGCCAACGCCCCAAGCTCGGCGAGCCTGACCGTCAACTCGCCGCCTGTCTCGTCGGGAGCGATGGGGGTCTCGACCGCGTGGAGCACGGGTCCCGTGTCCATGCCCTCCTCCATCTGCATGATCGATATTCCGGTCTCGTCGAGGCCTTCGAGTATCGCGTGTTCGATTGGGGCGGCCCCTCGCAATGCGGGTAGCAGTGACGCGTGCACGTTGATCATGCCCATGCGTGGAACCTCGAGGACGGTCGGCTTCAAGATGTGACCGTATGCGGCCACGATGCCGATGTCAGGATCGAGCGCACGGAGTTGATCGATGAAGGCCGCATCACTCGGGCGCTCGGGCTGCAGGACAGGTATCCCGTCCTCTTGGGCGACCACCTTGACCGGAGAGGGCAGGACCGTGGATCGCGACCGACCTTTAGGTCGATCGGGTTGGGTGACGACGGCGGCGACATCGAACCCTTCGCCCAACAGCGCGCGCAGCGCAGGCACCGCAAACTCCGGTGTTCCGAAAAAGACGCTGCGCATTAGCCGGGTGTGGAGGGCTCAGCCTCCCGCAGTTCCTTGATGAACCCTGTTTTCCCCTTGCGCATCTTCTTCCACTTCTTCAGCAGCATGCGCCGCTTGAGCGGGCTCAAGTGATCGATGAACAACACACCGTCCAAATGGTCGATCTCGTGTTGGATCGCGCGGGCTTTGAGCGCCTCGGCCGGAATGCGGATACGCTCGTTTCCGAGCGACGTTGTCTCGACCACGATTCGCGCGGCGCGGTCCACGTCGCCGAAGACGTCCGGGATTGAAAGGCATCCCTCTTCGCTGCGATCCGTTCCCGACCGCTCCACAATCTCGGGATCGATCAAGACGATCTGGTCATCGTCTTCGGTGTGGACGACTGCGACGCGGCGTGTAACGCCGATTTGGTTCGCCGCGAGCCCAATCCCGTTATCGGCTTTCATCGTGTCGAAGAGATCCTTGACGAGGGCAATGGTCCCTTCGTCGACCGTGCCGACTTCGACGGAGCGTTCCCGTAGCGTGGGGGACCCAAGAAGATGCAGGGAACGGACCGTCATGAGGACTCGGAGCCGCCCTTGGAGCTCAGAATGTCGGCGACGCGGTCCCGTTGAACCACGATCCGCGATTCGGCGCTCTTGATGGTGAGCTTGTCGTCCTTCACGTGGATCACGGTCCCCACGATGCCTCCCACCGTGGCGATCTCATCTCCACGTTGGACCTGGGCGAGGCGCTCTTTGTGTCGCCGTTCCTGCTGTGATCGCGGTCGGATGATCAGGAAGTAGAAGATCGCGATGATCGCGAGCATCTGGAACAGAAACACGAACATCGACGCACCGCCGGATTGACCGGTCGGGGCAAAAAGAAAGAGCGTTTCTCGGATCACGTCGTATCTCCCCTGGTATATCGATCCAGCCATTCTCGGGACCAGGTCGCGAAATCCCCAGCCACGATGCGGTCCCGCGCGTCGTGAACCAGACGGATCAGGAACCGCACGTTATGCAGCGAGAGCAACCGCAGTCCGAGCAGCTCATCCGCCACGAACAGGTGGCGGAGGTACCCCGTACTGTAGGTACGGCACGTCTCGCAGTCGCATGTGGGATCCAGCGGACCCGACGCCGTTCGGTGGCGTGCATTGCGAATGTTGATTGCCCCATCCGGGGTGAACGCCGAGCCATTCCTGCCGTTGCGCGTCGGCGCGACGCAGTCAAACAAATCCATGCCCCGGGCAATCGAACGAAGGAGGTCTTCCGGGAACCCAACGCCCATAAGATAACGGGGGAGTTCACCCGGCAGCGACTCGTGAACGTGCTCGAGCACCTCGTACATCACAGGCTTGGTTTCACCGACGGCCAGGCCACCGACCGCGACCCCGGTCCACTCGCCTATCCCGAGCACCTGCGCAACGGCGCGCGTCCGCAGGCCGGTGTGGCCCGAACCCTGGATGATGGGCCATAGAGCTTGCTGCCTGGGATGATCCGCCGTGAGCCCGTCGTGCGTTCGTCGACACCGCTCGAGCCACTGCGCCGTACGGTCGACCGCGTCCGCTGCCGCGCGATGGTCAGCATGGCCGGGAATGACGTGGTCGAACGCCATCGCGATGTCCGCGCCGAGTTTCCACTGAATCTCGGTGGCGATTTCCGGAGTGAGTTTGCGTCTTGCGCCGTCGACGTGCGATCGAAACTCCACCCCGCTGTCGTCGACGGTTCGTGCCCCCTCCAGGGAGAACACCTGGAAGCCGCCTGAGTCGGTGAGAAGCGCCTGCGGCCAGGCCATGAATCGGTGCAATCCGCCAAGCTCCCGTACGACGTCTTCACCGGGGCGCACGTGGAGGTGATAGGTGTTGGCGAGCACGATGCGGGCGCCGACCGATTCGAGATCGAGCGGCGACAGCGCGCGGACGGTTCCTTGGGTGCCGACCGGCATGAAACACGGAGTAGAGACCGACGCATGGGGCAGAAGTAGGGTGCCGGCTCGGGCCGCATCCACGGTCGCTGCCAATTCGAACTCGAACACGGTCAAAGGATTGCCATGGCGTCGCCGTAACTGTACAGGCGGTATCCCGCCGCAACCGCCGCTCGATAGGCCTCCATGGTGATGTCGTACCCTCCGAACGCTGCGACGAGCATCAGGAGCGTGGAATGCGGCAGATGGAAATTCGTCACCATCGCGTCGACCACCTTGAACATGTACGGTGGGTAGATGAAGAGATCGGTCCATCCGCGGCCGGGACGAACACGATGCGGCTCGGCGTCGGTCGTGCAGGTTTCGAGGGTGCGGACGGCCGTCGTGCCCACCGCCCATACTCGGTGACCGGCGGCCTTGGCGGCGTTGATCGTCCCGGCCGCCGACTCACTCAGCGCGTACCATTCCGCATGCATGATGTGATTCTCGAGGCGTTCGGCGTCGACCGGTTTGAACGTCCCGGGGCCAATATGGAGTACGACCTCCGCGATCGAGACTCCCATGTCGCGTATGGAATTGAGTAACTCCTGGGTGAAGTGCAGTCCCGCGGTAGGTGCTGCGATACTGCCATCTGCGGTCGCAAATACCGTCTGATATCGTTCCGCGTCCTCCGCAGTGGGAGGTCGATCGATGTACGGCGGGAGCGGCGTCTCACCATAGATGCTCATGAGCTCCCGGGGCGCCATGCGGCCATCAAAACGGATTCGTCGCACACCGCCGCGCAGCACCTCGACGATGGTCGCGGTGGCATCGCTTCCAAACCTCACGGTACGCCCTGCTTTCAGCTTCCCGCCGGGGTGGACCATCGCGAGCCAGGAGCCATCCGGTTCCGCATGGACCACCAGCACTTCGGCCTCGCGGCCATTGTCCCGGTGGCCCTTCAATCGTGCCGGTATGACACGGCTCGTATTCACCACCAGGGTGTCGCCAGCTTCGAGCAGCGAGGGCAGATCACGCATGTGCCGATCGTCCATCGATCCGGTACGGCGATCCACAACGAGCAGACGGCTAGCCGCCCGATCCTCGAGGGGATGTTGGGCGATTGCCTCCGGCGGAAAGTCGTACTGGAAGTCGCGTGTGCGGTATTCAGCCACCCGATCGGTCTTCGAAGAACGACGGTTGACCATCGCCAAGTCCCTGCGGGACGCGAAACCCGAAATGACGGTAGGCCGATGCGGTCGCCATGCGACCGCGTGGCGTCCGCTCCAAGAACCCCTGTTGAATCAGGAAGGGTTCGTACACGGCCTCGATCGTTTCGGCATCTTCGCCGACGGCAACGGAAAGTGTACTGAGTCCCGTGGGTCCGCCGTCGTACTTCTCGATAATGGTGCGCAGAATGCGAGCGTCCATGTCGTCGAGTCCGTACTCATCCACGTTGAGGCGGGACAGCGCAGCGTTCGCCACCTCTCGGGTGACCACGCCGTCGGCGCGCACCTGCGCGTAATCGCGAACCCGACGCAGCAAGCGATTTGCGACCCGTGGCGTGCCCCGACTCCGCTTGGCGATCTCCTCGGCGCCGTCATCATCGATGCTCACCTCCAGCACCGAGGCGGAGCGGAGCACGATTTGTCTCAGGTCCTCCGCGGGATAGTACCCAAGTCGTTCGACCAGGCCGAAGCGTGCTCGCATGGGCGGTGTCAACATCCCGTATCGTGTCGATGCACCGACGAGCGTGAACGGCTCGATCGTCATGGGAATCGTTTGGGCGTTCGGCCCCTCGGCGATCCGGACGTCGACGCGGTAGTCCTCCATCGCTGGATACAAGAACTCTTCCAGTTGGGGCCGGAGGCGATGGATCTCGTCGATGAACAGTACGTCGCCATGCTGCAACGTGGTCAACATCCCGACCAGATCTCCGGCTTTTTCCAGCACGGGGCCACTCGACGTTCGGATATTGACGCCCATCTCTCGAGCGATCAGCATCGCGAGGGTGGTTTTCCCGAGACCCGGTGGGCCGAAGAACAGGGCGTGATCCAACGGCTCATCACGCTGACGGGCCGCCTCAATGGCGATCGCCAGGCTTTCTTTGACGTTGGATTGGCCGACGAATTCGCTTAGCCGATCAGGCCGGAGCGACGCTTCGGCGGTCCGCTCCTCAGGGAGGGCTTCGGGGGTGGTGACTTCGGTTCGCGTCACTTGAGAGCGGCGGCGTCCCAACGCACCGGGCGTGGGCTCTCGACGACGCGATGCTTGGCATGGCACGTGACACACTTGTCGAGCACCTCGCTGGCCGCGGGCACCACGAGTTTGCGATTGGTCACGCCACACTTCGTACAGATCCACTCAGCCGTCTTCATCATCGTTCGCTATTTGGGCCTGGTTAAGTGTTGTAACGCGCCTCGGATTAGGTCAACCGGTTTGCCGTTGACCGCCTCGGCGGTGACCTGCCGCACGGCACGGTCGGCGTCCGTCGCCGAATACCCGAGGTTCATCAGTGCCTGTACGGCCTGTTCCGCGGGCGCCCCCACAGACGCCTTCCTACCGGGGATCGGGATTGTGGACACGCGGTCCTTCAACTCGAGTACCAACCGCTCCGCCGTCTTCTTTCCGACCCCTGGGACCGTGCTGAGCGTGGCGAGGTCCGCCTCGGTGATGGCCCGCACCAGTCGCGTGCCGCCGAGCGTCGAGACCATCGCCAACGCGAGACGTGGTCCGACCCCAGTGGCTCCAAGAAGTCGTTGGAAAATGGATCGCTCGTGTGGTTCGTCGAATCCAAACAGCGACCATCCGTCCTCTCGAACGACGAGCACTGTTTGGAGTGTGGCATCGGCGCCGACGCCGGGAAGGCGTTCCACTACTCCGATGGGCACCGCCAGCTCGTACGCCAGGCCGCCGGAGGTCGCAATTGTGACGCGATCGCCGCCGATCGCTGTGATGGTACCGGAGACCGCGGCGATCACGCCGAGAACCGGTGTCGCAGGAGATACGTGAGGGCAATCGCCACACCGTCCGCGGCATCATCCGGTTCCGGCACGGTCTTCAGGTTTAGCAGACGCTGCACCATGAATCCAACCTGACCTTTTTGGGCTGCGCCGGTGCCGACCACACTCTTCTTCACGGTTGCCGGGGAGAACTCCGCAATTTCGATTCCTGCCTGCGCAGCGGCCAAGAGAATCACGCCTCGTGCATGACCTAAGGTGACTGTGGTTTTCACGTTCTTGGCGTAGAAGACGCTCTCGAGCGCAAGCGTAGACGGGTGATGCTGTTCGATCAGGTTCTGAACGCCTTGGAACAACGTGTCGAGGCGCTGCGAAATCGCTTCCTTGGGATTCGTGCGGATAACGCCGCACTCGATGAGGTGCCCGGGTCGGCCGTTCGCTGGCTCGACGACCCCATATCCGGTCACGTTCGTGCCGGGATCGATCCCCAGCACCCGAATGCTCACCCGCCAACCGCCGAAAGCGTCTCCGCGTCGATGTCGAAGTTAGAGAAGATTCTCGACACGTCGTCGTGATCGTCCAGGAGATCCATAACCTTGATCAATTGTTCCGCGTCCTTGCCGTCGACCCTTGTGGACGTCTGTGGGACAAGCGCCACCTGCGCTTCGAGACTCTCGATGTTGGCGGCAGCCAACCGGTCGCGGACGGCGTGCAACTCGGCTGCTGCAGTGATGATCAGGTGCCGTTCGCCATCGGACTGCATATCCTCCGCACCGGCTTCCAGTGCAGCCTCCATGGTGACCTCTTCGGGAAACCGTGTTGCGTCGACTTCGATCTCTCCCTGTTTGGTGAAGAGCCATGCGACGGAGTTTGGCTCGCCCAAGTTGCCGCCATGTTTCGAGAAGATATGTCGGATCTCGGCGACCGTGCGGTTCAAGTTATCCGAGGTCACCTCGATCATGATGGCCGCACCACCGGGGCCATACCCCTCGTAGGTCGCTTCCTCGTAGCTGACACCTTCGAGCTCGCCCGTCCCCTTCTTGATGGCACGTTCGATGTTTTCGTTCGGCATGTTCGCGGCCTTGGCCGTCTCGATGGCCGTGCGAAGGCGTGGGTTGCCGGCCGGATCCCCACCCCCAGATCGAGCGGCGACCGTAATCTCCTTGATGAGCTTGGTGAACTTGGCGCCACGCTTGGCATCGGTGGCTGCCTTCTTGTGTTTGATTTGTTTCCACTTACTGTGACCAGCCATGACTCCCCCGCGAACGGCCGCCAAACGTGCAATATACCGTTGGCTTCGCATGCCCCAAACCGCCGTCGGTACCGGGTGCGATCGGTGGCGCGGGAGTCTTGACGAGCGGTTCGGTATCTCCGCTCGACTGAGGGTACGACGATGACCGGGGGCGTGCTTGCCGCATACGTGACGGTGAGCCTCGTGTGGGGCTCCACCTACCTCGCCATCCGCATCGGCGTCGGCCATCTCCCGCCGGCCCTGTTTGGTGGGATGCGCTTCACCGTGGCGGGCGTCTTGTTGCTCGGTGTCGCGACGGCTCTTGGCCAGCCCCTCCCCCGACGCGCTCGAGACTGGGCTACCGGGGCGATCGTCGGGGTACTGCTGCTGGCCATCGGGAATGGCCTGGTGATCTGGGCGGAGCAGTACGTCGAGAGCGGGACCGCCGCGATCCTCGTGGTCACGGGCGCTCTTTGGATGGCAGTCTTTGACGCGCTGATCCCCGGGAGCGAGTCTCGGCCTACTTGGCGTCAGTTCATCGCGCTCCTCGTGGGGTTCGCTGGCATCGGGCTGCTGGTGGGCCATCTCCCCTCGATGGAGGGCGGCGCGCTTCCGGTCGTCGCCCTCCTTGGTGCGAGCGCATCGTGGGCACTTGGATCAGTGTTTTCGAAGCGTCGACCCGTAGAAACCAGTCCGTACATCCACTCGGCAATCCAAATGTGTGCCGGAGGTCTGGTACTTCTCTTGACCGGTGTGAGTTTCGGTGAGGTCGCTCGATTCCACCTGAGCGGGGCGGGCCTCGGCGCGATCGCCTATTTGATCGTGTTCGGCTCACTCGTGGCGTACACGAGCTACGTGTACTTGCTACGGCACGCGCAAGCGGCATTTGTGGGAACGCATGGGTATGTGAATACGGTGGTGGCCGTGCTGCTCGGATGGCTCATTCTAGATGAACGTGTCACCGTGAGGACTTTTGTGGCCATGGGCATCATCATCGGGGCGGTGGTCTGGGTGCGCCGGTCTGAGCGCACCGGGCGAGAAGCGCAATCCATTGTCATCAGTGGAGGACAAGGTGAAACGTGAGCACGTGGGAAGTGGAACCCGGTGGGAGCCGGTCGTCGGCTATGCTCGAGCAGTGCGGGTCGACAACGCGGTGTACGTGTCCGGGACGACGGCGACCAACGATGCCGGGGAGGTGGTCGCCGTTGGCGACGCCTATGGCCAGGCCGTCAGGTGCCTGGAGAACATCAGCGCCGCGCTCGAGCGGCTGGGTGCGCGACTCGAAGATGTGGTTCGAACGCGTATGTATGTGACTGATATCGATCTCTGGGAGCAGGTGGGTCGCGCCCATGGCGAGTTCTTCAGTTTGATCCGACCCGCGACGTCCATGGTCGAGGTAAGCGGTTTGATTGCGAGAGAGATGCTAGTCGAGATCGAGGCCGAGGCGGTGATCGACGAGCGGTAGGCAACCACGCTAGTCTTCCTTCCGGAGGTCTATTCAGGATCGAGCATGTCCTCGAAGCGCATGCAGTTATGGTGGAAATAGAGGTCGATGAACCCCGTTGGTCCGTTTCGGTTCTTGGCCACGATGAGTTCGGTGGCGCCTTCCACACCTCCGCCCGGGTTGTACATCTCTTCTCGGAAGATGGCGAGCACCAAATCGCCAATCTGCTTTACCGATCCCAGAGCGCCGAAGTCGTCTAGTTCGGGGCGAGGGTCATTCCTATTCGGGTTGAAGCCTGGCAGTTGCGCCACCGCGAGGCAGGCGATGTCACGGTCAAGCGCCAACGCCTTGAGTGCTCGAATCGACGCTGCCGTGTCTTCGTCGAGTGTGGCGCGCTGAGCTGGGGGCGGGAGGAGTTGGAGGTAGTCGACTACGATCAGTTCGGGTCGTTCGTTCCACGCCGCGGCGAGCACGTCGTCGAACTGTCGGCCCACCATCGGAAACACACTCAGGGGCACGTCGCGAAGACGCAATGCGGCTGCACCCACCTGCGCACGCCATTCATCCGCGAGTTTGCCTTGGCGCATGTCGTCGATCGTCACGCGAGCATCGATGGCGAGCGCGCGTTCCATGAGTCGATCCTCGTCCATCTCGCCGGAGAAGAACGCGACGCGGCGGTCTTGTGCCGCGGCCCGCAGGGCGAACGCCAGTGCGAGCGCTGACTTCCCAGATCCCACGTCTCCACCCAGCACGACCAGATCCCGCTTGCGTAGCCCGCCTCCGACGACGCGATCGAGCGAGGCAAAGCCGGTCGGGACGGTATCGGGAGCGATTTCGCCCTCCGGAAGTGCGTCAACCTGTCGGATCACGTTCGCGAGAGAATCCCGTGGGATACGCCTCGGTGTGCTCATGCGCTCCTTTGGGTCTCGCTTTCAACTACTCGGACTCGGTTCGTCGCAGATTCGATGGCGCCAGCCGCCTCGGTGCCGAGTGCCTCCTGCGCCGCGGCGACGAGATGATGGAGTGCCAGGGTGATGTCCGGCTGTGAGTCCCTCCCGAGCTCGCGGAGCGCACCGGTCATCGCCCGACGCAAGGATGCCGGAAGCGACAAGCTGCTCAGCCGTCGCTCGAGGCCTTCGAGGCGCTGCCGATTGGCCTGCGCGGAGACACGCTTCGGCGGCAGGTAGCCGTCACATTGGCGCACGAAGAGCCAGAGTGCGTACAACCCGTTCCGCTTTGGGCCGCGGACCGACTTCGCCATCGCTGAGAGTAAACGGTCTTCGGCCCGAAGGAATTGGTCTGTCACGACGTCTCCACGCGGTCCTGCCTTGTATCCGTCAGAATGTAATGATGCACCAATGGGTGGCCAGCGTGGTTGGAAGTTGCGCGCGCGACTAGCTTTACGACATGCCACGCCCGAAGACCGTCTTGTGGGTCGACGACGAAGTCGAATCGTTGGGTGCCCACGTGCTCTTCCTCAAAGAGCAGGGATACGATGTCGAGCAGGCCGCGCACGGCGATGATGCGATTGCGTTGCTGCGCCGCCAGCCGTACGGCGTGATCCTGCTCGACGAACAAATGCCAGGTCGTCGTGGCCTGGACCTAGTGAACGAAATCCGGGGAATCGATCCCGCCGTCCCGGTGGTCATGGTGACCAAGAGTGAGGAGCCCACGACGATGCGCGAGGCTATTGGCATCGAGCTGGACGACTACCTGGTCAAGCCCGTCAACCCCCGTCAGGTCCTCACGGTCGTCACGCGCCTTCTGGAAGGCGATCGCATTCGTCAGCAGCGGCTCGCGCGGGATTTCGTTACGCGATTTCGTGAGCTCGAACAACGCCGCGGGAGCGATCTGGGCTGGCGTGAGTGGATCGAAGTGGCGGTCGAGATGTTTCAGTGGGACGCGCGGCTGGGCCAGGGCGACGAAACGGGACTGAAGGACGCCCTTCATGGTTTCGAAGCCAGCCTGCATGATGACTTTGCGGACTTCATCGAGTCGAAGTACCCGGAGTGGCTGGCTCGACCGGATCAGGACCGTCCGCCGCTCTCAGTTGACGTCTGCAGTGAGTTTCTCGTGCCACTCATCTCAGCCCACCAGAGCGTGTTGTTTGTGGTAGTGGACTGCCTGCGCCTCGATCAATGGGAATTGCTGAAGCCAACTATCACGGAGCTCTTCGACCTCGAAGAATCGTACTACGTCAGTATTCTCCCTAGTGCGACCCCCTATTCGCGGAATGCGATTTTTTCGGGTCTCTTTCCGGTCGAGATCAAAGAGCGCCATCCTGAGTGGTGGGGCGAGCGCGACGACGAGAGCTTGAATGCGCACGAGGCGGACCTTCTGCGAGTCCAGCTCGAAGACTTGTGCGGGGAGCGCGTGCCGGTTCGCTACGAGAAGATCACGACGGCCGGAGATGGCGAGGCCCTCGTACGGCGTGTTCCCGGGTATCTCTCGCAACCCGGCGTCACGGCGTTGGTCTTCAATTTCGTCGATCAGCTCACCCACGGACGCGCGGAGAATGCGATTCTCTACGAGGTCGCCCGCGATTCGCAGGCCTTGCGGGCCGTCACGCGCACGTGGTTCGACGACTCGCCGCTCTTCACGTGCCTGAAGGAAGCGGAGCGCCGCGGTGTGCCCGTGTTGTTGACGACGGATCATGGGTCGATCCACTGCAAGTCACCGGCGACTGTGTATGCGAAGCGCGATGCGACGGCCAATCTACGCTACAAGTTTGGCGAGGATCTTCGTCCCGAGAAGTCGGATTCGGCGATCCTGGTGGATAACCTTGCCGCATGGGGCCTCCCTTCCATGCGATTGGGCGTACGGCTGCTGCTGGCAACCGGTGATCGGTTCTTCGTGTATCCCACCAAGCTGCGCGAGTATCAGGCGCGGTATCGTGGCGCGTTTCTGCACGGAGGCGTCACGCCAGAGGAACTCATTCTTCCCGTAGCGCTGCTCTCGCCACGTCGCGATCGCACGTGAGCCGTAGTAGCAGGTTGCTGGCGTACGCACGACCCTACCGCGTCGCGTTCGCCGTCAGTCTTGGAGCCGCCGTCATTTCGTCCGTGCTGGACGGGTTCATGATGGCGCTGCTCATCCCGTTTCTCCAACTCCTTTTCGACGCGGGCGCCGCGGGTCCGCCGAGCGCGGTAGAACGAATCGTGTCCGCGGTGGTGGGTGGCCTGTTGTCGGCGGACCGTACCGCCGCGCTTCGCAACGTCGTCCTGTTGATCCTGGCGACGGTGGCTGCTAAGAACGTCGCGGTATACGTGACCGGGTTCATGAGCAGGCGAATCCAGGACCAGGTCGCGCGCGATCTCCGGCGCGACGTGTTTGGCCGTGTCCTGGAGCACCCGCTAGCACGGTATCGGGATACAAAGGGCGGCCACGTCGTCAGTACGGTGATGGCGGATGTCGATCAGGCAAAAACGCTCGTGTCGGCGACCTTCGTTGCCACGATCCGGCACGTGCTGCTCGCGTTGGTCTATCTGAGCATTCTGTGGTTCTTGTCGTGGCGATTGACGCTTGTCGTTCTTCTGATCGCGCCGGTCGTTGTGTTCACACTGCGCCCAGTCCTTTCCCAGGTGCGGCGTCGATCTCAAGCCGCGGTATTCGAGCGCGGCGAGATGACGGCCGTCGTCGCGGAGACGGTGCAGGGGGCTCGGGTTGTGAAAGCGCATCGGGCCGAATCGTATGAGCAGGCACGGCTCGATGCCACGGCTGACCGGCACCTGCGATCGTCGGTGGAAGCGGGTCGCTTCGCCGAGCTCGCGGGTCCACTGAGCGAGACGTTGGGTGCGGCGGTGATCATGCTACTGGTCGTCGCGGTTGCCGGCGGAAGCGCCGGTCTGGGCGGGCTCCAGCCCGCGGTGTTCGTGACCTTCGTGGCGATTGCGCTCCGGCTCTTGTCGCCCGTGAAGCGGTTGTCCCAGTTTCCGGCAATGGCCGAACACGCGTTGAGCGCGGCCAATCGAGTATTCGCCTTACTCGACGTGCCCTCTGACGAGGTTGACCGTGGGGTAGGGGCCAGCTTCACGGATCTCGCACGGGAGATCCAGTTTGAGCGCGTGTGGTTCGCGTACCAGGCGGATCGCTGGGTGCTGCGTGACGTGTCGATTCGGGTGGGGGTGGGCGAGGTCGTTGCGATCGTGGGGCCCTCGGGTGCGGGCAAGTCCACGGTGGTGGACCTCCTG
This sequence comes from uncultured Gemmatimonadales bacterium, assembly GCA_947259405.1. GTDB lineage: Bacteria > Gemmatimonadota > Gemmatimonadetes > Gemmatimonadales > GWC2-71-9 > CAMYLY01. The sequence continues at coordinate 87,499 of CAMYLY010000002.1, read as the reverse complement.
CCACGATTCATCGACGCGCAGCGCGGTGATGTCCTCCTGGACGGAATGCCCATCGGTCGATTCACGAGACAGTCATTGCGGCGTGCCATGGGCATCGTGAGTCAGGAGACGGTGCTCTTTAATGACTCTGTCCGAGCCAATATCGCCTACGGTGATCAAGCGGGTGCGTCGATGTCGGCGATCGAAACTGCAGCACGCGCCGCCAATGCGCACGAGTTCATTGCGCGCCTTCCGCACGGGTACGATACGCGCGTGGGAGAGCGCGGGGTCGGGCTGTCGGGGGGCGAACGCCAGCGGCTCGCGATTGCACGTGCGCTGCTGCGCGACGCACCAATTCTGATCCTCGACGAGGCAACGTCCAACCTCGACCCTGAGGCCGAACAGCTTGTGCAGGATGCCATCCAGCACTTGCTCGAGAACCGCACCGTTGTGGTCATCGCCCATCGCCTCTCCACGGTCGCGCGGGCTGATCGGATTGTGGTCCTGGAAAACGGTTGCGTAGTCGAGGAGGGCGCGCATCATGATCTCATGGTCGCCGGGGGCGCGTATCAGCGCCTCCACGGGGTTACCTGATGTCGGAGTGCATCTTCTGTGCGATTGCGAGCGGGACCGCACCCGCCTCATTGGTCTATGAAGACGACGTCGCGGTGGGGTTCCTCGACTTGTTCCCCGTTCACAAAGGCCACACTCTGATCGTGCCCCGAACGCATGTCGCCGATCTTCTTGACTGTCCTCCGGATGTCGCCGGGCACTTGATGGCGGTCGCCCAACGGCTTGCGCCACGGGTGATGCGGGTGGCTGGTGGAACCGGCTTCAACGTCTGGACCGCGAACGGCGCTGCTGCCGGGCAGGAGGTGTTCCACCTCCATCTGCACGTACTACCCAGGTTTGATGAGGACGCGTTTGGGCTACGATTCCCTGCGGGGTACCCGAAGGAAGCGGATCGTTCTGGGCTCGATACCTTGGCGGCTCAGATCAGGAGGTTGGAATGAACGCGATCGCGTCGGTCTTCTTTCCCCTTCGCACCCAGATGTAGTTGTCCGCAAGGACTTCGGCGGGCGTCGTTTCACCATCGAGTGTCAGTTTTTCACCATTGCGATAGATCCCGCCTTGGGACAGCAGTCGTCGCGCTTCACCCTTCGACTTCGCAAGGCCGAGTGCTGCCACAAACTCCACGTTGGGCAGTCCCGGTCCGAGTTCGACCTCGGCATGAGGGAGTTCAGCCATTAGCGTTTCCCAGGTCGCGGCGCCGGCTGTGCGCGGGTCGAGTTCTCCGAAGAGAATGGCAGAGGCCTCTCGCGCTCGGCTGGCGGCTTCGGTGCCATGGACCCGTTCGGTCACGTCGAATGCGAGTGTGCGTTGCGCCTCACGTCGGCTTTGATCACGCTTGTGGTCAACGATCAGGTCGCGGATGACCTCTTGCGAAAGGAACGTGAAGATCTTGAGCAGACGCTCGACATCGCGATCGTCGGTATTGATCCAAAACTGGTAGAACTTGTAGGGCGACGTCATTTTGGCGTCGAGCCACACCGCACCCTCTTCCGTCTTGCCAAATTTCTTCCCGGAGGCCGTTGCCAAGAGCGGTGCTGACAGGCCGTGCGCCTCGACACCCTCCAAACGGCGGATCAACTCGATGCCCGCTGTGATGTTGCCCCACTGGTCGGTCCCCCCCAACTGCAATTCACAGCCGTGTTCGCGGTAGAGATGAAGAAAATCGTATGCCTGAAGGAGCATGTAGGTGAATTCCGTGTAGGAGATACCGTCAGCCATCCGAGATTTGACGGATTCCTTCTGGAGCATCATCGCGACGGTGAAGTGCTTGCCAATATCCCGCAGGAACGGCACGAGCTCCAGGGAGTTCAACCAAGCCGCGTTGTCCACCATCTGCGCCCCGGTCGGTCTGCGCGCGAAGTCGAGAAACCGTTCAAACTGCTTCCGCTGCAGAGCAACGTGTTCGGCGACCGTCTCTGGGGGCAGCAGCGGGCGCTCCGCGCTCTTGCCGCTGGGGTCCCCGATCAACCCGGTACCGCCACCCACGACCACGATCGGGGTGTGCCCAGCACGCTGGAGATGCGCGAGCAACATGACCGGAACGAGGTTGCCAACTTGAAGGCTGCGCGCTGTTGGGTCGAACCCCACGTACCCCGTAATCGGGTCGCGGTCCAAGCGGCTGGCAAGGCTCGGTGTCTGATCGTGGATCAGACCCCGCCATTGGAGTTCGTCGAGCAGTGCGTTGGTCATTGGTGTGCTGGAGGCCTCGGCGGCGAAGGTTACGTACCCGCTTTCGTGGTGGCAAGCGGAAACAGTGGTCACTAGTTTGGAGCTATGACTCGATCGCTCCGCCGACTCTTCGGCTGGATCAAGACGCGGTGGACGCCACGTGCCCGTTGGCTCGCTCTCCTCACCGGGATCGGCTTGAGCGGCTTGGGGTTCGGCGCCTTGTACGGGTCGTGGACCCGGGCCTGTGCGGGGGCGGCGTGTCCCTCGATTGGCGTGCTCGAATCGTACCGACCCACCCAGGCGCTCAAGATCTACGCGGCGGATGGACGTCTGATTACGGAACGTGGTGTGGAACGCCGGACCGTACTCGCGTTCGACGAGATCGACCCGACCATACGTGCGGCGTTTCTAGCGGTCGAAGACAAACGGTTCTACCAACACAAGGGTGTGGACCTCATCCGCTTTCTCGGTGCAGCCAAGCGCGTCGCCCTAGCACTCGACTACGTCGAGGGATTCTCCACGATCACCATGCAACTGGCCCGAAATGTCTTCCGGGAACAGCTGCCGAGCACGAAGACCGTCCGGCGGAAGGTCAAAGAGATCCAGGTGGCGCTGGAGCTCGAAAAGACATACTCGAAAGACCGGATCCTCGAGCTCTACCTGAACCAGATTTATCTCGGCGGAAGCGCCTACGGCGTCGAGGCCGGGGCGCAGCGGTACTTTGGCAAGTCAGCACGTTCGTTGAATCCAGCTGAAGCGGCCTTGCTGGCGGCAATCGCGAACATCCCCGCGCACTACAACCCGCGACGCTATCCAGATCGCGCTATTCAACGACGCAACCTCGTGTTGAACTTGATGCGTGATGACGGCTATCTCACACGCGATGAGGCCGAGGTCTGGAAGGCCTATCCGTTGGAGGTCAGCTCACGCGAAGACTACGGCGATGTCGCGCAGTACTTCGTCGAATGGGTGCGGCAACAGCTGTACGCTCGGTGGGGGAACGCCATCTACGAACGAGGCTACCGGGTCTACACTACGCTGGATCTGGACATGCAGCTCGCGGCGGAACGGGCACTCGAAGCCCAACTGCAGTACATCGAGGCGGGCGGTGAGGGACCGTACCGGCATGTCAACTACCAACAGTATCTCGACAGCCTGAGAGTCGAGGGCGAAAAGCTCACCGAAACGCCGTATCTCCAGGGAGCGGTCGTGACCTTGGACGCGGATTCCGGATACGTGCGAGCCATGGTCGGGGGCCGCGACTATAGTGACTCGGAATACAACCGAGCGACGCTCGCCGAGCGGCAAGCGGGATCGACGTTCAAGCCTTTCGTGTATCTCGCAGCCGTGCGTGCCAATCGCCCGCTGAGCTACATGATCGACGACGGACCTATCAGCATCATGCAGAATGACACGATGCCATGGGAGCCACAGAACTTTGACGACAGGTTCTACGGTCCGATGACGATGCGTCGTGGCCTGTACCTCTCACGGAATCTGATCGCGATCAAGCTCGGTCTGGAACTGGGCGTGCCTGCCGTTGTGGGTGAAGCGTCTCGATTCGGGTTCTCGACGCGCATTCCCTCCTTCCCGTCGATGTTCATCGGGTCGGCGTCCCTGGTCCCGATCGAACTGGCGTCGGCCTATACCGCCTTTTCGACGCTCGGCGCGCAAGCAGCGCCTTTAGGGATACTCCGAGTTGAGGACGCGCGTGGGAATATCGTCTGGGAACCGCAAACGCGACGCACGACGATTATCGATCGCGAACGCATGTGGCTGGTGACGAACATGATGAGGGATGTGATCCGGAGGGGGACGGCGTTTTCGCCTGTGTGGGCGCAGGGGAACTTCCATCATCCCGCCGCGGGCAAGACGGGTACGACCAACGACGGGACGGATGTCTGGTTCGTCGGGTTTACGCCGGAGCTGGTGACCGCCGTCTGGATCGGATTTGACCAGCCACGGAAGATCAAGGCGAATGCGCAGGGCGGTCGTCTCGCGGCACCCGTATGGACGCAGTACATGACGGAGGTGTACGAACGCCGAGCCGCACCCCAGGATTGGGGCCGACCCGAGGGTCTCATCGCTCGACAGATCGACAACACTACGGGGTATCTGGTCCACCCACTCTGCCCGCGGGACGTACGGTACTTCGAGTGGTTCCTCCCGGGGACGGAGCCAACCGAAATTTGCCCGATCCACAACCGTCTCATCCCGGGGATTACCACGCCTCCAGACGACCTGCACGAGGACCCTCCGCCTGAGCAGTAGGGCGACCGTCAGAACGCCACTTCGTCTCACCGCCCCGGTGGTGTGGTCCGCCAGCGGGTCCACCATCAAGGATGGCGCCGTGCTCATCGGAGCCGACGGAGTGATAGAGGCCGTTGGGCCCGACGAATCCCTATCCCATCCCGAAGGCGCGCTGCATCGGACCTTTCCGGGTTGTGTGGTGATGCCCGGGCTGATCAATGCGCATACACACCTCGAACTGCATGATGCGAAGGCCAACCCACCGGAGGAGGACTTCGCGGAGTGGATTCGGTCGGTGCGTCATGCGAAAGACCGTTTGAGCGACGAAAGGTTCGTTGAGGCCGCGCGACGCGGAGTGCAGGATGCTTGGAGGTGGGGAATCACCACGGTCGCCGATACCGGGACCAGCGGAGCGACAGTCTATGCGCTCACCGAACTCGGTGGGCAGGGCACGTACTACCACGAGGCCATTGGGCCGGATGCGGCCTTGGCCGATGCGACCTTTGCCCACGTGCAGCGACGTGTTCTCGAGCTCCGTGAGGTGGCCGGGAGCGGCGTGAGACTGGGGGTCTCGCCGCACGCTCCCTACACGGTGAGCGAGCCGCTTTACCGTCGCGTCGTGGAATTCGCCCGCGCTGAGACCGTCCCACTGGCGGGACATCTGGCCGAATCTCCGGCCGAAACCGCCTTTGTCACTCAGAGCCAAGGGCCATTTGCCGACCAGTGGCGGTCCCGATCCCTCGCCGTCCCCGACCCACGACGCAGTGCGGTCGCCTTTGCCGCGGATCTGAAGCTCTTGGGGGAGGATCTGTTGGCCATCCACGTTGTACAGGTCGACGCGGAAGACATCGAGTTGATGGTCGATCACGATGTGGCCGTCGCCGCCTGTCTGAGGTCAAACCGCCGCCACGGACATGGGGACCCACCCCTGCAGCGCCTATTGGACGCTGGACTACGGGTCGGGCTCGGAACCGATTCACTCTTGAGTGTCGAGTCGCTGGACGTGCTGGCCGAGGCAAAGGCTGCCCAGGAACTCGCCGGCATTGAGGTGGATCGGGCGCTGGAGCTAGTGACGATCGAAGCGGCGCTTGCCCTCGGGATCGCCGACAGGACGGGATCGCTCACCCCCGGGAGGCGAGGCGACGTATGCGTAGTGGATGTGAGTGCCGGGAGCGACCCAAGTGTGGGGGCCGTGCTTTCGAGCGAGGCCCAAGTGGTGGCAACGATCCTGGGGGGGCAGTTTGTGTTTGATGCCAACGACGCGAGGGGGTTGTAGGCAGGGCGCACCGAGGTTGGGCTTGTGGTCCCGCTCATCCCCTCCAGGCGAGCAACCCTTGCCGGGCAGCAAGGTCTCGGTGCACCCCACGCTACATGCTAAAGATACGACGGATCGCAAGGGCTGGTAACGCCCTGCCACGCCGTCGTATTGAGAGATGCTTGGGAGCGTGTCACCGTTGCAACGCGCCTAACTCAGCCCATTGCAGAGCTTTAGGACACGGCGTAGTATTATGGAGGTGCCCGCCCGTTCGGTCGAGCGCGGCGGGATTTGTGTAGTTGCCCTGGGAGTTAGTATGCGTTGTCTGACTTTGAACGCATCCTTTGAACCGCTGACGCTGGTACCCGTCCGGCGCGCGCTCCGCCTGGTTATCGACGGCAAGGCGGAGATTGTGGAAGCCGACGGGGACCGTGTGATGCGGAGTGCCCACATCGCGGTTCCTCGGCCATCCGTGATTCGGCTCCGGCGCTTCGTGCATGTGCCGAGGAAGTTCAGGCGTCAGGTGACGAATACGTTCCTGTTCGCTCGCGATCAATACAGTTGCCAGTTCTGCGGCAGACGCGAAATGGAGCTGGGGTATCGCGAGTGCCTGACACGCGACCACTTGGTTCCGATCTCTCGTGGCGGCACAAACCGATGGACCAACGTGGTGACCGCGTGTTCGACGTGTAACACGCGGAAGGGTAACCGCCTCGTTCGCGAAACCGGAATGCAGTTGCTCACGGTACCTGTCGAACCTCATTTCGTGTACCTGACCTGGGCGGTCCGCAAGCTCACTGCGGTCCAGGCGAAATACATTCGCCTGTTCTACGGCGAATCGACGCTGCAGCAGTTGGAGGGCTTGTAGGGCAAGGCTCACCGACAATGCGAGCCCACACTCACTATCTCTGGTTCAACACGGAGAAGCGTCAGGACATCATCGACATTACCGATGATGTGGCGGCCCAGGTCTCCGAGGCTGGAATCCGTGAGGGGTTCGTCCTCGTGTCCGCCATGCACATCACCGCGTCGGTGTTCGTGAACGATCACGAGTCGGGGCTGTGGCACGACATCCTCCGGTGGCTCGAAGACCACGTTGCTCCGTGGGATCCAGAGCGGTATCACCACAACCGTACGGGCGAGGACAATGCCGCGGCCCATCTCCGGAGCCTCACGATTGGCCACGAGGCAATTGTGCCCGTGACCGACGGATCGCTCGACCTGGGCCCGTGGCAGCGGGTGTTTTACGGAGAATGGGACGGGCAGCGGCGGAAGCGGGTGCTCATCAAGGTGATGGGAGAATAGAGCGTGTGGGCGCCTGACCACGGGGCTATCTTAACATGTTACTCTGCGCTGGACGTGTTGCGAGGGCTGGTTGGATAGTAATCATCTAGTAGACATCTTCACCAAGCAGGTGGACGAGGCACCTGATCGTGAGTGTCTGGTGCTTGGCACGAGACGCCTGACCTTTGGTCAAACGCACCGAGATGTCGAAGCCCTCGCGAACGCTCTCGCCGAGCTGGGAGTGGCGGCGGGGACCCGCGTCGCCATCGATCTCCCCAACTCGCCCGAGTGGACCGTAACCCTCCTGGCAGTGGCCAAGCTCGGCGGCGTCGTCGTGCCGTTGAGCGCTTCTGCGGGCTACCAAGAGCTCAAGTACCAGCTTCGGCACACTGAAACAAAGATCGCGGTAGCTGCTCAGACACTGGGTGACGGCGATTGCTTTGAGGTCTTTGAAGATCTGGAGGGCACACTCCCCGATCTGCAGTGCCTGGTCAGTGTCGGGTTGGACGACGCCTGGGCGGACGACCGCATCCACCGATATGCCGACCTCCTCGCTCGCGGTCGCACACGACGGCCCAAGGACGCTGCCGTCGCCGGTCAAGATGCCACGCTGGCCATCCTCTACACGTCGGGGACGATGGGCAAACCTAAGGGCGTCGTCTTGTCGCACGAGAACTTGGTGTTCTCGGCCTCCCAGGCGGCGCGGGCGCTGGATCAAGGGACTGGTGATCGGGTGCTGGCGTCCGTGCCGATGTTCACGATCTTCGGGATCCAGATCGTACTGGGCGCGCTGGTCACAGGTGGAACCCTGGTCTTTCAGGAACGGTTCGACCCCAGCGAGGCCCTGGAGCTGATCGAGCGTGAACGAATCACCATCGTGCACGGTGTGCCAACGGTGTTTGAACTCTTGATGCGCGAGCCCTCGTTCAAGAGTCGAGATGTATCCTCCGTACGGACTGGCATTGTGGCGGGGAGCCCGGTCTCCTCCGACCTGGTGCGACGGATCCGTCGGTGGAATGACGTGCAAATCGCCTACGGACTCACGGAAACAGGTCCGACGGTTTCGATCACTCGGTTTGACGATCCAGCCGAGTTGCGCGAATCCACCGTCGGGCGGCCGATTCCGGGAGTGGAGCTGCGCGTGTTGGACGCCGTCACAGGCGATGCGCACGGTCCGGAAGCCGTCGGCGAGCTTGCCGTCCGCGGCCCGAACGTCATGCAGGGGTACCATCGCATGCCGTCGGAGACCAGGAAGCTGTTCACCGAAGATGGATTCTTCGTGACCGGCGACCTCGCGTTCGTCGATGAAGATGGGTATGTGACGATCGTTGGACGACGCGACGCGATGATCATTCGCGGTGGCTACAACATCTACCCCAGGGAGTTGGAGGACGTGCTCAGAACGCATCCAGCCTTGGATGACGCCTGCGTGGTCGGGATCCCCAATGAAATTCTGGGTGAACTGATCTGCGCCTGTGTCATTCCTGTGGAGGGTGCGATCATCACTGGGGACGAGATCAAGGAGTTCTGCCGCGAGCAGCTTGCTGACTACAAAGTTCCGGATGCGGTCCGTTTCTTCGACGCTTTCCCGATGACCGGGAGCGGGAAGGTGCAACGACGGGAATTGACGCGCCTCGTGGGACTGGAATTGACAACTACGTGAATGAACTCAACATCGGTGTGTCGCCAGTGCGCACCGACACCCCAATTCATGCCCCAAACGCCGCGATGTTGATCGACTTCGACAACGTCACGATGGGGATCCGATCCGACCTCCAGAACCAGCTCCGCGCTTTGATGAACTCCGAGGTGGTGAAAGGGAAGGTATCTGTCCAACGGGCATATGCGGATTGGCGCCGCTATCCGCAGTACATCGTACCATTGTCAGAGGCGTCGGTGGATTTGATATTCGCGCCGGCGTTCGGTTCCAATAAGAAGAACGCGACAGACATACGGCTGGCGATCGACGCGCTCGAACTCGTCTTCACGCGGCCGGAGATCGGGACGTTCATCCTGCTGTCCGGAGACTCGGACTTCTCGAGCTTGGTACTCAAGCTCAAGGAGTACGGGAAGTACGTGATCGGTGTGGGGATTCGAGAGTCGTCGAGCGACTTGCTGATCCAGAACTGCGACGAGTACTACAGTTACAACGAGCTCACCGGCTTCACGAAGGAAGGGGAAGTGGAGCCGATTTCCTTGGATCCCTGGGAGTTGGTGGTCCAGGCCGTCACGCAAATGAAGAAGGACAACGACGTGATGCGCTCGGATCGGCTCAAGCAGGTCATGCAGTCACTCGACCCCACTTTCGATGAGAAAGGCGCCGGATACAATCGGTTTAGCAAGTTCGTGCTCGAGGCGCAGAAGCGTGGCCTCGTCACTCTCGCCAAACTGGAGAATGGGCAGTTCGGGGTCGACATCGGCGACAATGCCAACGTGTCACCGGAAGACGAGGCCGCTCTCCGCAGCAAAGAGCCTGCGAAGTCCGGGCGCGCGAAACGACGCCCCCGCTCGCGCGCACCTGCACCGCGGAGTGGGCTCATGTTGGCCGAAGCGTTCACGTTGCTGCGGCAGGCGTTGGTAGAGCTCGACGCGAGTGATGACGGGCCGGCAAGTACGGAGGCGGTGCGAGAGAAGATGCTGGAACGCGCCGATGCGAAGGACGACCCGATCTTCGACCGACCCCGCTTCCAGCGCCTCCTGCGCCAGGCGCATGACGCCGACATGATCGAGCTCATCAAGCGAGATGATGACTACGTGATGAAGCCGGGACCCGCGGCCGCGCCCGAGGGGGACGTCGCGAAGCTGGCCGACGAGCCGAGCGCGGCCGACAAGGCGCCCCGGCGGAAATCCACCAAGAAACGGTCGACGAAGACAACCAAAACGACGACGAAGACCGCGGCCAAGAAAGCCACGAGAAAGAGAACGCCGAAGGCCTCGAAGGGGACGGCAAAGCGAAGCCGCCCGGAGCCAGAACAGCCCACGGAGCTAGATCACGCGTCGGGAGCTGTTCCCGAACGGGCCCAAGCAAAGGAGCCGGACGCCAGTCCGTCCGCTTCGCCATCCACCGCCGCGGGCTCCGCAGGCAAGCGAGGCCTGCGGCGGCGTGGAGGCCGCGGTCGATCGACGCGACCATCGTCTGCAAGTTCGGGAGGAGCCTCGACGTCGCGAGGGACCGACGAACCACCTGAGCCCTCGAAGCCCACCCGCTCGAGTGGGGCGAGAGCGATCGGACCGCGCCGAGGAAGCTCGCGGTTCAAGCGCCCCGATCCACAGGACAAGCCGACGGATGAATCGCCGGCCCGGTCGCCTCAAACCGAACCCACACCGAAGGCTCCCGGTGATGACGCCGCGGCTCCAGCTGCCCGGCCCTCGCCACGAGACGACCGGCCCGTCGAACCTACGAGGCCCTCGGACTCGGACGAGAGTGGTGGGTTGCTCAAGCGCATGAGTGACGCCATTCAGAAGGTGATGCGAGGTCCGGAAGACAGCTGAGAGACACTGTATGGCGCGATCGTTGGGTCGACCGCTGCCTAAGCAGTTCTACGCGCGCGACACGGTTCGTGTCGCGCGCGACTTGCTTGGGTGCGTGTTGGAGACGACCATCGATGGACACGTAACTGGCGGACGCATCGTGGAGGTCGAAGCCTACCTCGGAGCCGAGGATCCGGCTGCCCACAGTTACGGGAATCGCAAGACGACGCGGAACGCATCCATGTTTGGGCCGCCGGGTCGCGCCTACGTCTACCGCAGCTACGGAATCCACTGGTGTGTGAATGTGGTGACCCAGCCAAACGGGGTTCCATCGGCGGTGCTCGTGCGCGCGCTGGAACCGGTGCGAGGACTGGAGGTGATGCGGCAGCGTCGCGATGTGGGCCGCGACCGCCTGTTGTGCTCGGGTCCGGGGCGGCTGTGTCAGGCGTTGGGGATTACGGGTGAGCACGACGGCACCGATCTTGGGCGCCGTCCGGTCCGCGTGCTCGGCCAACACCAGCCAGGTGCGATCGCGATCGAAACGAGCCATCGGATCGGCATCTCCAAAGCCTCGGACTGGCCTCTCCGCTTCACCGTCGAAGGGTCGCGGTGGTTGTCACGCTAGACCAATCCCAGCTTCGTCCCCACCTTCTTGAAAGCCTCTAACGCCTCGTCGAGATCGTCACGTGTATGGCCGGCCGAGATCTGGCATCGGACCCGCGCTTCACCCCGCGGCACGACGGGGAAGCCAAAGCCGGTAACGAATACGCCTTCATCCAAAAGCATGTCGCTCATTTGGATGGCTTTGGACGTCTCACCCAGAATGACGGGGATGATCGGCGTATCACCTTTCAGAGGCGCGAAGCCCAGCGCCAACAGCTGCTCGCGGAAGTAGGTCGCGTTGTCTCGGAGGGCCTGGACACGTTCGGGGTGTTCCTGCACGTACCGCACGGCGGCCAACGCACTGCCCGCCACGGTACACGGTAGTGCATTCGAAAACAGTTGCGGACGTGAGCGTTGGGTGAGGTAGTCGCACAGGGCTTCAGAGGATGCCGTGAATCCACCGGCGGCTCCGCCAAGCGCCTTCCCCAAGGTCGACGTCACGATGTCGACCTCTCCGAGCACACCGGTGTGTTCGGGCGTGCCGCGTCCGGTCACGCCCAACACGCCCGTGCCGTGGGAATCGTCGACCGCCACGATCGCGTCATGCTTGCGCGCGAGTTCGAGGATGTCTGCGAGTCGAGCGATATCCCCTTCCATTGAAAACACTCCATCCGTGAAGATCAGACGGGTCCGCGCATCGCCAAACTCTCGAAGCCTGGCCTCGAGATCGGACATGTCCGAGTGCTGGTATACGGCTGCGCGGCATTTGGAGATCGACTTGGCGAGCCGGATGGCATCGATGATCGAGGCGTGATTCAACGCATCCGAGATGACGGCGTCGTCCGGCCCGAGCATGGTCGCGCACAACCCCTCGTTTGCGTTCCAACAGGACACATAGCTGAGCGACGACTCGGTCCCAACGAAGGTGGCTAACGCATGCTCGAGCTCGCGGTGGATGGTGAACGTACCGCAGATAAACCGTACACTGGAGGTTCCGGCGCCAAAGCGGTCAATGGCGGCCTTGCCAGCGTCGATGATCTCGGGCACGGCCGAGAGACCGAGGTAGTTGTTGCTCGAAAGAATGATGATCTCACCACGGCCTTCCATCTGGACGCGGGCATCCTGCGGTGAGTCGAGGTAGTTCAGGCGCTTGTACACACCATCGGTCTTGAACTGGTCGAGTTCCTCCCGCAGTCGTTGATTCACGGCCGCATTCATTTCATCCCCCAACCTCGAGGATCACTTTTCCGGCTTCGCCGGATCGGATCGCCTCGAGCGCGTCGTCGATTTGTTCAAGTGTGAACTGATGAGTGATTACTGGTTGAGGGTCGAGTTGGCCCGAGTGAAGGAAAGTGCGCATCTGGTGCCACGTCTCGTACATGCGGCGTCCGATAACTCCATAAATGGTGAGGCCACGGAAGATGACGTCTTCCGAAAGGTGAACGGGAACTGCTGCAGGGGGGAGGCCGAGTAGGTTTACGCGCCCTCCCAGGCGGGCTGCCTTGAAGGCTTGGTCGACCGCGGTCGGGCTTCCCGACATTTCGCAGACGAGATCGGCGCCGTCACCATTCGTTTCTTCTAGCACGCGGCTCACGACGTCGTCGCTCTTGGCATTCAACAGCACTTGTGCACCCATGCGCTTGGCCAATTCGAGCCGGCGCGGATTGACGTCGGAGGCGATGACCCGACTCGCGCCTCCCGCCATCGCAATCCCGACAGCGAAGCACCCGATGGGTCCGCAACCCAGGACGAGCACGGTACCGCCGATGAGTTCTGGGGTGATGACGGTATGGAAGGCGTTTCCGAGTGGGTCCATGATGGCACCGATCGTCGTGGGCACACCGTTCAAGGGCATCACATTCAGATCCGGCATGGCGATGTATTCGGCGAACGCGCCGTTCCGGTCCACCCCGATGATCTGCGTCTGCTGGCAGATATGGCTGTTTCCCGTTCGGCACGGCCGGCAGTGGCCACAGACGATGTGTCCCTCGGCCGTCACGAGTTCGCCGGTCTTCAACGATGACGGAACTTCGTCGCCGACCTCGACAATTTCGCCTGCGAACTCGTGCCCTACGATGACGGGAGGATGAATCCGGCCCTGCGCCCATTCGTCCCAGTCGGCGATGTGGAGATCAGTGCCACAAACGCCGGCATGGTGCACCTTGATGAGCACATCATGTGGTCCGCACGATGGGCGGTCGACATCCGTCACGACCAAGCCCGGCGCGGCCGACGCCTTCACGACGGCCCTCATCCTAGAGGATTCCCCGTATGTACCCGCCGTCGACTTGGATCGCCGCCCCGTTGATGTAGGCGGCCTGTTCGGAGGAGAGGAAGGCGACTGCGGCTGCGAGCTCGTCGGGATCGCCAATCCGTCCTGCCGGAATCTGCGCGACCAAATCTCGCTCGATCTCTTGGACGGTTGATGCACGTTTCTCAGCCATGACCTTGAACAGTTCCTTGACCCGTTCGGTCCGCATGTAGCCGGGACAAATCGTGTTGACCGTCACTCCGTGAGCCGCGACCTCGTTCGACACGCTCTTGACGAAGCCCAGCACGCCCGCTCGGGCGGTGGCTGACAGCAAGAGCCCAGGAATCGGCTGCTTCGCCGCCACGCTCGTGAGGCACGTGACTCGACCCCATTTACGTTCCATCATTCCCGGGATCGCCGCTTGACACAGGCGAATGGTCGAGAGGAGGTTCAGCTCGAGAGCGTGCTGCCACTCCTCAGAGCTGGCCTCCTCGAAGGTACGGGCCGGCGGTCCACCGGCGTTCGGGACCAGGATGTCGACTGCACCGAGCGTGCCGGCCACGTCGGCCACCAGCCCGATCGCAGCATCGTGATCGCTGACGTCAGCTGCGAAGGAGTGGGGTCGTGAGCGCGTGTCCCGCTCGACGGAGTCCGCTGCCTCACTGAGACGATCGGTGTCACGACCGTTGAGAGCCACGCGGCACCCCTCCCGAGCCAGCTGCGTCGCGATAGCGAGCCCGAGACCGCTGGAGGAGCCACATACGAGGGCGACGCGATCCTGGATGTGGAGGTTCATTCGTGAAGTTGGACCTTGTAGGGATCCCGGTGGTAGAATGCGAGCGGGAATTTGCCGGCGGGGGGCCGACGGAGCAAGGCCCACGGATCCCAGAATCTCGAGAGTCCATGTCGATTTCGCGTCGTTCGTTCGTACAACAGACCTCGGCAGCCGCGGCGGCGGCGGCGGCGGTCATCCCGGCCGGTACTCCACGCCTGGCTGCCATGCAGCAGCCGCAACAGGGCGACCCGTCGCTCAAGCTGCTGGCGATGCGGGGCCTCGATGCGGCCCGGTCAGCGGGGGCGGAGTATGCGGACATCCGCATCGTCGATTTGCGGACACAGTCGGTTCAGACTAGGAACCAACGCGTCACCCGACTCGGCGATGATGAGACGCTTGGGTTTGGGGTTCGCGCGGTCGCCAATGGCGCCTGGGGGTTTGCCGCTAGTCCGGTCTTGGAACGTGGTGAGGTCGTGAAAGTGGCGCGTCAGGCCGTGACCCAAGCGCTCGCGAACAGCAGGGCCATCCGCGACCCCGTTTCCTTGGCGCCCGTGCGGGCGTACCCGGACGGGTTCTGGGCTACCGCGATCCAGCAAGATCCGTTTGAGGTCCCGATCGAGGAAAAGATCGACTTGCTCCTCGAGGCCAATCAGGCAGCCCTGGCTGTGAACGGCGCCCGGTTCGCGTCATCGGGGATGCGATTCGTGCGGCAGCGCACCACCTTCGCGTCGACGGAGGGGAGCGTGATCGAACAAACCGTGGTCCGCACGTATCCAACGATGAGCGTGACGGCGGTAGCCTCGGACAACTCGGATTTCCAGACCCGCGCGTCCGGCGAGATCGCTCCCATGGGCCTCGGATACGAGTACGTGCGGGACGTCAATCTCATCAGCAGTGCTCCACGCTGGGCGAGGCAAGCCGTTGAGAAGCTTTCGGCAGCTCCGGTCGAGCCAGGGGCGTATGATCTCGTGCTTCATCCGAGCAATCTCTTTCTTACGATCCACGAGAGCATCGGTCACCCCACGGAACTGGATCGTGCACTCGGCTATGAAGCCAACTACGCTGGGACGTCGTTCCTCTACCCGCCGAACGAGATGATCGGGCGATTTCGGTACGGGCCGGAGATCATGAATGTGCAAGCCGATCGGACCCAGCACGGCGCGCTCGCCACGGTTGGGTGGGACGACGAGGGCGTACCCGCAGACAGCTGGCCAATCATCAAGGATGGTGTCTTTGTCGATTATCAAACGACACGCGATCAAGTTGGCTGGATTAGTGACCTCACGGGTGTGACACAGTCTCACGGATGCTCGCACGCGCAATCGTGGGACCGCGTGCAGTTTCAGCGCATGCCCAATGTCTCATTGCTGCCGGGCGCGGAAGGATATTCACTCGAAGACATCATCGAGGCGACCGATAACGGAATCTTGATCATCGGACGTGGATCCTATTCTATCGATCAACAGCGCTACAATTTTCAGTTCGGCGGCCAGGTCTTCTTCGAGATCAAAGGCGGTCAGCTCACCCGCATGCTCAAGGACCTCGCGTATCAAGGCACGACTCCCGAGTTCTGGAATTCGCTCGACATGCTGGGCGGCGCGTCCACGTACGAGCTTGGAGGCACCTTTGGCGATGCCAAGGGGCAGCCAGCTCAGGCAAATGCGGTGAGTCACGGGTGCCCACCTTCAAGATTCCGCAACGTTCAAGTCATCGATCCGAGCAAGGCCTGACCACGCCCATGGCTGACATCATCACGCGCGATGACGCCCGCGCGCTCGCGACGCGCATTCTTGAGCAGAGTTCGGCTGACGAGACCGAAGTACGCATTGAATCCGGACTCGATGGCAACACGCGGTTTGCGGACAACCAAATTTCTACTTCAGCGGATTCGCGAACGCTCGACGCCACTATCCTCGCTCGTTTCGGGACGCGGTCGGCGTCAGTGGCCTTCAATCGGTTCGATGACCGCACCATTACGGCGGCCACTGCCAAGGCAGAGCGACTCGCGACGCTTGCGCCCGAGAACGATGAACAGATGCCGCTGCTCGGAGCGCAAGAATTTCGAAGCAACAATGCGTTTTCCGATGTGACCGCAAGCCTGACCGCCGACGCTCGCGTGGATGCGGCTCGGGGTGTCATCGAACGCGCGACCCGCGAAGGCCTCGTGTCTACGGGGTTCATTCAACGGGTAGCCAACGCGTATGCGGTCACCAACTCTGCCGGGCTGTTCGCCTATCACCGATCCACGCTGGCGTCGTATACGACCACTGTGCGTACGCGTGACGGTTCTGGCTCCGGATGGGCGGGAAGCACGCACAACGCGTGGTCTTCGATGGACGCGCCGGTCGAGCTGGCCGATCGAGCCATTGCGAAGGCTCGTCAGAGCGTCGGTGCCGTCGCCATCGAACCCGGAGCCTATACAGTGCTGCTCGAGCCGACGGCGGTCGGGAACTTGGTGCAGCTACTCCGTGGAGCGCTGGATGCCCGCGCCGCCGAGGAAGGCCGCTCGTACTTCTCGGCAGTCGGCGGTGGCACGAAGATCGACACGCAGGTGATCGATGAACGCCTGTCGTTAACCTCCGATCCATCGGATCCACTGCTCCTCGATCGACCATTCACCGGCGAAGGCCAACCGGTCGAACGCACGAATTGGATCGAGAACGGCGTATTGGCCAATCTTGCGACAAGTCGCTACTGGGCACAAAGGCAGGATGGTGTGCCGCTGTCATCGCCCACGGGAATCAATTTGTACGGCGGCGAAGGATCCGTGGAGGACCTGATCGCCCAGGTGACTCAGGGGTTACTCGTGACGCGCTTCTGGTACATCCGCGGCGTGGACCCGCGCTCGCTGCTGTACACGGGATTGACGCGCGATGGCGTGTTTCGCATCGAAGACGGCCGTATCGTTGGAGCGGTAAAGAACATGCGATTCAATGAGAGCGTGGCAGCCATGCTCAACAACGTCGACGCGATTGGAGGCGCAGTCCGGGTGGTTGCGTCGGAGTCGGGTGGGCTGGGACCGCCTGTCGTGGTGCCGCCTCTCGTGGTTCGCGACTTTCACCTCACGTCGGTCTCCGAGGCGGTCTAACGAGTCTCCTCACGGGCAGCGGGCCACCAGCCAGTTGCCCGTACCACTGTGTCGCACATGGACCTCCCATTCATCATAGAACGATGCAAGCGCCTCCGCGTCGACAGCGGGACCATCGCTTCCGGCATCGGGCGGTCGGAGACAATGTACGCCACCGGGTTGCGTCCGGTCCTTGAGTGTCGTGAGAAATGCGTTGCGGTCTTCCATGGCGAGCCGGCCGATCGTGCGAGCGTCGAGAACTGTCAAAGCCGGCCGCACGTCGGGGAACCACCCGCCCAGCGCGATCACGAGCGCCTGGAAGTCCCGGGAGAGCGACTCAGCAGCTGCCCGCGTCTCCAGGGCTTCCACCGCACGCAGCTCTTGGTCAACGAAGACCACGGGCCATTCGTGTGCGGCGAGGTAAAGGGCGACACCGCTTGCCGCACCGCCCACCACGAGTGCCACGCCACCCCGTGTGGGGTCCCGTCCTAGGTCGGCCACCGGGGCCTGTGGAGGAATATTCCAATGTGTGGGTTGGCGCTGTGCTTCGCGCAGCTTTACATGTCGCGCCCGCCATCGTCGGAAGCTTGGGAGGTTCAGGCGCCGCATGATCAGGCGGTCCACGTGCTCGAGCACGAGTACTTCGGTAAGCAGCAGTTGTTCTTCCGGTCCAACTTCGAGCTCTTTGACCGCCTCGTCAGCGATCGCCATCAATTCGTCACGGGTCAGTTGGTCCTTGAACTCCTCGATGCGTTGCAGGAGAAATTCTTCGTACTCTTGACGGAGTGACAGGCGTCGCGCGCGCCGCGCATCGGACAGCGATTCGCTCAGCACGGTTCGACGTGGACGACGACTTCGTGTAGGCGAAGTGATTCCTGCAGGCGCGCTTCGACCCGGTCAGCGATGTCATGACCCGATTCGACAGTGGCAGATCCGTCCACGGCGATGGTCAATTCGGCGAATCGTCGATCGTGAGTGCCCCTGGATCGGATGTCGTATGCGCGACGTACTCCATCGACAAGTTCGGCTTCCTCTTGCACTTTGTGCGCCGGCGCGACGTGCTCGTCGACCAGGACGGGGACGGAGCGCGCGATGATTCCATAGGCCAATACGACGATCACGATGGCAACGCCAAGTGCTACGATGGGATCTGCCCAGCTGAGACCCAAGCGCGAGAGGAAGACGCCAGTGAGGACTCCGATCGTGACGAATACGTCGGCCCGCGTATGCGCTGCGTCGGCGAGAAGGAGTTGGCTGTGCAAGGCGCGCCCACGGCGGGTCTCATAGGTGGCGACCGCGGTGTTGATGAGGAGCGTGCCCACGAGCAACCCCAGTTGCACGTTGGTGATCGTGAGCGGTTGTGGACCGTCGATGAGCTGGGCCACGGCGCCTTTGACGATCTCAAACCCGCTCACTGAGAGGAACACGACGATCGCCAGCGCACCGAGCGTCTCGAACTTACTGTGACCGTAGGGGTGGTCCTCGTCGGGTCCGCGGGACGCCACCCGCATGACCACCAGACCGAGCACGTTGTTCATGGCGTCGACAGACGAATGCACTGCGTCACCGAGAACGGCCAGCGATCCCGTGCCGAGGCCTATAATGAATTTGGCGCCGACGACCACGAGGTTTGCGAACAGCAGGCCCCAGAGCACCCACCGAATCTGAGCGTCACGATCGCGCCGTTTCGGACCAACGAGCGGCATGCGTTCAAGCTCGTGACTTCTCGCGGGTGGTGTCAACGCTGTGTGTCCTACCGTCTATGGTCGATCAGGGCGAAGACCCTGGGCACCGCGCAGGTACACGTGCCGCAGATTGGCCTTGGCTGTGGACGTATTCACATGTAGGAGGACGCGAATACATCGGGACGTCCCGCTTGGAACGTCCATCTCCGTCGCCCCGAGAAGCGCGGTATCGATCCATCCAAGTTGCCGAGCTGCCCGGGCCGGGAACTCGCTGGTGAGGTCGCGAGTGGTCGTGAAGACGACGCTCGCAATGTCATCCAGGCGCAGCATGTTTTCCTCGACGATAGTCTCGAGGAGCTCACGCGTAGCTTCGAGGATTGCCGTCGCGGTATCTTCCGGTACCGTGGTCGCCCCGCGAATTCCTCTTACTGGCACGGTGCAATGACACCTCGACCCGACCTTCGATTGGTGGCCATCGTGGGTCCTCCGGTTGTGTCGCCGTCAGACATTCTCGAAGCGAGCCGTGCCGCCGAGGCCGGGGGTGTCACTGCCCTCCAGATTCGTTGGAAGGACGCACCGGCCGGCGCACTGCTGGAGCTAACGCGGGCGTTGGTCAACTCTCTCTCAATCCCGGTGTTTGTCAACGACCGGGCGGACGTTGCGTGGGCGGCGGGAGCCCACGGCGTGCACGTTGGGGCGGATGACCTGCCGGCCGACAGGATCCGTGCGGTCTCGCCAATACCCCTGTGCATCGGCGTGTCGGTTGGGGACGAACCCGAAGCCGCGGCCGCCCAGTGTCAGGCTCCGGACTATTGGAGTGTTGGATCGGTGTTCGCCACGTCGACCAAGCCGAACGCGGGTGCACCGATCGGCATACGGCGGTTTCGTGAGCTTTCAGTGCTGGCACCGCAGGGGATGCCGGTGATCGCCATTGGTGGCATCACGGCTGGAAATGTGTCGGAGGTACTGAATGCCGGTGCCGCCGGTGTGGCGCTCAGCGGCGGCGTGTTTGCCACCGCCGACGTGACCGGTGCGGCCCAGGAGCTGCGTGCCCTCGTCGACGCTGGGGCGGGTCACCCGCCGTTGCGGATTTGATCGATGGTCCGCCGGTGCTCCGCGTACGTTCGTGAGAACACGTGTCGCCCATCATCGCGCGCGACAAAGTATAGGAAGTCGGTCGCCGCCGGATACAACGCCGCATCGAGGCTCGCCGTAGACGGAGATCCAATCGGACCTGGCGGTAGTCCGTTGATCAGGTAGGTGTTGTATGGAGACGGCCGCGAATAGTCGCGCTCGAAAAGGCGGCGTCGGCGTCCCAGGGCATAGATGACAGTGGGGTCAGCCTGTAGTCGCATACCACGGGCAAGCCGGTTGTGGTAGACAGATGAGACGAACCGCCGGTCTTCGTCGTGCCGCACTTCTCCCTCGATGATCGATGCAAGCGTCACCAGTTCGTGCAGGGTCAACTTCAGCGTGTCGAGGCGAAGGGTCCACTCGGCGCGCCACTGCTGCAGGAACGCCCAGATCATCTGATCGACCACTTCGCCGGCGGACGCGTCCACGCGAACCATGTGCGTCGAGGGAAAGAGGTACCCTTCGAGTGTCGGTCCGGATACGTCTAAGGTATCCAGCCAGGCCGAATCCGACGCCGCCTGAAAGAACTCATCCGACGGAATCCCCAACTGCCGTTCTACCGTAGCCGCAATCTCGGTGAGCATGAGGCCTTCGGGCACCACGAGTGCGCGAAGCGCCGGAAGGCCGCGGACGAGTGCCTCGAGGGCCGCACGGGTGCCAACGCCCTGCGGTAGCTCGAACGTGCCAGCCTTGATATCGCGCGACCGGCCGGAGGCGGCAGCGTAGAACCGAAAGAACCCGGCATCCGCGATGATCCCGCGAACCGCGAGGGTCTCGGCGACGGCAGTGACGGTGGCGCCTCGAGGTACAGTGAACGTGACGGCAGTGCCGTCTCCAGCGGGACCACACGCCGTCAGCAGCAGGCACAGCCGGAGCGACCAAAGGACTCTCATCGTCGCTGCTCGAAATACCGCTGCAGGATCACGCTCGCTGCCAGCTGGTCGACCTCGGCTTTGCGACCTCGTGTCCCCCCACCAAGGTCCCGAATGGCGCCATGCGCGTGGCTGGTCGACATGCGCTCGTCAACGAATGAGATCTCGATGCCTGTTTTGGCCGCGATCAGGGCTCCGACCCGACGGGCCTCGGCGCTTCGGGGGCCTTCGTCGCCGTCTGGAGTAAGCGGAAGCCCGATGACGATGTGCACCGGGTGGTATTCGTCAAGGTAGCGGCGCAGTTGATTCATGGGAAAGCGCTTTCCCGCCCGTCGCGTGAGGGTCGTCAGCGGTTCCGCCACTGTTCGGGTGGGATCGGAAACGGCCAGGCCGATTCGCTTGTCGCCGACATCAATGGCGAGAACCCGGCCTGGGGCGTTCGCCATAGCCGTGGTTATCCCTCCTGCATCGTCTTGAAGAACTCTTTGTTGTTCTTGGCCCGTTTCATTCGCTCCAAGAGGAACTCGATCGCCTCGACTGTCGGCATATCGGCGAGGAAGTTTCGGAGGAGGTACATCTTGTTGAGCTCTTCCTTGTCAAGCAGCAACTCCTCCTTTCGCGTGGAGCTGCGTTGTACGTCAATGGCCGGGTAGATCCGCCGGTCGGCGATCCGGCGGTCCAGGATGAGTTCCATGTTCCCCGTTCCTTTGAATTCCTCAAAAATGACCTCGTCCATGCGGCTCCCGGTTTCGATGAGCGCGGTAGCAATGATCGTGAGCGATCCACCACCCTCGATGTTCCGTGCCGCGCCGAAGAACCGCTTTGGCTTCTGCAGTGCGTTCGCGTCCACACCGCCCGACAGGATCTTGCCGGAGTGGGGGATGACGACGTTGTGCGCCCGCGCCAGTCGCGTGATCGAATCCAGGAGGATGATTACGTCCCGCTCGTGCTCGACGAGACGACGTGCCTTCTCGATGACCATGTCGGCGACCTGCACGTGGCGATCGGCTGGCTCGTCGAACGTCGACGAAATGACTTCAGCTTGGACGTTTTCCTCCATATCCGTCACCTCTTCGGGCCGCTCATCGATGAGCAACACGATGAGCTCCGCTTCGGGGTGATTCTCGGTGATGGAGTTGGCGACTTTTTGGAGGAGGATGGTCTTGCCGGCCTTGGGAGGTGAGACGATCAATCCACGCTGTCCAAAGCCCACGGGTGTGAGGAGGTCCGTGACCCGCATGGCCAGATCACCATCTTTCCGCTCGAGATGAATGCGGCGATCGGGATACCGCGGGCGCAGATTATCGAAGGCGATCCGATGCTTGGCCTTCTCCGGTTCCTCGAAGTTGACGTTCTCGACCTTCAAGAGCGCCAGATACCGCTCGCCGTCTTTCGGTGGACGAACCTGCCCGAGGATTGTGTCGCCCGTCCGGAGGTCGAATCGCTTGATCTGACTCGGGCTCACATAGATGTCGTCCGGACCGTACAGATAGTTCCAATCCTGGCTGCGGAGGAATCCGTATCCTTCAGGGAGGATCTCAAGGACGCCCTCACCTCGGAGCACGGTCTCGCCATCGAGGAGCGATTGCTCGATCCGGAATATCAGATCTTGCTTGCGGAGGCCGGAGTAGTTGGTGATGTTGAGTTCCTCGGCCATCTCGTGCAGCTCGGCGACCGACTTCTGCTTCAGTTCTGCAATATCCACGGTTTGGGAGATCTCCAATTCTGGTAGGACAGTCCTGCGGTCGATACGTTGAACGCCGACTTGGGGCGGTAGGTTCAGGATCGAGGGTGGTGTTTTGGGGGTATACTGTTGGATGTGTAGCCGCCTCATCATAGGTCCGGCTGCGAAACCCGTCAAGAGGTCGCGTGAAAGAGCTGGTTCCCTTCTTTACCTGGTGGCGTTCGACTGTGATCCGCGATCGCGAGATCGTGGATGCCCAGGTTGCGCCGGAACATCTCGGCCCGTCGCCCGAACTGGAAGCCGCGCTGGAGGCGTGGTCGGGCCGGGCGTATTGGTCTGAGGAGGATGGGGAGGGCCGGATAACCCTCATCCGCATCCTGAAGCGGCCTCGGTCGGAACGGTGGGGACTTCATGTCACGCTGTTTGCCGTCACCTTCGTGACGGTGATCTTCGGCGGTGCGTTGCTCAATGGAGTGTGGGTCCCGATCCCGACGTCCGCGGAACGTCTGCGCGAAGCCTTGAGGGTCTTGGGAGGAGCCTTCGGAGGCGCGCCGGAAATGGCGGCGGCCTTCGATTTCGCATTGGCGTTGATGGCTATCCTGCTCGCCCATGAAACCGGGCACTATGTCGTTGCGAAATACTACAAGATCAACGCCTCACCCCCCTATTTCCTTCCGGCCCCCTGGCCTGTGAACTTCGTCGGTACCTTCGGCGCGTTCATCCGCCTTCGGAGCCCTATCGTCGATCGCCGGCAGCTACTGGAGGTCGGCGCGGCGGGACCGTGGGCTGGCTTCGTGGTCGCGTTGGTGGCGTTGGCCGTTGGCCTCGAGCGCTCCGCCGTGGTCTCGGTCCAAGGAGCGACGGAGCAATTCGTTGCGGTCGGATCTCAGCTGGATCTCTTCCTTGGAAACTCCGCCCTCATGGTGGGCATGCGCGAGCTCTTCGTCGGTGAGGGAACGGTCCAACTCAGTGCGCTCGCGTTTGCCGGATGGGTCGGGATGCTGGTGACGATGCTCAACTTGCTGCCGCTGGGCCAGCTGGATGGCGGGCACGTCGTGTACGCCCTCTTTGGTGAGAAGCAGCGGATGATCGGCACTCTCGTCTGGTTGGGGCTGATCGGATTGGGGTTCCTTCCCGGTCAATGGTGGTGGTGGATCTGGGCCGTCATCATTCTCTTACTCGGGCGAGGGCGATTGGGGCACCCACAGGTCCTGGACCGGCACCGCGCGTTACCGGCTGGGCGACGCCCGCTCGGATGGGCAACGGCCCTGCTGTTTGTTCTGACCTTCACGCCCGTGCCTATTCATTACTAGATCAGGTGACCCACTGTTGGGCGTGCCACGAGCCGTGGCCTATCAACACGTGCAGGAGCCGCTTCTTCGACCCCGCCATCGTTGCGTAAGTCCTATATTCGTATATATTTGCGCAAACCAGCGGGGCCCTTTGAATGCCAGGAATTCCGGCTCGGTACGGCCAGACCGATCCGTCACAACCCTCAGTCCACGAACTTCCACCGCTTCGGTACGAGGGGGAGTCTGTACAAGTCCGGATCGTTGTGCGTCGAGTGGACGACCTCTCGTGGCGCGCACGCCTGGTATTCGGATCAGAAGATCCGGATGTGGCTCCGACGACGGCCGAAATCTTCTACGCTGATACCGAACAGGATTTGTGGACCTGTGTCTATGACCTTCGTGAGCACCATGTCCGCGACCTCTACCGGTCGGTAGCTCATGACTGAAGAACTCGAACAGAGAATCCGAAAACTCCGCCACGACTTGGCGAATCCGCTGGCTGCGATCCTCGCAGAAACCCAGCTCCTCCTGCTCGACGCGGACGCGTACCCGGCGGAGACGGTCACGTCGCTCAAGGAGATTGAGAACCTGGCGCGCCGCATGCGTGACATGATCCAAGGCGACTGATCCAGGGCGCTGCAGGAGTGCAACAGGCTCCACAGTCCGAGTGGGCCTCTCGCTCCGCCCACCCCAACAATCACCACCAACCCTGAGGCGGACCCCGGCGCGTTCCTTGCCAATGGATAGACGCCAGTTTCGCGTCTCGTGACCTGGGTCTGGGCGGCTTGACGGTCATTGGGATGGAGCACAAGTTCTCGTTCCCGAGTGGTTTGGCACGGGGGGCCCGTAGGAGCGGCCAATGTCGTATACGCCTAATCGTCTGATCCAACTTCGCGCGGGCCTGATCGTCCTCGTTGGCTTCGCGTTGGCTGCCTGCGCCGGAAGACCCGCTGAGGTTTCTCCCAACGAGATCCCGACGTTGGAGGCTCAGCTCAGTCAAGATCCCGACAATGCCGACGTCTTGTTGCGGTACTCGGCGGCGCTTTTCTCGGCCGGTCGATGCGACACGGCGAGCGTGGTGGCCGCCTCCGGAGCCCAGCGGAATGCGTCAAGCGCGATTGCCCCTCTGGTGATCGGGCAGTGCCTCGAGCAGTCGAGCAGTTTCGACGATGCGGTTGGCGTGTACCAGGCGTTTGTCGATGCGTTTCCCGATGCGCCTGGTGCCGATGCGGTACGCGCGCGGCAGCTGCTGGCCCTGCAGTCGCGAGCCATCGCGCGTGCCCGGAACGCGCTTGCCCAAGAGGATCAATTGGGTGCCCAGGGAGGAGATCCAAGGACGATCGCGGTGCTGCCAATCGATGTGGCAGGCGACTCGACGTACCAGCCACTTGGGCGGGGGCTCGCACAAATATTCATTGCGGATCTTTCCCTACTCCAGCAGTTCACACTCGTCGAGCGAATTCAGGTGCAGGCGCTGGTCGATGAGATGCGCTTGGCGGAGACCGGTGCTGTCGATCCAGCGACCGCCGCCCGCATGGGCCGCATGCTTCGCGCCGGTCGGATGGTTCAGGGACTCGCCAACATCCCCGACGAAGACGACATACGCCTCGACGTGTCCGTGGTCGACGATCAGGGACAGATTGCCAGCCCCGCGGCGCGGACCGGCCGGCTCCGGCAGATCTTGCGAATGGAAAAGGAGATCGTGATCGAGATCGCAGCGCAGCTCGGCTACCAACTGTCACAGGCCGAGCGTCAGGCCATTTTCGATAATGGCACCCGAGATCTCACAGCCTTCTTGGCGTATTCGCGCGGCTTGGCGGCAGAGGATATTGGAGACTACAGTGCCGCCGCGACCTTTTATCAACAGGCTGTGCAGGCGGATCCCAACTTCCAGCAGGCACGATCACAGTTCCGGGCCAATGCGGCGGCGCCTTCCGTGCAGAACGCGACCGTTGGGCAGGTGACGACCGTTTCCGTCGCGACCGCACCGGAGCCAGACTTCGTTGATCAAACCGTTGGGGACGCCGTGACCTCATCGGTAGCGGACGTTGCGGCGACGACATCGGAGGCGACCGCGGGCGCGTCGACCACTGACACGCACACGCAAACGACACAACAGGCGACGACGGTGACGACGTCTCAGCCCAATCCGACCACGGTTCCCATCGGCATCACTCCGACGACGATCATCGGAGTTATCCGCATCGTCTTCAGGCTTCCGTAATGAGGATTCGGTTAGCGGTCCTTGGCCTGGTGTTGAGTACGGCGTTTGCGCCGGTGGCAGCGGCGCAAAGTGGCGTCGAGGTAGCCGCGCGCGCGGCCTACTTCGTAGAAAGCTACAGTTTCGACGACGGGTTGGCGTACACGCAAATCGAGGAATACACGTGGCCGGTCGGCATCAATGCCTCATTCGGTCGGAGCATCGATCTCGCTATTTCCAGCGGATACGTCATCGTGCGGCTGGAGTCGGCGCTACCGCAACAACTGCCGGACCAGCGCCTATCGGGGCTCACCGACACCGAGGCGCGACTGTCATACAACGTCATACCGGGGCGCTTGGTGATCTTCGCCCGCGGAACGGCCCCGACGGGGATCCAAACGGTGGATCCGCAGGAGCTTTCGATTCTCGGTGCGATTTCCAGTGACCTCATCGGCTTCACAGCAACAACGTTGGGAACGGGCGGAATGGTCGGTGGTGGGTTTGCCGGTGCGATGCCCGTGGGCCGGTTTGCGCTAGGAATTGGCGGGACGTTCACGAACCCCCTGAGTTACACGCCCGTGTCGGGGAATCCGGATGAGCTCCTGCCGGGTGCCGAAGTGCGATTGCGGATGGGGCTCGAAGGTCCCCTTGGCCGCCGCACCTACCTGCGCACGGCCGTGATGTGGTCGGCTCGGCGACAGGACGAGGTGGGAACGACGACACAGAATGGTGTGGGCAATCGCATCATAGGCTACGCCGCGCTCAATCAGGGATTGGGGCCTGGGACGGCTACCATCTTCGTCTTCGATGTTTTTCGCGGATCTCCCATCCTTGAGCCGGGGCTGGTCGGAGCTGCGATCCTTCCACGGGGTAACTTGATTGCGTTTGGCGGCCGATACGATTGGGCGGTCGGTCTGCGCACGACCATCTCGCCACGTGGGGAGTACCGTATATCGACGGCCGCGGCCAGCGATGGCAGCTCCAAACTGCTCCTCGCGGGCCAGACGTTCCGCTTTGGGGTGGATCTGCGCCATGCCCTGACACGTGCGTTGTCCGTAGCATTGCAGGGGAGCGGGATCACAGGGTTCGTGGTGCAGTCCGGTGCCCATGTTGGGGTGACCGGGTATCGGGTGTCCTTGCACGGCGAATGGAGGCCCTGACTAGCCAGCCACGCCTCCGCGCAGCAGGCCGACCTCAATCTGGGCGCGGATCGTAGTTCCTTCTCCACAACAACCACCGCTCCGAGCCACCGCGCTAGACTGGCCCGGGGTCCCGGTGCCGTGAATATTCCCAGCATGCAATTGCACGACGTGATCAGCGCGGTCGACGCGCACGCGTGCGGCGAACCGGGTCGGGTCATTGTTGATGGGGTGTCGGACGTGCCGGGCCGGACCATGTTCGAGAAGAAGCAGCACCTGGAAGAACACGACGGCCTCCGACTGCTGATGCTGCAAGAACCGAGGGGGTACCCAGCTCTCTGCTGTAACGTGGTGTTGCCTACCACGTCCCCCGACGCCGATGCCGGATTCGTCATTATGGAGCAGACCGAATATCCCCCTATGTCAGGTTCCAACATCATTTGCGTCGCGACCGTGCTCATCGAAACGGGAATGGTCGCGGCCCAGGAACCCCTCACGGAGCTCATCTTGGAGGCTCCTGCAGGATTGATCCCTGTGCGAGCTGAGGTGACGGACGGAAAGGTCACGAAGGTGACGTTTGACAACGTCCCGGCGTTCCCCGTCCATCTGGGTGCGACCGTGGACGTGCCGACGCTGGGTCCGGTGACGGTCGACGTGGCGTACGGTGGGATGTTCTACGTTATCGCCGATGCAGATCAGTTCGGGCTCCAGCTTGTGCCTGAAGAGGGACGTGAGATCGTCAAGATCGGTGAACTGCTTCGTCACGCAGCGTTTGACCAGCTGGAATCAGTACACCCTGAAAACCCTGCGATATCGGGGGTCAGCATTTCTCAGCTGTCAGCGCCGTCTACCGATGGTCAATCGGATCGCCGCAATGCCGTGGTAGTATCGGCTGGACCGATCGATCCCGCTCACCCGGAGACGGCGTCTGGTGCACTCGACCGTTCTCCATGCGGAACGGGCACGTCGGCGAAGATGGCCGCGATGTTTGCGCGACATGAACTATCGGTCGGCGACTCTTTCCGTCACGAGGGCATTCTTGGTACCGTCTTCGAGGGACGCGTCACCGACGAGATCGAGATTGGGCCGTTTCAGGGCATCCGCTCGTCGCTCAGCGGCCGCGCGTGGATCACGGGCCGGACGGAGCATGTGATAGACTCCAGCGATCCGTTTCCGGAGGGATATCGAATTGGCGACCTGTGGGGACATTGAAGGACTTTCGTTGCACTCCAACCGAGGACGAGCGGATAACGATATGACACTCGACCGACGAACCTTTGTGCAGTCATCGACAGGCGTGGCAGCAGCAGTCGCCGGATTCCCGTATGTCCGGCGTCGTCAGGACGACCGGCGCGTACGGATGGGCCTCATTGGGATTGGCGATCGCGGGACCGGGACACTCCGACTGATGCTACGGCGCGACGATGTCGACGTCCGAGCCATCTGCGATATCGATCCGGAAGCCATCGCTCGCGGTCGCGAGCAATTGGACGAGGCGGGCGTGACCGATTACGGCGTCTATGACCAGCAAGAGGACGACTTTCGCCGTGTCGTCGAGCGCGACGACCTGGATGCGGTGTTGATCGCCACGCCATGGGAGTGGCATGCACCCATGGCGCTGGCTGCCATGCGAAGCGGTAAGTGGGTTGCCGTGGAAGTGCCGGTGGCGGTGACCCTCGAGGAGTGCTGGGAACTTGTCGAAACGTCGGAAGAAACCAGCATGCCATGCATGATGATGGAAAACGTCTGCTATCGTCGTGACGTGATGGCAATGCTGAACATGGTCAGAGATGGACTCTTTGGAGAACTGATCCACGCGCAGTGCGGATATCAGCACGATTTACGGTTCGGGTTCAAGTTCCGACCGGGCGTAGAGTTCGGGCCCAACGCCAGCGGGCCGGCCCGCTGGCGCACGCAACACTCGGTGACGCGCAACGGGGACGTCTATCCCACGCATGGTATCGGGCCAGTGTCGAACTTCCTCGATATCAATCGCGGGAACCGATTCGTGACTCTCACGTCGACGGCCTCGAAGGCTCGCGGGCTACACCAGCACATAGTCGAACACGGTGGTGCCGATCATCCCAATGCGAACGTTGAGTTCAAGCTCGGTGATGTCGTGACCACCGTGCTGTCATGTGCACGAGGGGAAACGGTTGTGATTATGCACGACACCAATCTGCCCAGACCGTATTCCCTCAACTTTCGAGTCCAGGGGACCAAGGGCATCTGGATGGATGATCTTCGATCGGTCTACTTTGAAGAGCGAAGCGCGCGACCTCACCGGTGGGAGGAAGCGCGCCCATACCAGGACGAATTCGACCACGCGCTGTGGAAGCGTTACACCAGCGATGCGGAAGGTGCCGGGCACGGCGGTATGGACTTCTTCGTGCTGCACGCGTTCGTCGAATCGGTCAAGCGACGGGTGCCGCCGCCCATCGACGTTTACCAGTCGGCAACCTGGAGCGCAGTTAGCGCGTTATCCGAGCAATCGATCGCATTAGGGAACCATCCGGTCGTATTTCCGGACTTCACGGCTGGCAAATGGGCCACGAATGCCCGAGACTTCGGGCTGTCTGACGAGTTCTAGTACGAGACCCAGGACGGGGAGTGACCATGCGATGTTGATGGCGAACCCAAGCGGACGGATTTTGGCGTCGGTGGCCGCTTTCTCGCTGCTTGGCGCCTGCTCACCCTCCTCCGCCGCGAAGAAGGTCCTAGTGATCGGGATCGACGGGGTGCGGGTCGACGTGCTCGCGGAGGCCAATACGCCAACGATCGATTCGCTCATAGCCACGGGCGTGTTTACCGCCGCGGCGCGCAATGTCCTCCCGACCGTCTCAGGTCCGAATTGGTCGAGCATGGCCATCGGGGCAGTCCCAGACAAACACGGCGTGCATTCCAACGACTTCAGCGGCAATGCCTACGATGCATATCCAGATTTTCTGACGCGTGTCGAGATGATTGATCCGTCCTTCGAGACCGTAGCCATCGTGGACTGGCCGCCACTCGGGAGTGACGCATCAGGTGGTCCACTCTTCAGCGACGCCATCGACCTGCGCGTGATGGTGGACGGAGATCAGTTGGGGTACCCCGTCGCCGATTCGTTCTCAGCTTGGGAAGCAGCGAGAGTGCTGCAAGAAGAGGACCCCGATGCCATGTTCGTATATCTCGGGAACGTTGATGTCGTCGGCCATGATATGGGCTCACTGTCCCCCGAGTACCTCGCATCCATCGAGGTCGCCGATTCGCTCGTGGGGGCGATCGTCACCGCTCTCCACGCACGGCCGTCGTATGGGCAAGAAGATTGGCTCATTCTCATGAGCACGGACCATGGTCGGCGAGATGACGGCGGGCACGGAGGCGAATCGGAGCTCGAGCGTACCGTCTTCTTCCTCGCGAGTGGTGATGTTGCACAGGAGCCTATTCCGGTTGGTGAGGCCAGTGTGCTCGACGTAGCCGTTACGGCATTAGCCCACCTCGGGATCGAGATCGCCGCGGCGTGGCAACTCGATGGAAAGTCAGTTGCACTTCCCCAGCGATAAGGCTGACCGATGAGTAGCGTCTTATCGGAGCCGCTGCTCGGGGAGCTGGTGCATCAGTTTCACGAGGCCTACGGAGTATCGAGGAACCTGGAAGTTGTCTGGTCGCCCGGCCGCATCAACCTCATCGGGGAACACATCGACTATAACCACCTGCCAGTCCTTCCCATGGCAATCCAGCGCGGCACGTTCTTGGTCTTCACGCCACGGGCAGATCACACGATCAACATCTGTACGACCGACCCCCGCTTCTCGCCACGCGCATTTGCGATCGCACCGGAGATCGAACCCTACCCGCAAGGTGATTGGGGCAACTACGTCAAGGCAGCGGCGCAAACGGCGTGCGAACGTTTTGACGCCCAGTTGGGCTTCGACGGCTTAGTGTACTCGACGCTCCCCATTGCTGCCGGGCTCAGTTCTTCCTCGTCGTTGCTCGTGGCCACCGCCCTTGCCTTGCTGTCGGAAGAAGATCATCAGGCCAGCCCGTTCCAACTCATCGAAGCTCTCGCGGATGGTGAGCGATACGTCGGGGTACGTGGAGGGGGCATGGATCAGTCGGTCATTCTCTCCGGGAGGGAAGGCACGGCTGTCTGCGTGTCTTTCGCCCCGCTGCGTCTCGAGCTCGTGCCGGTACCAGAGCAATGGTGCTTTATTGTGGCGCACAGCATGGAGTCCGCGTCCAAGTCCGCCTCGGCACGGGCGGTGTACAACACCAGGACGGACGAATGTCGTGAGATCTTCGATCGCTTGGTCGACTTCTTTGCCGTCAGGGGGACGGTCGATGGGTTTCGCGGGATGATCGATCATCTGGGTCCAGAGGAAGTGCTGGCCGGTGCGGAACGACATCTTCCTCCGATGTTGTTTCGACGGGCACGGCACGTGGTCACGGAAACGGACCGCGTGCTAGACGCTCTCGAGGCTATCCGGCGCCAGAATCTCTCCGCGTTCGGTCCGCTCCTATGCGACTCCCATCGTAGCCTGCGCGACGACTACGATGTTAGTACTCCAGCACTCGATGAACTCGTGGAGACAGCGACGGGCGCGGGGGCGGCGGGCGCGCGCCTCACGGGCGCCGGCCTTGGTGGATGCGGCATCGCCGTGTGCAGTTCCAATCGGGCGCCGCACGTCATGGAGGCGCTCACGAAGAACTTCTACGAGCCTCGCCGGCCCACCGATTCGCTTGGCGACGTGCTGTTCGAAGTGAGGCCGTCGGAGGGTGCGCGCGTGATAAGGCTCTAACGATTATTCAAACGTGATACGCGGAAGTGTCTTGAAGAGCGCAAATCCCGCCAACGTCGTGACCGCTAGTAACATCAAACCCGCCAACCTGTCGCCGTAGAGAATGTATCCGGTGCCGAAGAGCGCGGTGTACACGACCAGACAGCCCAGGAACCAACTGAGAAGTGCCGGTGCAATCTCAGAACTGGCGCGGGCGTCCTCATCCACACGCACCGCTTTCCGCCAGCCTATCTCGAACGGCCTGATGCGATCGTAGAAGGATTGCAGGGTGCTGGTGTCGGCGGGTGGCGTCACTAACGTCACCGACACCCACACGACCGTTGTGATTGCGACACCAATGACCAGCTGCGCCGACGCGTTGAGCGCCGTGAAGCCAAGCGCTTCGTGCCAAAACTGGAAGTAGAGGGCGACCACGAACGAGATGATCATCGCCGACAACTCACTCCACGCGTTAATGCGCCACCAGAACCACCGGAGGAGGAAGATCAGTCCGGTGCCCGCGCCGATTTGCAGCAAGATCTGAAAGGCCTGGAGCGCGTTCTCGAGCCAGAAGGCCACGATAGACGAGAGCACGATCAACGTGACGGTGGAGACGCGGGCAACGAAGACGTAGTGACGTTCCTCGTCGTCTGGGCGAACAAAGCGTCGGTAGAAGTCGTTCACGACATAGGAGGCACCCCAGTTCAGGTGTGTACTGATTGTCGACATGTACGCAGCGGCCAGCGACGCCACGACCAGGCCGAGCAACCCGTGCGGGAGGAATATCAACATGGCGGGGTACGCAAGATCGTTGCGGACGATGGACGAATCGACCTGGGGAAACTGCTCCGCGAGCGCCGCGAGGTCGGGATAGACGATCAGTGAACAGAGCGCAACAATGATCCATGGCCACGGTCGTAATGCGTAGTGGGCGATATTGAACCACAAGGTCGCGCGCATCGATTCCCGCTCGTTGCGGGCGGCAAGCATCCGTTGCGCCACATACCCGCCTCCTCCGGGTTCCGCGCCGGGGTACCAGATACTCCACCACTGCACCGTCACAGGGATGATGAACACCGCGGCGGCCGTTCCCCAGTCGGAAAAATCGGGGAGTAAGGCGAGCTTGTCGGTTACGGCAGGGTTGCTCACGAGATTCGCGAGCCCCCCCACTGCGGGATGGGACAGAGCGTAATAGGCGGCCGCGATGGAGCCGATCATCGCCACCGCGAAGAGCAACAGGTCGGTGATGACCACGCCCCACAAGCCGGCGGTGGCAGAATACAGGACCGTGAGCGTCCCGGCCACGAGCACCGTCGTCCGCTCGTCCACGCCAAGGAGCACGCCAGCGATCTTCATGGCGGCAAGCGTGACGGTCGCCATGATGAACACATTGAAGAACACCCCGAGATACAGCGCACGAAACCCGCGGAGGAAGGCGGCTGGCTTTCCGGAGTATCGGAGTTCGTAAAAACCGATGTCGGTGAACACGCCTGAGCGACGCCACAATTTCGCGTAGAAGAAGACCGTGCACATGCCGGTGATGAGAAAAGCCCACCACATCCAGTTCTGGCTGACCCCGCCCGTCCGTACGAGGTCGGCGACCAAGTTGGGGGTGTCCGTGGAAAACGTCGTGGCCACCATCGAGGTCCCGATCAGCCACCACGGGAGCTGTCGACCTGACAGAAAGTATTCCTGGGTGTCTGATCCGGCCCGACGCGCGAACAGCATTCCAATGACGATGACAGTGACGCCGTAGATGGCGACGACGAGCCAGTCGCTCAGGTTCAGTTGCATGGAAACTCAAGTGGTGAGTGGCGCGGAAAGAATACAGGGACGACCCACGCGGCGCCAGCGTCCTTGACGGGTGGACGGCGTGCGGTACGTTCGCGTTCTATGCCTCGACAAGGACGTACCATGCGCCAGGCGCTCACAATCGCGTTCGCGCTCGTGGTCATGCTGGGCTGCGGACCGCGCGACTTCGACCAGCTCGCGGTATCGTCGCTAGCTCAAATCAACGGTGAGATCGTCGTTGAGGGCCTGCAGCGTCCGGTGGAGATCCGGCGCGACCCGTGGGGAATCGCTCACATCTACGCCGAGACCGAAGAAGATCTGTTCTTCGCACAGGGGTTCGTCGCTGCGCAGGATCGCCTTTGGCAGTTGGAAGTGTGGCGGCGAGTGGGTGAGGGACGGCTCTCCGAGATCGTCGGCGGGGAGACCGTGGAACGTGATCGCTTGGCGCGCCTGCTCAAGTACCGGGGTGATATGAACGCCGAGTGGACGAGCTACCACCCGAACGCCAAGGCGATCATCACGTCATTCGTGCGTGGAGTCAACGCATTTATCGAAGAGACGAGAGACAATCCGCCCGTAGAGTTCAAACTCACGGGCATTATGCCCGAGCCATGGGCCCCGGAGGTCCCGATCATGCGTATGGCAGGCCTGCCGATGACCCAGAATGCGCGTGGGGAATTGTCACTTGCACGCAACGTCGCGACCGTGGGCGTACTGGAAGCCAACCGGCGGGACCGCCCGGACCCCTTTCAGCAGCTTGCCGTGCCGGAAGGTCTCGACGTCGACGCCGTTCCCCCCGACGTTCGGGCGATCTTGACCGAAGGCTATCGCCCGGTCCCGCGCATCCCCGTCACGGGGCGGTACGCTGAGTGGAACGACGGTGAGGAGAGTTTCCCCCGGGGGTCGAACAACTGGGTGATCGACGGTTCGATGTCGGTTACGGGCAAACCGCTGTTGGCGAACGATCCGCATCGGTACTTGTCCAATCCGTCGCTCCGGTACCTCGTCCATCTGAATGGTCCAGGTTGGAATGTTATTGGAGCGGGCGAACCTGCGCTTCCGGGGGTGGCGATCGGGCACAACGAGCACATCGCATGGGGATTGACCATCGTCGGGATCGACCAGCAGGACGTGTTTGTGGAAGAGGTGAACCCGGCCAACGCGAACGAAGTGCGCTGGGAGGGCGAATGGGTTCCCTTACAAATCGAGATCGATACGATCTTCGTCAAAGATGAAGCCCCACACGTGGTCGAGCTGAAGTTCAGCCGACACGGACCGATCATCTACGAAGACACCGTTCACCACCGGGCGTACGCGTTTCGCTCGGTGCTGGCCGAACCGGGAACGGCCGGCTACCTAGGGTCGCTACGCGTGGATCAGGCGACCAGTTGGGATGAATTCCTGGACGCCATGGACCATTGGCTGGTCCCGTCGGAAAACATGATCTATGCGGACACGGCGGGGAACATCGGATGGCAGGCTGCGGGCCTGACCCCCATCCGGTGCTGTGGGTGGGTGGGGCGGATGCCGGTGCCAGGCAATGGTGGGTTCGGATGGCGCGGATTCCGGCCGATGCGTGAACTTCCCCGCGAATTCAATCCATCTCGCCGGTACATCACGACCGCGAATCACAACATCATGCCCGCAGGGTACGATCCTCCGCTCGGTTACAATTGGTCGTCTCCCGTCCGCTACCTTCGGTTGGACGACGTCCTGTCCGACAGTGGCGGCTTTTCGGTCGAGGATTTCAAACGGCTGCAGCACGATGTCTATTCGAACGCGGCACGGCGGGCAGTGAAGGTGCTCGACGGTTGGGTTGCGACCGATTCGAAAACGGAACGAGCACGGGAACGACTCGTGGCCTGGGATGGGTGGCTCGCAGCCGAAAGCGCTGACGCGGCCCTGTACCGAGCGTGGCGTGACACGGTCGATGCGCGGGCCCTCGATGACGGCACATCCTTGGGCGAACGACAGCGCGTATCCGAAGCCGCCTTGACGGCAGCGGTGAGCCACTTGGAAGCCACGCAGGGCACGGATTGGTCCCGATGGCGATACGATCGGCTTCGCGCAACTCGGTTTCCCCATGCGGTCACCCCGGCGTACGACATTCCGCCCGTTCCGCGGCCGGGCGATGGAACCACCGTGAACCTGACGGGACAATCCGGCGCGTCGTTTCGTGAGATTATTGATCTCGCAAACTGGGACAATTCGGTTGCCACCAGCGTCCCGGGCCAGAGCGGGCAGCCAGGGAATCCGCACTACGACGATCTCGTAGAGATGTGGGCGAGCGGCCAGTATTTCCCGCTCCTGTTCACCCGTGAGGCGGTCGAGGCCAACACGGCGGATCTCCTGGTCCTGCGACCGAGGAGTTAGCTCAGGCCGTCTCGGATCCGCGCGGGATAATGACCGGAGGTGACTAGAGATTCGATCCGACCCCGCACTGGGGACAGATCCTCCTCGAAGGTCATGCCGAATCCGGCGGGCCCGCCATCCAAGACCCGAACGCGGCAGGTGCCGTGACGCACCTGCTCGGCAATGGCCTCTCCAATGAGAAACTCCGGCTCGAAGTCATTCGGGAAATCCTGGACGAAGCGTTGGAACTGTTGGTTCAGCGGTTCGAATACGGTGCGCTGAAATCCCCAGAGGTTCATGGAGACTGGCTCTGATCCGGACAGCGCCACGAACTCTCCTGCAGAACCGCGCCCGACGTATCCCTCGGCGGACGGCGCTATCTCCCGAACCTCTGAGACACCGTGGAGACATCCGTCGCGCCGCACCTCACACACGCCCCGCGAGACACCGCCCACGGCTGACATCGGCGTCGTGTCCAGCCGGTGTGTGATGAGGGCATGTTCGTCCTCGCGATAATGATCTAGCGCGTCGGCGAGCTGGTGGTATCCGCGCGCAGGATACCAATCGTCGGCGTTGATGACGACAAGGGCTCCCGGGACGTAATGGCGGGCGGCGAGAACTGCGTGACCGGTGCCCCATGGTCGCCGTAGGGTCGGCGGCATCTCCTGAATAGCGAGCCGAATACCAAGATCGTCTCCCCAGATACTGGCGATATGCGCTTCGAATTCGGCACGGGCGTCTTCACGAATCACGAAGACGAACTGGCGGCATCCGGCTCGATGGGCGTCCAGGACGCCGTAGTCGCAAAGGGCTTCGCCGTTCGGCCCGACTGGGGCGAGCTGTTTCCCGCCGCCGAACCGGGTCGACAGTCCGGCAGCGAGTACGACCAACGTTGGAGTGTCCTTCAGCGGCGGTAGTCGAGTGGTGGAGGTCGGTCGCCGACCAAGGACCGATACACGAAGCCGGGACCTCGGCGCGCGTCGAACTCCGCAGTGGCGCGCTTGATGATGCCTGGATCGGCAAGCAGGTCGATCGCCGTCGCCGCAAGTGCCTTGGCGGCAAGCATCATCGCCTTGGTGCCGATTCCGGTCCCACCGGCGGCGACAGCTTGCCAGCTATGCGCAGCCGTGCCCGGGACCCAGGTTGCGGTCCCAAGGCCGACAGTGGGCACCACCCAGCTCACGTCACCAACGTCGGTGGACCCCCCAGCCATGGTCTCTTCGAACGGCTGGATGTCCCGTTCTGAGCCAAGTGGGAGGTCGGGATCATTCAACGTGGCGTAGATGGCCTTGGCGAAGGCGCGGTTGTCGCGGTCGTACTCGACTCCACCCAGCTGGCGGAGGTTGGCGTCCATCACCTCGCCGAGCGTGGTGTTGGGAAGCATGGAGTACAGTCCATGGATCACCTCGTAGTCCACCTCTGTTCCCGTCCCCATTGCCGCGCCCTCGGCTGCTGCTACGACCCGGTCGAACAGTTGTAACACGATTGCGGCGCTCGGATTACGGACGTAGTAGTACACCTCGGCAAAGTCTGGAACGACGTTTGGCGCGCTTCCGCCAGAGGTGATCACGTAATGAATGCGTGTTTCCTCCGGAACGTGTTCGCGCATGAGGTTGACCATGTGGTTCATCGCTTCCACGCCGTCCAAAGCAGATCGTCCACGTTCAGGGGCCCCGGCGGCATGAGCGGAGTAGCCACGGAACCGGAACTTGGCTGACTTGTTTGCCAGGCTCGTTGCTGGCGAGGCGTCGTTGCGATCCGAAGGGTGCCAGTGCAGCACGACGTCGACGTCGTCGAACAAGCCCGCGCGCACCATGTAGATCTTCCCGCCGCCCCCCTCCTCGGCGGGAGTCCCATATACCCTGATGGTTCCGGACCGGTTGGATTGATCCAGCCACGTCCTGACGGCGATGCCGGCGGCTGTCGAGGCAGTGCCGAACAGATGGTGACCACAGGCGTGACCTGGGGCCCCCTCCGCGAGCGGCTGGCGGTGCGGGACGGCTGCCTGCGAAATGCCCGGGAGCGCGTCGAACTCGGCCAGTAGCGCGATGACGGGCGACCCGCTCCCGTAAGTGGCCACGAAGGCCGTCGGGATGCCCGCCACGCCGGTCTCAACCGAAAAGCCGGCACGTTGCAGTTCCGATCTTAGGAGGGCGGAACTGCGTTCCTCCAGGTAACCGACCTCGGCGTACTCCCAGATCTGCAGAGCGATATCGCTGAATGCTGACGACCGCTGCTCCAGGAATGCGGCGGTGATTTCCTTCGAGACCTGCGCCAGCGATGACCCGACGACGGTGACGCTGGCAACTACCAGGATCGCGATGGACCTCATGCGTTGCTCCTTGATACTCCCCCGCGAATGGTACCGCAGCACCTAAGGGGGTCAAGCCGCCAGTCGGGGAACCGTGGAGGCGGGAGTGTCGTTTTCTGCTATGGATGCCGCAAACCGGATCCAGCCGCGATGGTCTAACCAGTTGCAGTTCTAACACAGAGGTGCATGAATGACCTGTAGTGCACTGGTTTTGAGCGATGCTACGTTGCCTTCGATACCCTTACGATGGCGTTGGAGAGACCTCTGGGGCGACCGAATCCGCGACTACTGTCACTACGACAGGGATGGGACGCGAATTGGCACCGTAGTCGCGGCGGCCATGCGGCCGACCGGCGGAAGGACCGCGCCCACGGTGTTGTTGCGTCGGTAGACACAACGGCGCTCGGGCGTCTAGGCCCTACCGCGTGCGCGGGGGGGCCTCTTTTCTTGGAACGATGACTTCTTCGAGCCCCTCCCCGGAGATTCCATGAGTTCGGTCAAGCTGAAGCGCACAAGTACGGATACGATGCTGCCCAGGCGGACAACGGCGGGAGCCTTTGGGTACGATCTCGCCACGCAACACGAAGAGCGGATTGGGCCGCGGGAGACCAGGATCCTCTCGTGCGGACTACAGCTGGCGGCCGATCTGCCGACAGGCGACGAACGAGGGATGGCCATGCTCATCCTTCCGCGTTCCAGTCTGCCGTTGAAACACGGTCTCATCTTGCCGAATTCGCCCGGCCTTATCGATGCGGACTATAGCGACCCCATCGGGATCATCGTCCATAACCTGTACGATACCCAGGTCGTCCTTGCAGCTGGGACACGCATCGCGCAGGTGGTGTTCGTCGAGGTGTTGTTTCCCGAAATCGCCGATACCGGAGACGCCGATCCCAATCGCCATCGCGGAGGCTTCGGCTCCACTGGAGCCTAGCGCGATCGCGAGGCGCTACCACCCCTCCCGATCGCGCAACCTTATAATATGCGCCACGTGATGCTGCCCGTGCCATGCGTAGAGTGCCAACATCGCCTCGAGCGGGATGCGCCCGATTTCGGGATGGTCCAGCCTGCGGCCCCAGGCGTCATCTGGCAGCGACCGCATGAACGTCACCCAACGGACGTGTAAGGCCTCCAGCAGGGCCAGGGACGTTTCGACGGGTCCGCGCATATCGGCTAGCGCGGCCCATTGATCTTGATCGTAGGTGGCAATCCTGGGTTCGTGTTCGGTGACGGTCAACTTCATGCGCACATACGCGTTGAGGTGACTATCGGGGACGTGATGGACCACCTGACGGACGGTCCATCCTTCCGGACGGTACGGCGTGTCGAGGCGCTCGTCGCTGAGGCCCATGACAGCCTGACGGAGGGCCGCCGGTGTCTGCGCGATGGCATTGATCGCGGTCGTGCGATCGTCGGCAGACACTGCGGTAGGCAACGTGAACGGCCCGATAGGATAGCGTAGATCGTTGTGCGGCATGAGGTCGGTTCGTGAGAAGTGGACGCTCTGTGGTATGGTGCGAAGCTAGTTGATCCATACCGGAGATCCCAGCCTCGGCCTCACGATCTCGCCGGGCCTTGCCACTGTCCCCACCGCTAGCGCGAGGGAACCTCGTGTCCCACCTTCTTGTATTGGCTATGGAGACCGCTCGTCGCCCCCTACATCGTCGAATCCCGGGTGAGAATCTGAAACCGATCGTCCTGGCATGTCTGTGTGCCGCTGTCGCTACCGGCGTCGCGAAGGTCGTTTCGGCGGACAAGGTCCGTGCTGGTGCGTCGGAGCAACAGGTCTTGGCGCACGTCAACGATCCGGGGCGCACGTTCTACTTCACGCGAGCTATGTACACCGATTGGGATCGGTCGCAGGGCGGGCGGGGTCGGTTCGGTCGAGGGAGCTGGGCTACCGACTGGCCAAAAGCCGACATTCAGTTTCTCATCGGCCTGAAGCATCTCACGAATATCGACGCCTACGAAGAGGACAACCCCGTTCAGCTCGACGATCCCGAGATCCGTCGCTACCCCTTCATCTACGCGTTGGAGGTGGGGTACATGAACCTCACCGACAGCGAAGTCCGAGGCTTGCGCGAATACCTCTTGGCGGGTGGATTCCTCGTGATCGACGATTTCTGGGGTCCGAATGAATGGTTCAACTTCGAACAGCAGATCCTGCGTGTCTTGCCGGAATACCCGATCGTCGACATTCCGATGGACCATGCAGTCCTCAGCGCGTTTTACCAGATCGGTGAGATTCTGCAGGTGCCAGCACGGATGCGGGGGCCCGCGTTCGGGCGGCCGACGTGGGAAGACCCGCGGGACACTGTGCCCCGTCTGCGGGGCATCTTCGATGAGCACGGACGTATGATCGTGATCATCAACTACAACACGGATCTTGGGGATGCATGGGAGTGGGCGGAAGATCCCTGGTATCCGCTCGATCGAGCCAACTTCGCCTATCAGCTCGGCGTCAACATGATTCTTTATGCGATGACACACTGATGTTCGAGTTCTTCTTCAAGTACCGACCTGTCGTATTTCGGCAAGGTGATCTGGTGTTCCAATCGCCCATACCCGTGTGGTTACTGGTACTCGGAGGCGTCATCATTGCAGGAGTTGGGGTGTGGGGATACGCGCGCGGCCGTCGGAACCTGGAACGGCGTCCCCGAATCATCCTGGGAGCACTTCGTGTCTCGGCGATCGCACTCCTCGTGTTCGCCTTGACCCGACCAATGCTGGTCATCGCGACGATCGTGCCGCAACAGAACTTTCTCGGCGTGCTTGTCGATGATTCGCGGAGTATGGGTATCGCGGACCGGGACGACCGGCCGCGAGGTGCATACATCAACGACTACTTCGGTGAGGATGGCAGTGCACTGCTGTCGGCGCTCTCCGATCGCTTCAAGTTGCGTTTCTTCCGGTTTTCCGAGACGATGGGCCGGCTGGGTGATGTGAGCGAACTGACCTTCCAGGGAACTCGGACGGACGTGGCTTCGGCTCTGGATCGAGCGAGGCTCGAACTTGCCGCCGTTCCGCTGGCCGGCCTCGTCGTGTTCACAGACGGCGCGGACAACGGTGACGCGTCCTTGTCCGAGGCCTTGCTGCAGCTCCAGGCCGATGGAGTTCCCGTGCACACGGTGGGTCTGGGCGTCGATCGATTCGACAAGGACATCGAGATCAGTCGCGTTGAGGCACCGCGCCGTGTCCTGCAAGGGTCTGCTGTGGCCGTGGACCTCACGATCAAGCAATCGGGCTTGGGGGGACGATCGGTCGACCTGGTCGTCGAAGACGAAGGTCGAATCGTCAAAACACAACCAGTGGAACTCCCGGGTGGGAGCGAGCCGACCACGGTTCGCGTGCACTTCACGGTGTCGGAAGAAGGCTCACGATTGTTTCGCTTCGGCATT
This sequence comes from uncultured Gemmatimonadales bacterium, assembly GCA_947259405.1. Classification (GTDB taxonomy): domain Bacteria; phylum Gemmatimonadota; class Gemmatimonadetes; order Gemmatimonadales; family GWC2-71-9; genus CAMYLY01. The sequence goes on along the minus strand of CAMYLY010000002.1, from coordinate 45,705 downwards.
GCGCCAGCCGAGGGCGAGATCGTCCGTGAGAACAACGTGCTCGAGACTTTGATCCAGGTCGAAGATGTGCAGCGGGACGTTCTGTATTTCGAGGGCGAGCCACGGTGGGAGGTTGGCTTTCTGCGTCGCGCCGTGGCGGATGACGAGAACGTGCGTGTGGCCGCGCTGGTGCGTGCGGCAGAAAACAAGTTCAGCCGCTACGGCGTGACGTCACCTGACGAACTTGCCGCCGGCTTTCCCGATACGCGTGAGGAACTCTTCCAGTATGATGGCCTCATCCTCGGGAGCGTCGAGGCCTCCTTCTTCACGGCCGATCAACTCCGGATGATCTCGGAGTTCGTCGAGGTCCGTGGTGGTGGCCTTCTGACCCTAGGTGGTCGATTGTCGTTCGCGGAAGGCGGGTACGCTGGCACACCGGTGGCTGATGCGCTTCCAGTCGTGCTGGATCGGCGATCGGGCGACAGTTCGCGGTTCTTCGCTGAGATAGAGGTTCGTCCAACGCCGTTCGGTTTGACGCACGCAGCGATGCAGCTCGCACCAAGTCAAGAGGAGTCTCAGGAGCGGTGGGGTGAGTTGCCTGCTCTCTCGACGCTCAACCTCATTCGCGACGTCAAACCTGGTGCGACCACGTTGCTTACGGCTCGGGCGGACGGCGTTTCGGACCCGGTCGTCGTGCTGGCGTCGCAGCGGTATGGGCGCGGCAAGTCGATTTCCTTCGTCGTCCAGGATGCCTGGTTTTGGCAAATGCATGCTGACATCCCACTCGACGATCTCACGCACGAGACATTGTGGCGGCAGCTGCTCCGATGGTTGGTCGACGGTGTGCCGAATCCGGTCTCGGTGGTAGCCGGCGCCGATCGTGTATCGCCGGATGCACCGATGACAGTCACGGCTGAGGTGACGGATTCGGGATTCATACAGTTGAATGGTGCCGAGGTGGTCGCGACGGTCACCACACCGTCGGGCATCAGTCAAGATGTACCGCTTGAATGGACGGTAGAGAAGGATGGCGAATACCGAGGCAGTTATACACCTGCGGAGAAGGGCCGACACGAAATCGATGTGACGGCTCGTTATGATGGCGCGGTCGTGGGTACAGGAGAAGCTCATGTTGAAGCAGGAGATCTAGGCGCGGAGTTCTATGGTGCGGAAATGCAGTCCGACGTCCTGAAGTCGATCGCAGCGGAGACGGGCGGACAGTTCTACACGCCCGAGACGATCAGCACGTTGCCGGAGGATGTGAGCTTCACGGAAAGCGGGACCTCCGTGTTCGAGGAGCGCGACCTTTGGGACATGCCCATCATCTTCGTGCTGCTGGTCGCGTTCATGGGTGCTGAGTGGATCTATCGCCGCCAGCGAGGCCTGCCGTGAGGAAGGTTGTATTGATGACGGTGGTTGCCCTCGTCACGGCTTCGAGCGCCGCGGCACAGACGTACCTCGTCGTCATCCAAGGAATTGGTGGGGAGGCCAAGTTCAGGGATCGGTTTGGCGCTTTGTCGTCGACGTTGGTCGACGCGGCGGCGATGCGCTATCAAATCGCTCCTGAGCGCGTGCTGTACCTGGCGGAGCGCGAAGACACGCCGGGAGCCCATGCTCGCTCGACCAAAGCCAGTATCGAGGAGGTGTTCGCGGGCTTGGCGGACGTGGCACCGGCAGACGCTCGGATCTTCGTGATCGTGATCGGTCATGGGAGTGCCCTGGGGGGTTCCCCGACGTTCCAGATTCCGGGACCCGATATCGCCGCCTCAGACTTTGCGACGTTGTTCGGGCGTTTTCCGACACAGGAGATCGTATTCGTGGCGCTGTCCAGCGCGAGCGGCGGGTTTATTCCCGTGCTCTCTGGGCCGAGGCGGACCGTCATCACGGCCACGAAGTCCGATTTCGAGCGCAACGAAACCGTGTTCCCGATCCACTTCGTCGAGGCGTTGACTGGGGACGGGGCCGACGTCGACAAGGACGATCGCGTGTCCGTGCTGGAAGCGTTCGCGTACGCCCGTCGGGAAGTCGAACGGGTGTACGCCCAGGACAACCGGTTGCAGACAGAGCACGCGCTCATCGATGACAACGGCGACGGGGAGGGTACGGGAGACCTTGGTGAAGCCGCGCTCGACGGACATCGGGCGCGTACGATGTTCTTGACTGACCAGACGGCCGTCATCGCTTCGGTCAACGATCCTGAGCTGGCCCGGCTGCTCCAAGAACAACGGCGCTTGGAGAGCCAACTCGCGCAGTTGCGCGCACGCAAGGCCGCCATGGATGCGGACGCCTACCAACGAGAGCTGGAAGGTCTGCTCCTCGAGATCGCACGGGTTGGGCGCGCTATTCGCGAACGCCAGGGCACCGACCTATGAGATACCCGGCGGTCGCGGTAGCCCTGCTGGGTCTTGTGGTGGCTCCAGGGGTGGCGCAAGAACGCACGGCTGGAGCGCTGGCGGCCTTCCGTCAGGGTGCGTACGACGAGGCTGTCGATCTCTATCGGGGAGTGTGGCGCAGCCATCCGGATGATACGGCCGCGGTGCGCGGGCTCATGCGCAGCCTCATCGCCATCGGGCAGTATGACGACGCGCTCGAGGTGGGGATGCGCGTTCGAGCCGACCTTGGTGCCGCCGCAGACAATCTGCTCGGCGAGGCCCTATTGTATCGCGGGCGGTGGGACGAGGCTGAACAGGCCTTCAGTGCCGCACGGGCCGGCGCGGCCGACAGCCTCATCGCGGAACTCAACCTCGCGCTGCTCGAAGAGCGGCGTGGCAACCTCGACGCCGCTGCACGCGGCTTCGATCGTTTCATTGATGTCTACAACGCTCGACGCAGCCGGCTCTCCGCGGCGGAACTTGCCGCGGTGGCGACTGCGGTAAAGCGGCTTGGACGTGACAACTCGTCGCTGTACCACGACGCCACGCGCGCCTATCAAGAGTCGCTCGCGCGGGACCCCGCCTACCTGCGCGCTGAACTTCTCCTCGGCGAGCTGTTCCTGGAGAAGTACAACGGCTCGGAAGCGCGCACGAGCTTCGAAGCCGTCTTGGCAAAGAACCCCAACGACCCCCGCGGATTGATCGGCAAGGCTAAAGCGCTTCGGTTTGCCGGGGAACCAGGGTTCGTCGAGCTTGCTGAACGTGCCTTGGATGTCAACGAGTCGTTGGTCGAAGCGATGGTGTTCCTTGCCATGCACCATTTGGAGGTTCAGGATCGCGACGAAGCAGAAGCCATGGTCGAGAAGGCAATGGCGGTGGACCCTCGCTCGCTCGAGGCGATGTCCGTGCTGGCGGCGATTCGTTTTGTCGAAGGCGATGACGGCGGGTTCGAGCAAATGCGGGAGCGCGTGCTGGCCTTGAATCCGCGCTACGCGGCCTTCTACAACACAGTTGCAGATGCGGCGGTGCGCGGACGGTTGTACGAGCGTGCCACGGCTCTGGCGCGCGAAGCGATCCAGTTGGATCCCAAGTCGTGGCGTGCGTTCGGACTGCTGGGGATCAACCAGCTCCGAATTGGCCTGATGGACTCGGGACGGGGCAACCTCGAAGTGGCGTTCGCTGGAGATCCATTCGATGTCTGGACCAAGAACACGCTCGATCTACTGGACGATGTCGACACGTATTCGGTTGTTGAAACTGACCATTTCTCGTTCGTGATCGATCGCCCGGAAGCTGAGCTGCTCACCACCTTCGCGGCCGACGTCGCCGAACAGGCCTTTGAACGATTCGTGGCCAAATACGGATACACGCCCTCCGATCGGATTCGCATCGAGATGTTTCCGACCCACGCCGATTTCTCCGTTCGAACCGTGGGACTAGTTGGAATGGGTGCGTTGGGGGTCAGCTTCGGGCCGGTGGTGGCGATGGATGCTCCCGCGGCTCGCCTCCGATCGGGAGAGCCAGCGGAGGTTGCGTACTTCAATTGGGGATCGACGTTGTGGCACGAGATCGCGCACAGCTTCCACCTGGGCATGAGCGCGCATCGCGTGCCACGATGGTTTACGGAGGGCCTGGCGGTGTACGAGGAGCGACAGGCGCGCCAGGGATGGGGGGACGGCCCCGTGCCCGAGTTTCTCATCGCCTATCGCGAAGGCCACCTCTGGCCAGTGAGTGCGCTCGAGAACGGCTTTGTCCGACCGCGGTATCCACAACAGCTGCTCTTCTCGTACTACCAATCCTCGTTAGTCTGTGAGTTGATTGCCCGGGATCACGGCGAGGCGGCGTTCCGACGGCTTCTCTCGGCGTTTCGTTCAGGCGCCACGAACGACGAAGCGTTCCGTCGAGCGCTGGGGGTGTCGATCAAGCAGTTCGACGAACAATTCAACGATTTTGTGGATGCGAAGTTCGTTGGGGAACTGGAGGCGTTGCGAGGTTACTCGCTGACGCCGGACGAACGCCCCGCGGAAGAGCATATTGCAGCTCGAGCGGAGGATGAGCCCGGCGACTTCTTTGCGCAGCTCCTACGTGGCAAACAGCTGCTCGAGGAGGATCGGGGGAGTGACGCCATCCCCTATCTGGAGCGCGCCGTGACTCTCTTTCCCGACTACGCCGGCTCGGGGAGTCCGTATCTCTTCCTAGCGAGGGCCCGTGAGGGCGAGGGCGATGTGGAGGGAGCAGCGCGAGATCTCGAAGCACTGCTCGAACGGAATGCTGGGCACTACGCCGCGGCTGTGAAGCTCGCAGACCTACGGGAGTCTCTGGGGAATCGCGAGGGTGTGTTGCGAGCCCTCGATCGCGCCGTGTATGTCTTCCCCTATGAGGCTGACCTCCACAGGCGTGCGGCGAACGTCGCCACCCAGCTCGAGGCGTGGGAGGTGGCCATCCGGGCCCGACGCGCGGTTCTAGCGCTCGATCCCGTCGATCGCGCGACCGCGCTCTATGAACTAGCACGCGCATATTTTGAGGGGGGACACCTGAGCGACGCGCGACGCGTGGTGCTCACGGCACTCGAGATTGCCCCGGGCTTTGCGGACGCGCAGGAGCTGTTGCTCGAGATTCACGAATCCCGGCCTGACCGATGATGAAGGCGTTGGCGGTCACCAGCATGCTCGTGCTTGTCGCGCTTGCAGCCGTCGCCCTGCCGGCACAGGCCCAGCGGCGTGGCGCTGGGTTCAGCCGGAACGTGCAGGATTACAACGCGGAGTACAACGGATCGTTCACCTTCTTGCGCTTGCGCTACGCACCGCTCTCGGCGTGGGGTGGACGGCGCAGCCGCGAGGCAGAATGGGCGCACGACTGGCCGCGCGCCGAGCAACATTTGGCGGTGATGATCGAAGAGCTCACGACGATCGAGCCGAACGCCGATGGATCAACGATTTTCGACGCCGACGATCCGGAGATCTTCAAATTCCCGGTTGCCTACATCTCGGAGCCGGGATTCTGGTCCATGGATGACGACGAAGAACGCACGCTGCGCGAGTACGTCTTGAAGGGTGGGTTCCTCATCTTCGACGACTTCGCCGGGTCCCATTGGTACAATTTCGAAGAGAAGATCACCACGCTGTTGCCGGAGGTGTATCCGCTGCGGTTGGATGCCACGCACCCGATCTTCCACGCGTTCTACGATATCGATGCTGAAACGCTCGATGAATTTGTGCATCCCTTACAATGGATTCCCTCGGAGTTCTATGGGCTGTTCGAGAACAACGATCCTGACGGATATATGTATGGGATCGTGAATTACAACAACGATATCGGCGAGGCGTGGGAGTGGTCGGATCAAGGGTGGATTCCCGTTGACCTCACCAACGAAGCCTACAAACTCGGTATCAACTACATCGTCTATGCGATGACGCACTAAACGCTGGGAGACACATTGACAACGCAACCACTGGCATTGGAGACCGCAGATGACATCGCCTTGGCCGACAAGCTGAAGGCGGGCCGGGAGCAGATACTCGAAGAGCTTCACAAGATCATTGTGGGGCAGGAGGATGTTGTGGATGAGGTGCTGCTGTCGCTCTTCGTGGGCGGAAACAGCCTCATCATAGGCGTGCCTGGGTTGGCGAAGACCCTCCTGATCCACACGATCGCCCAGGCGCTGGACTTGAAGTTCTCCCGGATCCAATTCACACCCGATCTCATGCCGTCCGACATTACCGGAACGGATCTCGTGCAGGAAGACGTGGAGACGGGCCAGCGGAAGATGGTGTTCATGCCCGGCCCCATCTTCTCCAACATCGTGCTAGCGGACGAGATCAACCGCACTCCGCCCAAGACCCAGGCGGCGCTCCTCGAGGCCATGCAGGAGCACCGGGTCACGGTGCAAGGGCGCACGTACGAGCTGCGAGAACCCTTCTTTGTCTTTGCAACACAGAATCCCATTGAGCTCGAGGGCACCTATCCGTTACCGGAGGCCCAGCTCGACCGATTCATGTTCAACATTGTGATCCGGTATTCGCCAGAGGAAGAAGAACTCGACGTCGTCCGTCGGACCACAGCGCTCCAACAGGAAGACCTGGTTCCGGCTGTCACGGGCGCGGACATCATCGCGTTTCAACAACTCGTACGCCGCGTTCCCGTTTCCGACCCCGTGCTGCGGTACGCGCTCAACCTTGTGCGCACCACGCGACCAGGCGAAGGGGCGCCCGATTTTGTGATGGAATGGGTGCAGTACGGTGCTAGCGTGCGAGCGGCGCAGTACCTGATTCTCGGGGGGAAGGCGCGAGCGCTCGTCCATGGCCGTTATCACGTGACGTATGAGGACATCCGAGTGCTGACGCACCCGGTGCTCCGGCACCGCATCCTCAAGAACTTCCATGCGGAATCCGAACGCATCACGACGGATCAGATCGTAGACAGACTGCTCGAAGCTGTCCCGCAGCCGACGTCCGGCATGTGAGCAGCCCGGCCCGCTTCCTCGATCCAACCACGCTTGCCAGGATCTCCAACCTGGAGTTGCTGGCACGTACCGTGGTGGACGGGTTCATCTCTGGACTGCACCATGCGCCGTACCTGGGGTATTCGGTCGATTTCGCCGAACATCGTGCTTATATGCCGGGTGACGATATTCGTCGTATCGATTGGCGCGTCTTCGGTCGGACGGATCGGCTGTACGTCAAGGAGTTCGAAGCGGATACGAACGCCAACTTCAGCATTCTCTTCGATGTGAGTGGCTCGATGCATTACGGCAGCGGGTCGGTGACGAAAGTGGAATACGGCAAGTACTTGGCGGCCTGTCTCACCTACTTTTCCAGGCAACAGCGCGACCGCGTCGGTATCGTCACGTTCGACGATGACATCATCGAGTATGTGCCAGCGTCGGCGAAGCATCTCGACGTCGTTCTGCATACGATCGATCGCATCGAGCCCCGTCAGCGTAAGGGTGGGTTCGAGCAGCCGTTGCACAAATTGGCCGAGAGCGTGAACCGGCGCAGTATCCTGGTGCTGATCTCCGACCTGTACGAAGATCCCGACACGATCATGCGAGCACTATCCCGCCTGCGGTACAAAGGCAACGACGTGATCGTGTTTCATGTGCTCGACCCCGCTGAAGTGGACTTTCCATTCGACGAAGCGGCGCAATTCCTCGACATCGAGACGGGTGAGCGAATGCCGGTGGTGCCGGAGAAATTGCGCACGGAGTATCAGGGCCACGTGCGTGAACACGTAGCCGTACTCGAGAGCCGAATGGGCAAGAGTGAAATCGACTACTGCTTCGTGCAGACCTCGCAACCACTCGATCACGCGCTCTTTAGTTATCTGTCGCGTCGTCAAGAGCTGAGTCGGGTCCGGTAGATGAATTTCGCGTTCCTCGCTCCGTTGTTTCTCGCCGGCGCCGCGGCGATCGCGATTCCGATCATCGTGCATCTCACGCATAGGGAAAAGAAGGAGCCGGTCCCGTTCCCATCACTCATGTTCCTGCGTCGTGTGCCGTTTCGCACGTCAAAGAAGCAGCGGATCCGAAACTGGCTGCTGTTTCTGCTGCGTGTCATGGCGTTGGCGTTGGTGGTCGCGGCCTTCGCCCGGCCACTGCTGGATTCTTCGGGTCTTGGCCTCGCGGTCGTTGGTGATTCGCGCGAAGTGGTCGTGCTTCTCGATCGCTCGTACAGCATGACGTACGGGGAGCGGTGGGACCGCGCGAAGGGGGCTGCCGAGGACATCATCGCGGAATTGGGACCGAATGACCGGGCCACGCTCGTTGCGTTTGCCGACAAGGCAGAGGTTGTGAGCACGGCCACCGCCGACGCGGTGACGTGGAGCGCGGCACTTGAGCGGGTCGAGCCCGGCGGTGGCAGAACGCAGTTGGGTCCAGCGATTCAAACCGCCCGTGACGTGCTCGAGGTGTCCGAACTCGCGACCCGAGAACTGGTGTTGATCACCGACTTCCAGCGAAGCGCGTGGGATGGGGCAGATGCGGTGCGCATGCCCGCCGGAACGCAGATTAGGGAAGTGAATCTCGGCGACTCGACGGCGACGAACTTGGCCGTTGCCGATGTCGTGGTCGATCGCACGCAAGCAGGGGGGCGCGACCAGGTTCGGATCACGGCGAGGGTGGTGAACCCGAATGAAGCGTCCGCCGAACTGCCGATTGCGCTTGACCTGGATGGAGTGGGCGTGGAGACCAAACGAGTGGCCGTTCCAGCCGCCGGCGCTGCGGTTGTCACGTTTGCGACCCAGATGGTGCCAGACCGGGCGGCGCGCGGCCGTGTTGCTTTACGAACGAACGACGTGCTGGCGGACAACATCTTCCATTTCGTTGTTGCCCCGATCGTGCCGGTCAGACTGCTCATTGCGACGAGTCCTGCCTCACGGTCCACTGACCTCCTGTATCTGCAGCAAGCGCTCGCCGTCGGTGACGATCCGCCCTATGCCGTGACGACGAAGCGCGTCTCGGACCTGCGAGCGCCGGACCTTGTTGGGTTGGACGGATTGGTGCTCATGGATGCCCCACCCCCGCAGGGGGAGACACGGGACGCGTTGGAGACGTGGATCCTCTCGGGTGGCGGGCTTTTCGTCGCGTTGGGGGCTCGGACCGGGCCAGGCGCTTGGCCGCCCGAAGCGCGCGCCCTGATTGGGGGCGATCCTGGCGGGATCACCGACCGATTGGGCGACCGCGGTGCAACGCTCAGCATCCTCAGCTACGAGCACCCGGTGTTTGAGCCGTTTGCGGTCCCGCGGAGTGGTGATTTCTCCGTCGCTCGGTTCCTTCGCTACCGCAAGTTCACCCCTGCACCCGATTCAACAGGGGATTCCCAGCGAATGCTGGTGCGGTACGACGACGGAGGCCCGGCGTTGTTCGAGCAGCGCGTGGGGCGTGGGAAGGTACTGGTGTGGACAGGAGGTTTGGCCAATCAGTGGAACGATCTGCCACTCAAGCCGGTGTTTCTTCCGTTCGTGCACCAGGTTGCGCGCTACCTGTCATCGTATCGGCCGGAACCGTCCGCGCACACTGTGGGACAGGTGGCTCACGTGGCCGAATCGAGGCTTGCGGGAACGTCGGGCGACGAGATCGTGATCGAGTCCCCGTCGGGTGAGCGTGACGCCATGGCGATCGACGGTGATGTATCGGTGCCGCTCGATCAGGCTGGATTCTTCATTGCCCGCCGTTTGCAGAGTGGAACGAGCGAAGGCGTGGTGTTGGCCTCCAATCCAGACCCCCAGGAAGCCGATTTGGCCATGGTTTCTGCGGAGGAAGTCCTCTTGGCGCTGCAGCCTGACGAGGCAGGCGGCGATCGACCTGAAACACTCGCCGCGTCGCTCACCGCTGGCCAGAAGGAACGCCGACAAGCACTTTGGTGGTATCTCTTGATAGCGGCGGTGGCAATCCTGCTAGCAGAATCGGTTGTCGCTCATCGAACCGTCTCCGTGGTCCGCTAACGCGGAAGGAGCTCGCGCATGCTAGGTCTGTTCCATCCCCCCCCTCCTCGCCCCGGCGATTACGGCGCTGTTCGCGACATCGTCCGCGCCGTACGCTATCGGTGGCGGCTCAGGGTGTTGATCCGCGGTCTCGCCATCGTGATCGGTGCTGGTGTCGCCGTCTTCCTGATCGCGTCGTACGGGCTGGAGCAGTTCCGGTTTGCCGCCGGTGCCATCATTGCGTTCCGAATCCTCGCGTACGCCGGGATGATCTATATCGCCTGGAGATTCCTGATCAGACCACTAGCGCGGCGGGTGTCTGACGAACGGGTGGCACTCTACCTCGAGGAACACGAGCCATCCCTGCAGGGGCAGATGACGACGGCGATCGAGTTTGGCGCTGGTGGTCCGGACGCGGGGGCGGAGTTGTCGCCAGTGTTGGTGGAACGGTTGATCGAACTGGCGGTTCGGGCGTGCGCTGAGGTAGACGATGGTCGTCGGATCGAGCGACCGCGGATCCGGCGCTCATCCGGTTGGCTAGCGGGCGCGACCGTCGCGAGTGTCGTCCTACTGTTTCTGAACACCGGCGTCGTTCGCAACGGTGCCTCCTTTCTCCTGCAACCATTTGGCACCGGCGTCGCCGACTCGCCGTATGCGGTCTCGGTATATCCGAGCGACACGACCATCCCGCGTGGCGCAGACCTCAAAATTACGGCGGAGCTACTGAACTTCGACGCCGACGCGGCGTACCTGTCGATTCGTCGGGAGGGGAGTGACGAGTGGGAGCGGTGGCCGATGACGCTGGACCCCGACGCGGGCACCTTCGACTTCTTGTTCTTTGGCGTGCAGGAGAATGCCGAATATCTGGTCGAGGCCAGCGGCGTGCGTTCAAGCACAGCACGAGTGACCGTGGTGGATCTTCCCTATGTCGATCGAATGGACCACGTGTATCGTTTTCCGGCGTACACCGGACTCTCTCCACAAATGTTCGAAGATGCGGGGGACATCGCCGCGTTGCGGGGCACGTCAGTGGCCTTCACGGTGACATCCACGATCCCGGTAACGGCAGCGGCGATCGTCGTCGACGAGCAGGACACGATTGCGTTGGTGCAGCAGGCTGAAGGGCTGACCGGCACGCTTCGTGTGCAGCAAAACGGTGCATATCGGATTCTCCTCACCAGCATGGACGGCGTCGAGGTGGTAGGATCGCCCGACTATTTCATCGACGCGTTGGAAGATCAGCCTCCTGCCGTGCGTTTCTCGACACCAGGTCGTGATATGCGGGTGACGAGCATCGACGAAGTCTTCACGGAGGTGGAGGCAGAGGACGACTACGGCGTTGGCCGTGTCGAGTTGGTCTATAGCATCAATGGTGGTGAGGAGCAGATCGTACCTCTGTTCGGCCCTGGTGGGTCGCGAGCCAACATCACGGCCGGTCACACGCTTTACCTCGAGGACTACGAGCTCGAGCCAGGTGACGTCGTCGCGTACTACGCTCGAGCGAGCGATGCGCGACGGGTCGGATCTGTTCAGACGACAACGACGGATATCTACTTCCTCGACATCCGGCCATTCGATTTGCGGTACCGTCAAGCGCAGCAGGGGGGCGGCGGCGGAGCCGGCGGTGGAGAGATGAACCCAGGCGAATTGTCTCGTCGCCAACGCGAGATCGTAGCGGGAACCTTCAACGTCGTTCGCGATTCCAGCGACTACACTGATGAGGAAGTCAAGGAGCACGTCACCACGTTGGCACTCGCGCAAGGCCGCCTGCGCGAGGAAGTGGCCACGCTCGTTCGTCGGATGGAGGGTCGCCGTGTGGTCGAACTCGACTCCTCGTTTGCCCGTGTGGCCGAAGAGCTTCCCAACGCGCTGGAAGCGATGGATGAAGCGGAAGAGCTCCTCGGCCAGCAGCAACCGGACAATGCGCTGTCGCCCGAACAACGCGCGCTCCAGCATCTCATGCGAGCGGAAGCGGCGTACCGTGAACGCGAGGTCAGCCAAGGTGGTGGTGGTGGCGGCGGTGGCGGCGGGAATGCAGCGTCGGCCGAAGAGCTCGCTGACCTCTTTGATCTTGAGCTCGACAAGCTGCGGAACCAATACGAGAGTGTCGAACGCAGTGAGCGCCAGCAGGCGGCCGAGCAGGTCGACGAAGCGCTCGAGCGACTGCGTGAGCTCGCGCGCAGGCAACAGCAAGAAAACGAGCGGATGCGCGCCCGTGCGCAGAACATGCAGGGAGCTGGCGGAGGGGGACAGAGCCAGCGACGCTTGGCCGAAGAGACGGAGGAACTCGCAAGACAGCTTGAGCGACTCTCTCGCGACCAACGTCGCCCCGAGCTGCAGGAGACGATACGAGAGCTCCAGGACGCGGCGGAGGAAATGCGCCGCGCCGCGGCAAACCGGAATGGATCGGCGCAAGGCGGGTCGGCGCTCGATAGACTTCGCGAAGCGCGGCGTCTTCTGGAAGAAAACCGGTCGCAAGGCTTACGGCAGGATGTTGACGATGCGCTGCGTCGCGCACAACGGCTCGCGGACGACCAACGCGAAATGGCCGAGGACGTCGAAGAATTGCCCGCTGAACCGTCCGCACGCGATCGCGGACGCCTGCAGCAACTGGCTGATCGAAAGAACGAGATGGCGGCTGAGGTCAGTGCTCTCGAGGCCGATCTCGACCGGTTGTCGCGCGAAGCGCGTGACGACCAACCTGACGCCGCTCAACAGCTACGGGAAGCCGCGCGCGACGTGCGCGATGCTCGGTTGGGAGACAAGATCTTGTACTCCCGCGGGGTCATGCAGGCACGATCGACGGAATACGCGCGCAATTTTGAAGAGCAGATTCAGACCGATCTCGACGATCTCGAGAACCAACTAGAGGCGGCCCTGGACGCGATCGGCGAATCGCGCGAACAGCGATTGGAGCGTGCGCTGGATGAAGCCCGTGACATGGTGAATGCGCTGGAATCGTTGGACGACCGGATGGAAGACGCCCAACGGCGGGGACTGAACGAAACAGGACGGGAGGGCGAACAGGGTCAACAACAGGGCCAACAGGCCGAGCAGGGGCAGCAGGGGCGGCAGGGACAGGGCCAGCAGGGCCAGCAAGGCCAGCAAGGCCAGCAAGGCCAGCAAGGCGGTCAGGGTGACGGTTCGCGCACCGGCAACCCCAATGCCGGCGCCGGTCCGTACCTGGGTACCGGGGAGATTTCCCCTGACGACGCGCGGCAGTTCGCCCAGGAAATGGAGATCCGGCGCCGCGAGCTGCAGGAGCTCCGCCAACAGCTCCTTCAAGAAGGCGTTGATGTGGGTGGCTTGGATGACGTCATCGGACGGATGCGAGCGCTCGAAAACCATCGGGAGATAGGAGAACCGCGCTCGCTGGCAGATCTGCGGGATGCCATCATCCCGGGTCTCAAGGAGTTCGAGTTCAAGCTCCGCAAGGAGATTGGTGGACTCGAAGAGGAGATCTTCCTTACCGGTTCGGGCGAGGTTCCGGAACAGTACCGCAAGCTCGTAGAGGAGTACTACAGGAATCTTTCCAAACGGGGTGGCAGTCGTCCGTAGTTGGAGATCGTGTCGCCGGTAGCAGGGCCCTACACCCTGAGAGGTCACGGGTCTTGTTGCTCTGATGCCCGAGGCGCTCGGTTCTAAAGGCCACTCCACTTGCGGAAACCGGCATTTCAGGCATCTTTGTCGACCTGCAGTATCCTGTTCACTGAGGAGCCATACCTGCGTTCACTCCGCGTTGGAGTTGTTGATCTAGTAACAAAAGGTCCGAACAAGTCCCTCTACGGGTGGGTGATGCACGCCAATTTGGCCAGCATCATGCCACAGATCGTAGCAACGTGGTGCGAGCAGGACGGGCACCACGTCGAGTTCGTGTGCTACACTGGTCGTGAGGACATTGCGGACGAACTGCCCGACGACCTGGATCTCGTATTCATCGGTGCATTCACACAGGCGGCCCAGCTGTCGTATGCCATTAGCGAGCTCTGCCGGTCCCGAGGAGCGATTACGGTGTTGGGTGGACCTCACGCGCGCTGCTATCCTGAGGACTCCGCCAACTACTTTGATTATGTAGTTGGGTTCGCCGATCGCACGATTATTCGCGACATTCTCACCAACGGGGCGAAACAACGGCCGGTTGGGGTATACCTCTCTGCTCCCGCTCAACCGCAACACCTGCCCGGCGTTGAGGAGCGGTGGAAATTTGCGGAGTTGACCCTCAAGAAGGCTCCCCTAATCAAGATCGTCCCGATGTTGGGCAGTTTGGGATGCCCATACACATGCAGTTTTTGTATCGACTCCGAAGTGCCTTATCAGCCGTTGGACTTCGACGTTCTGAAAAGCGACCTGCGATTCCTGCGTTCACGGTACAAGCACCCGCGTATCGCGTGGCACGATCCAAATTTTGGCATTCGATTTAACGACTACATGAATGCGATCGAAGAGGCGGTGCCAGCGGGTACGGTCGACTTCATTGCGGAGAGCAGCCTCTCGATTCTCAAGGAGGATCATCTCAAACGTCTCCAGCGCAATGGTTTCAAGGCCATCCTACCGGGCGTAGAGAGCTGGTACGACATGGGGAACAAGTCCAAGACCGGCAAGAACCATGGCTTGGACAAGGTGTCGCAGGTGTCGGAACACGTCGCGATGATTCAGAGGTATATCCCCTATATCCAAACGAACTTCGTGCTGGGCCTGGATGTGGACGCTGGGACGGAGCCCTTCGAACTGACCAAGCAATTCGTGGACAGGACGCCAGGTACGTTTCCGGGTTACTCGCTGCTGTCGGCCTTTGGACGTGCGGCGCCGCTCAATCTAGAATATCAGCGGACAGACCGCGTGCTGCCGTTTCCGTTCCATTTCCTGAACAACAATCATGCGATGAACGTGAAGCCGGCGAATTATTCGTGGCCGGACTTCTACGAGCACGTTATCGATCTGACGCGACACACGTTCTCGTGGCGCGCGATCGGGCGCCGGTTCCGTGCGGTGAAATCCGCGATCCCGCGGTGGATGAACGTGGTGCGAGCCATTTCGTCTGAAGGGTTTGGACGGTTGAAATACTACCGCGAGATCCGACGCCGGCTTGAGGAGGATTTGCCGCTGCGTCGTTACTTTGAGCGCGACACGACAGAACTCCCGCAGTTCTTCCAAGACCGCGTCAAGCGAGATCTGGGGCCCTTATGGTATTGGTTGCCGAAGGGCGCCCTGTTCCACGATCCGAACGCCTACCTCAAGGCGGAGTCAGCGGCTCCCGTCACGCCGCTTACACTCAAGCCCCGAGCAACGGCAGGTTAGGCGAGCCAGTTACCGACCGGACAGAATTCCTTCGCGAATCCGCGTTGCCTTCGGGCTCGCGTTTGCGTCCTCCACGACACGATGGTTCACGACCTCGCCGTACCGCAACTTGCCGGGTAGGTTGAACACGCTTCCGTTCCGCCGGACTGTGAGCTCGAGATCCGCCCCATCCGGTGCTCGGCCGAACCGCGCCCGGAACTCCTGAACGAACGTTGGCGAGTCGATGGCAATGCCGCCGATGCGGAGCAGGTAGTCGTCTTCCTCGACCCCCGCTTCCTCAGCGGCCGATCCTGGAGTCACCTCGATCACCCGCATGCCGAGAGAGTCCTGTGACGAGCTGATCCCGAACAATGGCACCATGGCCGTATCGGCGGCATAGAGGAGACCAGCGAGCGCCAGTGTGCGTTGATACGGTAGAACGTCACGCCCGTCGATGTACCGGGAGTGGAACTGCTGGAGCGCTTGGGGCCCCGCCACTGCTGCAACCTGATCCCAGAAATCCTCGGTGGTAAATCCAGCCCCGCTGTGATACGTGTCGTCGTAGAGTGCCCCGAGTACGTCGTCGAGCGATGCTCGGTTGTTCGAGACGTCGCGAATGAGAATGTCGATGAGCAGTCCCACCAGCGACCCCTTGGGATAGTAGACGTACCGCGTGCCGTCGATGGGATCTATCCAGGTGCTCAGGGACGCATCTTCCAGTGCTACGGGGGCAATGGTGGCGACTTCGTCGATCTTGCCCGCCGTGAGTTGGTAAAAGACTTGGGGTGGAACGATGTTGCCCCGAACCAGGGCAAGGTCGGCGTAGTAATCCGTGATGCCCTCACTGAGCCAAAGCAGTGGCGTGGCTTGGGGCCGGCTGTACTCATAGGGCACCATCTCGGCCGGGCGGAGGCGCTTGACGTTCCACGCATGAAAGATCTCGTGGGCTGTGATCGATGCGAGGAGCGGGTTCCCGATGAAGGCGGGATTATAGATGCCGACGTGGGAATTGCTGTGCTCCAGTGCCGAACCGCCAGGCGACTCTTCCGTGAAGATCAGAAGCGTCGTATAGGTTTCCCAAGGTACCTCGCCGAACACCGCCGCCATCGGTGGCATCATGTCACGGATCTGTTCCCAGAGCGTCTCTCGTCCCTCTCCTGTCATGGCCCCCGAGGGATACGTGGCGAGTCGATACCATTTCCCGTTGACGCTCGCGGAGTCGATATCCATGTGGCCGATGAATACTGGCTTGTCCACCAGTTCGTGATAGTCACTTGCCGCGAACGTACCTGGTTGGGTGACGGTGAATCCGGACGCCACGTGCCAGTCAGATTCGGTCGTGACCGTGACCGTCGCGGGGAAGCCGAAGTCTGTGCCCTCCGGGTAGAGGAAGACATTGGTCCCGTTGAACATCACGAAATCGGAGGTCGACCATGCCATGGCGTTATCGAGACTGTCGGCACGGTAATCGAAGCTGATCGTAACCGGCTGAGCGTCCGTTGGGATGACCCGCCACGTGTCGAAGTCGATCTTGTCCCACTGCAAGTTCCGCGTGCCGCTCGTTGCCTGGAAGTTCAACACGTTCCTCGCAAAGTTCGAGATCTCGTATGCTCCGGGGGTCCACGCCG
Source organism: uncultured Gemmatimonadales bacterium (assembly GCA_947259405.1). Lineage (GTDB taxonomy): Bacteria > Gemmatimonadota > Gemmatimonadetes > Gemmatimonadales > GWC2-71-9 > CAMYLY01. The sequence continues at coordinate 29,030 of CAMYLY010000002.1, read as the reverse complement.
GCAGCGAGAGCAGCACTGGTTCGGACACTGTCGCGTCAAAGTGCATGTCGACGTGCAAGGTGTTGGATTCGCCAGAAGCCCGGTCGAATCGGACTGCATACGCGATGTCAGTGATCGGAGCCGATCGGACTGGCGCACCGTTTTGGGCGAATCCAACCGTGGGCATGGCCAGCGCGATGGTACCGATGACGGAGATCTGCGATGCCTTCATGTGGATCCTCGCGACAAGAAAGGTGGTTTGGGGGCCGCCCGAGGTGCGTACCCGAGGCGTCCGGACAAGTTCAATGGAACCGACCGACCGCGACCGCATATAGTGTACGTTCCAGCGGAGCACGGGGTGAGGAACTAATGATCCAAGGTAGCATGGTGAATGCAGCATGCGGGCGGTGGAGCCCGCCGGCTTTCGTTCTGATGACGGCATGCGCCTTCATGGGGTGCGAGCGATCTGGATCGGACACCGTGTCGGTGGAGCTACCGGACACTGTCACGTACGCCTCGCACGTCGCCCCGATCCTATTCGAGAGCTGCGCCGGATGCCATCGGCCAGGCGGGCATGCGCCGTTTGCCCTGTTGCGCTACGAAGACGCGCGGACCCAGGGGCCGGCGATCGTATCCGCGACCTCCGAACGTCGCATGCCGCCATGGCTGCCGGATTCGCGGGACGTTGCCTTCGAGGGCGACCGACGCCTCCCCGTGCGGCAGATTGCGCTCCTCCGTAAATGGGTGGAGACAGGGGCCCAATTTGGTGACTCCACCACCCTCCCCGAGGCGCCGACGTTCCCGGATGGTTGGCAGCTGGGACCACCTGACATGGTGCTCCCGATGCCGGATCCCTACGTACTTCCCGCGGGAGGGTCGGATCGGTTCCGCAACTTCGTGATTCCCGCGTCACTGAAGCGATCACGATACGTGCGCGCGGTCGATCTCGATCCGGGCGAAGGCCACGTGGTTCACCATGCCGTGATCAACATTGACCCCACGCGTTCGTCACGCCGTATGGACAATCAAGATCCCGAACCCGGGTTCGACGGGATGTTCTCGGCGACGGCGGCGCGCCCCCCAGAAGGCGCGTTCCTGGGCTGGACACCCGGGAAGGTCCCGCACGGGGGCACGGAGGGTCTGGCATGGCAACTCGAGCCCGGCACGGACATCGTTCTCCAGCTTCACCTGCAGCCTCGGGGATCCCGACAAACCGTGCAGGCGTCCGTCGGGCTCTACTTCACGGATGATCCGCCAACCCGACTCTCGTATTGGCTCACGCTCGGCTCCCGCGAAATCGACCTACCCGCTGGCCAACGCGGGATCGAGGTTACCGACCGATATGTACTCCCCGTGGATGCGGAAGTATTCGGGATCTACCCGCACGCGCATTACCTCGGTGACGTCATTGAGGGCAACGCGGAATTACCGGATGGGGAGGTCGTGTCGTTGATCGATATCCCCCGCTGGAATTTCAATCACCAGGATTCCTACCGATACGGGAGACCTGTGTCGCTCCCACGCGGGACTGCGCTCACCATGCGCATCACCTTTGACAACTCCCCAGGTAATCCGCTGAATCCCAACACACCGCCGCGTAACGTCAGCTATGGGCCGGCCTCCGGCGACGAGATGGCGAACCTCTTCATCCATCTCGTCCTTCGCGATTCATCGGACCTCAATGTGCTTGCGCAAGATTTTGGCCGAAAATACCAACGCGACCTCGAGCGGGGGATGCGTTTCTTGCTGGAGGTGTTCCCGGAGAACACGTCGTACATGGCCGAACTCGGTCAGCTGCTACAATCCCGCGGTGCGCTCGACGAAGCCAAGGCGTGGTATCGGCAGGCCCTGGATGTGGATCCGGGCTATCAGCTCGCGCGGTATAATCTGGCAACGGCCGTCGAAGCCGAGGGCGATCTTGCAAGCGCCAAGCATCTCTATGCCCTCGTGACTAAGGCAGAACCCGACAACGTGCCGGCGATCTATAACCTGGCGTCAGTCCTCCATGCCGAGGGTGACGTGAACGAGGCGATCCTCAACTACCTCCGGGTGATCGAACTGGAACCGACGCACGCGGACGCCCACAACAACCTCGGGAATGGGCTGATGGAGTTACGCCGGCCCCAGGACGCCTTCCCGTACTATGTGCGCACGCTGCAGCTCGATCCGAACCACGCAGATGCCCACAACAACCTTGGCAATTTCTACAGTGGAGCGGGACAGCTCGACTCGGCAGTCGTCCACTTTCGACGCGCAGTCGAAATTCGACCGAGGCATTCGCTGGCGCATTTCAATCTCGGCCGGTTGCTCGTGGAGTTGGGTGATGCGGTGGAGGGGGTTGAGGCCATGCGAACATCGGTGAGGCTCGAGCCCGACTGGTATATCGGGTGGGCGACGCTCGCGTGGACGTTGGCAACCCACGCCGACGAGACGATACGGAACTCGACGCAGGCCCTCGAATATGCGCGTCGCGCAGCAGCGCTCTCTGACAACGTGCACCCGGTTGTTCTCGATGCTCTGGCGGCGGCATACGCCGCGGGAGGTCAATACGACCGCGCTATCGAGACTGCCGAGCGGGCCGTCGAGGTCGCAACGAGCGTGGGCGATTTGGATCTCGTGAATCGCATCCAGGGCCGGCTCACCATCTATCGGCGTGGTGAGCCTTACATCGTGCGCTGACTAGTCCTCAGCGTCGTCTTCGTTCTGTTCGTCGACATCTGTGACTTCCGTGACTTCGGCCTCTTCCACGTCGTCGCCTTGTCCTGGTGTTGACCACAGACGACCAATGCCCTCTTCGATCCAATCGGCCACGTCGTCTGCTTTGTCCATCAGGAAGACCGCGCCCTGGCGAACTGGTTCAGGGAGCACGAAGTGGAATCCGTGGGATTCCGTGGACTCATCGTCCGATGCAGCGTCGTTGGTGTGTACTTCTTGTTCATCAGTCATGGTCGAGAGAATCTCCTCGAGGATTTGATCGGCTTGTTGACGGTTCGCGGCCGTGTTGGGCCCGACCGTCTGGGATCGCCGCACTCCACCTTCGCGCCACTCGATGCGAACCTTACCGTCCCGCACATAGCGCCGGCCCGAGAACGGCGGGTCACCGACGGTTCGAGAATAGCGCGGATCGCGTTTTCCATCCATGTCCTCTCTACGCGAGAGGAGGAAGAAAGTGTCAGGTGCGTTGCACGGCCTTGCTTCATGGACATCTTTCTTTTGAGTTCGAGGGGGTCGTTTGACGGATAGAAGTGTGATCGTCGTCGGTGCAGGCGTCTTTGGAGCGACTGCCGCGCTCGAGCTGCGCCGTCGTGGTTGGGACGTCATGCTGCTCGATCCTGGCCCGATTCCCCATCCACTGGCGGCATCGACTGATATCTCGAAGGTCATCCGCATGGAATATGGCCCGGACGTGGCGTACATGCGTCTCGCCGAAGAGGCACGCGAAGGATGGCTGACCTGGAATGAGCGTTGGCGTGAGGAGGAGGGACGGCCCCTCTACCACGAAACGGGCGTGCTCATGCTAAGTCGTGAGCCGATGGTTCCCGGAACATTCGAGTTCGAAAGCTACCGGCTGCTACAACAACGACAGCATTCCCCCGAGCGAATGACGCCAGACCGCGTGGCGACGCGGTTCCCGGCGTGGAACGCGGAGCGGCACATCGATGGCTTCTACCACGAGAAAGGTGGGTTTGCGGAAAGCGGAGACGTCGTGCGGGCACTCACGACCTGGGCGCGGCAGGAGGGCGTCGATGTTCGGGGCGCAATCGGGGCGGACCACGTCATCGAGCGCAACGGGCGGGTCGTTGGGGTCGTCGGTCGTGACGGGGCGCCAATCCACGCGGATGAGGTTGTCATCGCCGCAGGAGTCTGGACCGCCGGCATCGTTGGCCTACCGCAGGAATGTCTCCAGCCAACTGGCCATCCGGTCTTTCACCTGAAGCCGCGTGACCCGGCGCCATTTGAAGCGAGCCGCTTCCCGACCTTCACGGCCGATGTTTCAAAGACTGGGTTTTATGGGTTCCCACTTCACCGGAGCGGGGTGGTCAAGGTGGCCAATCATGGGCCTGGGCGTCGCGTCGGCGCGGACGATCCGCGAGCCGTGTCGATGCATGACGAAACTCGCCTGCGCGACTTCCTCCGCGCCACGTTCCCGGCGCTGGCCGACGCGACGATCACCTACACCCGTCTTTGCCTCTATACGGACACGCAGGACGAAGACTTCTGGATAGCTCGGGATCCTGAGCGTGACGGCCTCACGGTCGCGAGCGGTGGCAGTGGGCACGGATTCAAGTTTGCCCCGGTGTTGGGAGGACTGATTGCCGAGACGGTAGAGGGTGTCTCCCATTCACTCGAGAAGAAGTTCCGATGGCGACCGGAGGTTCGCATGCGGCACGGGTTGGAGGCTGCTCGAGCACATGGGTCGGAGCGGTCGTGAGCTGCTCGCTCAGTCGTGATGCTCCGACCACCACTTCCACCACATACTCACCACCATTCCGGCCACGCCGGCACTCCAGATCGCTACGTAGAGCGTTGACGGCCTCCCCTCAACGAGCCAGTCGAGGAAGGGAAAGAACGCTGCAGCAGGTGAGCTGATGACCCCCACCAACAGGCCCCAGAATCCCAGTGCACTGGTCACAGTGGTGACGTAGAGAACGACCATCGTGAGCGCCGAGATGATGAATCCCGCGAAGCCCACAAGCGCCATGGTGTTTCCAACTGCTTCGGTGCCTTTTCGCATGGGCAACAAGGTGTGCGCCGATCGATGTTGGAGCAAGTGCACCCTAGCGAAGGGATAGCTCCGAAGGTCAATTTCCTAGCCCTGGTTCGCGCACGTGCTGGCGGATCCCTTTGTCCGAGCGAGGAGGGCACACCATGAGATTCATCTCCTTTGTCATTGCCATTCTCATGATGGGAGTAGGGGCCGGACCCACAGATCCACAGATCACCGAGTGGCCAGTGCCGATCAAGATGGACCAGGCTGGGAATCTGTTCGATGAGTTTCCGACAACGGGCAGGGAGCGCACGAGGCCCCGTGATCCTTACGTGCATCCCGATGGCCGTGTGTTCTTCTGCGGGCAATCGGGAAACTACATCGGCTCGCTGGACCCTGAGACCGGCGTGTTCGAACGCTATGATCTGCCACCCAGCGCACATCCACACAATTTGATCATCGACGAGGATGGCATCGTGTGGTACGCGGGGAATCGTGATAGCCATATCGGCCGCTTGGATCCGGACACGCGAGAAATGGCCAAGATCGCGATGCCGGACCCCAACGTCCGTGACCCGCACACACTCGTGTGGGATACGAATGGCGACATCTGGTTTACCGCCCAGAACTCCAACTATGTCGGCAAACTCAATGTGGCCACGCGCGAGGTGCAACTCGTTCAAGTTCCGACGCCGCGCGCCCGTCCCTATGGCATTGTGATGGATCGGGCCATGATCCGGCCGTGGATTGTGCTCTTCGGCACGAACAAGCTTGCCACCGTCGATCCAGCAACGATGGCTCTCGAAGAAATTGAGTTACCGAGGCCAGGGGCTCGCCCGCGTCGCATCGCCATCACGTCAGATGGGCACGTGTGGTATGTGGATTTCGCCGAGGGCATGCTGGGTCGGTTCGATCCGGAGTCGCGCCGGTTTAGCGAGTGGGCAGCGCCAGGCGGCGCCGAGTCACGCCCTTATGCGCTTGTCGTCGACGATCGAGATCGCTTGTGGTTCTTCGAAGGCAAGCGCAACTTGCCGGTCCAACTCGTCGGGTTCGACTCGAAGACGCAGGAATTTGTATCGTCGACCGGGCTGGACAGTGGCCCAGGCACGGTGCGACACGCGTACTATCACGCTCCCACGCGATCGATTTGGTTTGGAGCGGATGCTAATACGATTGGTCGAGCCGTCCTCCCGTAACGACTGAGCGCAATCATTCACACATTGGAGGTTGCGGATGCGGATTGCGTTACTCCCCGTCACCACCGCGTTTCTCGTAGTCATGTCCACTCCCGCGAGCGCCCAGCAGGATTTTTCGAACGTCCAGATCAGCGCGACGCATGTGGCGGGCGGGGTGTATATGGTCACGGGGAGGGGTGGTAACATCGGGCTCCACGTGGGCGAGGACGGTGCGTTCGTGATCGACGACCAGTATGCCCCGCTCACCGAACGCATTCTCGTGGCCATTCGGGAGGTCACCGATGAGCCGGTCAAGTTCGTACTGAACACCCATTGGCATGGTGACCACACGGGCGGGAACGAGAACATGGGACAGGCTGGCGCGCTGATCGTGGCGCACGAGAACGTTCGGAAACGGATGAACCCAGCCGAGTTCAAGGATCTCGTGGGACGGAGCGCGCAGGCCCCCGCTGGCGCACTCCCCGTGGTCACGTTTACGAGTTTGCTCACGTTCTATTGGAATGACGACGAGATTCACGCGTTCCACGTCGATCCGGCGCATACCGACGGTGACGCCATCATACACTTCGCCGGTGCGAACGTCTTTCACATGGGCGACGTGTTCTTCAACGGACGCTACCCGTTCATCGACGTCGGCAGTGGTGGGCATGCCGATGGCGTGATTGCCGCTGCGAATCGGATATTGGCGCACGCAAACAGCCAATCGAAGATCATTCCAGGTCACGGCGACCTCGCAACGCCTGATGATCTGCAATCCTACCGCGACATGCTTGTTGGTGTCCGGAGCAATGTTGAACGATTAGTGCGGCAGGGTATGAGCGAAGACGCGGTGGTTGCCGCGAACCCGACGGCCGCGTTCGATGGATCCTTCACGGGAAACTCAGAACGCTTTGTCCGAGCGATGTACCAGGCGGTGGTAGGTAACTAGTCCGAGAAACACATACCAAGTGACGCGAAGGACCGGGCGATCTTTCCTCGGTCCTTTGTCGTTTGGTCCATGAACCAACCCTGAGAGGAATCCCGAATTATGGAACACTTTGATGCAATTGTGATTGGCACTGGTCAGGGTGGGGGACCCCTCGCAGGCCGCATGGCTGGCGCAGGCTGGAAGACCGCCATCATCGAGCGCGAGCATGTTGGAGGCTCATGCGTGAATGTCGGATGTACTCCAACCAAGACCATGGCAGCAAGCGCCCGGGTCGCCTACCTCGCCGGTCGCGCCGCCGATTACGGTGTGAACACCGGGCCGGTCGACGTCGATCAGGGCACGGTGCGGCAGCGCAAACGCGCGATCGTCGAAAGCTGGTCCGCCGGGAGTCGCAAAGGCCTCGAACGATGGGAGAAGCTCGAGCTCATCATGGGGGAAGGACGGTTTACCGGGCGTAAGGAGGTTACGGTCGCGCTCAACGATGGAGGGGAACGAATGCTCGAGGCCGACACCATCGTGATCAACACGGGCCTACGGCCGCTGATTCCTCGGATTCCCGGTTTGTCAGAGACATCGTATCTCGACTCCACCTTGATCATGGAGCTCGATCAGGTCCCTGACCACCTGATCGTGCTTGGTGGTGGGTTTATCGGTTTGGAGTTCGGCCAGATGTTTCGCCGGTTCGGAGCACAGGTGACTGTGGTCGAAATGCGGGAGCGGTTGGCGCCGAGGGAGGACCCGGATGTTTGCGGTGCGCTGCGAGATGTGCTGCTCGGTGACGGCATCATCGTGGAGCTCGGTGCAAAGGCGACCAAGATATTGGGGACGACTGGCGACGTAGCCGTGACGGTGGAGCAAGGTGGAGCTTTGAAGGACCTGCGTGGGTCGCATCTCCTGGTTGCGGTTGGCCGTCGACCGAACACGGACATGCTGGATCTCGAGGCCACGGGAGTCACATCCGATGGTCGAGGCTTCATTCCGGTGAATGAGAAGCTCGAGACCGACGTTCCCGGCATCTATGTGATTGGCGATGTGAAGGGTGGACCCGCATTCACCCACATCGCCTACGACGACTACCGGATCCTGCGAGCGAATCTGCTCGAGAACGGCGATGCAAGCACGCGCAATCGGTTCGTGCCGTACACGGTGTTCACCGATCCACAACTCGGCCGAGTTGGGATGACGGAGGCCGCCGCGCGAGAGGCGGGGCTCAATGTGGCGGTGGCGTCGATGCCCATGAGCTCGGTGGCACGCGCTCTCGAGATGGACGAATCCAGGGGCATCATGAAAGCCGTCATAGACCTGGACACGCAGAAGATCGTGGGCGTTGCCATTCTCGGCATCGAAGGCGGTGAGCTCATGTCGATGCTTCAGATCGCGATGATGGGTGGGTTGCCATATACGGTGTTGCGCGATGCCACGTTTGCACATCCTACCTTGGCGGAAGCATTCAACAACCTCTTCGGGAAGCTCGAGAGCTGATCAGCACGCAGGAAAACGCAGGACGGTCAGGGCTCGATCCGGCGATACTGTTCGTCCTGCTGGCCTTCGGCATCACTTGGGGCGCGTTTGCTATCCGCTTCGGGTTCCGCGACACGGCGCTGGAGTATCCACTCACCCTGGTCATGAAGTTCGGTCCGAGCCTCGCCGGTCTGATCGCCACCGCAGCCCTGCGGGGCAGCGATGGGATTTGGGACCTGCTGCGGCGGACGGTCCACTGGAGGATATCTCCATTCTGGTATGCGATCGCACTGGCTGGTCCGATTGTCGTGTTCGGCCTTGCCATCGCGATGTATACGGCGCTGGGTGGTTCCGGCGTCGAGACAGCGCAGTGGACTTTCCCAGACACGATCGCATCCCTCGCGAGTCTCATGGCGGTGCGATTCTTCGCGGGGGGTGGAGTCGGAGAAGAGCTTGGCTGGCGTGGCTTTCTGCTTCCGGTGCTCCAAGCGCGAGTTGGCCCGCTTCACGCCAGTGTCATCATCGGCCTGCTGCATGGCGCGTGGCACATTCCGGCATACGGCGTGGGCGGGGCGATCGTCCTGACCGTATTTACGGTGGCCATGGCCATCGTTGCGACATGGATGTACAACGGATCGGGAGGGTCGGTGCTGATCGTCGCCATCATGCACGCCACGTTCAATGCATTCATCAAGTGGGTTGAAGTGGTCGCCCCAGGACTCGACAACCAAATGGGCTGGGTACTGATCGCGATTCTTCTGGCCGTCGTTGCGTCCGTGTTCGTGTCGAAGCGACTTGACGACCGTGGCGCCACCTGATCCTCTCAGCAAACCTGTCCCACCTGTCCCACCTGTCCACCTGTCCACCTGTCCCATCTGCACCATCTACGTACTAGCTTTCCACCCTGACCAATCCAGGAAGAACCCTAATGACGTCGTACACGATCGGTGTATTGGGAGGGGATGGCATTGGGCCGGAGGTGACAGAAGAGGCTCTCAAGGCTCTTGCCGCGGTGGCGGAGATCGAAGGGTTCACGTACGATCTCGTCGACTATCCGTACAGTGGGGACTACTACCTCAAGACGAAGGAACTCGTCTCCGACGACGTCATCGATGAGTGGCGGACGCTCGACGCCGTCCTGCTCGGTGCTATCGGTCATCCCGACGTCGAGCCGGGACTGGTCGAGCGTTCGGTCATACTCGGACTGCGATTCGGGCTGGATCTGTATATCAACCTCCGCCCCATCAAACTCTTTGCAGACCACCTGTGTCCACTAAAGAACAAGAAGCCCGCAGACATCGATTTTGTTGTCGTGCGTGAGAACACCGAGGGCATGTACTCGCAGATCGGCGGGCATCTCAAGAAGAACACGCCGGATGAGGTGGCAATCGTGAACGGGGTGTACACGTGGAAGGGGTGCGAGCGAGCGTGTCGATACGGCTTCGAGCTTGCGCACGAGGGGAAGACGATGGGCCGACCGGGTCGCGTTACCTTGGTCGACAAACACAACGCCGTGCGCCCGCATGACATCTGGGAACGCGCCTACCATCATGTTGCGGAAGACTACCCGGAGATCGAGCGGGACCACGCGTACGTCGACGCCTGCTGCATGTGGATGATCAAGAATCCCGAGTGGTTCGACGTGATCGTCACCACGAACTTGTTTGGCGACATCATCACGGACCTCGGGGCGATGCTGCAGGGGGGCATGGGGATCGCCGCGTCCGGTAATATTCATCCTGGACAGACATCGATGTTCGAGCCTATTCACGGATCGGCCCCGAAATACACCGGCAAGAACATCGCCTGTCCGCTCGGCGCCATCGCGTCCGCATCAATGATGCTCGACTTCTTGGGAGAAAACGCCGCGGCCAAGAGGATTGATACCGCCATGGAGACCTTGCTCAAGAGCGGGAAGGTCAAGTCCGCCGACGCGCGAAGCGGGATAGCCACAGACGCCATGGGCGACATGGTGGTGGAGCTGATCCGGGGCGCGTGACCGGTTGGGCGGCGTAGCGGGTAGGGACTGCCCAGCCACTCAACCGCCCGCGTGAAACTCCCATGGGCCCCTCGCGTAGTACCTAGCATCTCGAAGTTCCTGCAGCTGCAGAGGTTATCCATGTCCCGAATCAGCCGTGCCCCACACGCGGTTTTCGGCGCCGCCGCGTTCGCGTTTGGGTGTGCTTCCGCCAGCGGTGACGCCACCAGCGATGGGCTTCCCTTCGCCGTCGGCGTGGCCGACCGCGGCGATATCCCTGTAACCATCGAAGAGACGGGGTTCGTCGAACCCGAGCGGCAGATCGTGGTGAAGTCGCCCATATCCGGCGTCGCACGGATCCTTCACGTTGAAGCTGGAGATGCCGTCAGGGCCGGCCAGCTCCTGGCCACGATCGTGCCCGATATCGCTCAGGCCAACCAGCTTGCACAGCTCCAATCGGAGATCTCTGCTGGGAGGATCTCCGTCCAGAATCTGCGACGTGAATACGCGAGAGCTCAGGAGCTTTCGGCCCGCTCGCTCATCGCCGAGAGTGAGGTGGAGTCGAAGCGGACCGAACTCGATCAGGCGGAGAACCAACTCCAAGCGGCAGAGGAACGGCTCCGGCTGATGGAGGAGAGCGGCGTACGAGCATCTGGTGACGCGCAGTCGGCCAGAGTCACGGCGCCATCAGCGGGGGTCGTCATCCTCAAGGGAGTCGAGGAAGGCGAGACGGTGGTTGGCGGGACGTCGGCATTCGGTGGAGGTACCGAGCTCTTCACGATCGGCGACCTGTCGACCCTCGTCATCAAAGCGGCAATCAATGAGGTCGATATCGGCAAGGTCGCCCGGGATGATACGGTCTCCATTACGGTCGACGCGTTCCCGAACGACACGGCGGCCGGCAAGGTACGATTGGTGCCCCCTGCGGCTCGGCAGCAAGATCGCGTTCGGGTGTTCGACGTGGAGATCGAGGTGACGTCCGGGCACCAAATCCTGCGACCAGGTATGACCGCGAACGTCCAGATCGCGGGTCCCACGGCGCAAGGCGTGGTTCGCGTGCCCGTTGAGGCGGTCTTCTTCCGTGAGGGGCGCCCTACGGTCTTCAAGGTCGTGGACGGAGAGGGCGTACGCACGCCGGTGACACTCGGGATCTCTAACCTGACCTTTGTCGAAATCACAGAGGGTCTGTCGGCTGGGGATTCGGTGGCCTTAGAGGATCCCGTGGAGGCCGCCCGCCGTGCTGCTTCGGGGCGCTAGTCATGTCCCTCATCAATGCGCACGGCATCACCAAGGTTTATCGCCTCGGTCGCGTTGACGTCCCGGCGCTGCGCGGCGTTGACGTTCAAGTCGAGCAGGGCGAGTACGTTGCCATCACCGGTCCATCGGGATCCGGGAAGAGCACGCTGATGCACATCTTGGGGTGCCTCGACTCCCCTTCCGACGGCGAATACCACCTCGATGGGGCGGACATCTCAGCGTTGCGCGGGCGGGCCCTGGCACGCATCAGAAATCAGAAGGTGGGGTTCGTCTTTCAGACCTTTAACCTCATGCCCCGAATGACCATCGACGAGAACGTTGCCTTGCCGCTGCAATACCGCGGCGGGTTTTCTCGTCGTGAACGCCTGAAGCGGGCCAGGGCGCTGTTGGAACGGTTGGGGCTCGGCGATCGCATCGGGCATCGCCCGGATGAACTATCGGGGGGTGAACGACAACGCGTGGCCGTCGCGCGGTCGCTCGTGGGTGAACCTGCCATGCTGCTGGTCGATGAGCCGACCGGGAACCTCGACTCGAAGGCAGGCGCCGAGGTGCTCAGGACCTTCCGAGAGGTCCACAACGCCGGGAATACGATCGTCATGGTCACGCATGACATGCACGTGGCCGCGGAAGCGCAACGCAGCATTCATATCGCCGACGGGAAGATCGCAGCGTGAGTTTTCTCGAGGCGCTTTTGGTCGGCCTCGCGGAGGCCCGCCGGCATTTGGGCCAGACCCTTCTGTCCCTCCTCGGGCTCATTCTTGGAACCGCCAGTATCGTCACGGTGCTCGCGTTGTTCGGTGGGCAGACGAAACAGACCCAGCAGTTTGTCGCCGAGGTTGGCGGGGCCGGAACGGTCATCGTTCGCGATCGCGAACAGTCGCAGCAACTCTCCGCGACGGAGCTCGCGTCAGACCGGATGACCTATGAGGACGCGGAGTACCTCAAGGACAACGCCACGACCCTTTCAGCGGTGGCACCCGGATGGGCCCCGACGATGCGGTACCAGGCGGGAGATCGAGACTTCCCAGGCCAGGTGATTGGCACGACCCCCGACTATGCCATCATCAACGACATCCGTCCCATGGTCGGCCGATACATCAGTGATCTCGACGTGCGTCGGCGGGCCCGCGTGCTGGTGCTCGGATGGAAGTTTGCGGACTCGCTGTTTGGACACCCCGAGGCTGCGCTCGGGAAGCTCGTTCGGCTGGATGGGAAGGCGTTCACCGTGGTGGGCGTATTGGAGCGGGAGGTGTTCCAGTTTGCTGTGTGGAGCGGGAACGCACTCGAGTATCGCAACGAACGGGCGTACATCCCAATCACGACAGCGTTTGCCCTGTACATGGGCACCGAGACCCGGATCGCCTTCTTGACGCTGCGGGCGGCGACACCCACGGGGGCGCGGGCTGCGACCGAGCAGGTCGGATCCATGCTGTTCCTTCGCCATGGGGTCGAAGACTTCGACATTACTCCGTCGGGCGCCGGCGCGAATGACGACGCACAGTTCTTTCTGCTGTTCAACTTCATCTTCCTGGTGGTGGGCGTGATTTCGCTCATTGCGGGCGGGGTGGTGATCGCGAACATCTTGATCGCCTCGGTGGTTGAGCGCGTGCGCGAGTTCGGTACGCGGATGGCGCTGGGGGCCACGGGGATGCAGATCTTCGCGCAGGTCCTTGCGCAGGTGGTCGTCATCGCCGTGTTAGGGGGCCTTGCCGGGCTCGGGTTGGGCGCGGCCCTCACGGGAACGGTGGCCATCTTGATGCGTATGCCGGCCGCGGTGACGGTCGAGATCGCGACGGTGGCCATTGCGACATCCCTGTCGGTTGGCATCGTTGCCGGCCTGTATCCCGCGTTTCGCGCGGCCCGCCTGTCGCCGGTGGAAGCATTGAGGTACGGATAGTGGCTCGGCAGATTCGCGACTGGGTGAGCGAGTGGGGCGAGCTCGCGCTCGACGCACTCCGCGAAATCTGGAGTCACAAGCTCCGGTCGTTGCTCACGCTGTTCGGTGTGGTATTCGGTGCTGCCTCCGTTGTGTCGATGACGTCGCTTTCGGCGGCGCTCAAGACCATGGCCTACGACGAGCTTTCCCGCATGGGCATGCCGCACACGTTCGAGCTCATCGACCGCGGGCCCCGGGCGGACGCTGAACGGGCGGCCGATCTACGCCATGTGGGCTTGTCCATCAAAGACGTGCGCGACTTGCGCAACGTGCGTGGGGTTGACGCCGTCTATGCTCGTGACTGGAGTGACGCGCGACTGGTCAGTACGCTGCTCGATCAGCGCGTTATCCCCGTCGAGGGTGTGGACGTTGGGTATCTGTCGTTCCGCAACTACCCCATCGTGCGCGGACGTGAGCTTGTTCCTCTCGACATCGTCAATGCGGCCCGCGTCGTGGTCATCGGCGAGGAGTTGGTCGAACCGTTCTTCGGCACTGCGGATCCGATTGGCCGGACGGTGACGATCGACGGGCTACGGTTCAAGGTCGTGGGCGTGGTTGCGCCGGTGGAACTGGAACTCGTACCCGCTGATTTCTCGTTCCTGGCTCGCCGCATGTACGTCCCCTACACGTGGGTGACCCAGTACCATCGCGGGCAGCAGCGGGTTGACCAGGTCTTCCTGAAAGTGGCGGATGATGCCGACTTTCCGTCGGTGCTCGAATCCGGACGGATGTATCTCAAACAGCGCCATCTGGGTGCGGACGACTTCGAGGTCGAAAACTCGGCCGCTGACGTTGCCGAAGACCTAGCCATGGCGGATGGGATACTGAGCGGATGGAATGTGGTGTTGTTCACCATTGCCGGCGTCACCTTGATTGTCGGTGGCATCGGTCTGTTTAGCGTGCTTTTGATTTCCGTCCGGGAACGAGTGCGCGAGATCGGTATTCGAGCGGCCCTCGGCGCCGACGACCGCTCGATCCGGCGACTGTTTCTCGCAGAGTCTCTCACGCTCGCTCTCCTGGGAGCGACGGTTGGTTTGTTGGGTGGTACGGGCCTGATCAAGGTCACTGAGTCGATCGCGCAGAGTTTCGGCCGGGAATTTACGGTTCCGGTCAATATGCCAGGCGCCGTGATGGCGATCGCCTTCGCGATCCTGGTCGGCCTCCTGTTCGGATGGTATCCGGCATCGCGGGCGGCCAAGCTCGATCCCATTGAGGCCATTCGAGAACTCTAGGCTCTCAACAGAGGGACTGAGAAGACAGGCTCGGTCTCGTCCACGCCTTCTATCCCTTCTGTCCCTTCTATCCCCTCTATCCCTCTATTACGGACCCAGTCTCACCACCCTCCACCCCGCCCCATCACGGTCGTAGCGCAGCCGATCGTGTAAGCGATTCAGTCGGCCCTGCCAAAACTCGATACACTGCGGAGTGAGTCGGTAACCGCCCCAAAACGGTGGGAGCGGGACTTTCTGTCCGGGGTATTTCGCTTCGAATTCACGGACGCGGTCTTCGAGTTCGGCGCGGCCTGCTAACTCTGCACTTTGTGGTGATGCCCAGGCACCAATGCGACTGCCGCGCGGTCGAGATGCGAAGTATGCGGCTGACTCTTCTTCTGAGATTCTCGCAGCGGCGCCCTCGACGCGGACCTGCCGCTCCAGAATCGACCAGTGGAACACGAGTGCCACGTGTGCATTGGCCGACAGCTCGTGGCCCTTCCGGCTCTCGTAGTTGCTGTAGAAGACGAAGCCACGATCGTCGACACCCTTCAGGAGCATCATGCGAGCAGATGGGACACCGTCTGGCGTGGACGTGGCGACAGTCATGGCGTTGGGGTGAATCATTCCTGACCGTTCGGCGTCCTCGAGCCACCGCTGGAAGAACGCTATCGGATCGTCGGCACCGGTGAGTTCGGGAAGTCCCTTCGTGACTCCCCGGCCCAGGGTGAAAACCGTACGGAGCCGTCCGAGGAACGACATCAGGACTTGGGAATCTCTTTGGTGGGGTCCACGAACGGCTTCTTCACTACTGTGATTTCCACGTCACCGTGGGGAACGGATGCGGTGAGCTTCGTGCCCAGATCGGCGTGGGCCACGGGCACCATTGCGTACCCGATGTTCGTACCGATTCGCGGAGAGTAGACGGCCGATGTGATGTAACCTACATCTTCGCCACCAACCGACACCGGCCACCGTGTCTCATTGAGGTCGAGCCGATCACCGCCAATCTCCACGCCGACCAGCTTCCGTGAGACCCCTTTTGCCTTGATTTCGGCTAGCGCCTCCTTGCCGATGAAATCCGTTGGTTGTTCGAGATCCACCAACCAGCCCAATCCGACCTCGTACGGGTTGTCGTCCAGGGTAATATCGATGCCGTAATTCAAGATGCCGGCCTCGATGCGTCGAATGTCCGACGGCCCTGTTGGCGCAATGTTGTAAGGACTGCCGGCCTCCATGACCCGTTCCCACAGGTCGTCGCCTTTGCTGCCATCGCAAAGGTAGATCTCGTAACCGATCTCTCCGCTCCAACCCGTTCGCGTGACTACCACCGGGATCCCGTCGAGTCTCGCTTCCATGAAGTAGTAGTAGTCCAAGTCCAGCACGCCGTTGCCGAACAGCGCTTTGACGACCTCCTTGGACTTGGGACCTTGGATCTGCATCGGGGAGACGTCGGGTTCTCGGATCGTCACGTCCATTCCCGACCGGTATGCAACACCCTTTGCCCACAGGAGCACGTCGCTGTCGGCCAGTGCCAGCCAAAAATGATTCTCGCCGAGTCGCAGCAACACAGGATCGTTGATGATACCGCCGTCTTCGGCGGTGATGATCACGTACTTGCCCTGGCCGACCTTGCATTTGGCGAGATTGCGCGGTGTGAGCAGGTTGGTGAAGGCGAACCCGTCGGGGCCAGTGATCTCGACCTGTCGTTCCACCGACACGTCCCACACCGTTACATGATTGAGGAGCCGGTCATGCTCTTCTTCGAGGTCGGCGTACTGAATGGGAAGGAACATGTGGTTGTACACCGTATAGCCCTGGCACCCGTACCGAAGGGTGGCGCTGAAGAACGGCGACCGCCGCAAACGAGCTCCGCGTTGTACGAGTGACATGTCAAAGCTGGTCATCGAGCGCCCTCGGAGAAGTTGGTGGGAGGGAATGTAGCAGAAGGGACGGTGGGGGAAGAAGGGATAGAGGGGATAGAAGAGATAGAGGGGATAGCCAGAGCTGGGGAACAGGAGGTAGCTTCCGCTTGTGGACGGCCAACAGCCGAGAACGAACACGTAACCGCTGACCGCATACTGCCAACTGCTCATCGCTCACGTCCATTGCCTCTTCGCACTACGCCGTTTCATCCTCGCACCGCGCCGCTGAATCAAGCACAAGATTGGCGGCGGTGGTCGGGGTTCCTGGTTGCGAGTGCGTACGAGCTGACCCACGAGCGTGAGTACTGGGCCATTCGGAGCGCGGCGGCTCTGCTCGACGTCTCACCGCTGTACAAGTACCGTGTCATCGGCCCGGATGCAGGGCGGCTGCTGGATCGGGTCGTCACCCGGAACGTTGCGAAGTGTTCCGTGGGTCAAGTGATGTACACGCCGTGGTGTGATGATGATGGCAAGGTCATGGATGATGGGACGGTGGCCCGGTTGGGCGACGACGTCTATCGGATGACCGCCGCCGAACCGAACCTCCGCTGGCTGCATCAGCATTCCCGGCGATTGAACGTGGAAGTCGCCGATGAGTCGGATGCCGTCGCGGCCCTCGCCGTGCAGGGACCCAACGCGCGCGCGGTTGTTAGCATGGCGAGCGAGCAGGACCTTGCAGACCTGCGGTTCTTCCGGGTGACGCACGCGACGATTGCCGGTGTGGCCGTGACCATCTCGCGCACCGGGTATACAGGTGATCTCGGGTACGAGATCTGGATTCCGCAAGAAGGTGCGCGTCAGGTGTGGGACGCGTTGGTGCGTGTCGGCAAGCCCTGGGGACTCACGCCGGCAGGTATGCTGGCACTCGACATGGCCAGAATCGAGGCTGGTCTCATTCTGATCGACGTCGACTATGTGCCAGCCCGCCGCGCGATTATCGAGTTACGTAAGTCGTCTCCGTTCGAGCTCAACCTGGCGTGGACTGTCAAGCTCGACAAATCGGGGTTCGTTGGTCGTCCGGCGCTACTGGCCGAGCGTGATCGTCGGCCGACGTGGCAGCTTCGCGGGCTTGCTATCGAATGGGAATCGCTGGAGGAAGTGTACGCTGAGTTCCGGTTGCCCCCGCAAGTGCCCACGGCGGCGTGGAGAGTGAGCAGGCCGGTGTACGCGATGGGTGGACAGGTGGGGTATGCCACAAGTGGGTGCTGGTCCCCGCTCCTCAAGAAGTACATCACGCTGGCGCACCTGGAAGCACCGTACGCCGCTGCCGGCACTGAATTGATGGTTGAGGTCACCGCGGAACATCGTCGCCGGAAGGCGCGCGCTCAGGTGGTCGATCTCCCCTTCTTCTATCCGGACCGCAAACGCGCATGAGCGCCAGCACCTACGACGCCATCGTGATCGGCGGGGGCCACAACGGACTTGTCAATGCGGCCTACCTCGCGCGGGCTGGTAAGCGGGTGTTGGTGCTAGAGCGGCGCCACGTCGTTGGTGGTGCAGCCGTGACCGAGGAGGTGCATCCAGGATTCAAGTATTCTGTATGCTCGTATGTCGTCAGCCTCCTCCGGCCAGAGATCATTCGGGACCTGGATCTCTCCCGACACGGGCTCGAGATTCTGCCGCTTGAAAGCACGATGACGCCAATGCCCAATGGCGATTACCTGGCGCGCTGGGCGGATCGCGACCAGACGCGACGCGAGCTGTATCGACACTCGCCGCGGGACGCGGATGCATACGACGATTTTGGATCGCTCATGTATCAGCTCGCCTTTGCCGTGAAGCCAATCCTGGAGATGATTCCTCCCGATCCGACGTCCGTGAGCGTTCGCGACCTACGTGCGCTGTTCCGACTCGGACGGCACTTCCAGTCATTGGGTGCCCAACGGTTCCACGAACTCCACAAACTCATGACGATGAGCGCCGCTGATTACCTGGCGGAGTGGTTCGAGACCGACGTGCTCAAAGCCACGCTGTCGGCTTCGGGGATCATCGGCACGTTCCTCGGCCCGAGGTCGCCCGGCACAGCGTATGTGCTACTCCATCATTACATGGGTGAGCTCGACGGCGTGTTCAGGGCGTGGGGGTTCGCGAAGGGTGGAACGGGTGCAGTCAGCGAGGCCATCGCGGCGTCAGCCCAGTCGTTCGGCGCCGAGGTCCGTCTCGAGAGCACGGTGCAGGAGGTCACGGTGCGCGACGGCCGCGCCGTGGGCGTGGTGCTGCAGAATGGTGATGAGTATGCGGCCAAGCTCGTCGTTTCCGCCTTAGATCCTCGACGGACGTTTCTGGGTCTTTTGGATCGCTCGCATCTCCCGGAAGATCTGCTCACAGATATCGAACGATTTCGCATTCGCGGCTCCTCGGGCAAGGTCAACCTCGCGCTCGATGCGCTGCCAGACTTCACCTGTCTTCCGGGCACCGGCCCACACCACCGGGGCGCTATTTCGATCTCACCGTCAATCGACTATCTGGAGCGCGCGTACGACGACGCGAAGTATGGTGCGTTTAGTCGCAGGCCGTATGTCGACATGATCATGCCATCGATGATCGATCCGTCCATGGCGCCTCCCGGCAAGCATGTGATGTCATGCTTCGTGCAGTACGCGCCATTCGCCTTGAATGGTGGGTGGTCACCTGAGCGCCGAGAAGCTTTCGGGGATGCCGTTATCGACGCAATCGCGGAGTACGCGCCGAATCTCAAAGACATCATTCTCCATCGGCAAGTCGTAACGCCCGCTGATATGGAGATGGAGTTCGGGCTTACCGAAGGGAACATCTTCCATGGTGAGCTGGCGCTCAACCAACTCTTCTTTCTCCGCCCGACCGCGGAGTGGGCACGCTACACGACGCCGATCGCGGGCTACTACCAGTGCGGGTCCGGCACGCATCCAGGCGGTGGCATCACCGGGCAACCGGGCCGGTTGGCGGCACTCAAGATCCTCGGCAAGCTGAAATGAACGCTCCGTACGACGCTGCGATCATCGGTGCCGGCCACAACGGTTTGGTGACGGCGGCGTATCTCGCACGAGCCGGATGGCGCGTGATGGTTCTCGAAGCAAGCGACCGTGTGGGTGGCGCCACGAAAACGGTGGAGTTTGCGCCCGGATTCAAAGTCAATCCAGGAGCTCATTGGGCGGGCGCGCTTGATCCGTCCGTCCTTGTCGATCTCCAACTCCACGACGCCGTGACCATCATCCCAGCCGATCCGGCAGTGTTTGCCCCCACCCCCGATGGCAAGAGCCTCGTCTTCCGCAGCGACCTCGACGCGACGCTGGAGTCCATTCGAAGCTTTTCGTCCAAGGATGCTGAACGCTGGTCTAGATTCAACGCGCTCCTCGACCGGGCATCGGGACTCCTCAACGTGCTTTATGCGAGTCCGCCACCGGAATTCCCGGCTGTGCATCTCCGAGACCTCCCCACGCTGGGGCGTGCGGCGCGCTACCTCAAGAAGTTGGGCCGACGGGAGATGATGGAGGTGCTGCGTGTGCTTCCAATGCCGGTCGCTGCCTTGCTCGATGAGTGGTTCGAAACCGATGTGCTCAAGGGCACCGTTGGCGCGTCAGGAATCGTGGGCGTCATGCAGGGTCCAATGGCGGCGGGCACGACCGCGGTACTCTTGCATCACGAGTTGGGTGGGGCAATGGGATCCGTGCGTGGGGGGCTTGGCGAATTGACCTGGGCCCTCGCCGCGATGGTACGAGAGCGTGGTGGCGAAGTCCGAACGGAAGCCGCGGTCGGCGAGATCGCGGTGCGCCAGGGGATCGCAGAAGGCGTCGTGTTAGAGGATGGGGACGAGGTCCGAGCAAAGTGCGTGATTTCGGGGATCGACCCCAAGAAGACTTTCCTCGATCTAGTGCCGGCCGCCAGTCTGGGCTCAACGTTTCTCAGTCGCGTCGAGAACATTCGGTTCCGTGGGGCGTGTGCGAGGGTGCACTTGGCCTTGGACGGGCTTCCAACCTTCACCGCTGCTGAGGGCGATCAACACGTACTCCGCGGAGCGATTTCGATCAGTCCGTCGATTGAGTACCTGGAACGCGCCTACGATGATGCGAAGTACGGAGCGATCTCGACGCGCCCCTACTTGGAGGCCGTCATCCCATCGCTCGTGGACGACGCGTTCGCCCCTGCGGGCAAGCACGTCATGTCCGTGTACGCGCAGTACGCTCCCTACCATCTCGGTGGTGTTGGGTGGAACGCCGCCGCGAGCCAGCGACTCGGCGATACGGTCGTCGACACCCTAACCGAGTATGCCCCCGACCTGCCGTCGAAGGTGCTTCATCGAGAGGTGCTCACGCCGGTGGATTTGGAGCAGCGGTTTGGCGTGACCGAGGGAAGCATCAACCACGGAGAACTTATGTTGGATCAGTTCTTCTTCAGCCGGCCGGTCGCCGGTCACGCTGATTATCGAACGCCGATTCACGGTCTGTACCTCTGCGGGGCGGGCACGCATGGCGGTGGTGGAGTGAACGCTATCCCCGGCCGCAATGCCGCTCGCGTGGTGCTACGGGATCGGGCTAAGGGATGGGGCTCGAGGCTGCGGCGTCAGGGATGAGCGATCCATCTGCGTTCCACATGCGGATCTCGAGTAGATCGCCCGCGTCGTAACGAGCTTCAACATGTCGTTTACCATTCTCGTGCCACCGCGAAAACGCACCGTCAGGTTTCCCGGCCTTCCACGTGCCTTCTGATCTGATCGCACCGGACGGGTACCACTCTCGGCTGGGACCGTCCGCGTATCCGCGCACGTACATCCGCTCTAGTTCGATTTGCCCGCCTTCGTACCACCGTGTGGTTTGGCCCTCCAACCGCCCGTCGACGTACATCGCTTCTGTCTGCACCTCACCTGAGTCATACCACTGTATGGACGTGCCATGACGCCTGCCACGCTCGTACGGCGTTTCCCGAATCAGCGCTCCGGATGCCGACCACTCGCGCTCGACCTCGATTTGCTGCCCGCGTGTCCAGGTTTCCTCAAGGCGAATTTGCCCGTTCTCATGCCATTCGCGGCGAGCACCGTGGAGCTGCCCGTCACGATACCGCTCTTCAACAGCCTTCGATCCATCGGGGTGAAAGGCTGTGGTTCGACCATGTCGCACGCCGCGATTGTACCGCGCCGTGACCTTCACGTCGTTAGTGATCGAGTCGGTGGTGTACACGATACCGGAGAACGATTCGGTGCTCCCGGCAGGGTATAGCACTCCTTCTTGTACCAGCGTATTGGCGATGTGAATACGGTCGGGATTGCACGCCAGCGTGAGGACTGACACCACGAGAGCTGTGCGCCGGGAGAGGAGGATATGAGTGCGCATGACGGTTGGAAACCTGTGGCAAGGATGGGCGGGTGCCCCAGTGCGGGACACCCGCCCATCAACCTAAATACGATCCTCCCTAGTTGTGTATCCCTATGGCTCTTGCCGACAGCTCGGCTAGGGTCTTCGTGCTTGCACTGCCTCCATCACCCGTTGCCGGGTCTTTGTGACAGGTATAACAGGCAAAATCAAGCGTCACAAATCCACGGGTATGGGTGTGGCCCGACGTCGGATCCGCGAAGAACATCGAATCTTTCGGGAACGGGTTAGAGTTGATCTTGAAAATGTGCGTCCGCACATCACCCTCGAACGTGTGGACCGCTCGTGCCGACTTCGTGGCACGAGACATGTGGCAAACCTCACAGTCCACCGGTACGACGTGCGAGTTCGTTACGCCCGCGTGGCAGTCCTCACAGGCCGTTTGTATACCCCCCGCCGCCGCGTGGCCGTACCGCACCCCAATGTGCGGCTCATGACAGTCGATGCAGGCCCGCACGTTGTGCTTTGCCGAGAGCAGCTCATCGTATTGCTCGTGGTGGCGAATGAAGCCGCCCTTGGCGTCGATGTCGTGATTCACATCGCGGAAGTGACAGCTCCCGCACAACTCCGATCCACGGTCGATGTTGATGTTGGTGGCCGACTGCGTGGCCACATGAGTTCCGCCAGGACCATGGCACCGCTCACAAGTTATGCCAGTTTCTTCCCAGGTCCCAGCGATCCCGACGAGCCCATCTTGATTGATGCCGCCGTTCTCAGCGGTCGTCAGCCAGCCGGTCGTGTGACAGGTGCCACACGTGTACGGCTTCCGTTCCGTGTCCGATGCATGGTAGGCCACCCACTCGTCACCGAGGCCGCCACCGAGGTCGCTGCGGGCCAGGTTGTACTGCGCGTTCACCCCATCGATACCGTCGGTGATGATGTACCCCGAGTCAGTCAGGAATCGTGCCTTCCATCCATAGCCGCCAATGACGTAAGTGATGTCGGCCCAAGTGAAACCCACTGGCGGATTGGCAACCGCGGTGAACGGGTACGTTGGCGGCACGCCACCCTCGACCTTGTTTAGCTTGTACGGGTGACCCGAGTCGAACAGGTCGTCCCGTTTGGCCTGGTGGCACGTTTGACAGACGTCTGACGTAACGTATCCCCTCGAAGACGCTGTCACGATCGCGAACAGCGCATCCGTCTCGTCCGATGCCGTCTGAGCCGCCGTGTCCTTCGCCGTGGCTTTGATTCTGACGCCGAACAGCGGGCCCGCGGGAACGGTCCACGTGAAGGTCGACCCCGTCTGGTCCGTCGCGATGCTCGTCTCAGTTACGTTGTCCGCCGTGTAGCTCAGATCGACCCCCACCACGCCCATGTCATCCGTCGCCGTCCACGTAATGTTGAGCATGGAGCCGGGGGCTACGAGGGCGCCACCTGCGGGCGCGGTGATTTGGATTGTCGGGGGATCATCGGTCACTTCGACCGCGTCGTCACACGCAGTAAACGTCACAACGAAGGCAAGCCCAGCCATTGACCAGAGGACTCTTGCGCGCGGCATACGCCCCACCTCCTTCCACCCGTTCTACCCTTGCGATTGCCGTCCCCGGCCCTGGGCAGTCGGCATCAACGGGTGTCCAGAAGCGACTTGGACGCGGGGGGCGTAGTGATCGGGGGGCAAGGTACCGCCTCCGGCCACACGAAATCATGAAGTTGCTTTATGAGAAGGCTTAGGTAACTGGAATGACTGAAAAGCCGACTCAGGTGCTCGCGATTATCGTCGCGTCGGCTTGCGGAGATCAGGGTGCCACCATCACCCTCCGCCGTTCTCACGAAGTCTTCACGCTACCCTCAGAAACCGGAGGCTAGGTACGGACAGGAAGCCGTCCAAGTAGAGCGGGAACGTGCGGAAGACAATGACCGTGTTTGTGACGTGCGCTGCCGCCGCAGGCATTGCCTGCTCCGGCCTCACGCGGGTCTCGCGAACAGAGTTGGCTCAGGTGGTCGAGCGCGACGCCGTGGCGTTCTCCGTGGATGACCTACCAAGCGGGATGCTCGATCGGCTCTCTGAGCATCGCGTCGTGATCATCGGCGAGACTCACCTCATCGTTGAACATCGCGAGTTCATGGCGGAGCTTCTGGAGCGCTTGCACGCCCAAGGGTTCCGGCAGCTGCTTCTCGAACTCCCTCAGATGGCTGACTGGCTCTTGACCGACTTCATCGCGGACTCCCCGCTTGAGCCCGACTTTGTCCCGCCGACTTGGGCGTTTGGAGATCTCTGCACGGCGATTCGGGACTTCAACCGCACGTTGCCCGAGCAAGATCGCATCGACGTGCACGCCATCGACGTCAACCTCGACGAGTACGGAGGGGCCTCCGACTTCTTGACGTTGATCGAAAGCCTCTCAGCTCACCTCGGTGATCCGGGACCGCTGACCGGGTTGATGCAAGGGGATTACTCGACCCCGCTGGAACAAGTACACGCCCTGGAGACTGCGCAGGCGGCGCTGGCTGCACGTCGCTCCGAGCTCGTGGCAGCATGGGGACCGTATTTCTACGACACGGTCGAGGAAATGATGGAGGTCGAGCTGGAAAGCGTCCCCATCCGCGCGCGACGAGACGCCGACTACGACGGATCGGTTCGCATGCGCGAGGACGTGATGAAGTGGCTGACGGACCGGAGGCTGAATGGCTACAGCCATGGAACGGTCATCAACGTGGGCGGAAACCACGCGCAGAAGGAACGCCTGAAAGGGACCAAGCAGGAATGGCTGGGCGACTACCTGGTGCACCGCAGCACGGCTGTCGGTTCGGCGTTTGTCGTCAGCGTGGTCGCGGCGCGTATTGTGGCAACTTCCGCCTCGAGCTCAGGCTACGACGTGAGGGACGCGTCGCCTGAGAACGAGCTGTTCCGCCTGATGTACGAGCTCTGGCCAGACCAGATCGTGTTCTTGCCGCTCGATGATCCGATGTTCGAGAGCCGCGGTGTAGCCATGAACTTCGAGGACATCATTCACGTGGCGGCTCCCAAGCGCACCTACGACGCGTTCCTCCAACTACCCCTGGCATACCGGATCCCCATCCCGTAGGCTCGGCACCGTCCACTTGTGAGGGGCACCGCCTGGGATCTGGTGAGTCGCTCGAGACCACCGTATTCTTAATGCTTGGCCCTTCACATGGCTGGACGGTGCGGTGACTAATCAGTTTGAGGAGATGCTCGAGCAGCTACGCGAGCGCCTAGCCGACAAATACGAGGTGGAAAGCCTCCTCGGCGCGGGCGGCATGGGCGCGGTCTACCTGGCTCGTGACATCAAGCACGATCGGTCGGTAGCCATCAAGGTCTTGCACCCGGAGTTCGCGCAATCCCTCGGTGCCGAGCGGTTTCTGCGTGAGGTGTCAGTCACCGCCAAGCTCTCACATCCGCACATTCTCCCCCTCTACGACTCGGGCGATGCGGACGGCTACCTGTACTACGTCATGCCGCTCATCGAGGGCGAGGACCTGAGCGACCGGATCGAGCGGGATAAGCAGTTGCCGATCAAGGAGGCTGTCCACCTGGCCAAGGAGGTCGCCGAAGCGCTTGGCTACGCGCACTCCTTGGGCCTCGTGCACCGCGACATCAAGCCAGGGAACATCATGTTGTCGGGGGGCCATGCGATTGTCGTTGATTTCGGCATAGCGCGGGCCGTAGACGCCGCAGGCGGGGAGAAGATTACGCAGACCGGTATGTCGGTCGGGACGCCGGCGTACATGAGCCCCGAGCAGTCGGTGGGAGACTCCGTGGATGGGCGAGCCGACCTCTACAGCCTCGGGTGCGTGTTGTACGAAATGCTGGTGGGACAGATCCCGTTCACCGGCCCAACCCCGATGGCCATCATGGCCCGCCACACGATGGACAACGTGCCACCGCCCACGATCATGCGCGAGGCGATTCCGGACGAGTTGGAAGACGTCATCATGCAGGCGATGGCCAAGACTCCGGCGGACCGGTTTCAGACGGGGATGGAGATGGCCGAGTCCTTGGACATGGTGGATGTGCACACCGCCATGCACCGGCGTCCCTCCATCGCCATGCGGCAGAGCGGCATGGTACGGCAATCGATGGTGGGCAGGCAATCAGCGATGTTCGAACAACCTCTACCACTGTGGCGGCGTATGGTCGTTCCGGCGGTCGCGGTCCTCGGTATCGCGGGCATTGGCTTCGGTGCCTGGGCGGCGATAGGAAGCGGTGGGGGTGGGGGCATGAGCGATGTCCTCGATCCCGACCGGATCGCGGTTCTCTATTTCGAGGACCTCAGCAGCGACAGCGCGCTCGCGCCGATTGCCGATGGGCTCACGGAAGCGCTCATCGACGAACTCGGCCGGGCCAACGTGAACGTAGTTTCGCGAAACGGGGTGCTCCCGTACCGTGATGGTGACGTGGCTCGGGACTCGATTGCCCGGGCGCTCGACGTGGGCACCCTCGTCGTGGGCCAACTCGAACCACGTGCCGGCGGGAACGTCATGGTGACGACGCGACTCGTGGACGGAAACACGGGCGAGGATGTCGGCGAGCGGGAGACGTTTACTATCGCCTCGACCGAGATCATCTCGGCGCGCGATTCGGTGGCCGTAGGCGTATCGAACTCGCTCCGCAGCCGCATAGGTGGAAACGTCGACCTTCGTGCTAGCCGTCTTGGAACCGAAAGCGTGGAGGCGTGGGCAGCCTTCCGGCGTGCGGAGCGGCAGCGGCAGGAGGCGGAAGACTTGCTCCGTGCGCGCTCCACTGAAGGCGTTCCCGCGCTTCTGGCGGCCGCCGATTCGCTTCTCCAGGTGGCCGAGCAGGCCGATCCAGATTGGATGGATCCCGTGGTGTCCCGTGGATGGGTGTTTCATGACCGCTCGCAGACCGAAGAGGGCGAACGTGCGGGCCGCACCATTCAGGAGGGGCTGGACCTCGCCGAGCGCGCCCTTCGCGCCGATGCACGCAACGCGGATGCCCTGCACCTGCGGGGGACGTTGCGGTTCCGCTTGTATCAAGAGCGGATCACGACTGACGAAGACGAGTGGAATCAGTTGCTGTTCGACGCCATCGAGGATCTCGAGGGCGCCGTGGACCTCGATCCTCGCCTTTCCGGTGCGTACGTGACGTTGAGCGTGATCTACTACGAGCCCCAAGTCGACCGCGTCCCGGATGCTGCCATGGCGGCGCGCCAAGGCCTGGATCGTGATCCGTATCAACGCGGTGCCGACCGCCTCATCGATCGTGTCTTTTGGGCGCAGCTCGATCAGGAAAGCCTACGCGATGCACAGGATTGGTGCGAGCGCGGTGCAGAGCGGTTTCCCGATGCCGTGGCGTTCCGGCGTTGTCAGCTATGGCTCTTGGTCACGGAGCGCATGGAGCCTGATACCATGCGTGCGCAGCAGCTCCTCGCAGAGATGGATTCACTGCTCCCCGATGCTCCGGCGGCGGATCTCCTCCGTGCGGAGAACCAGGTGATCTTTGGCGGGATCGTCGGCCGAGCCGGAGATACTGACCGCGCTCGTGAGATTCTCGAAGCGTCGGAGCAATTCTCTCGCACGTCAGGCCTTGATGATGAACAGGAGCTCGTCGGTTACGTGGCCATGATGTACACGCAATACGGTGAGGTCGATGCGGCGATCGACCTTCTGAAGCGCTACGTCGCGGCGAATCCGCACCACAACTTTGCCGCTGAGGCTGGCACCGTCTGGTGGTGGCGACCGGTTGTCAGAAGTCCTCGCTGGGAAGAGGTCGCACGTCTTGGCCGGTGACCTACGCAGGTGTAGCACCGGCACAACAACGACCTAATCCGCTTCCCCCGTCTCTGGGGAACTGCCCGTAATTCACGTGGTCCGAAGGCCTCACCACGTCCGGGGGACGGCCTAGACCTTGCGCGTACCCATGCGTATTGTAGTCCATTCCCTACGGGCTCCCCGGACTCCTGACGAGGCAACCTCATGAAGCGTGCAGTATTGTTCATTCTCGCCACCGCCGTTGTCGCCGCTTGCTCGGACGGCAACGACAGTACGCTCGGATCACCCGATTTCGAGCTGGCGGACGCGTCGTCCAACGCGACGGTTCCGGGGCCGGTCCCCGGGTTCTACTTCCTCCCGCCGATGGTGCCGTCGCCAGACTTCGATGGCGTCTTCAATCCGAATCTGCGACCGTGGGCCGAGGTGCATGGGCCGTTCGAGACGGCCCCGCTTGAGAATCCTGACGGTAGTCCCGTGATCGATCCCAATGGCAACGTCGTGGTCGACGTGGTCAACGGGAGTTGTACCGCTGCGTCAAAGACCACGCTGGACGAGCCGACCCTGGGTACCGAGTTGTACCAGACGGCGTGGAACCCAGATGCGCAAGACGTCGACCAAGCGTTTCGGATCTGCGTCTTCAGCACCGCATTCGAGGGCGTCACACAAGTGGACCGCGTTCTTGGCTGGCGTGACGTCATGCCGTCATCCGAGAATCTGAACAATCGCTCGACCAGTCAATCACCGATCTACCGCTTTCAGTCGGGGAGTAACCTGCCCGTCAAGTTCCGAATCGAGACGGGTGCGGTCGGATGTTTCGAAGTGATCGACGGAGTTGTCGTCGACTGCGTGGAAGTCTTTGTCGACGCCGGTGATGGCGCGACCGCGATTTGCGAAGACGAGACGTGTGCCATCGATATTGCCGCGAACACGCTAGTAGACGATGCGTTCTTCGTGGTGCGGCGGCTCGAGTGCAACGAGTCCATGGATCCGAATCCGCAGTTCATTCCTGGATTGGCATTGCCGCAGTTCCCTGGATGTTTGCAGATCGCGACCGATGCCGAGCTGTTGGCGGGTGAAACGGCTGTGGTCGCCGCGTGCATTTCGGTGTACGTGGACGACCCCAACAACCCGGGGACGATGATTCCCACGCCGGCGTTGGACAAGCTGCGCGACGGGAACGGCGAGTTGATCGACGGGGTGGTCTCGCGGCTGCAGTTGCATCACCTCGATGAAGCAACCGGCGTCGTCACGGCGCTCCCGAACACCAACAGCCCGATCGATTTCCAGTGTGATCAGGTGTTCCACGAACAACCGGCGCCAGCCGGAATCGCGGGTGCCATCATCAAGGGCGGGCGCGCAATCAAGAAGCTCATGGGCTTCGATCCCAAACCGGCGTATGCGCTCGACCGCGG
>CAMYLY010000001.1 GCA_947259405.1 uncultured Gemmatimonadales bacterium | reverse complement strand
CACCGTCCCCCACGACCAACCGCTGGCCGTGACCCCCCCGTACTCCGCCACCTGTGCCCACGTCCCATCACCACGCCCCAACAACAACCGGTTCCGCTGGTCCTGCCGGCGCTCGGCGTCGGCGCCAAGCAGCTTCGGGAAGAGTGTCGCCGACGGTTTTTGGGTTTTTCGGCGCTCAGCATCGCGGCTCAGCATGTCGACCTTGAAGAAGTCCGTGTGGCCGTCGCGGTTCACGTCCGCAAAATCCACGGCCATGGCCGAGTTGCTGGTCGCCCGAAGCGCGAGCGTGGAGACCGCGGTGAAGTGACCGCTCCCGTCATTCAACCAGAACAGGTCGGGATCTTCGAAATCGTTACAGACGTAGAGGTCCGGGTCGCCGTCGCCATCCACGTCGCTGAAGTGCGCCGCGAGCGCGAAGTAGTCGGGCACCGACTGGAGCGGGGTCCCGTCTTCGTTTGCGAACCGCTCGAACGGATCGGCGACAGAAAACGAGCCGTTTCCGTCGTTGAGCAAGAGAAGGTCGGGTTCCGCGCGTTCGATGCGGGCCACCAGGTTCAGATCCGGCCGGATGGATACCCGGTAGTGCTGCCTCAGCTCAGGGACGATCTGCCAAACGCCGTCGACTACCTGGACGACATCGTTGAACAATCGTTCTTCTGGATGAACGAGGTCATCGATGGTCGCCGCCTTGTAGTTGGCGAGGTAGAGGTCGAGGTCGCCGTCGCCGTCGATGTCGGCCAATGCGCTCGTGGTGGCACCGGAT
Source organism: uncultured Gemmatimonadales bacterium (assembly GCA_947259405.1). Classification (GTDB taxonomy): domain Bacteria; phylum Gemmatimonadota; class Gemmatimonadetes; order Gemmatimonadales; family GWC2-71-9; genus CAMYLY01. The sequence continues at coordinate 222,530 of CAMYLY010000001.1, read as the reverse complement.
TCCAAGGCACGCGGCGTGAAGGTCGTGTCCTCCCGGAATCGTCCAGTCCCGTCGTTATGGAAGAGCCGATGTGGCCCTCCGAGGGCGTTGGCAAGGAGATCCAGATCCCCGTCGCCATCTACGTCGGCCAGCGCCACACCCGTGGTAGGGTGGTCCGGGATGGCCACGCCGGCGGTGGCCGTGGAGTCGACGAATCGGAGGTTACCGAGGTTGATGAAGAGGCCGTTTGGCCCATCTGTACGGCCCCAATAGAGGTCTAGCAGCCCATCGGCGTTCACATCGCCCACTGCCACGCCCGAGCCGTGTCCCAGGTGCCGGTTGGTCAGGAGCTGCTCCTCCGTGACTCGATTGGTGAAGTCGAGCCCCGTTTGCCTCGGCGAGAGCTGGCGAAATCCCGGATTCCCTCGGCGTGGGACCTCCAGCGGGCGCCACCGATAGCCGGCGCCTTCCTGCCAGGATGGGGGCTCTGCCTCGCATCCGGCGAGGAGGAGGGCCAGGCAACACCAGACGACTCGGTCGGATGACAGGCGGGGGGCGTGAAATAGCATCGGCGGGCGAATCTTACACCGGTCGCCGCGCCAGGGTACCCGAGTCCCGGAATGTGCACCGGGTCAGCTAGCTAAACAATTGTCGATAAATGACTTATGGGTTTCTGTCAGGGCTATGTCAGGATATGCGGATTTGTCTTGACAGTTTTCGAATGGCTAGGATACCTTGACCGCACGCGCCACCGTGGCATTTTATGGCGCCCTGGCGGGTTAAACCGGGTTTTCGACCGGTGTGCCGCCTGGTTTGGTGACGGATGCGAAGCCCCTCAAAGGTGGCCGGCGGCCTCCTTGCGGGGATGGCTCCGCATCCACACATTTATCGTTCTGGGGCCGGCCCCTCCGTCAGTACCGGCCGCCGAGAACTGGAAGCGAAAACGCGGTTTTCGATAAAGGAATTCTTGCCGGAGTGAATGGTTTGTTTACAAGCACGCCGCAGGAGAGCAGTGCACCTACCATGAGTCCTCTTCCTCTTAGGAGGGTTTTATGATTCGTAGCTGGTTGTATCGGAGCGGTACGGGCTTCGCCCTTGCCGCGCTCACCCTGCTCTTCACTGCGGGGACTGCCTTTGCGCAGACCTCTCGCATTGAAGGGACGGTGCGCAGTGTCACGACCGGTGATCCGGTCGCCGGTGCGCGCGTCACCGTTGTTGGGACGAGTCTGGCCGAGACGACGAACGAGAATGGCTATTACGCCATTGATAACGTCCCGGTCGGCACGTACAACGTCAGGGTGCAAGTCATCGGCTTCCAGTCGGTGACAATTACGAACCAAGTCGTGTCGGCGGGTCTGCCGACCACGGTCAACTTCTCGTTACAGGCCTCGATTCTCCGAATTGAGGGCGTGGTGGTAACGGGTGTGGCCGAGCAGACCGAAGTGGTCAAACTGCCGTTCTCGGTTGACCAGGTTTCCGCCGAAGACTTGCCCGTGCCGCCGCAGACCGCCGAGGAGTCGATCCGCGGTAAGGTCGCTGGGGCGCGCGTCATTCGGGGTGAGGGAACCCCGGGTGAAGGAGCGGTCAGCGTGCTCATTCGCGGTCCGACGTCGATCAACACGTCGGGGCGGACCAATGAGCCGCTGTACGTGGTGGACGGAGTGATTCTTGGTGCATCGATGGTGGACATTGACGCGCTGGACATCGAGTCGATCGAGGTCGTGAAGGGTGCTGCGGCTTCGGCGCTCTACGGCGCGCGCGCTGCCAACGGGGTGGTGTCGGTCACGACGCGTCGTGGTCGCGACATTCCTGAAGGTGACACCAAGATCGTTCTGCGGAGTGAGTTCGGGCGCAACAACATCGAGAATAAGATCGATCAGGCCCAGGCACATTGGTACACGTTGTCTGACTGCGGTCCTGACTCGAACCCGAACGAAGCCGGTCCGTGTGTCGCTGGTTCGACGGTGTCGGATGCGGACACGACGGTTGCCGCTGACGATCGCGCGTTTGCGACGCGGAATGCAGCCTGCTCGGCGAATGCGATCAATTGCGATCCGCTGAATCCGGGTCTTAGCTTCACGCCGTCCGTCGACAATGTGGCGTCAGCGTGTCCGACCGGGACGACCGAGGGTGTGGACTGCTTGGCCGTTGGCTTCCAGTACGCCATCCCGGACAACCCGTTTACGGGCACGACGTATGACAATCTGGACCGCTTCTTCGACCCCGGTCAGTTCTACACGCACACGGTGAGCATTTCGCACCGGACCGGGACCACGAACTTCCTGGCTTCGTTTCACGAAACCAGCGAGTCGGGTATTGTCGAAGGGCTGGACGGCTACCTGCGGCGGGGCGCCCGCATCAATGTCGACCACCAGCTTGGTGGGAACTTCGACTTCTCAGCGAGCGCATTCTATTCGCAGTCGGAGCGCGATGACCCGCAGGGTGGCGGTGCCAACGCCTTTTATGGGTTGAACTTCTACCCGATCGATGTCGACCTGCTCGAGCGCTACGCGGCCGCGCAGACCGCCATCGATAACGGTGTGGGCACGGCTCGGGACACAAACGATTACCTCATCAATCCTGATGAGTTGATCGTTGAAGAGAACCCTATCTACTCGGCGCGGAATTCCGAGATCGATCGGGACCGCTCCCGCGTGCTGGGGAACTTCCGGCTGCGGTGGCGCCCGGTTGAGGTGTTCGACGTTGAAGCGAACTTCTCGTTCGACCGCTTTGACGGCAACAATACCGACTTCAACTTCGTCGGCTTCCGCACGATCGACGCGAGTTCGATCAACCGTGGTGAGTACACGAAGAGCAACAACACCAGCCAGGCGATCAACCTGGCCGGTACGGCTGCGTATTCCAACACGTTTGGTGAATTCAACACGATCATCAAAGTCCAAGGTCTCCTCGAGCGTCAGAAGGCTGCGTCGTTCTTCTCGTTCGGGCGTGACCTGGCGGTCGACGAAGTGCGCGACCTCGACGTGTTGCAGGACCAGACGCTGTTGGACGTTGGTTCCAGCAGCTCCGAGATTCGGTCACTCGGCTTCTTCCTGAGTGGTCAGTTCGACTACGCCGACAAGTACATCGTCGACGCCGTCCTGCGTCGTGACGGATCGTCGTTGTTCGGTGCTGACGAGCGGTGGAATACGTACTACCGCATCAGTGGTGCCTGGCGCCTGGCGCAGGAAAGCTGGTGGCCGCTGGACTTCTTCGATGAGTTTAAGCTCCGTGCCTCCTTGGGTACGGCCGGGAACCGTCCGTCGTTTTCCGCCCAGTATGAGACGTTCAGCGTCTCGGGTGGTGTGATCTCGAAGGGCGTCCTGGGGAACTCGTTCTTGAAGCCGGAATATGCGCGGGAGCTCGAAGTTGGTGCTGACATGCTGGCCATGGGTCGCATCAGCCTCAGCCTCACCTACGCAGATTCCAAGATCTCTGATCAGATTCTGCAGGTGCCGCTGACGGGTTACTTCGGATTCAGCTCCCAGTGGCGGAACGCGGGTACACTCGAGAGCAACACGATGGAAGCGACGCTCCAGTGGGCCGTGATTCAGAATCCGACGTTCAGCTGGAACCTGAACTTCGTCATCGACCGGACTCGGCAGAAGATCACCGAGTTCAACCTGCCGGCATTCCGCACGCAGAATTACTTCTTTATCCGCGATAACGAAGTGCTGGGGCAGATGTATGGCGATGTCTTCGCAACCACGTGTCAGGAACTGTGGGATGGTAGCGCCTTCATGTATTCGGACAACAGCTGCCTGACGGCCAATGGCGGAATGTTCGAAGTCAACGATGACGGCTATCTGGTCGCGGTGGGATCCCAGAACACCTACACCGACGGCCCGACGATGGATTTGTTCGGGTCGAAGCTCATCGTTACGTCGGCCGGCGGAACAGACGTGCAGTACGATTGGGGCCTGCCGATCGTCGGTTGGGCTGAGGTTCCGAACCCGGCCACGGGTGTCCCCGACACGACCAATTTCCGACCCATGGGGCTCACACAGCCCGATTTCAACTGGGGTCTCGGAAATACGTTCCGTTGGGGTGGACTCTCGCTGTACGCGCTGTTTGACGCGCAAGTGGGTGGCGACATCTACAACAACACCCGCCAGTGGGCAGCTCGCGAGAACAATGCGAACTGGGTTGACCAGTCCGGCAAGCCGATCGAGAATCGCAAGACGCTCGATTACGCGCAGAGGATCTACAATGTGAACGGGCCGACGAACTTCTTCGTCGAAGATGGCTCGTACATCAAGTTCCGCGAACTGTCGATACGCTACACGTTCAATCGGACGCAGTTGGAGCCGATCTTTGGGAATTTCATCAAGCGGGTGGCCGTGTCGCTCATCGGCCGTAACCTGCTGACCTTCACGGACTACCAGGGTTACGATCCTGAAGTGGCGACGAGCAACTCGGCAGGCGCGGTGTTCCGCGTTGATGCGTTCGAGTATCCGAACTATCGCACGCTCACGGGAGCGGTCGAGATTGAGTTCTAATTTGGCGGGTCCTGGGTTGCGCGAGGGTGACACGCCCTCGCGTGACCCGCGATTCAGCAAGGAGAAACGGTATATGAAATGGTTACGGATGGGATCGGCAGCACTAGCGATCGTGGCGTTTAGCGCCTGCGATAGCCTTGACGGGCTGACCGATCTCGAGGTCACCAACCAGAACGCTGCAGACCGCGCGCGCGTGCTGCAGACCTGGGGTGACAACGAAAACTTTGTACTGGGCTCGTTCAATGCCCTGTGGTCTGCGATGGCGAACGGCTATCCGGCTCAGGCATTGGGCACGATGGCGGATGAGATTACCGTCTCGTGGGGCAACTATGACGGCCGTGTCTTGAGTTCGGAGCCGCGGTCGCCGTTCAACAACAGCCCATCGTATCGATTCAACAACCACGCGGAAACGCCGTGGTACAATTCGTACGAAGCGCTGTCGAACGTCTACGATGGTCTCCGGGCCATCAACGAAGACGAGACAGGGCAGGCGTGCGTGGAAAGCGACTGCGATCGGTTGTTCGCGTATGGGAAGTTCGTACAGGGCTATGCGCACATGTGGCTGGCTCTGTTCTTCGACTCGGCGTTCGTACTGGATGAGACGATCGAGCTGTTCGATGAAGCCGGTGACGCTGTTGATCAGCCGTTTGTGGATTACATGACGATGGCGAATGCGGCGATCGGGTATTTTGACGAAGCGATCGCGACCGCTACTGGTGGTACCTGGACCATAGGGGACGGAATCTTCGGTGGAGCAGGCAACCGCTTTGACGGCAATGACATGGCTATGCTGTCGAACAGCTTTAAGGCGTTCCTGTACCCGCAGGTGGCACGCACGGCTGCTGAGCGTGACGGGCTCAATTGGGCGAACATCGCGACGTGGGCCCAGGCGGGTATGCCTGGCGACGTCCTCCTCGAAGGTGATGGCTGCGACCAGTGGTGCTACGACTACTTGTATTTCAGTCACATCACCACGTCCACAACGTGGAACCGGGCTGACTACAAGACCATCGGTCAGTACGACGAAAACTCCGTGGCTGGGAACGGCGTGTACGGGTATGTGGACTGGCTGAATGAGGCCACCGCGGCCCGGACCGAGTTCCTGATGATCGGGCATCCCGACAATCGTATCGTCGGCGCCGGTGACACGGATGGCACCACGAACGGGACGGACTTCAAGTTCCGCGGTCCCTCGCGGTTCCCGTCCAGCCGTGGTACGTATCACTATTCGTTCTATTCGCCGAGCACCTTTGAGTCGTATCCGCCGGCGGAGTCAGGTCCTATGCCGTGGATCCTGCGGTCCTATATCGACCTGACCCTCGCTGAAGCCCAGCTTCGTACGGGTGGCATGACCCAGGGTATCGCCGACCTCATCAACAACTCGCGTGTCACGCGCGGCGGTCTGCCAGCCCTGACGGCCGCCACGCCCGCGACTGTGGCGATGGATGCCATTATTTATGAGCGGCGAATCGAAGGCTTTGCCACGTGCTCCGGTTGTGCGTACTTCAACCGTCGTGGTGAAGGTGGCTTGGCGAACACGCAGGGGTACACGGGCAACGATCCGGCTGGTAAGCCGGGCGGGTTCGACAAGGATGGAAACGCGATCCAGCACCACCAGGGCATGGTCGAGGGAACACCGTTGCACATGGCGCCTCCGGGTAAGGAGTTGGAGGTGCTCGAGCGGAGGATCTGGACCTACGGTGGCGTTGGTTCGGAGATGGCGGCCGGTCAGGGTCTCGGCGCACCGCCAGTGCTGGATCTGGCCGCGTTCGGTAAGGGATCGCCGGAAGCCTTCTACATTTCAGTTGAAGAGAGCCTGCAGCGGCGAGAAGACCGTCGCAACCGGAGCAAGAGCCTGGTTCGCTACGTTCAGTAGTCTCTGACTGCACAGGTCAAGTAAGTTCTGGCGGCGGTGCCCTCGGGCACCGCCGCTTTGCATTGTGGCACGGCACAAACTGGGTCGTGTCGTAGTATTTTGTGACGGACGCCAACCGAGGATCATCGAGCAAGCATGGGATTGCCAAGAGTGAACCCCTTTGGGATAGTCGCGTCAGTCCTGTCGCTTACCGTGGCGTGCGATTCCGGAGCGTGGGTGGCCAAGGCCGGCCCTTACACGCTGACCGCCGAAGAGTTCGCCGAGACGCTGGCAGGTTGGGAGAATCTCTCGCTCCGCGAGACGGAGGTAGAGCGCTGGGCCCATCGCTGGGTGGAGTGGACGCTCTTTGCCGACCGGATCGCTGGGGGCGATTCATTGACGGACTCCGCGACTGTGTACCAGGCAGTTTGGCCGGAGGTGCATGAACTGTTGTTTCGCGGGTACCAGGCGCGCGTGCTGGCTGACAGTCTGGATTTCACGCCCGCGAAGATTGACAGCGCCTACGCGGTGGGCGAGTACCGCCTGATGTATCACATTTTGTGGCGCATCCGGTTGGCCGCCGGCGAATCTGAGCGACAGTTGGCGTTTCGGAATGCCGAGGCGGCCCGGGCCCGGCTCGCGGCCGGCGCGCGTTGGGCGGTCGAGAACGAGGCGAGCTCCGATCTGTGGGCGCGCGAGCGTGGTGGCAGTCTGGGAGTTGTGGGCCGGGGCGATATGCTGCCGGTCTTCGACTCCGTGACCTTCAGCCTCGCACCAGGGGAACTCTCCGGCACGTTTGAGACCGAGCATGGAGTGCACGTGGCATGGCGTCCACCGCTCGAAGAAGTCCGAGAGGAGTTCACCGAAGGACTCCGCGACGTGCGTTTGGCCGAAATCGACGCGGCGTTCCAGTTGGAGCTGCCCGTTCGCTATGACCTCACGTTCGTAGACGGCGCCGCGGCCGTGACGCAACGAGCTTCAGAGCGACCGCTGGCGGTGATCATGTCCGATGAACGGATCGCGGCGTATCGTGGTGGTGAGTTCACGGTCGCAGATTTCATTCGCCGGTTGAGGATGGAACCGCCGAATCTCCGCTTCGATATTCGGTCAGGCACCGAGGAGTTCATCCTCGAGCAGCTCGGCGTCTTCCTGACACGCGAGCTGACGGTGCAAACGGCTTTGGATGCCGGTGTCGCATTGACCGAAGCCCAGGACGCGGAGCTACGCTTTGGACACCGGCAGAATCTTGCGGACGTGCAGGAGAACATGCAGCTTGACCGGTTCCTCGACGACGAGGCAACCGGCGGCCAGCGGCGGGCACAAGTCGAACAGGCGGTTCGTGAGCAGTTCGCCGCGGTCGCGAGGATGGAGCGTATCCCGCGCTTCGTTCCCACCTACCTTTCCGATGTGCTCCGACGCGAGTCCTCGTGGCGTGTTTCCGATCGAGGAATCCAGACCGTGGTGCAACGCGCTACCGCACTTCGCGAAGCGAGTGGTGCGAACGCGCCGGAGGGTTGAAGAAAGGAGCGACCAGCCGTGACGGACGCACACCCATCGCTCAGGCGTCGCGACGATCTGGTATTCCGACAGCTCGACGACGAATGGGTCGTCTTCGATTCCGCCACCAACAAGCTGCACACCTTGAATCTGACGGCCGCACTCGTGTGGACGGAGTTAACTGGTGATGCCGGTGAGGAAGACATCGTCACGGCGGTCGCCGAGGCGTTCGGGCGTCCGGCGACCGTGGATGAGGTGCGCGATGACATACGCGCGGCCATCCAGCGGTTCCGCGATGAGGGACTGTTGGCATGACGGCCATGCAGTACTACCGCGAGCTGCTCGCCCAACCGGGCCGGATTGAAGCGTTCCGAGGCGCGATCAACGCCGTAGTGCGGCCGGCGGACAGCGTGCTCGAGATCGGAAGCGGATTGGGAACGTTCGCGTTCTTTGCGGCTGACGCCGGTGCGACAAGGGTGTGGGCTGTTGATGGCGACCCGGTGATCCACGTCGCGAAAGCGATCGCGAGAATCAATGGGTACGAAGATCGCGTCGAGTTCATTCGCGGATGGATTCCGGATGTGGACCTGCCGCAACCCGCGACCGTGATCTTGTTCGAGGATTTCCCCCCGCGACTTGTCGACGCGCAAATGTTCCGAATACTGAAGCTCGTGCGGACGAAGTACGCCGCGCCGACCGCGCGATACATCCCCGGGCATGCGACGATGCACATCGCGCCGATCACCGCATTCCGCAATGTCCTCGACGCTGTTGGTCCCCAGGAGTGCTTGTACGACATCGACTGGTCAGCCAGTAGGGAATACGCGGCGCATGCCGTGCATTATTCACGAGCGACACCTGAAATGATGGTTGGCGAACCGGCGAAGATCTCCACCATTGATTTCTCCCACGGCGTTAACCCCGCCGATCTCGGTGGACGCGCGACGTGGACACTCCCCGCCGGGACCGTCGTCGACGCGCTGGCCTATTGGTTCGATCTAGAGCTGGCTCCTGGCATCGATATCTCGAATGCCCCAGGGTCGGCGCCTGCGTCGTGGGGCCACTGCGTGCTGCCTCTCGACTCGCCCGTGACAGTCGGGAACGAGGGGTCGTTGGCCGCTGCCGTTGGTCCCGAAGTGCGGGCGGGTGAACCGAGTTGGATGCGGTGGAGCGTGAAGACACGGAGCGAAGAACGACGTGGCCATGAGTTCCGCTCGTTTCCTGCTTCGACGGCCGATCTCTTGGCCGGCTCCCCTGATGCGCGCCCGCGGCTCAGTGCTCGGGGACGGCTCGCAGCGCGTGCGCTGGAACTCGCCGATGGTACGGTCGCACTTCGCGAGATTGCGAGGCGTCTTGCCCCCGATGCGGGAGATCACGTGACCCAATCGGATGCCGAGAGGCTTGTGGCACAGGTATTGATGAACAAGATTGAGAACGGTCACGTCACGGAGGGGTTCGATGACTGACTCGAACAGACGCGAATTCCTGAAGAAGCTGGCAAAGTCAGCGGTCTATACGGCCCCGGTGATCGCGACGTTTGCGGCGCCCCCTGATCTGCTGGGCCAAGGGAAGTCGAGTCAACACAAGAAGGGTGGGGGGAAATCCGGAATGGCGGCACCGGCGCCCGGTCCCGCCGCCCCTTGGAACGCGCCACCTCCCGGCTCCAACAACCCCTAGGCTCTTTCCGGGGTCGCTTGGTGACCCGTATCACAAGGGCGGCTCTCTCCAGCGTCTAAGCGGCTGCCTTCGTGCAGTTTGCGGATGCCTTGCACGCTGCACTCAGGTGTGTTCTGTGCCCTTGACCGGTTCCTCAGCCAGGGCGCATATTGGTCCTCCCGCTGGGGTCTTTATTCAGTTTTAGAGGGATCGTTACGATGGCGTGGCGAGTACTCGATAACGGTGACGAAGTGTGGCACGTGCAGGCCGCTGCCGAAATGCGTGCGGATGTGAAGGTGTGGCAGCTCGTGCTGTCGTTCCGGTCCAAACAGGCCGAACGCGAGCCCCGTGCGTTCTGGGCGACGTACCCGTTGGAGTCGAGTTCCAAGTCTTCGCTCTTCCAGGCAGCTGACCGGTTGTCCGACGACGCGATCCGAGAGATTCTCGTCCAACATCTCTCATAGAGCCCAGTCGCTCCCCAATGCCCATCACATCCGTCCAAGACCTCAGGCGTATTGTCGAGGCCGTGGGCCAACTGCATGGTCGATCCGTGCAGGAAGTGGAGGTTCGGAGCGATTGCCGTTCCCTGCGCGTAACGCTCACGGATGGTCAGATACTCTTGGTGTCGGCGCTGGTCGACGATGCCGGCAAACCGCGGCTCGACGTGGACCTGTTACACCCTCTCGCCGAACCGGCGCCTGGGCAACTTGAGGTGGCGTTCGAGGGTGACGGTGAATAGGTACGCCGCGTGGTAACACGGTCGCCTGAAGAGCGGTTACGCCTCTGCGAGTTTCGATTCGAGAGGCTCCCTGATGCTCGGTGTCAGGCAAAGGTCGTCCTCGAGCGCAAGGATGGCACCCGGTATGAGGGCCAGGCGGACGGCATGGCGTCGCAGGCCGGAGAGCTTCGATGCGCGGCGGAGGCGACCTCACGATCACTGCAAAGGGTCGTCGGTGATCGACTCGCGTTCGAGTTGTTGGGGGTGAAAGCCGTGAAAGCGTTCGATGCGTCGGTCGTCATCGTGTCACTGTCATCACGCGAGCAAGGTCCTCCCACCCGCCTCGTCGGATCCTGTCTCGTGGACGAAGATCTCCCCAAAGGCGCGGCTCTTGCAGTCCTAAATGCCACGAACCGCCTGTTGGGTAACACGATCTTCATGAGGTAGCCGACGACTATGGCCCGCGCGTTTCGATCTCTGACATTCTTGCTGTGGTTCGCAGTGGCGTGCGGCCAGCCGTCGCCGGTTGTCGCGCCAGCGCCGAGCGACACGCAGGCCGACAGCTGGGATGCGGTCGTCGGATTTCTCCAGGACTCGGCGGCTGACGACCGCGTCTTGGACGAGCTTCGCGAATTGGAGTACGGCAGCCTCTCCAAACATGCGGGTCACATCAGTGGTGTGCTGCCGGCGCCGGATCTCACGGCGCTTGATGCAGACGGCACCAATGGAGGTGGCCCCGCCGCAACAGCGGGTCCCAGCTACGATATCGACGTCATATCCTTCGCCGCAAATGATCGGGTGCGTTACTACACGGAATACTTCCTGGGTCCGGCCTCCGATCGGTTTACCGTATGGCTCGGGCGCATGCCGCGGTACGAGGGCATGATCCGTGAGCGGTTCCGAAGCTATGGCGTCCCCGAAGATCTGGTGTACCTCGCCATCATCGAAAGCGGTTACTCGAACACGGCCGTGTCGCGGGCCAATGCAGTCGGCATGTGGCAGTTCATCGCATCGACCGGTCGACAATACGGGTTGCGCATTGATACGTGGGTGGATGAGCGACGGGATCCCTTCAAGGCCACGTCCGCCGCCGCCGCGTATCTCGCTGACCTCAATCAACAGTTCGGCTCGTGGTATCTCGCCGCCGCCGCCTACAACGGTGGGGCAGGTAGGGTCTCGCGCGGCATTCGTCGCCTGGGCAGCGCGGGCGACTCGGTGAGCGACGCAACGTTCTTCGATCTCTCGGACCGCCGGTACCTCCGTCGTGAGACGCGCGACTACGTACCGAAACTGATCGCGGCAGCGCTCATCGCGAAAAGTCCGGAGCTATACGGCTTCGACTCCATTCCGGTCTATTCGGATTTTGTTTTCGATGAGATCACGGTCCCTGACGCCACGGGCCTCGATGTTGTAGCACGGTTGGCGGACACGACCCTGCGCGTGATGCGCGATCTCAACCCACAATACACCCGGGGTGTCACACCACCTGATGAACAGGCGTTGGTGCGCGTCCCGCGAGGGAAGGGCATCATCGTGGCGCAACGCTACGCCGCACTCCCCGTGAGCGAGCGCGTGAACTTCGTCGAGCACGTCGTTCGACGTCGTGAAACGCTTGGGGAGATCGGTCGGCGCTACGGCGTGAGTGTGCGCCTCCTCCGAGCCGCGAACGGCAATGTGGATCCGCGGAAGCTGCGCATCGGTCGCCGTCTCGTCATACCGGTCAGTTCGGTGGCGCGAAGCAGCGCCTCGGCCGGACAGGCGCCGCGGCCGTCGATGGGTGTGAGCGGCGTGCGGGTCCATGTCGTGCGGTCCGGAGACACCCTGTGGGAGATCTCCCAGCGGTACAACGTGCGCCTTGGGGATCTGCGGCGATGGAACGGGATGCTGGTGGACGACGTCTTGCGAGTGGGGGAGCGACTACGTGTCGCCGCCCCAGCGGGCGGCGACTAGGTCGGTCAGTAGTTAGTCTCGCGCCGGTTGCCCGGCGATTCCCGTGTACCCTTCCATGATCTGCGACGCATACCCGTTCCGGGGGTCACGCCCCTCGTCCAGTAGCTTCTTCACGCGTGATGGCCCGCGGTTGTACGCGAGCAGGGCCAGCTTCATGTCACCGTAAACCTCGATCAAGTCACGCAAGTAGCGGAACCCAATGCGCAGATTCGTGGCAGGGTCGAACAACTGTTCGATCGTGATGTTGGGATCGTAGAACTTAGCCGTGGCGGGTTGCACCTGGGCCAAGCCGTACGCGCCCGCCGAGCTGGCCGCCCGAGGCTCGAAATTGCTCTCCACTTTCACCATGCGGAACGCGAGGTCGGGGTCGATCCCCTCCCGGAGTCCCGTTTCATAGATGAGATCGGCGAGGTCCGCAGCGATCTGGTATCGGGCCGAGTACTCCAGAATCGATTCGACGCGACCCAGTTTCAGGCGCACGAGTTCGAGCTCGCCGGCCGTCGAGTTCAGCGACTGCTGTAGCGAGCGGAATTGAGATCGCACTGCCGTCCCGGTATAGGCATCTCCATCGTCGTTGGTAGCCACGGCCCGGGGCGCGTTGATGCCAACCGCAAACCCCACCGCCACGACGACCACGACGATCCCTACGCCTCGCAGCGTCAGGCGCTGAGTGGCGGAGAGGTCGTGCAGACCGTGCGTGTGACGTTTCGTATTCATCATGTATTCAATATCCTCTATTTCTCGGGCCAGTCACCGTGCGTGCCGCCGGTCTTCTCGATCAACCGGACTTCGTGCATCGTCATGTCGTGACCAGCCGCCTTGACCATGTCATACACCGTGAGCAGCGAGACGGTGACAGCCGTCAGTGCTTCCATCTCCACTCCGGTCCGCCCAGTGGCCTTCACCGTCGCCCGCACCTGCACCCCCGGCAGCGACGCATCCAGCGACGCCGTGACCTGCACGTCGTCCAGTCCAATCGGGTGGCAAAGCGGCACCAGCTCCGCCGTACGCTTGGCCCCCATCGTTCCGGCCAGCTCAACCGTGGACAGGACGTTGCCTTTCGGGCCAGAGTTTCGTTCGACCAGTTCGAACGCCTCCAGGCTCATCGAAATCGTCCCAGCCGCCGTGGCGGTACGTACCGTTTCAGGCTTCCCACCAACGTCGACCATTCGGGCCCGACCACTCCCGTCCACGTGGGTCAGCGTCATACCAGTGCCTCCAGTTCCGACGCCAGCGTACCCAGCGTGAGCTGCGGGTTGACGTTCCCCTGAGCTTCCTCACGCGCATCCTCCACCCGTCGGAGCGCGTCGATTGCCCGGCGCGCTTCGCGGGCATCGCCGGCGCGATCGGCCACGCGGTCACGGAGCTTCACCGCGAGGGCGTCCAAGAACGCCGTGAACTCCCCGCGTGCCGACCAAGGTGCCTGGGCCAGTACATCGGGTACCCAGGCTCCTCGACCCAGCTCCAGCCCCGCCAAGAACCGCTCGGCGCGCACAGCACCGCGGTCGTGCTCCTGGCTGGCCAGCGCTCTCCCAACGGAGCCGTCAGCCAGCAAAACCGCCTGTTTGAGCGCCTCACCACGTGGCGGATTCTCCGACTCCTTCGTGAGCAATTCCCGGACCGCCTGGTCTCCGACGGGCGAAACCCGCATGGTGACAAGCCGCGATCGGATTGTCGGCAATAGCCGCTGAGGGTCAGCCGCCGTCACGATGATGGTCGTGTCGGCCGGCGGCTCCTCGAGGAGCTTGAGGAGGGCGTTGGCCGCTTCCGGACTTGCCTCCTGCACCACGAGCCACTCGGCGTCTCCGACGATCACGACTTTCCGCATCGCCGAAAACGGCGTGCGTGACACGACCCGTTGCGCCAGTCGAACCACGGCCAACGGGTGCGACACCATGCCCTCGGGTCGACCCCAGATGCCGTCCTGGCGGCGCGCTTCCATGGCCGCCCCCAGGAGCTCTTTGACCTCTTCCACCTGCTTGGCGGGATCCGCGGCCTTCGGGCGAGGAATCGGCACCAGCCAGTAGAGATCAGGGTGTGCCAGGTTCGTGACCTGCCGGCACCCTGCACAACGCTCGCACGGCGCTCCAGGAGCCTCCTCACAGAGGAGCCCCTGCGCGACCCACAGCGCGAGACGCTGCTTGCCCACGCCGACCGGCCCCACAAAAAGGGCCGATTGCGGAAACCGGCCGGAGGCGAGTACGCCACCCAGCCGGTTCAACAGGGCGTCATGACCGTAGACAGGTCGGAGGCTCATAGCGCACCGAATTTACCGTGTTCAAGGCCAAGGTTGCAGTCCCAGTGCCGTAAACCATTGGGGCATATCGTCTTACGATCTCTCCGCATACGCGAGGCCATCCGGACACGGGGCCACCAAGACGTTACGAATCTGGGAGGCCTGGGAACTTGCCGTAACATCCGTTTCGTGCGCTCAGGAGGCCATTTCGTGCGCTTCTGGGGCGCTGAGAGGGCGCTTGCACTGACGTGTGCATTCTGTCGAAGTTGCGGTTCCACCGGAGGATCGGCGATGTGGATGGTAATGCGGTCATCGATAGTGGGGATTGTCCTGACGGCGGGAGGGTGCGCGATGGGTAACGAAGCCGACTTGGTGCTGCTCGGGGGGGAGGTCTGGACGGGGCCGGGCCTCGATCCGGTGACCGCCGTCGCGGTAGCCGACGGCCGAGTTCTGGCAACGGGCCCCGATGACCACGTTGCGCAGTTCGTGGGGCCCAGGACCCGCCTGATCGCGTTGGGCGGACGGCGGGTCGTCCCGGGTTTCATGGACAACCACACTCACTTCATCAGTGGGGGGTTTACACTCGCGTCGGTTCAGCTCCGTGACGCGGCCTCGCCAGCCGAGTTCACCCGTCGGATCGGGGAGTTCGCCCAGGCGCACCCTGGGGAGTGGATTACTGGTGGGACGTGGGATCACGAACTGTGGGGCGGCGAGCTTCCACGTCGCGACTGGATCGATTCCGTCACCGGCGAAACGCCAGTCTTCGTGACGCGACTGGACGGACACATGTCGTTGGCCAACAGCAAGGCGCTGGATCTGGCCGGCGTCACGGCAGAGACTCAGGATCCCGCTGGCGGAACGATCGTGCGGAACCCCGATGGTACCCCGGCCGGCGTGCTCAAAGACGAAGCCCAGTCCCTCGTGTTTCGCGTGATGCCGGCACCCTCGGAAGCTGAGCTCGACCGCGCGCTGCAGGCGGCGTCGAGCCATGCACTCGAGCGCGGGGTCACCTTCGTGACCGATATGGGCTCGTGGGAAGGTCTCGAGACCTATCAGCGTGCCGCTGACCGCGGGTCGCTTCCCCTGCGTGTCTACGCGGTTGTGCCAATCGCAACATGGGAGAGGCTCTCGGCGTACGTCGACCAGCACGGCCGCGGTGATACGCGCTTGCGGTGGGGCGGTGTGAAGGGATTCGTCGACGGGTCGCTGGGGTCGACAACTGCCTGGTTTTACGAGCCTTACGACGACGAGCCATCGACGACCGGATTGATGGTCACCGACACCGCCGACCTCCGCGCATCCATCCTCGATGCTGACGCTGCTGGTCTCCACGTGATTGTCCATGCGATTGGTGACCGTGCCAATGACTGGCTCTTGGGTGTGTTCGCCGAAGCGCGTGCCCGAAACGGCGCCCGTGACCGCAGGTTCCGCGTCGAGCACGCCCAACATCTCTCAACCGATGCGATCGCACGCTTTGGCGCGGACTCAGTCATTCCGTCCGCACAGCCCTACCACGCTATCGATGACGGGCGCTGGGCGGAAAAACGCATAGGCGCCCAACGCATCAAGTCCACGTACGCCTTTCGGGACCTACTCGACGCCGCCGCGCCCCTGACGTTTGGCAGCGATTGGACGGTGGCACCTCTCGATCCCTTACTCGGGATCTACGGAGCAGTCACCCGCCGTACAATCGACGGCGCCAACCCGGACGGATGGGTTCCGGAACAACGGATCACGGTGGAGGAAGCCCTTGCCTCCTACACGCTGAACAATGCCCACGGGAGCTACATGGAGGATGAGTTGGGAACGATCGAAGTCGGGAGGCTCGCCGACCTGGTCGTGTTGTCTGACGACATTTTGTCGATCGACCCGAACGCCCTCGAAGACGTGAAGGTCGAGATGACCATTGTCGGTGGGGAGGTGGTCTTCGAGAGGGCGGAGGACGAAGGGCGAAGTGAGTAGGTCAAGAGCGGAGGGTGAAGGCTCTAGGGTTTGGGAGAGACTCCAGACGGCCTAGGCGGCAGGGTCCATGATCCGGCCCATGAACAGGATGGTGCCGGAGAGTGCCTCACGAATCACGAAGAAGAACGGGCGGTCCACGCGCAGCATGGGCGGTGCGCTGGTCGCCCCTACGCCCACGGAGGTCACGGCCGCCGCTTCGGTTCCCTCCTCGTTCACGTCGAGGAACGTCTTGTGTTTGACGTGGTTGATGTAGAGCTCTCCCGGTAGCCCGCCAATCCCGCTCAGGTCAGCTACCAAGGGCTCGAAGGCGACACCCATGCCCAGCGCTGACAGTACTTCTTTGAGCGAGACCTCGTACTCCATCGTGAACTTCGGCAAAAACACCTCGATATCTGATGAATCGAGCGAGGCGGTCCACGTGTCCCACTGTGGCTGGTCGAGCGTGTTCATGAGCGGCGGTAGTCCGTCGAACGCCTGCGGGAGCACGATTGTCATGCGCCATGCGCCACCCCCATAGGGCAGATCCGCGATCTGCGCGGACCCATCAAACCCGAGCTGGATGGGAATCTCCTCACCCGACGACATGAGATCGATGGTCGACTGCGTGCCGTCGACGCGATTGAACGACGCGTTTCGGGTGAGCGACTTGTCGAATTGGTAGACCCAGTCGCCCTTGAAGTAAATCGCGTTGATCAGGAACATGACAAGCAGTGGGTCGATGGGCGATTCGACGATCTCCGTGATTCGACCGTTCGTGTTTTCGTTGACCCAAGCGTTGATCGTCGGAGCGGCGGACGGCGCGGCGAAATCGAGTGCCGTGACGACCGCATCGAAGTACGTCTGATTGAGATCGATGAACTCTGTTTGGACGTCGAGTCCTTCGCGATACCAAATGGAGTTGGCGATGGTGAACTCCACCCGTGGATCGAGGTCGCGGAGGAGGTCGATCACACTCCGGTAGGCATCGTTGATCTCCTGGAGCGTCATGTCCTGCAGTTCCAGGGTGACCTGCATCGAATCCCGGGTGTCCGCCCGCGCACCGTTGTACGTCATCCCGAGCGCCATAGCGATGCTGACCGGCGAAATGAAGAGGTTCGAATCCGGGTCGGACTGGGCGACCAGCTCCCGGAAGATCTTGAAGGCGAACCGGTTGTCTGCCGCGATCAGGTCCTGCTCGGCGACCGACAGCTCCCGCGGCAGGCGGTCAATCGAAGAGATCCCGTCACCGCACGCCACCGCGGCGACCGCCAGCAAGGGAAGGAATCTGTCCACGCGCATAACTTTCTATACCCCCTATACCCCCAGCAAGCTCCTGTGAACTTCCACGCGCTATCCCTTCTATCACCCTGTATACTTCCTATACCCTCTCTCTACCTCCGGCGCCACACCTTCCATCGGTCGACCACCTCGTCGCCACGCACCACATGGTACTCGTCGAAGCACGCGACCGTCAGGCAGGAATGATTCGGCAGGATACGCACACGGTCTCCAACTGCGAGTGTACCGTTCACCTTTCCGTGCTCCTGGCTGAGCCCGGTGAGCCAGACGTCGTCGCGCAGCGTCCCATGGTGGTAGTCGGCGTAGATCTCACCCATTGACGGTCGCGCAGCGTCGCCGCGGCCGGGGTCTTTCGAGAGCGCGAGAGCGCCGGCGTCGACAATGCTCCGCCGCGGGTCCGGTTGCGCGGAGATCACGGTCGCAAGAACGGTGACCGCACAGTCGGCGGGTTGCGCCGCGCCGAGGGTCACTATCGTGTGATCGAAGAACACGTAGTTGCCGGGTCGCGCTTCGCTCACACCGTCGAGATGGTCGATCACGCGCATCCCGGGAGTCGACCCGACACTGATTGCCGGAACGTCCACGCCGCTGTCGTGCAGCTTCGCCGCGAACGCGACCATGACGTCGCGCTCCTGGCGAGCTGCCGCGAGACTCTCGGTGGGGGTCGGACCCTCGTACGTGTGTCCCGCATGCGTGAGGAGTCCGTCGAAATTGATGCGCGGAGAGTCGGCTACGCGTTTCGCAAGATCGACCGCTTGGGACGAGGCCGGGTCGACGCCGGCGCGATGGTATCCGCAGTCTACCTTGAGCCACACGTGCCACGAGTCACCGGATGCGGTCAATGCTTCGAGCGCCTCGAGTGAGTCCACCACGACACGCAGGGTCACTCGGCGGGCGAGGTCGCGCGCACCAGATACAAGCGAAATCGGCAGCGGGAACGCCCAGGTGATGTCGTTGAAGCCGTTCTCGGCAAAGTCATCAGCCTCGCGCAAGGTCGACACCGTAACGCCTCGCGCCCCGGCCGACTCCTGTCGCTTCCCGATCTCGATGCATTTGTGCGTCTTGATGTGCGGGCGGATGGTGACGCCCAGATCCAGCGCGCGGTTCGCCATCCATGCGATATTGCGGTCCAGCACGTCCAGGTCGAGAAGCAAGGCCGGCGTGGGGAGATCGTGTATGTGCATCGGTAAGTTGGCTGCGTGTGCGGCAAAGATACTGCTGATGCGACAAAAGCAAACGGCCCCACCGGAAGGTGAGGCCGTTGTTTCTCTCGAAGCCTCGCGCGTTATTCGGTCGTCCCTTTGGCTTTGAGCACGGGTGAGAGAATGACGTTTCCACTGCCGGTGGCAGTGACGTCGTCGAAGGTCGCGGTGGACGAAAACAACACGTTTACTTCACTGTCGTCCACCACACTGAACCCGAGGTCCGTCTTGAGCCCGGACGACGCACCCGACGGCACCTTGACGGGGTATTCCGTGTCCGGGTCGAACGATGCGTTGCCGACGCCTACCAAGGTGTTGAGGAAGATGGTACTGCTCCCGACCAGAAACCGGATGCGCTCGTAATCACCCTCGGGGAGCGTCCCGTCCGCAATGACCAGCGCCGGCTCGTCATCTGGCGGCAACGCCAGTAGGTCGATGGTCAGCGGTTCCGGGAGGTCGAACCGCTCCCACGACGCCTCGGTGGGGTCGTCCTCCGCCAGCACCGGCAGGAACGAGATTTCGGTGATCGTGATGAACAGCGAGTCGACCTGATCGATCGAGATCTTCCCCTGGGCTGCTACGGCCGATTGTAGAGCGGGTGCAACCAGGACCAGCGCGTCCGTCTGTTGCATGGCTACCTCGACGCGATGCATCTCGGGTGCACCCGGGGTGTCGGAGCATGCGGCCAGCGCGCCAGCAGCGGTGAGAACGACACACGTACGTTTCAGCATATCAACTCTCTCTTGATAGTCTTGCCTTCGATGCCAATATACCTGGCGGGCACGGGCCGGCTGCGCCCTATCGCACCAGGTGGAACTGCTCCTGGCGCGCCAGCACCCAGCGCATACGCCCGTCATGGCCGAGTTCCGCCTCTTCCTCCAGCATCATGCGGACCGGCTGGTCGTCCCATTCCGGGACGGGTGTCGTCGCCTGCAGCTCGATGGAGTGCCAGGTCCCCGCTCGGATCGGCACGTCGCCGCGGCCGGGGACGCCGTCCTGCCTGTCCCACAGGCCGATCAGTGGGCCCGCGCCGTGACCGTGGAAACCAATGGGATGTGTGTAGACCGTGCCGTCAATACCGGCGTCACGCATGGCCGCTAAGGTGGAGCGTAGCATTTCGTTGCCGGTTCTGGCATGACGCATCTCGGCGAGCAGGAGGTCCTGCAGGGCATTGGCTGCATGTAGCGCGCGCATCAAGCCATCGGGGGGTGCCGTCTCGCCCTCTCGCAACACGTAGCCCATGTGCTGGGTGTCGGTGCTGAGGCCCAGCGCGACGAGCCCAAAGTCACAATGGAGGACGTCGCCCCGTTGAATGACAGGTGCGACGGAGTCGGCCAAGTTTACGCCGGCACGCTGTACGTCCACTGACGGCTGGAACCACGTGCCGAGTCCGAGATCGTTCACGCGCTGTCGAAACCACCAGACCACGTCCTCGGTGGTCGTTTGCCCTGGCGTGATCACTGCCTCTGAGAAACCCGTCGCGATGATCTCGTGGACGAGCCGCTGCATCTGCTGGTAGAGCGAATCCATGGATGCAGTGTGAATCGCGAGGAAATTGAGAGCGAGATGCTCCGCCCGAACGACGCGAGCGGCGATCTCGGGGCCGAGCGCTTCGTGCATCTGTTCCCATTCACCTGCAGTAAGGCCATCGGCGAAGTTATGGTTCGGCGAGATGTTGACCGCGATGTTGCGCGGATCACGCTCGCGAATGAGCTCGGCCACTACGCGCCACTGATCGGGGCCCCAGAATTCTCTGGGCCGTCCGTCCGGGGCCTGTTCGGTCATGCGGGCGGCTTCGAAGACCCCGCCCTGCGACGTTCCGCCGATAGCGAGACGCTCTACGCCCTCCTCTTCGCCTCTGTCGAAGAAGACGTAGACCGAGCGCCGGCGGGCCGCGAACGTGGTGGGTGCGGCGATCCCGCGAAACACCGGATCCTCGTTGTATTCGCGCATCGGCACGACCCACATGTGGATGTCATGGTCGCGCAGCAGTTGGGGCAGAACCGTGTCCATGCGCTCCGCCAGCCACGCCTGCTGGATTGCCGCCTGTTCGCGCAGGGTTCCGAACGGGCGCTCGGGTGCTTGGGCAACCACGCCGGACGCGCCGAAAATCGTGACGATCGCAGCGATGGCACTGACCCGGCAGGTTGTGTGGTCATGCACGTTCCGTGTAGGGGGATGGATCCGTCTCACGTCCTGTATCCTCCGCGGTTGCCTAGGAGTGGGGGGTCGGTCGGTGCGCGGGCTCCCGATTTACCCTCCAGCCGATTGTCATAAAACCGCTGTGTTGGATAGGCGAAATCGATATCGTCGTGCTGGGCGAACGTCTTGAGCACGTCCTCCCAGATTTCCTCGGCGGATCCTCGTCGTCCACGAGGTTCGCACAGATAGCGGATGGTCAGGCAAACCCCGATGTCCACCACACTCGTGTACACGGTCGGGGTGAGCTTGCGGTAGTGAATCAAGAAGCGCCTCGAAACGTCCTGGATGTGTCGCTGGGCGGATTCGATGGCGTCCTCACCGTGCCGCCTATTGATTTCCTCCAAGAGGCCTTTGGCTTTCTCCCAGTCGCTCTCGAATGTCACGACGATGCTCAATTCATTCCAGATATATCGGAAGCCCTTCGAATAATTCGCGAGGGTTTGGGTGAACACGTCACCGTTCGGAACGTGAATCACGCGGCCAGTCGATTGGTCCGCATTGACCCAGTTCCCAATCTCGAGCAACGTGAACTGAAAGATGCGAATGTCGATGACGTCACCGGCTCGATCTCCGATCTGCACGCGGTCGCCGACCTCGAACGGTCTCCTCCACACAAGGAATCCCCAACCAGCCAGATTAACGATCGGATCCCGCAGCGCGATGGCGATTCCGGCCGATAGCAGGCCCAGGAACGTCCCGATGGCCTGGAAGCCCTCGAACCAGATGCGTCCGACCAGGAGGATGCCGATCGGCACCAGCGTGTAGGCGGTGATCTTCTGCCAGCGGTATCGGGTGCGCACGTCTTCCACGCGACGCCACACCACGAACAGGATGATGCGACGGAGGAGCCAGATGGCGATGATGGCGATGAGCGAAGCCGCAAGCCGGTCCTGCATCACCGGACTCAATCCAAACGTCTCTTGCAGCCACTCGGCGAAAGCGGTCATGTATGGCCCTCAGGCGGCCACGGTCCGGGTGGTGAGTGCCCGAACCGAATCCATGATAGGAGGATCGAAATGCACGTCGAGTTGCGGGAATGCGATCGTCACGCCGGCTTCCTTCAGTGCCCACCAGATATCATAGTGTAATTGCGACCGCACGCGCCTGGCGTCCCACGGGCTCGTGATCCACACCGATACCTCAAAATCAACCGATGAGCTTCCAAACGAAGTGAGGAGGATCACGGGGTCCCTGGTCGAAAGCCTCCAGTCGGCGTCACGGGCAACTTGCTCGAGCGTGTCTCGGACAACTGTCAAGTCCGATCCATAGGTTACCCCTACAGGCACGCGAATCCGATATTGCGAGTCACCGAGGGTGAAGTTCTTAACAGTTGCCTGTACAAGAAGCGAATTTGGCACGATCAATTCCTCATCGTCGAGGGTCCGGACGATGGCGGCCCGAATGCCCATCTCGTCGACTCGGACGACGGTGTTGTTGACTTCAATGATGTCTCCCGGCTTGATCGACCGTTCCAGCAGCAGGATGACGCCGGACACGAAGTTCTGTGCGATATTCTGCATCGCGAAGCCCAGACCGATGGCAAAGATGGCTCCGGCGGCGAACAAGGCCGAAAGCGAGATGCCAACCGTGTCGAACGCGACCGCCAGTCCGATGATCATCGCGGTGTAATGCACGAGCCGCTGAAGGGCTTGGACTGAGCCCTCGCGTATGACGTGTGGCCGCAGTGTCCGGTCAATGGTGCGCTGCAAGATGCGCGAGATAATGAAGGAAGCCAGCACGATGAAGAGTGCCGTGACGGCCGTGCCGACCGTAACCGCGGTGCCACTGAGTACGAACAACTGGAAATCGAGTATCTCTGAAAACATGACCGTTCTCCCCGACGAGTTGGTTTGCCGGCTGGCTAGCCTGCATCATGTAAGTGATCCGCCACGAGGTGGCAAGACACCGCGAACCCAACGCCCGTGAGGTCCAACCCGTGAGCGCCAAGCGTCAGATGGCAGCTTATCCGCTCGAGCTGTCGACGGAAGAAATGAGACACCTCGTCGACGCGGCGATGGACGAAATCGTGCAGCACATCACGACGTTGCCGGAGCAGCCGTCGTTCGACGTCGATGGCGCCGCCGATGTCGCCCGCTCACTCAAAGAATCGCTCCCGGAGGTCGGTACCGAACTCGAGGCCAGCCTGAAGATCCTTTTTGCGCGGGCGGCCCCCAAGAGCTTCAACACGGCTGGACCGGGCTACCTCGCCTACATCCCAGGTGGCGGTGTGTTCCACGCGGCCGTGGCGGACCTCATTGCCGACTCGATCAACCGCTACGTCGGGGTGTGGCTCGCCGCTCCTGCCCTCTCACAGCTCGAAACCAACGTTGTGGCATGGTTTGCCGAAATCGTCGGGTATCCCGCGTCGGCCCGAGGGATCCTCAGCAGCGGTGGGTCACTGGCGAATTTCTCGGCCTTCGTCGTAGCGCGGCGAGAACGACTCGGCGAGGACTTCCTGCACGGTACGATCTACGTGTCGGATCAAATACACCATTCCGTCGCGAAGGCCGCGATGTTGGCCGGCTTTCCGGATCGGGCCGTGCGCGTCATTCCCTCAGACGACCACTTCCGAATCCGGCTCGACGCGCTCCGCTCCGCCGTGGAGAACGATCGCAGGGAGGGTCGCGAGCCATTCTTGCTTGTTGGCAGCGCCGGCACAACCAACACCGGTGCGGTCGACGACCTCGAGGCGATGGCGGACATCGCTCGAGACGAACGCCTGTGGTTGCATGCGGACGCCGCCTATGGGGGGTTCTTCATGATGACCGACCGAGGTCGCGTCGCGATGCGTGGTCTCGAACGCGCCGACTCGATCACACTCGATCCGCACAAGGGGTTGTTCCTCCCGTACGGCACGGGTTCCCTCCTGGTACGCGACGGCGCCGCACTCAAACGCGCGCATGAGTTGGATGCCGAATACTTGCCGGCCATGCGTGACGATGACGAGTTCGTGGATTTCTGCCAATACTCCCCGGAACTATCGCGGCCATTTCGTGGCCTGCGGGTTTGGCTGCCGTTCCGACTCCTCGGCGCACAGGCATTCCGTGAGCAGCTCAACGAGAAGCTCGACCTATGCGAGTGGGCAACGGAGCGCCTGCGCGAGATCCCTGGGATCGAGATCGTCGCGCCGCCCCAGCTGTCCGTGGTAGCCTTTCGTCTCGCCGGCGTAGATCTGTCCCAGGAAGATCGGAATGTCTTGAACCGGCAGTTCCTCGAGAAGATCAACGCCCGACGCCGTGTTTACCTCACCGCCACGACGGTCGCAGGCGACTTCATACTCCGGATCTGCGTCCTGTCCTTCCGGACGCACATGGACCGCATGGAGCAAGGAATCGAAGATATCAGTTCCGCAGCTACGGAACTGCAATTCTGACAGATCGGGACGCATTGCACTCTGCAATTTCGGCAAATCCGAACCAGCTCTCCTGCAAAAGTGACCGGAAACCCTGGTATCCGGGTTGCTCCTTACCGGGGTGACACCGCCGGCCAAGCCGGTACCAACTCAATCAACGCACAGCGTGCGAGGAGGATACTCATGGTGTACCCGACAGTATGGCGTCAGCGGATGCCGGATGTGTTTGGCGAGTTCGATCGCTTCTTCAGCCGACCGTTCAGCGCCGACGTTACCAGCGCCTGGACCCCTGAGGTCGACGTTCGCGAGGCCAAGGATGAGCTCGTGTTGAGTGCCGAGCTTCCTGGCCTCGAGACCAAAGACGTGAGCGTGAGCGTCGAGAACAGTGTGCTCACGATCGGTGGTGAGAAGCGCCAAGAGTTCGAGACAACGAACGACGAGGGCCAGGTGCACATCGCTGAGCGTCACTACGGCCGGTTCGAGCGGAGCTTCAGACTTCCGCAGACCGTGGACGCCGAAAAGATCGATGCGAAGTTCAAGGACGGCGTCTTGACGGTTGCGCTGCCCAAGGTGGAAGCGGCCAAGCCACGGAAGATCGAGGTGAGGGTGAAGTAAGCGGGGACAGTAGGGACGGAGGAGACAGATGGGATGGTGAAGCAAAAGAGGGGATCGGCAGCGCCGGTCCCCTCCTTCTTTGTCCGGATCCTACCAGGCTAGGCTCCGGGGGTGGGACTCGAACCCACAACCCTTCGGTTAACAGCCGAATGCTCTGCCATTGAGCTACCCCGGAAAAAAGAGCCGCCCGCGGCGGCCCGACACCAGTCTAATGGCGGGCCTCGCCATCTTCAAGCGTGACGACGACCGGCGCCCGCGTCAGTTGGTGGTGTTGATGAAAATGGCGATTGAGAGAATGACGGTCATCGCCTGGAGGAGTATGCCCCAGTCCTCGCGTGCAAAGAATTTGCGTGGCACGATGATATCGTCACCGGACCGAACACCGATCTCCCGGAGGCTTCGTCCGGCTATCGCCTCGTTCTCGAAGTTGATCTCCTGGGCTTCACCGGTCCGCAAGACGCGGATCTTGTTCGTGTTGGCCGCGCTCCTCGCCCCGCCAGCGAGGGAGACGACATCGAGGATACTGAGCGTGGGGTCGACTGTATAGAGCCCCGGCCGCACCACGAATCCAACTACCGACACGCGGAACAGCGGGGTGACCGACACGAACGGACGCGTGAAGAGCTGTTCGAGCCCTCGCAGGAGCGTATCGCGGACGGCCCCGACCGTGATGCCTTTCGTGTCGATCTCGCCAAGGACCGGGTAGAAGATGAATCCCTCGTCATTGACCTGAAAGAGCCCCGAGTACTCTTCCCGTTCCCACACATCGATCCGCAGGACGTCACCCGGTTGAATCGAATAGCTACTTCCACCGGACGTCACGACCTCTCGCGATTGGAGGTTGATGATCTGTGCTGAAGCTGGGGTGGCGAGGACGAACAGCAGGGCGGTTGAGAGAGCGGTTCGCATGCGCCGCAAGATGGCGCAGGACGACCGACAGGTCAACGACGCTTCATGGTTTCCACGGCCATGGGAGGTTCCGGCGTGCCGCCCGCCAGCGCCGTTTTGAGAAAGCGGGCCGTGTGCGTGTCGTGGGTCGCGACCTCCTCGGGCGTGCCTGCCGCGACGAGCCGGCCGCCGGCGCCGCCCCCTTCCGGACCAAGGTCGATGACCCAGTCGGCACACTTGATCAGATCCAAATGGTGCTCGATCACGATCACGGAATGTCCGGCCTGCACGAGGCGGTTGAGCACCTTGAGCAGGGTGCGGACGTCGTCCAAATGGAGGCCTGTGGTGGGTTCGTCCAAAATGTAGAGCCGCCGGTCACGCCTCTTGCTGATGGTGGCGAGCTGTCGGGCAATCTTGAGACGCTGTGCTTCGCCTCCAGACAGGGTCGTCGCCGGCTGTCCCAAGCGGAGGTACCCAAGGCCCACTTGCTGGAGGTACCACAAAGACTTCCCGAGTCGCTCCTGGTGTCGAAAGCGCTGCATGGCCTCTTCGACCGTCAGGTTCAACACATCGTGGATCGAGAGACCCTTAACCCGCACGTCGAGCACCTCAGGCTCGTACCGCGTGCCTTCACAGGCCTCACACGGGACGAAGACGTCGGCGAGGAACACCATCTCGATTTGCAGGTGGCCCGCACCCTCACACGTGCGGCAGCGGCCGCCGTCCTGAGTGTTGAAGCTGAACGTACTGGCCGTGTACCCACGGGCCTGCGACAGTGGCTGCCTGGCGAAGAGATTCCGGATCTCGTCGAAGGCCCGCACGTATGTGATAGGATTAGACCGCGGGGTACGACCAATCGGCGACTGATCGACCAACACCACCTCGTTCAGAGCTTCGGCACCGCGAAGCTCACGGACATCGCCCACGGCTTCGCCAAGATGCTCTTTGGCTCCGTGCCGGCCTTTGAGACGCTGCGCGAGCTGCCGGTACAACACATCGTGGACCAGCGTGGACTTGCCAGACCCCGATACGCCGGTCACGGCCGTGAGAGTCCCCAGAGGGATGTCGACGTCGAGGCCCTCGAGGTTGTGCAGGCTGGCGCCCCTGACGGTCAGCCACTGGGGACCAGCGCGGCGGCGGGCGCTGGGCACGGCAATGCTCTTCGCCCCCGAGAAGTACTGACCCGTCAGCGTGCCAGCTTCGGCCACGGCGGAGGGTGGTCCCGCGTACATGACCTGGCCACCACGCTCTCCACTCGCCGGGCCCAACTCGATCATATGGTCAGCCGCGTTCACGGTCGGGATGTCGTGCTCCACGACTACGACCGTGTTTCCGGCCGACCGGAGCCGTTTTAACAGGTTCAACAGGCGATCGATATCTCGGGCGTGGAGCCCTATTGACGGCTCGTCCAGCACGTACATCGTGTCGACGAGACGGGACCCGAGGGCATTCGCCAGCGTGATGCGCTGCGCCTCGCCACCGGAGAGTGTGCGGGTCTGGCGATCGAGCGTGAGGTACCCAAGTCCGACGTCACAGAGGAACGTCACCCGGTCCTCGATTTCCTGGAGAATGGTCGCTGCCACTCCGCGACCGAAGCGCGACAGATCCAACGTCTCGAGCCACCGCGCCACCTGCTCGCCCGTCATGGCGGAGACCTTGCCAATGGACGTGCCACTAACCTCGACAGCAAGCGCTTCTGGACGGAGCCGGCCGCCACCGCAGCCGGGGCACCGTAGTGCCTTCTGGTACTGGCGCAGGAACACCCGGATGTACTGCTTGTATTTCTTGCGCTCCAGTCCGCGTAGAAAGGGAATGGCTCCCTTGAACCGGCCCTTGGTGTTGTGCAGCAGGAAGCGACGGTCGGTCTTCTTCAGCCGGTGCCAAGCTCGATCCCATGGTATCTCGCGATCTCGTGCTGTGTCCTTGAGCAGTCGCCGTCTCCGTGTGTACCGAGGCTTGGTCCACGGATCGAGTGCGCCGCCTGCCAGCGATCGATCGGGATTGGGCACGATCAGTCCTTCATCGTATTCCAGCACCGCACCGAACCCGTTGCAGCCTGGACACGCGCCCATCGGACTATTGAAGGAAAAGAGGGCGGGTGACAGTGGCAGTGACGACGTACCGCACTCGACGCACCTCGGCTGTTCGAAAAGATGTTCGGTGCCCGATTCGCCAATGACCCGAGCGACGCCGTCGCCTTCGAGAAGCGCCGTGGCCAGCGAGTCGGCGAGGCGAGAGCGAGTGCGTGAACTCGCCTTGACACGGTCGACCACGACCTCGACCCCCGTGCTCTCGGCGAGCGACATGCCATCGGGCAACGCGTCCAGCTCGAACACGTCCTCGTTCAGACGCACGCGTACGAATCCCATCGCGCGCAGGTTTTCCATGAGCGCATCGTGATCCAGCGCGGTCTCGTCGGGGAGGGGGAACACGATGAGCAGCCTCTCCCCGGCGAGCCGATCGAGCACGCGATCGGTAGCGGTCGTTGGCGAGTCAGCCAGTACCTCTCCGCCGCAAGCGTGGCAACGCGGCACGCCGACGCGTGCCCAGAGCAACCGGAGGTAGTCGTGGATTTCAGTCGCGGTCCCGACGGTGGAGCGTGCCGTGACAGTGAGGTTCTTCTGCTCGATCGCGACGGCGGGGGCGATCCCCGCAATGTGGTCGACGGCAGGCTTCGGCATCCGATCGAGAAACTGCTTCGCGTACGTCGATAGCGACTCCACATAGCGACGCTGTCCCTCGGCGTAGAGGGTGTCGAATGCCAGCGAACTCTTTCCCGACCCCGACGGGCCCGTGATGACGGTGAACCGGTGATGCGGTATCTCGATGTCGATACTCTTCAGGTTGTGCTGGCGGGCTCCTCTGATCGAAACGCTGTCCGTAGGCATGCCGGAAGCTACCGTGTTGCTCCGAGGTTGAGGTATAGGGTCTTCCGCATACCGTTGACGATCGCCCTGCGGACATCCAACGTTGGCCAGCACTCAATGGCTAAGATCCTGGCTCCCCGACTCCTGCGCCGCGGCGTAGAGATCTTCGCGGTGTTCTCGCTGCTCGGGTTTGGGGGGATCCTCTTTTATGGCAACAACTTCCAGTTTTTCCTGGACGCCATGCTCACCCTCCATTGGGGGTGGTTGGTGCTGGGGATCTTGGTGGCGTCCATGGACTGGGTGGGGGGTGGGATTCGGCTCCATATCCTGCTGCGCCATGTGTTTCCAAGCTCGACACTCAAGGCCTGTGTCCTGTCAGCAGGCCTGAATGCCTGGGGCACGATGATTACCCCGTCCCAGGCGGGCGGCGGTCCCGCCGGAATATTTTCCCTTAAACGATCAGGGGTACCGATTCCCGAAGGCACCATCTCCACCTTCATGAGTTGGGTGGCGACCGTGTTGTTCTTCGCCGTGGCGGGTCCACTGACGATCTGGCTCGGCGCCGGCAGGTCTCTTGAAGAACACGGGGTGCTCGGCGACCTCTCGCTCAACGATTTGTACCGCTTGAGTCTTGGCGCGTTTGTGACCGTGGGTCTCGTAATCCTCGTTGTTCTGTTGTTTCCCGGTCTCGTGCAGCGCGCCGCCCGCGGGGTCATTCGTCTTCTCGAGCGTCGGGGGTACAAGCGGTTGGTCGGTCGAATCGAGGAGGTCAACGCCGGCATTGACCGCATGCATGCGGCGATGGTGGCCTACTTCAGGGGCCGTGGATGGATTGCGTTGGCGGGTGCCGTGGTGTTCACCGGCGTGGCGTACTCTAATAAGCTCGTGGCTGGCTATATCGCGTTGCGCGTCGTCGGTGTCGAAGCACAATTCGTGGACGTACTCTTGCTGCAAACCCTCATCGTGTTTCTGCTGTACTTCGCACCTACGCCAGGCGGGTCGGGACTCGCCGAAGTACTGTCGGTTGCCGTGATGTCGATCTACGTACCGCGGGAGTTGACCCCGTCGTACATCCTCGTGTGGCGGGTCTTGGTGAGCTATTTGACGGTAGGGTTTGGCTCCTTCGTCTTCTGGCGATGGCTCAAGATGGCCGAGGCTGCCGCGAAAGAAGCCACTGTCACCGAGGGTGCAGAAACGAGCTAATTGTAGGTCCCCGTTGTGGTTGCATGCCCTCGGGAGCCGGGCTAACTTAGGCTGCCTGGCCTCCGGGCTTAAGGAGCCAAATGTCATTTCTGGAGTTTGGAGGACACCGCTACGCCCTCCCCGATGGCGAATCTGTCGTCGGGAGTGAGTCGTCGGCCGTTGTGCCGCTCAAAGGGAAGGGGGTGCTGCCGCAACACGCGGTGCTGCAATCCCACCCTGACGGACAGGTCGCGATACGCAAAGCCGTCGAGGCCGCTGAGGTGTTCGTGAACGGCGTGCGGTTGGGTCCAAACCCGACACCGTTGCTGCACGGTGATAAAGTGACGGTCGCGGGCAACGAATTGTCGTTCATCGACGAGCGTAAGAGTGGGAGCACGCAGTACGTGCAGGCCGTCGATCCGGCGACGTTGGCAGGCATGGTGAAGCCGTCGTCGAAGAAGCTCAAGCCCACAACGGGCACGGGCGGAAGGTTGGTGTCGCTCACCGACGGTCGCGAATACACAATCAGTGGCGTGAACTTCTTGATTGGACGTGACGCCTCATGCGACGTCGTGATTACGAGTAAGAGCGTGTCACGTCGCCACGCCGACATCATGACCACGCCCAAGGGCTATGTCCTCGTCGACAGCAGCACGAACGGGACGATGGTGAACGGCGCGAGGGTACAGGGGCAGCATCTGCTTGCCCGCGGCGACATCATTCAGTGCGGCGAACACGAGTTTCGTTTCTATGCCGACGTAGCGGCGACTCAGGCCTCGGCCCAGGCGGTCTCACCGTTGGCAGCCCCGCCGCCTGAGGAGCTGGCCCCGGTATCACCGCCATCGCCCGCGGCGTCACTACCGCCGAAGGCGCAGGCACCGGACTCGGCCTTACCACGACGCCCGATCGCACCTGCGATCGACGCCAAGGTTCCCTCGCCACCGAAGCCCAGCACTCCTCCGCAGGCCGTGAAACCAGCGCCGGGTGCGCAGCATCGCCTGGCTGACACGTTGCATGGGACACCCAGCATCCCTCGCGCGGAGGCGCTGAGGACGGGCCCACGCACCGGTGATGGCATGTCGCCAGCCAAACCGGTAGCGGCATCGCATGTGGGACCGCTCGCGATCATCGTGGTACGCTCCGGCCCACTGAAGGGGCAGCGGTTTCCTCTGCGCACTCCCGTGGTCAACGTTGGCCGCGCGGAGTACAACGACGTCGTCCTCGCCGAAGGGAGCGTGTCAACCAATCACGCGAAAGTGCAGCGACGGGAGGGGATCTGGGTTCTCATCGATCTGGATTCGACCAATGGCACCATGGTCGATGGTGAGCGGCTGGTCGAAGGTGAAGTTCCGTTGGCTCCTGGCGCGCTGCTTCGGTTCGGCGACGTGCAATGCGTGTTCGAGCCCGTGGACGATACTATCGACGCGCCCAAGGGTAGCTCGACGAGACTCCTCTCACCGGTCAAGCCGGAAGACACGAGCGGCCCCAGCGGGCAGGGAGAGGAATAAGGGTGCCGCACACCGTCCACTTTACGTCAGCCGGTCGGACCGATGTTGGCGTCGTGCGCTCAGGTAACGAGGACAGCTTTCTCCTCGAGCCACAGCACGGGGTGTTCATCGTGGCGGACGGAATGGGTGGCCACGCGGCAGGTGAGGTGGCGAGTGACATGGCCGTGCGCATTGTGGGTGGGGCGTTGGCGGGCGTGGTCGGGAAGGAAGACTCGACCGCGGCGGAAGTCATTCGGCAGGCCATCATGGATGCGAACGGACAGATCTTCCAACGCACGTTGGTGGAACAAGACAAACGAGGCATGGGGACCACCACGACGGCGATGGTGATCAACGGCGCCCGGTATCTGATTGGACAGGTGGGCGACTCACGTGCCTATGTGTTGCGGGCGGGCACCCTGATGCAGATTACGAAGGACCACTCCTACGTGCAGGAACAGGTCGACGCCGGGTATCTGACGCCCGAGCAAGCGCGGACCCATCCCTACAGCAATGTCATCACACGGTGCGTCGGCGCGAACAGTGAAGTGGCTCCCGATATCTACGTCGGTGCCGTTCGCGAAGGCGATATGTTCTTGCTTGCTTCCGACGGTCTGACCGGCATGCTCGAAGACGATGAGGTCCTCGCGTTGATGGAGAGCGCCGATCAGCCGGGCCCGTTGGTCGACCAGTTAATCTCCGAGGCCAACCGTCGCGGCGGTCTGGATAACGTCACCGTGATCGTCATACGGATTGACACGGTCGAGCACCACGAAAACGGTAACAGCCCCTGACCGAACCACACGGTCCCAATCCCGACGCGGTCGGTCGCGTCGTTGCCGAACACATTCCCCCGATTCTCTATGCTCTCGAAGTCTGTGCGCTCTCAATGGAGGAGGCCGAGCGGGCGGACGAAGCCGAGTATTACCGCTCCCTCGCCAAGATGATTGCTGACGCGGGCGGCATTGCCGGGCATTCAGGCACCGAGTAACGACCGACCCTCGTTCAAGAGCGCAGTGACCTGTGTGGCGCTGCGTGCGGCGAGATCGAGAATCGGTTCACTGGGTACAGTAACCGGAGCGGCCACAAAGACCCGGAGCCGCTGCGCGACGCTGTGAAGCTCCTCAGCGATCTGGCGAATCCCCAACAGGGTGCGTCCGCGATTACCGGAGAGTCCCTCGACCGTTCCCGCTCGGGTAAGGACGGGAAGATCTGCCGCGAGCATCGCCGGTTTCGCGGGATAATCCAGCAATAGCTCACCGTCCTGGATGCCGAGCTCGCTCGCGAGCTGGTTTTCGACGCGTTGTACGAGATTGGCGTCCTGCGCGATCCAGATCCCATTCCCCTGGGGGAGCTGGTCGGACGCCACGTCAAGCGCGCGCTTGTAAAGATGCCGTCTTCGCAGGCGCCCCGAAATGGCATTCTCCGGGACACAACGAAGCCGAGCCATTAGCTCCTCGTCCGTCAGGTCGGGGATGATGGTGGCATCGAGCGTTTCTTGCTGAACCGCCTCCCTGACTAGGCGCTTGAACATGGCGGTCGCGCTGCGCACGGCGTGGTGCCAATAGACATTGCGGTACATCTGATACTTGGCAAAGAGCAGGGACTCGAGCGCCGACAGCCCCTTCTCGTGAACGCCTACGATTCGCCGGCCTTGGTGATCGGTCACCACGGCGAGTGAGTGCAACAGGCGATCAACATCCACCGTGCCGTACGGAACACCGCACATCCGCGCATCGCGGGTGAGGTATTCGATTTTATCGAGATCCAGCGATCCGGAGATCAGTCCTTGCAGCGGGTTGGTGCTGGTTCCGGCTATGAGATTCGCGAGGTGCGTTTCCAGATCATCGATACCGGTCTGCTGCAACGCGTCGCGCGTATCCGCATGCGAGAGATGCCGGTGGGCCAGGCCTTCGTGCGAAGGGAGACCGGCTTCTTCGAGCGCGTGGGAGAATGGATAGTGTCCAATATCGTGTAGGAGTGCCGCAAACCGTGTGGCGGCAATGTCGTGTTCTGCCACCCCGTCGAGGTCGCCGCGCTCGGCGAACAACGACAGCGTTCGGCGAGCCAGATGATACGTACCCAGCGCGTGTTCGAATCGCGTGTGCACGGCGCCAGGATAGACCAGGTAGGCGTGCCCGAGCTGGCGGATGTACCGGAGGCGCTGCAGCGGCTCGGTATCGAGGAGCCGCAGCGCCTCCCGATCGACGCGGATATTGTTCCACAGCGGATCGCGAATGACCTCGAAGTCATTGGATCGCGCCATGGCGGAATGACTAGGCGAGCGGTCCGGCGGCGCGAACGTCGTCGGTGACTTCCGCTGCGAACTGCTCGAAGTTGGACCTGAACATGTCCGCAAGCTTCTTCGCCGCAGCGTCGTACGCGGCGCCATCGTCCCATGTGGCTCGGGGGTCGAGGACCTCGGATGGCACACCGGGAACTTCTCGCGGCATGGCGATGCCAAATACCGGATGCGTCGTCATGGCGACATCGGCCAGGCTGCCATCGAGCGCCGCGTGGGCCATCGCTCGCGTATTCGAGAGGTTTATGCGTTGTCCGATCCCGTGGGGACCGCCCGTCCATCCCGTATTGATGAGCCAACACGTCACGCCGTGTTTCTCGATGCGCTCGCCGAGCAACCGAGCGTACACGGACGGATGCAGAGGCAGGAACGGTGCCCCGAAACACGCGCTGAACGTGGCTTGGGGTTCTGTCACGCCGCGCTCCGTCCCAGCAACTTTTGCGGTGTAGCCCGAAAGAAAATGGTACATCGCTTGTGCCGGAGAAAGTCGTGCAATCGGAGGCAGCACGCCAAACGCGTCGGCCGTGAGGAACACGATGTTCTGTGGTTGGCCCGCCTGCCCTTCGGGGACGTGGTTCGGGATGTAGTGGATTGGATACGAGGCACGCGTGTTTTCCGTGATGGAATCGTCGTCCAAGTCTATAGCACCCGTGTCGGGATCCACCACCACATTTTCGAGGATCGTACCAGACATTTGCGTGGTGGCATAAATTTCTGGTTCTCCGTCGGCGGACAAGCGAATCACCTTGGCGTAGCATCCGCCCTCAAAGTTGAAGATCCCGTCATCGCTCCAACCGTGTTCGTCGTCGCCAATGAGTCCGCGGCTCGCGTCGGCGGACAGTGTGGTCTTGCCGGTCCCTGACAGTCCGAAGAACACGGCCACATCGCCTTCGGGCCCGACGTTAGCCGAGCAGTGCATCGAAAGAATGCCACGCCGCGGATACACGTAGTTGAGCACGGTGAACATCGACTTCTTCATCTCGCCCGCGTACCGCGTACCGCCGATCACTGCCAGGTGCTCGCCAAAGTTGAGCGTGACAAACGTGCCCGTCCGTGTGCCGTGCCGTTCAGAGTCTGCCTGCATTTCGGGGGCGTGCAGCACAGTGAAGTCGGGTTCAAACCCCTCGAGGTCACCCGGTTTAGGCCGTAAAAACATGTTGCGCACGAATAGTGCGTGCCACGCGTTGGTCGTGACGAATCGAACGCGGATGCGATAGTTGCGATCGGCTCCCGCAAACAGATCCATCACGAAGAGTTCCGGCTGGTCACTCAAGTACTCGCGCACATCATCGCGCAGGCGGTGAAAGTGTTCGAGGGAAAGGGGCTGGTTGACCTTCCCCCACCAGATTTGACCCTGCGAACCGGGTTCCTCGACAACGAACTTGTCATTGGGAGACCGGCCGGTGTGTGGTGTGGTAATCGCGTTGAACGGTCCCTCGCGGACGACCTGGCCTTCGTGCCGTCGGAGGGCATGCTCAATCAACGCGTGTGGGTCGAGATTGCGGTGGACCGCTCCCGACGGTCGCAGGCCCTCGGCCATGAACTGCGGCCCGGTGGCCTTTTCGCGTGTCGAACTCTCGGTCATGGTGGCGCTCTTGGGTTGATTCCTTGATCTGAAACATCACGCGGCTCCCGTGGGAGCCGCGGTACAATCGCCTTGGGGGTGACGACACTAAAACTTAACACAATGAGGTTCACTCGGCTGTCGGAGCTTTCCAGCCACCCCAATACTTGATGGCACCTGCGATCAGGAGCGTGAGGCCGAACGCGACGACGACGACAGGACCGGTGGGGAGATCACTCTCGAAGGAGACCCACAAGCCCACGGTCGAAGCGACTGCTCCTGAGGACCAGGCGATGGCGATCAGGTTTCGAGGTTGTGCTGTGAAGAGAAACGCGATGACGGCTGGTATGACCAAGAAGGAGAACACCAGCAACACACCGGCGATAGCTACTGCTGACGTGACGACGACGCCGAAAAGTGCGTAAAACAAGAAATCCCACGCCGTGAGGTTCCAGCCCTTTGCTGTGGCCCGCTCCGGTTCGAGTGAAATAGTGAAGAAGCGCTCGCGCAGGAACCAGTGGATGGTACCGATCGCCGCGAAGATCACCGTGAGCCGTACAATGTCACTCCAGGTGACCCACAACAGCGAACCGGTCAGGAGTTGCTCGACATGTTCTGATCCGCGCGGCGCCTGCGCCGCGAACAAAATGGTCCCAGCCGTGGCCACGACGTAGACGATTCCGATGATTGCCTCCTGCGGCACTCGTGTGGCCTCCATGCGACTCACGCTGATCACCCCGGCCGCAAGCAGCGTGGCCGCAAGACCGATGGAATAGCCGGCGACACCCGGCGATACCCCGATTGCATCGCTGATCATCCGGTCCGCTCCCAACCCAGCCAAGGCCCATCCCATCGCGGCCACCTGGGCGAGCGCCAGGTCCACGAAGATCACCCCCCGCGCGATCACATGGATCCCGAGATAGCCATGAATGGCGACGAGAACGAGCGAGGCCACAAAGGCCGGGAGCATGATCTCGAGCACGGGTGCGGTTAGTCCTCTGGGTGCTGCGTGGTCGCCGACGCAAACGCCGTTTTCAACCGGGACGTCCAAAGGTCGATAAGCGCGAAGTAGTCATCCGCGTCCTCCGACCCCGCGACGTGCTCGGGAACGATCACCGCCTGCATTCCAGCCCGCGAGGCAACGCGTTCGATCTGAGAGGTGCTGAAATAGTTCGCCGCAAACAAGACAGGGATCCGCTCCTTTTGCACAAAATCGATAATGCTGCGCACATGTCCCGGTGTGGCGGGGATGCCCGGCTTAACCTCCACGTATGCTGCGCAGCGGACACGAAAGCGCGCGCTAAAATACGCCCAGTTCTTGTGGTAACACAGCATGTCGCGGTCGCGAAAGGCCTCTCCCTCCGCGAGCCACCCGCCCACGTAGTCGGTCAGCGGTTTGCCCTGGAAGCGTTCACGTTCCGCGAACGCCCAGAACTCGTCGGACCGTGCCAGTTGGAAAAGCGTTTCCCATCCCAGCATCTCCACCAACTGCGGTCCGAACAACCGAACGAGTATCTCTTGCGCGAAGCGTTGCCAGTTCTTTTCGTACTGCGACTCGTTCGCTGGATCGATTCTGACGAGACCGTCTAAAATGTTCTTGCCAATGATGATCCCGTTCACCGGATCCGTATGGATGTGGGGGTTACCGTAGACGTGTACATCGCCGCCTGCCCGCGAAACGTTTTCTGGTATGTCACGCAGTAGCACCCCTGCGTATGCCGCCACGTGACCGGGAGCCCCGTCGAGCACCCGACGGTTGTTGGCGCGATCGAGCAAGGCCGGAACCCAAAGTTCGAGGTCCAGGCCGGTGACCACAAAGAGGTCGGCCCGTTGGAGTTGAGCGGCGAAGCTCGGCCGCGGTGTCACGAAGTGCGCGTCCTGATCCCCGCGGGCGATCGCGACCACCTCCGCACGATCATCCGCGATCTGTTCGGCAATGGAGGCATACGTCGGGAGTGTCGTGACGATGCGCAGGCGATCCTGTCCCGCGGCCGGGGTGGTAACTGCCATCCCCGTCATCGCCAGGATCGCCAGGCGTAGCCGTCTGGGAGTCTGGCTCATACTGTCCTCAATACGTTGCATGTTTGTGAGGCCCGACCGCCCAGACGACCTGTATCAGGAACGTGTGGTTGGTGGGACCGCCGCGGGCGCGCACGAGATTGTATTGGGCGCGCAAACGTACCCACTCGC
This sequence comes from uncultured Gemmatimonadales bacterium, assembly GCA_947259405.1. Classification (GTDB taxonomy): domain Bacteria; phylum Gemmatimonadota; class Gemmatimonadetes; order Gemmatimonadales; family GWC2-71-9; genus CAMYLY01. The sequence goes on along the minus strand of CAMYLY010000001.1, from coordinate 185,049 downwards.
TCTGCCACCACGAGATGCTTGGTGCGATCTGCAGTATGCTCGGTTCCGTATCGTCGTACGGCGTCACGTAGTCGACGCGCGTGCCTACGGTCCACTGGCGGGTGAACTTGAAGTTCACTTGGCCGTATCCGCCGTTGCCCCGGTTTGGCCGCCCGGCTTCCCGCCGTTCAGCGAACATCCACTCGCCCTTGATTTGCAGGTCGCGGTAGAGCGCTTGTGACGGTGGTGCCCATCGGAAGGCGAAGTCCAGGCCGAGGAGCCGCGTCTTGAGGTCGACATCGCTATTGCGACCGTAAACACCAGTGGCACCCAGCTGGACATACGTCCCGGGCCCCACGTCCCAGAAGCTCTGGAGGCGTCCGAGGTAACTGAATTGCCCCCCGCCGTCGAAGAGCGCGTCATTGTTCCCGAGCGTGGCCTCGGCGGTGATGGTCTGGGTCGAAGGGCCCGCGGTAACCGAGGGCAGCGTCAGTGCTACGCCTGTCTGGATCAGGCCGTCTTCGCCCAGAAATGTCGACGCGGCGAGTGGTCGCTCGATTTCGAACAAGGCATGGGTGTGCCATCGGTTGTACAGGCCAATCTCCTGACGAAACTTTCCGGCCTTGACGCCGATTCCACCGGGCAGCCCGACCCAGTACAGGTATCCCTCCTCAATCTCCGGTCCGTGTCCCTCTTCCTCCTCTCCGGCGTCCTCTTCGCTAAGGCCAGCGATCTCGAACTCTTCTTCGTGAGTGACGAAGACCTTGGTCCGAGTGTACGGATCCAAAGCAGCCTGAAACGAGAACTCGAATTCTCGTGGAACGGCGCCGGCGCTGTTGCCCGTGCCGGCGGGCGCTACGTAGCTGCCCACGATGTCGCCCGTCAGGGATATCTCCGGGTTGAGAATTGACAGGTTCCCTGTGCGGCTGCCCTGATCCTCTGGTGGTGGCTCCTGGGCGGCGTCCGCGGCAGCTTGCGCTGCGGCACGGAGCCGCGCCAACTCGTCCACGGCTTCCGTCGTATCGCGTTGCTGTCTGATCAGCTCCTCGAGTACCCGTTGCAGCGAGTCCAACTCTGCTCGCAGGCGCCGAACCTCTACCTCGAGCGAGTCAGTTCTGGTCGGCTCCTGCGCGTCCAACGCAATTGGCCATGCGGCCATGACACCTATTGTGAGGAACGCCCACACCGGTCGTGTGCGCATGCAATGCCCTCCGGCGGTGATTGACGCTGATCCGTATGGTGGCCCGAATCAGCAGGTGCACCAGTTCAGTTGGAGGGAGTGGGGGGACCTCGTTCCGAGACAGGGCTCAACTCGGATGCGGAGACGTGGATGCCCTGGACCTGGACGAATCGTAGCCGCAGCGCGTCGCCGATAGGAGCCTGCGCCTCCGACGCCGGGGCCCGCATCTTGGCCACACCCGTGACCACGCATGCCCCGTCGATATGGAGGACCTCGCATTCGCCTGAATGCCCCGCTTCCACCGCGGGGTCAGAGGAGACGACCTCTGTCTGAGCATGAGCGACTGGGGTCCACGAGACGGCAGCCAGGTAGAGCGCCGCCGCCGGCAACCTCAAGGCGCGCCAGAAGATCCGGTACATAAGTCGAGGACTATACTACGGTGCGGGACCGATGTTCCTCAAGGGCTAGTTTCGCACGCGGCCAAGGAGGATCTGGCCGACCTGTGCGTTGGTGAGCATCCCCGCGAATTCCTCGGCTCCTGGGCCCCGAGCGAACAGCGGTACCAGCTCGGCTGAATGATAGGTCGTGTGGTAGGCCGCCTGGACCGCGCCGGTCGAGTCCATGGTGATCGACATCCCACCCGTCTCATGGTCGCCCGTTACCACGACCAAGGTTTCGGGGAAGCGCCGCTGATATTCGATGCCGACGCGAATGGCCTCGTCGAACGCAACCATTTCGCGCTTGATGACCTCGAGGGGTTGGTGATTGTGGGCCTGAGTGTCCGTCTCTTCGTTCTCGACGAGTAGGAAGAACCCGTTGGAATTCCTGCTCAGGATCTGGAGCGCGGCGTCAGTCAAAGCTGCAAGCGACGGCGAACGATCGGGGGCGAGGGCCATGTCCCTCGGGGCGAACAAGCCGAGCACCTGATCCACCCGAGCCAGATCGAGCGCGTCGAGTTCGGCCTCGGTTGTGACATAGGTATGGGTCTCGCGCATACCCGTCAGAATGTCTGGTTGGCTGTCCGGCGGAAGAAAGGTGAATAGCTCGCGTCCACCTCCCATGATGACGTCCGCACCGCTGGCCCCGTATTGGCGCGCGGCCACCAGCGCGCTGCGGCGCGTGGAGTGTGAAGCGAACGCCGCGAGCGTGGCATCTCCTACCACGGTCGTCGTGATCAGGCCAGTCGACATCCCACGCCGTTCGGCCACCTCGAGCACCGTGGGATACGGCTGTGAATCGGGGCCGACCCCCGTCGCGCCTCTGAAACTGCGCTTCCCAATCGCGTACGCCGTGGCGGCTGCTGCGCTGCCTGTCACGATGTGGTTGGACCCGCGCGTATCGACAAGTCCAACGGCCGCGAAGTCGTCAACGGCGAGTTCGTCTGTGGCCAGGCGCGCCGCTGCCCAGTGGCCGGCGCCAGCTCCATCGGCGATGAACAGCATGATCCGGGGTGGGGGGGTCTGGGCGCACGCGGCAAGATTTGCCGCAAACGACAGCGCGCCCAACGTGACGGCGATCCCTCGGACCATGCGGTTGCCTCCTTGAGTGGGCACAATTCTATTCAACTTTCCGCTTTGGACAACCGGCGGGCCACTTGTGCCTTGTGAATGAAGGTAGAGCCCATGTCTCGCATTCTCACCCTCGGTCTTCTCGCCCTCGGCCTTCTCACCCTCCTGGCGTCTGCTCCGCGGCTGGCGCTGGCGCAGGACGCCAACGATCACGCCTTCACGATTCTCATTGCCAACGACGATGGGTATGACGCACCGGGGTTGCGTGCGCTTATCGACTCGCTGTCGAGCATTGCGAGCATCGTCGTCGCGGCACCGGCGGAACAGCAGAGTGGGGCCAGCCATGGTATCACGTACCGAGATCCGATCTTCGTGCGCGAAGTCCCGAACGAGCGTGGTCTTCGGTGGTACGCGGTCGGGGCCCGGCCGGCGACCGTGACGCGGCTGGCGCTGATGCATCTTTTGGACGAGAGACCGGATTTGGTCGTGTCGGGCATCAACTCCTCTGAGAACATTGGCTTGTCGGCGTGGGTGTCGGGGACAATCGGAGCGGCCCGCGAAGCCGCCCTCCTGGGAGTTCCGGCGATCGCCGTGTCGCGTGGAAGCTCCGCCGACTATGCGGCGTGCGCGGGAGCGCTCAAGAACTTGGTGCTGCACCTCCGCGAGCGCGAGCAGCTGACGCCCGGCCTACTACTCAATGTGAACATTCCGGCAGGTGTCCAACCGGGCGTGACCGAGTCCCGCGTGGTTCGCCTGAGCATGGAGCCGGGCGATCAGCGGTACGAACGACATGCATCGCCCCGAGGCGCCATCTACTATTGGGACAATTGGGCCCCGCCACACACCGCCGAGCCCGGCACCGACGTACACGCCTTCGAGGCGGGTCTGATCACGATCACACCCCTCGAGGTCGACCAGACCGATGTGGTTGGTGTGGACCGCCTCCGCTCACTGCTGGAGCGGAGAAGGCGATAGCTCCGCAGGGGGTCATTCCGGAAACGCGTCGCGCGAGACCAAAGGAACGAAACGGCAGGTCCCCGCAGTCTTCTGCGAGATTCCGCTTTCCGTGCGGTGGTAGACCGTCAGGATCTGCAAATCTCGGTCGCCCACTGGAATCACGAGGCGGCCACCGGTGGCGAGCTGGCCGAGGAGTGACGGTGGTGGGTGGGGGGCGGCGGCGGCCACGATGATCGCGTTGAACGGGGCCGCGGTGGGGCATCCCTGCGCACCGTCCCCCTCGATGAACGTCACGTTGTGAAGGTCGAGGTCCCTGAGGGTCAGCTGCGCGTGTTCGGTGAGTTCGTGCACGCGTTCAATGGTCCAGACGTGACTGGCCAGCTTGGAGAGGATCGCCGTTTGGTATCCTGATCCGGTGCCGATCTCGAGCACCCGTGCATGTCGATCGACATGCGCCGCCTGCGTCATGAGTGCTACGACATATGGCTGGGAGATCGTCTGCCCGTGCCCGATGGCGAGGGGCCCATCGTCGTAGGCATGACGGTGCAGGTGTGGCGGGACAAAGCGTTCGCGAGGAACGGATGCCATGGTTGCGAGGACCCGTGCGTCGGTGATGTCGCGAGACGCGAGCTGGCGGCGCACCATGCGCTTGGCCCCGGCGGACCCGCGCGGCATTCCCCGAACTACCGCGTGTCGGTGTCCCGAAGCAGCAATCGGCGAAGCGCCGACCGCCGGCGCTCGCTCCCACCACGCTCCTCGAGTTGGGCTTCCGCATCCGCAGCGCGTCGTTCGACCTCGACCTTGGACCGCCGCAGGCGTTCGACCAGTTCCCGCTCGCGGTCGAGCTGCAGGCGGAGGTTCGTAAGCTCAGTTTCGACGGTGTCGTCGAGGGGTGCGGCTTCGGCCACCGGAACGAGTTCCACGGTCTCGACCGATCCGCGGTTTGCGTTGGTGGACATGTGGCCATCCCCATTCCCGATCTTCTCGGCGAGATGACTGAGTATGGCGTGCTGTCGCTCGATGGCCTCACCGAGGCGCACGACTTCGCGCGCGACTTGCCACATCGCCTCGCGGCGCTCGCGCTCACCGTCGAGAATCGTCGCGAGCACGTCCTCGTACTGGACCAAGGATGTCGTGCCGTTAGTGCCGGGCGGCTCGGGTGTGGACGCGTCTGATGTGGGCGAGTCGCAGAGATGGGTCTCGATCGTCGCGCGGCTCATGCCGCTGGCGTAGCTGTCTCGAATCCACCGCAGGCGGTTCAGGGTCTCGTCCGGATAGAGTCGGCGGCGCCCGGAGCCAATGGCGGAGAGATACCGTGAGTACGTGTCCCGATAGTAGCGGACTGTTGATTCCGGCAGGTCAAGCTCCTGGGCCATTTGCCGGATCGAGTAGAGGGCGACGTTACTCATGGGGGCGCTAACAAGATAGGTGTGAACGGTTCAGCGCCCAAGGGTCTTCGGAAACCGCGTCACCGCATATCGGAGAGTCGTCAACGCCAGGAATGCCAGAATCAGGTATTGCGACCACAGAGCGGAGTATCCTGCGCCCTTTAGAAAGACCGCCCGCACGATCTCGAGAAAGTGTCGCACCGGATTGACGATTGTCAGCCACTGAAAAACGACCGGCATCGAACTCACCGGATAGAAGAACCCAGACAGGATGATTGCCGGCAGCAGAAACAGAAACATCACCATGAAGGCTTCCTGCTGCGTTTTGGACACCGTCGAGATTAGGAGTCCGATGGACAGTCCGGCCAGAATGAAGAGGAGTGCCGCAGGAAATAATACGAGGGGTGCGCCGCGGAACGGGATGTCGAACCAGAGAATCGCCACGGCCGTGATCACCACGAGATCGATCAGGGCCACGCCTGCCACGGGAATGGTTTTGCCCAGCATCAGTTCGGTGGGGGTGAGCGGGCTCACCATGAGCTGATCCAGTGTGCCCAGCTCCCGCTCACGCACGACCGCGAGTGACGTGAGCAACAAACACATCAGGAGCACGAGTATCCCGATGACACCGGGAACGTTATATGCGCGACTCTCGAGGTCGGGATTGTACCAGGCGCGCATACGCAGCGAGACGGCGCTGCTCGCCAGTGCTGCGCGCCGTTGTGCGGCAAAGGCGCGGGCGATCTGCTGGGCATATCCCATGGCGATCGTGCCGGTGTTGGAATCCGTCCCGTCGACGATGATCTGCACGGTCGTGGCCCGCCCTGTGCCGACGTCGGACGCGAAGCCGGCCGGGATCTCGATGGCGACGGTCGCGTCACCCCCATCGAGCCGTCGAACGATATCTCGTGATCGGGTGGACCGGTGGACGATGGAGAAGTAGCCGCTGGCGGCAAACGCGTCGATCAGGGCCCGGGACTCCGAGGTCCGATCGTGGTCGACGACAAGCGTCCGCGTGTTGCGAATGTCGGTGTTCACCGCGTACCCGAAGATGATCAGCTGGATCACCGGCGCCACGAACATCGCGATACGGGAGCGTGGGTCGCGTAGGAGCTGCCGCGATTCCTTACGCACCAGCTCGATGATGCGCGCTCGTGAAGGCATCCTCACGCGATCTCCTTGCGAAAGGCGCGCAGGGCGAGTCCGAGGCCGACCGCGGCAAAGAGGATCATCGCGATCGCGTTGGGCCAAAGCTCGTCGACGCCGACGCCTTTGAGGAATACGCCCTTGGTCACGCTTACGTAGTAGCGCGCCGGAATGACGTACGTGAGGCCTTGCAGCACCGTCGGCATCGTGGCAATCGAAAAGATGAATCCGGATAGGAGCAGCGCGGGCAGGTAGGTGGCGAGAATCGCGGCCTGGGTGGCGAGGACCTGCGATTTCACTGCGGCGGAGATGAACATGCCCAATCCGAGCGCGCCCACCAGGAAGAGCAGGGTGAGGACCGTCAGAAGAAGGAGACTGCCTCGGAAGGGCACACCGAAGACCACGATGCCCGCGCCCACTGCCAGCGCCACGTCGGCCAGCCCGATTCCGATGTATGGAATCAGCTTCCCGAGGATGACCTCCGCTCGACCCACGGGCGTCGCCGCCAGCTGCTCCATCGTGCCCCGCTCCCACTCCCGAGCGATCGTCAACGCAGTGAGCATCGCGGCGATGATGGACATGATGACGGCAACCAGCCCCGGCACGATGGTGTTTTGGCTCTCCAAGGTCTCGTTGTACCAGACGCGCGACTCGGGCGTGATTGGTGGCGAGAGCCGATTGGGGTCAGTTGGGCTCTGGGTGATCGTGAAACGATCGATGATGGCGGTCGCGTAATTCTGTGCGATGGTCGCCGTGTTGGCGTCGCTGCCGTCAAGCACAACGCGGATCGGGGCATCACGGCCCGTCATCAGGTCGGCCTGGAAGTCGGGGGGAATGGTCAACGCCAGACGGACGGCGCCACGTTCGAGAGAGACGTCCACCTCGCCGCGGCGCGCGTACGACTCGACCACCTGGAAGTATCCGGAGCTTTCGAACGCCTGGATGAGCGCGCGGCTTGCCGTCGACTGATCTTGGTCGAGGATCCCGAGCTCGATGTTGCGCACGTCGAAGGTGATCGCGTAACCGAAGAAGATGATGAGCGCGAACGGGAGGATGAACGCCAGGGCAAGCGACCGTGGATCTCGGCGAAGCTGTATCGCCTCTTTCCGCGCCATGGCGGTCACGCGTTGGAGCTTCATTCCGTCGGAGCTCCGCCTTCACGACGGACGAGCGACACGAACACGTCCTCGAGTGAGGGCACGATGGGGCGTACCCAGTCACAGCTCACGCCAGCGGCGGAGAGCGCGGCAGGGATGCCGGTGTCGGCCCAATCCGCACGCCCGACCGTAACGTGGACCCGGCGACCGTGCAACGCGGCATCGATCACGTCCTCCGACTGCTCCAGTACGGTTACGGCGCGGGCCGGTGTGTCGGTCGACAGTTCGAATAAGGGGTCGTGCCGCAGGTTCCGGAGCGCTGCGGGTCGATCGAGCGCGATGAGGCGACCGCGGTTCATGAGTGCCAAGCGATGGCAGTGTTCGGCCTCTTCCATGTAGTGCGTGCTGACCATGACCGTCGTGCCAGCCGCTGCGAGATCGTAGATGAGATCCCAGAACCGCCGTCGCGCGGATGGATCCACCCCCGACGTGGGCTCGTCCAGAAACAGAATCTCCGGCTCATGCAAGACCGCGCACCCCAAAGCGAGTCGCTGCTTCCATCCGAGTGGCAGGGTTGCCGTGCGTCGGTGTTGATGGGGCTCGAGATCGGCCATCGCGAGAATCCAGTCGCGGCGCGCGGCGAACCGAGCGCCGCGCACCCCGTACAGACCGGCGAACAGCGCGATGTTCTCGAGCACGGTGAGATCGCCATACAACGAGAAGAGCTGTGACATGTAGCCAATGCGTGCTCGAAGCTCGTACGGATCGCGGACCACGTCATGACCGGCGACGCTGGCGCGCCCGGTGGTGGGACGAAGCAGGCCCGTCAGCATCTTGATGGTCGTGGTCTTGCCAGCTCCGTTGGGACCGAGGAAACCGAAGATCTCTCCATGGGTCACGTTGAACGTGACGTGATCAACGGCGACAAAATCGCCAAAGGCACGGGTGAGGCCGGCGACCTCGATCGCCTCAGGCATCGTGAGTGGGGAGCGTTAGATCCATGAACACATCCTCGAGCGACGCTTCGCGTTGTACGAGTTGAAAGGACTCGGTGGTCTTGGATAGGGCGTGCTCGATGTGAGCGTGATCGTTGGGGCGCTCGACGATGACGTGCAGCGTCGTCCCGAACAGGGCCGCTTGGCGTACCTGGGGCATCCGGCGGATGAGGTCGCGTATCTCGCGTGGACGGTCGACCGTAACAGCGATCAGTCGGCCCCGCAGCGAGTCGCGGAGCGCGTCTGGGTGGTCGAGGGCGACCACCTGCCCGTGATGGAGCATGGCGACGCGGTCGCACCGCTCCGCTTCGTCGAGATAGGCCGTGGAAACAACAACGGTCGTGCCGCTCGCTACCATCTCGTGAATGATGAGCCAAAGGTCGCGACGGGAGATGGGATCGACGCCGAACGTGGGTTCATCCAGGATCATGACCGCGGGCTGGTGCACCAGTGCACAACACAGCGAGAGCTTCTGCTTCATCCCGCCCGAGAGCTGTCCAGCAAGCCGCATCGCAAATGGGCCGAGACCGGAGAAGGCGTAGAGGCGGTCGTAGCGCCCCGCCCGGTCCGCCTTCGGTACGCCGTGGAGGTCTGCATAGAAGTCGATGTTCTCGCGCACCGTGAGATCTGTGTACAACCCGAACCGTTGCGCGACGTACGCGATGTGTGGCTTCACGGCCTCCGGATCGTCGCGGACGCTGATGCCGGCAATCCGACCGTCACCCGCAGTGGGTCGCAGGATCCCCGCGAGCATCCGCAAGGTCGTGGTCTTGCCCGCGCCGTCGGGGCCGACGATACCAAACAACTCGCCTGGTGCCACATCGAAGCTCAGACTACGTACGGCGTCTTCGTCACCGAATCGGCGGGAGAGACCATGGAGTTGGACAGCCGGCGAGGTCACCTCACCGCTCCCGCGGCGTCTCCATTCGGACATCGGCTGGAAGGCCGGGCTTCAGGGCATCGGCCGCCGCGGTATTGATTCGCACTTTTACGCGAAACACGAGCTTCACGCGCTCTTCACTGGTCTGGACGTTCCGTGGGGTGAACTCCGCTTCGTCAGCGATGAATGTCACTGTCCCGTCATACTGTGCGTCAGGGTATGCGTCGGCGGTGATCGTCGCTGGCTGGCCGAGCGACAGCTGGCCAACCCGGTTCTCGGGCACGTAGATCCGGACCCATCGGTCGCTCGGATCTCGCACGGTCAGAACGGCGACTCCAGCACCCACGACCTCGCCTGGCTCACGGTGCCGAACCGTCACGGTCCCGTCGAATGGAGCCACAATGACGGTGTGAGCGAGTTGTGCGTCTACCTGCGCTAGGCTCGCCTCAGCCTGAGCGACGATCGCGCGCTGCGTCGCCACTTGCTCGCTGCGATACCCGCGCTCGAACAAGAGCGCTTGTTCGGCCGCTCGAGATTGCTCGGCAGCGGCGACTTCGAGCGCGGTCGCAGCGCGATCCCGCTGCTGTTCGGAAATTGCCCCACCCTCGAACAGCCGCTCGGCCCGCTCAGCCTCGCGGCGCGCATCGGCAAGTCGTTCATCGGCGGCCCTCAGAGCGGCGCGTCCCTGTGCAACCTCTTCACTGCGGAACCCTGCCTCCAGCTCTTGAAGGCGCGCCCGCGCGGACCGAAGCTGCGCCGCCGCAGCCTGGCGGCTAGCCTCCAAGGCATCGCCATCCAGCCAGGCCAGTTGGTCACCTTGGGCGACTGTGGCGCCTTCCTGCACACCAATGGAGTCGATCCGGCCAGCCGTGAGGAACCCCAGGGCGGCTTCCGTAGTCTCGACCGTGCCTGAGGCGATGACCGCGGTCTCCTCGCCCCGTCCACGCGCGAACACCGCAACCAGGATGGCGGCAACCACGACGATGCCCAACACGATGCGTACTCTCGGATTCATGGGATGGACTCCAACTCTCGTTCAAGCCACGCGACGTCGAGTTCGCCCGCCAGCCGAGCAAGATTGATTCGCGAGGCGATTTCGCGATGACGCGTTTGGGCCAAAAGCGCCCGGGCACGTCGCAAGGAGGCTTGCGCCCGAAGGAACTCGGCCTGGGTCCCTGAGCCCGCTTCGATGGCGAGCTGTTCGATGCGCGCGATTTCCGCAGTGTGCTCGACGGATCGCGTGAGCGCTCGGACGCGCGCGCGAAGCTCGCGCGCGGCTCCCACCGCGCGATCGACCGCTTCATCGATCCGCAGCACCACCGCGTCGTATCGGTGTTGGGCCGCGTCCACGTCAGCCGAGGCGGCATCCACGGCACGGTTCCGCCGCCCCCCGACGAACAACGGGTACGACACTCGGAGACCCGCGTTCCACTCCGCCGTGAAGTTCCCGGCCGCACTCCCGAACAGCAGGTAGCCGCCGATCAGATCCAAGCGCGGGAACCAACTCGACGTGGCCGCCTTGCGCCGCCATGTGGCGGCATCAACTGCGCGGCTCGCCAACTGCAAGTCGAGGTTCGATGCGCTCGACCGTCCCGCGACGGTGTCGCGATTGGGGATCGACTCGTCACGCAGTGTGATGGCACGCAGGTCTTGGGGGTTGAAACCCTCCGGCTCAATGCCCAGGACGCGAGCCAGGTGATGCTGCGCGTTCTCGAGTTCGATCTCCACCGTTGCGCGCTCGGCCTCTGCGTCCGCGATCGCCGCTTCCGCGCGTAACACCTCGATCGCCGCCGCCGCACCTTCGGCGAACAACCGCTGCGCGCGGTCGCGCTCGACGCGCAGGGCAGCAAGCCCGTCGTCGTGCGCCGCCAGCATCTCGCTCGCGGACAACACGCGCAGGTAGGCGTCCGCAACTTCCATCGTCACGTCCATTGCCGTCACGTCGTACTGACTCCACGCTACCGCTTCACGGGTTCGCGCACCGTCGATGGCCGCCCCCCGCGCTCCGCCATCCCACAGCGTGTAGCCAAGTCGCACGGCCCCCTGGATCAAGGTCTGGTTGAACTCCACCTGTGTGGCATCGAGAGCGTGTATCGGCGCGACCAGCATTGGCTCTTGGTACCGCATGAGTGAGCCGTCGACGGCGAGCGAGGGAAACCGGTCGGCGGTGAACTCGCCGACCCTGGCGCTGGCCTGGCGCGTCGCGGCCTCGGCGGCTCGCATGCCCGGATGCACGGCCAACGCCTGTCGGACCGCGGCGACGATGGTCAGCGAGGAGTCGGTGTCCTGCGCGTAGCCTTCGACGACCGGGCTTACCAGCAGTGTCGCCATGGCGACGGCGAACGCCGGCTTCATGGGGCAGCCGTCCGCAGAGAAGCGACCGCGAACTGCACGACGCTGTCGACAAGGGCAGTTCGCGTGGTGGGATCGGACTGATCGATGTCGACGGCACGGGTCAACACGTCTCGCATCAGCGAAAGCATCATTGGCTGTGACCCGATACTCAGTGCCATGAGTCTCGGATCTCCCGCTCGAATGCTCCCATCGGTCTGACCTTCAGCGATCACGCTGGCGATCGTGCGGTGGTTGTTGATCAACGCGGAGCGCGCAACGTCCGGAATGTCCGACGACGTTGCCAGCTGCTGGACGATGAGGCGGGGCAGGGCGGGATGTTGCTGGAGGTGCGCAAAGAAGGTCCGGATGATCTGCTCGATGCGCTCGAGTGGCGACCCTGGCCCCTGCGCTACGGCCGAGACGGCCTCCCGCAGGGGTGCTACCTCGTCAGCGAGCACCGCCTTGTAGAGTTCGCGCTTCGACCCGAAGTAGTAGGTGACCGCCCCGAGGTTGGCCCGCGCCGCTGCCGTAATCGCGCGAACCGACGTTCCGGCGTACCCAGACTCGGCAAAGAGATCGCGAGCCTGAGCCAGAATCCTGGCTTCCACAGCATCGACCATCTCTTATAATACAAACGTTTGTATGATTCGGCAAGATGGGGCCGGATGGCACGGCCCGTGGGGTGTCCCTATCGGTTGCGCTGGCGTCGGAGCCAATTAAGCGGGTCCAAGGCAATCGGGTTGCCTTGGGTGGTCTGCCTGAGCTGGAACTCGATGTGGGGTCCGTGATCGCTGGTGGAGCCCCCAGATTGCCCAATGACGGCGCCTTGAGGCACGAACTGTCCCTGCTGGACATTGATGATGGACAGGTAGTGGTAATTCGTGTAGATGCCGCCGCCATGATGGAGAACGACGGTCAGCCCGTACGTGCCGAACGGACCGACGATCACGGCCTGCCCGTCCGCGACGGCCCGGACCTCGGTACCCACGGGGACGCCAATCCCGATCCCCTGATACGTGATCGTCGTCCCGTCAGGCCCTCGAGCGTCCCCAAAGTCGTAGATGACGTCCCCGCCCTGGACCGGCCAATCGAGCCCACCCAAGTCCTCCGTGGTGATGGACGCGTCCACGAGGCTCTCTCCGGCAGCCAAGCGCGCGCGTTCGAGCGCCGCCAGCAACTCCACCATCCGGTCTTCGTCTCGGGCCAGGGAATCCATGCGGGTTGCGGTGATCTGCTGCGCACCCCGAACGTTGCGCAGCCGGAGTTGCCGCTGCCGCTCCAGTGATTGATAGCGGTTGAGCTCGCGGCTTCGTTCGTCGTGGCGATCCGTGAGGGCCGACTGCATGCTCACCAATTGCGTCCGTGTGCCGGCAATGCGGTCGCGAAGGTCCTCCACCTCGCCGACGAGCGCCCGATCCTGTCGGGAGGCCAGGTACAGGTATTTGTATCGGCTTACGAGTTCACCGAAGCTGTCGGCAGCGAGGAGGGCTTCGAAGGCATACAGCTGCCCACGCTTGTAGATCTCCACGAGCCGCGCTTGAAGGATCGCCCGCTTCTCCGCATAGGCGTCCTGCGTCAACAGCAGCTCGAGGGTGATCGTGTCGACCTGCGAGTTCATCGTCGACATTTGGCGGTCCAGTTCGTTGACCAACCGCCCCGTGATGGATTTCTGCTGCTCGATGTTGTCGAGCTCGACCGTGAGGGTCCGCACTTGGGCCGTCAGGGTCTGAAGCTGGCTTTCGAGGCTTTCACGCTCGTTGCGAATGCTGTCGAGCCGAGCTTGGTAACTCCGGATCTGGCGGGTAATGGACTGCTGCGCGGACCCTGGGATAGGGGCCGCGAACAGCATCACCGCGAGGCAGGCGAGTGGCGCGCGCGTTCTCATATGCGCGACAGATGACGGCCAACGCTGATGGCGCTGGAGGTGAGGCCCATCAGCATTCCAAACAAGACGAACAAGGCTCCCTGACCTAAGGTGAAGAACGTCGCGGTGAACAAGGCGCGGCTCACGGCCGCGAAGGCGGCATAGTTGAGGAGGAGGGCAACGGCGCCACCGAGGACACCTTTAACCGCACCGTCCAACAGGAACGGGCGTCGCACGAATCCATTCGTGGCCCCAACCAACCGCATGATCTGAATCTCGCGGCGTCGGGCCAAGACCGTCATCCGGATCGTCGTCCCGATGATGATCGCGGCCGCAGCCATAAAGCCAAACCCCACCGTGAGGCCGACGACCGCCGCGATGTTGCGCAGCCGATCTAGCTTCTCGATCCACTCGCGGCCGAAACGCACGTCCTCGGCAAACCGGAACCCCTCGAGTCTGTTCGCGACCGCCGCCGCGGATTCGGCATCGCGGAACCCAGGTTTCAGCCGAATCTCCAAGGACGGCGGAAGCGGATTGATCTCCAGATCTTCGAAGACACCCTGGAACTCGGTCAATTCCTCTCGCGCTCGAGAGAGCGCTTCTTCCTGGGACACATAGATCACTGACTCGACCTCTGGAAAGCTCTGGATATCCCCGATCGCGACCGTGACCACCTCGATGGGCGTGCCACGGGAGAGATACATCACGATCTCGACCCGCTCCTCCACACCGGTCAACGCCTGTTGCAGGTTGATGGCAACGAGGCCGAACAGTCCCAGCACGAACAGCGCGAAGGCGATCGTCGTGATGGCGAGGGTCGAGAGGATCGGTGCGCGCTGGAATGAGAGCAACGCTTCGCGGACGGTGAGTCTCACAAGAGGTCCTCGTCGACTCGCGCATGGTCGGCCGTATCGTGCACGAGCTCACCATCCTTCAGTTCGACCGTCCGGTGGGACGCACTCCGCACAAGGTCGAGGTCGTGCGTGGCCATGACCACAGCCGTGCCCGTCGCATTGATATCGCGAAGGAGCTGGAACACCCCTCGGGTAGCTCGCTCATCGAGGTTCCCGGTCGGTTCATCGGCGAGGAGCACCATCGGGTCGTTCACGAGTGCCCGTGCAATGGCGACGCGCTGTTGCTCGCCGCCGGAGAGTTCCTGTGGGAAAGCGTGCGCCTTCGCAGCCAGGCCCACTTGGGTGAGTACCCGCATGACCTTGGGCGCGATCTCGCTACGGCGTGCGCCCGTGACCTCCAGGGCAAACGCGACGTTGTCTTCCGCCGTGCGGTCTTCCAGCAGCCGGAAATCCTGAAAGACAATTCCTAACCGTCGACGGAGCTTGGGAATTTCATTCGGTTTGAGACGGTTTGTCGCGAAGCCCGAAACATGAACGTCGCCCGAGGTCGGGAGATCATCGGCGTAGATAAGGCGGAGAATCGTGGACTTCCCAGCCCCGGAATGGCCCGTGAGGAATACGAACTGCCCTTTTGGAACGTGAATGGTGATGTCTTTGAGGGCGATGGTGCCTTTCGGATAGGCCTTGAAGACTTGGTTGAGACGAATCACGACAGGGCGTGGAGTGCGGCAGCGAAATCGGCAATGATGTCTTCAACGTCTTCGATGCCAAGACTGACGCGGATAAACCCATCGGGGATCCCGACGGCGTCACGTTCTTCAACCGACATGTGAGCGTGCGAGGTGAAACGCGGTTCTGACACCAGGGTTTCGACGCCCCCGAGGCTTGGGGCATGGGTTGCCAACCGGAGCTTTCGCAACACCGTCTCGGCAGCCGCCGGCCCACCCTTGAGGACCAGTCCGACCATCCCCCCGAATCCCTCGAGTTGCTCGCTCGCGACGGCGTGGTCCGGGTGCTCTGGCAGGCCGGGATAATGGACGACGTCGACCGCCCCCTGTTCCGCCGCCCAAGTGGCAAACGCGAGCCCGTTTTCGTTGTGACGGGCAACGCGAATGGCAAGCGTCTTGAGGCCGCGCTCGACCAGCCACGCGGCATGGGGGTCCGGTGCCTGTCCCCAGACCTGCATCAGGCGGCGCACTTCCTCGACGATCTCCTCGCTGCCGGCGACCACCCCACCGATCACGTCTGAGTGCCCATTCAGATACTTGGTGGCGGAGTGGATCACGACGTCAGCGCCGTGTTCGAGAGCTCGGAAATTCACGGGGGAGGCGAACGTGGAGTCTACAAGGAGGACGAGGCCCTGCTGCTGACAGAGGTCGGCAATCGGCTCGAGATCCAGGACCCGCATGATCGGATTCGTTGGTGTTTCGACGAAGATGCCGCGCGTGTTCTTCCGGACCTCGTGCCTCCAATTCCGTGGGTTGTCGGGCGTGACGAACGTGACATCGATCCCGAGCTTGCCGAACTCTTCGGTGAGGAGCTTGTGCGTGCCGCCGTAGATCCACTCGCTTGCCAGGAGATGATCGCCCGGCCGAAGCACGGCTAAATGGGCCAGGGCCGTGGCGCCCATGCCGCTGGCCAGGAAGATGGCGCGGTCCGCTTGCTCGAGGGCCGCCAGCTTGGTCGCCAACACCGTTTGATTGGGGTTGTTGCCGTACCGCGTGTAGAGCACCTCGTCGGTGGCGGCGATTCCAGCCGCGAATGTGCTGCTCTGATAGATGGGCGTAACGACGGGATCGCGGTCGGCCTTTGCGTGAGGGAGCCCGTGAATGGCGCGGGTCGACGGTCCTCCTGGAACGTTGGCCATCAGGCCTTAATGGCGACGTACCGGTCGGCTGAGACCTGAACGAGACGCTGGGTCGAGAGTTCATCGAGCGCCTGCCGCGCCGCATCCACCGTCCATGAGAGTTGGCTAGCCAGCTCGCTGGGATCAGTCGGGCCGGCATCGAAAATGGCTCGAAAGGCCGTGCGCGCAGTGTCTGCGATCGGCCCCAACACCTGGATGCGGCCGTCACGGTCGCTTGCCACTACGGCCAGCCGGTGCCGTTCCAGCACCTGTTCGATGGAGTCGCAATGGGCGTCGGACACTCCGTAGAGCATGTAATACCGGGCGGTCCCGTGATCAATGAGCAATTTGCCGACAATCTCGTCAGCGCATGAGATGTCCAGAATGCCGACCAGTCCGAAGTCGATCACGACGGTCGTTTCACCTTCGGCGTCCGCGAGCATGTGGACGACCTCGCTCCGCACGGCCTTGCCGGTCGGTCGCGTCACGAGGTCACCGTACAGGCTCGAGACGGCCTGCTCCAAGACCCGTTTCAGATTGATCCGCCGCTTGGTCGTCATTGCGCGTGTTGCGCTGGAATAATGATCAATACCTGCGATCCAGGAAATGCGGGTAAACCATCCACCAACGGTTCGTCATCATCCCACGAAGGTAAAATGGCGATCCGCGCCGTGCCTGACCGCAGGCTCACTTTACCTTCCCATCGGTTCGCGTATCGCGTGATCCCGGCCAGTCCCTGCCCGCGACCGGGGTCGCGGAAGCGGCTTGCTCCCTGAAAGAGGGCGGCTTCGAGCGCCGTGGCATCGTTCCAGCGGTCGCCAAACCGCGCCGCCTGGGTCGCCGCGAGCGTTTGGCGGAACCCCACACCAGCGTCCGCGACGGCGATGACCACGACTTTGCGCCCGAGCCGTCGCTTCCAATAATAGGCCTGAACCGCGACCCATCCTGAGGTGCCGGCGTGCTCTACAATATTTTGACATGCCTCGGAAAGCGCCATAGCAAACCCCATTGTTGCCGTGGCTTCGAGGCGGAGTTCCCCTGACAGAATCGCCGCTGACCGCTCTTGTATTCGCTCGACGACCTGATGGACATCATCACTGCCGCGAACGGGCGTGATAGGCAACAGGACATCCGAGGAATGGCTAGGCGAAACGCGCGGGACCTTACCGTGCAGCTCGAACCAGTCGCTTGCCTGCTCGAAGAACCCCGCACTTCCCCAGTAATGGGCGACGTCGCGGTCCGCCGGTACGGTCAGGAGCGGGCGCTGCTGCCCGTTTTCCGTGGCGTGCTGGCCTGCGGCCAATAACCCAACGAGACCGTATGGCGAGGCCCAGTGAGTGGCGTGGGCGTCGAAGAGGAGGCGGTCGCCACCCCCCTCCATGCCTTTGGCGAACTGGTCGAACGTCCGATCGTCGAACTGATTGGGCACGTCGACGACGCGCGTCATCGAGGGACGATCTCGCCCCGAAGGTGGTATTGCAGGTTCGTTGCACCGTGGTACTGGGCGTTCCGGGCTGCCAGCTCGTTGGCGGCGCGCAAGGCATCTTCGACGGTGTCCGATCCAAGGAGGTGTGAGACCGCGGTGGCGCCAAACACGTCACCACATCCGGTGGGGTCGCGCACGTCGGTCACCATTGGGGCGGGAACCCGCGCGGTGCGCAGGGCCGCGTCGACCGGTTTGCGGCGTTCCGTGTGCACAAACGCGAAGTCCCCTTGGGCAAAATAGACAGCGCCTTGGTCGCTCAGCGTCACGATGAGGAGCGCAACCCCACGGCGAAGGGCTTCGGCGGCCACTTCCATGGGATCGGGGCCCATGCAGGCCATTTCCTCCTCGTTTACCTGCACGACGTCGAAACACGAGAACCAATCGTGTTTCGCGTGCAACGGCTGGCGAAAACGCATGCCGTCGTCGGCCAGTCCGAGCGTGAGACTGTGCAGGTCGGCGTAGATCGGTCCCCCAAACCCGCGGCGCAGATGCTGGGCAGTGGTCACGTCGAGCTCGAATCCAGAGATCATGTTGCAGTAGATGGCGTCCAGATCCTGCACCATGGGACCCAATTCGTGCCACTGCCACGGGGGAACACTGCCCCGAAGCCGTTCAGTGCGGCGGCCTTCACCCAGGTAGTGCAGGGACACGCGGTTGTTCGGTTCGGGCACCTCGATGAAACGAGCGTTCGGTGACCGTCGGTCGAGCGAAGACAGGAACCCGTTGGCCTCTGCTGCGAGGTCGTTCCCGACCTTGATCAATGGCACGATCACCCAGTCGTTCGGGAGGGCGACGTCGAGTGCGGCGAGCGCAAAGCTGATGCCGCCCCATTCCTCGATGGGCTCGCTTGACGGCGATCGATGGATGGTATCCCACACCATTGTACCGATCACCCCGAGTTGCTTCATGCCGCTCCCCACGTCTGCACTTTGAACGCCGCGACGGCGCCGAAGACGCCCGCGGTTCCAACGAGATCCCCTGCCACAATGCGGCAGCCTTCGACGGCCGGCCGGAACGCTCGGCGGCGCACTTCGGCACGAAGAGGCGTGAACAACCGGTCGCCGGCGGCAGTGACCCCTCCGCAAATGACGACTACCTCGGGGTTGAAGATGTTGATCAGGTTCGACACTCCGGCTCCCAGGAACCGCGCGGTGTCTTTGATCACCTCGAGGGCGAGTTCGTCGCCTCTGCTGGCTGCTTCGTAGACGACGGCCGCCGAGAGTGAGGAAAGATCGCCGTCGACAAACTGCCCGAGGTTCGTATCGGCGCCGGCTTCGGCGCTTTCGCGGGCGCGGGCGGCAATGGCGGTGCCGGACGCGTACGCTTCGAGGCATCCGTAGTTACCGCACCCGCATTGTCGTCCGGTCGAATCGATGGTCATATGTCCGAACTCTGCGGCAATGTCGCTCGATCCGTGGTAGATCTGGCCGTCCAGGATGATGCCACCGCCAATGCCGGTCCCGATAGTGAGCCCAATGACGTGTGAGGCTCCACGGGCCGCGCCGCGCCACCATTCGCCGAAGATGGCGCAGTTGGCGTCGTTATCGAGGGTTGCTGGCAGGTCGACGGTTGCGCTCACGCGATCGCGGAGCGGATAGTCACGCCACCCGAGGTTGGGCGTCAGCAGGACGATGCCTCGTGTCGTATCGAGGGGGCCGGGTGCGCCGATCCCAACGCCCGCCACCTCGAACGTGTCGCCGACGGTTCGACGTGTGGCCTCCAACGACTCACCGATCAGCGTCTCGATCTGATGAACGACGGCGTCCGCCCCGTTGCGGACGCGAGTCTTCACCTGCCGTAGCCCGTGCACCGTGCTGCCATCTTCGGGAACGGTGCCAACTACCACGTTGGTGCCCCCGACGTCCACCCCGAGGATCATGCGTTGCGTCGCCACGATCTCAGGACTCCCCAACCTGCAAAACTGCCATGAACGCCTCCTGAGGGATTTCGACCGTACCCACCTGCTTCATGCGCTTCTTCCCCTCTTTCTGTTTCTCCAGGAGCTTCCGCTTTCTCGTCACATCCCCGCCATAACATTTCGCCGTCACGTTTTTCCGCAATGGTCGGATGGTCTCGCGGGCGATCACCTTCTGTCCGATGGCAGCCTGCAACACGACCTCGAACAGCTGGCGGGGAATAAGTTCCCGGAGCTTCTTTGCGACCTTGCGGCCCCATTCATATGCCTTGTCCGTGTGGATGATGACGCTGAAGGCATCCACGGGGTCTCCGTTAATCAACATATCCAGTTTGACGAGGTTACTTCGCCGATACCCGCTTGCCTCGTAGTCCATCCCAGCGTACCCCCTCGTGACAGTCTTCAACCGGTCGTAGAAATCCAGGATGATTTCTGCTAGGGGGAATTCCCAATCCATCTGTACACGAGTCGGGTCGAGGTACTCCATATGGTGGTACTCGCCGCGGCGTTCCTGTCCAAGCTGCATGATAGCGCCGATATAGTCCGTCGGTGTGGTGATCCGAGTACGGATGTACGGCTCCTCGACGTGATCGACGGACGATCCGGTCGGGAGCTTGGTCGGGTTCTCGATCACCTCCATGCTGCCGTCCGTCATCGCCACGTGGTACTCGACGTTGGGGACGGTGGTGATGAGGTCCAGATCGAATTCCCGTTCGAGTCGTTCGCGCACGATGTCCATGTGGAGCAGACCCAGGAACCCACACCGGAACCCGAATCCGAGCGCCACGGACGTTTCAGGCTCGTAGTGGAGTGACGCGTCATTGAGTTGGAGTCGGGCAAGCGCGTCCCGAAGCTCCTCGAATTGATTGGTCTCCGTGGGGTACAAGCCGGCGAACACCATGGGGTGTACGTCA
This sequence comes from uncultured Gemmatimonadales bacterium, assembly GCA_947259405.1. Lineage (GTDB taxonomy): Bacteria > Gemmatimonadota > Gemmatimonadetes > Gemmatimonadales > GWC2-71-9 > CAMYLY01. Next base: position 164,706 of record CAMYLY010000001.1, on the reverse strand, counting down.
CGGTATCCCGGTAGCATCTCGACCTGGGGATGCTGCGCTTCGAGTACGGTATCGCCAACGCGAGTTTCGCCGACACCGCGAATGCTGGCCACCATGTATCCCACTTCTCCCGCTTCCAGCGTTCCGGTCGCACGTTGCCCGAGCTGGAGATATCCCACCTCCGTCACTTCATACTGATCGTCGGGATGGGTGCCGAACACGACGTTCATGCCCTTGTCCAGCCTCCCGTCTACGACACGGATGCTCGGTGTCGCGCCACGATAGCGATCATAGTAGGAGTCGAAGATCAGGGCGCGGAGGGGAGCGTCTGGATCTCCCGCGGGCGCCGGAACGCGCTCCACGATGGCGTCAAGCAGTTCCGGTATCCCGCTGCCTTCTTTGGCGGACACGTGCAGGATTTCTGCGTGATCGACGCCGAGGAGTTCCGCGAGTTCATCTCTGCGCTTCGCGGGCTCGGCCGAGGGGAGGTCGATCTTGTTCAGGACGGGAATGATCTCGAGGCCGGCGTCCATCGCCAGCAACAAGTTGCTTACTGTCTGCGCTTGAATGCCCTGTGCGGCGTCCACCACAAGCACGGCACCCTCGCAGGCGTTCAGTGACCGCGACACCTCGTACGTAAAGTCGACGTGGCCCGGTGTGTCGATCAGGTTGAGCTCGTATTCGCGCCCACCGTCCTGGTGATAGGTCATACGCACGGCGTTCAGCTTGATCGTGATGCCGCGCTCGCGCTCCAGGTCCATCGTGTCGAGCACCTGCTCGCGCATCTGGCGCTTCTGGAGCGTGTGCGTGGCTTCGATCAGCCTGTCGGCGAGCGTCGACTTCCCGTGATCGATATGGGCGACGATGCAGAAATTGCGAATCCGGTCCTGACGCATGGGGAGAATATACAGGGAGGGTGAGCGCGGCCCCCGATGGGGCGCGGCTCGGTTCAGTCGCTGATCTTTCCCCTGACGATCTCGAGAATGTCGCCTTCTCGCCCGTTCGCGGCCTTCTCGAGGCCCGCGGCCTTCGCCAGCGCGTCCTTCACATAGGCGCCGTCGTCGAGCGTGCCGGCATTGATCAGCACGTTGAGATGCGCGGCCATCACCGCACCCCGCGCACAGATCGCCGCGACGCCGGCGTCGGACACCGAGCTGGAAAGGCCGGTCTCCGCCATCTGTTGGATTACGGTCATGCTCTCGAGTGCTGTTTCCATCACCCGAAGGGGTATCTCGATCGCCTCCTTCGTGGCGTCTCGCACCGCGCGGTCGCGTGCTTCCTGTTCAGCGGCCGTGGTACCGGGTAGCCGAAAGGCGTCCATCACTCGGTTGAACGCCTCGGTGTCCGCGTCGATGAGTTGCATGAGCGCGGTGTACGACGCCTTCCCGCGTTCGGCCGCCTGCGAGAACTCCTCCCACCGGTCGTCCCAGCCGCGTTTGTGGGACGACAGGTTGGCGACCATGCTTGCCAATGCCGCGCCCAACGCGCCGAGCAGAGCTGCCACGGACCCACCGCCGGGGGCAGGAGACTCGGACGCGGTCTCTTCGATGAACGCTTTGACGGAGTGATTCACCAGCCGCTGCCCAGTGATGTGCTCGAGTCGGTATTCGATGATTTTCTCCTGTGGGTCGAACGGGCCGAGCTCATCGAGGCCCAGCGACTTGACCGCGATCTTGATGAGTTCTCCATCGCTCACGCCGAGGGAACGGTGTTGCTTGCGAAGAAAGTAGCGTCCGGCGTCCAGCATGGCGTGGAGTGGAATCAGGCCCACGAGCTCCGATCCGGTCACCCGGACACCGCGGGCGTCGGCCTTGCCACAAACCTCATCGAACGCCACGTGGACGGGTGTCACTCCGATATTGGTGAGGTTCATCGAGATCTGGGCAATCCCGTACTCTTCGATATACCACCCGATCGCCTTCACCGCTTTCAACGTGCCGGGGATCCACACGGGCTGGCCTTCCGCGTCACGCACGATCGGACCTGTCAGTGGGTTGCCATCGCGCTTCATCCGACCCTTTTCGCGGACGTCGAAGGCGATCGCGTTGGCCCGCCGGGTGGAGGTCGTGTTCAGGTTGACGTTGTACGCGACCAGAAAGTCGCGGGCGCCCACCGCAGTGGCCCCGGTCCTCGGGTTGAAATCGGCGGGTCCGAAATCCGGCTTCCACGCGGCATCGGCGAGTTTGTCCTCGAGGCCCTCGTATTCACCGGCGCGAACATCCGCCAGGTTCCGCCGCTCCGGCGCAGCGGCCGCGTGCTCGTAGCAGTAGACCGTGAGCCCCACTTCCTCACCCAATCGCTGCGCGAGCTGTCGGGCGTATTCGGCGGTCTCCTCCATTGAGACGTTCGCGACCGGAACGAGTGGACAGACGTCCATCCCGCCAAAGCGTGGGTGCTCACCATGGTGCGTGGACATGTCGATGAGCTGCTTGGCCGCTTGCCCGGCCCGGACGGCGGCTTCTACGACCGGTTCGGGCGCCCCCACGAACGTGACAACGGTCCGGTTGGTTGCCCGTCCGGGATCCACGTCGAGCAGTGTGACGCCGTCTACCGATTCGATCGCGTCCGTGATCTGTTTGATGACTGCGTCGTCCCGACCTTGGCTGAAATTTGGGACGCACTCGATGAGTCTGGTGTGCGATCCACTCATGATGTCATTGCGTATCGCTGCGAGATGACGCGGTCGAGGATGGCGCCGCCCCGTTCGAACTGATCGATCGGCATGCGCTCATTGGGCTTGTGCGCGACAGCGATCGACCCAGGCCCAAAGATGACACACCGATACCCCACTGTTTGGAACCACCCGGCATCGGTCGCATAGGAGACCGTCTCCGTTTCCTGCTGCTGCACCTCCGCCCGCAGCGCCGAACTGAGATCCGTCTCGGCGTCCAGCCACATAGGTGGACTGTCACTTATCAGGTCGAGCGCAAACGGTGTGTCGCCGAGGGCGTCCGCAACGGCGGCTCGCACGCGGTCGCACATCTGATCACCGGTCATGGTGGGGAGGAGACGGATACCGACGTCGATTGCGCAGTGATCGGGCACGACGTTCACCGCACTCCCTCCATGCACCCTGCCGATATTGAGGGCGGGATACGGCACCGCGGGAAAGTGCTCGGAGTAATCTGGGCGCTCGGCGTCGAGCGAGCGCCGTAACTCGGTGAGCGCTATGAGTACCGTGCCAGCCGGCTCGATCGCGCTCTTCCCGAGATGGGGGTAACCGCTGTGAGCGGGAATCCCGGTGAGCGTGATGCGAAGCTGTACAAAGCCCTTGTGCATGGTGACCACGCGAAGCTCCGTGGGTTCGCCCACTAGCATGTCTGTTGGCAAGGGCGCGCCGTTCCATGTCTTCGCCCAGTGGTGGGCCCCAATGGTGCCAAGCTCTTCGTCGCGCGTGAGGAGCAGGGCGAGCGGGGCACTGGGGTGGTCTTGCACCGTCGATCGGAACCGATTGATGGCGAGGGCCACGAACCCCTTCATGTCGCTCGCACCCCGCCCGTAGAGCATGCCCTCCCGTTCGGTGAGCACGAAGGGATCGGACGTCCATTCGGGTTCGTCCGCCGGCACCACATCGAGATGTCCCGAGAGCGATAACCCCGGAACGGGGGTCCCAGGCGTCGACGCCGCCTCGTGATCCTTGGTACGCACGATCACGGTGACTTTCTCGCCGTCGTCAGACGGGTGCTGGTGGATGACCACGGATGGGGAATCCAGGTAGTCACAGACGAAGTCCGCGATGGGGCGATTGCTATTGCGACTAGTCGAGTCGAAGCCGACAAGGCGTTCGAGGAGAGCTCGGTCGGTGAGTGATGTCATGATGGCAAAGTGTGATGGGGTGGACCACGCCCGGCAAGTTAGCGTCGCTGCACGATCGCTTCGAGTCCCGCGGCCGATCGCGGAAGCGATCCGGTCAGCAGCTCCGCCCCGCTCGCCGTGACCAAGATCTCGTCTTCGACGAATACCGCGATACCGAGGTCGTGATTGTAGTACCAAGGTTCCACGGTGAAGATCATGCCCGGCTCGAGCGGGGCATCGCGGAGGCTTGGATCCCCGGTGGCAAGGCCCAGATGGTGTCCGTAAAAGCTCCCGGTTTGCATGTACGCGCGGTGCGCGCTCGGAATGGCGCGCTGAGCGCGAACGGTGAGTTCGCTGAACGTCACGCCAGGGCGGATTGCAGCGATGATCGTGTCCGCGATTCCGGTGACCATCTCGAGAATCTCGCGTTGCCGGTCGGAAAAGGCGCCAGAGACCGGGAATGTTCGGCCAACGTCGCTCACGTACCCATCCAACTCGCATCCCACGTCGAAGATCACCAAATCACCATCCTGCATGACGCGATTGCGGCGATCGTAGTGTGATGCGAGCACGCGCCACGGCCACAACGAATTTGGGCCGGACTTCACGATCGAAGAGAACGCCAGCCGTTGCGATCCTCCTTCCTTACAAGCGGCCTCAAAGACCGCTTCGAGGCCCCGCTCATCGATGCCGGTGCGAACGGCTGCGCCAGCTTCCACGATCGCGGTTGCGGTGAGTTGGGCGGTCGCGCGCATCCGAGCGATCTCGGCGGGCGTTTTGATCATGCGTTGTCGTGCTACCAGTTCGAACGCGTTCCGAAGTGACGCACGGGGATACGCTTCGCGCAGGAACGCGTGGAACCCGTCGCGCGCATCCCAATCCAGGTGGGGACTCACCGTGGGAGGCGAAGGATCGGTGGACCCCATGTCGATGTAGATCGGAGTTCCGCTGCCCATCAGTCGGATGAAAAAGCCGTCGAACGTCGCGTTGTCCCGCAGGTGCTGAATTCCCGACCGCAGCGCGATCGTTGGATCGTCGGCAAGCGGGCGACCCGGAAAGTCATTGGTGCGCGAAGGATTCTCGAACCGTGGGTCTCGCGGTGGGGCAAAGAGCGTGACGCGTCCGTCGGCGGCAATCGCCAGGATCGATCGGGGGAGCTCGAGACCGGTGAAATACATGAAGGTGTCCTGCTGGCGGAACGTCTCACCACCACTGACACCATCGACGCTCACCGCGAGAAAGATGCCGCCGGATGCCTTGAGCTTTTCCGCGAACGCAGCTCGTCGTGCTACGAACTCCTCGGCTGGAAACGGCAGGTCCACCCAGTCGAAGTACCGCTGTTCCTGCGCAGCGGTGGGGTTGACGGTAGCGCTGATGGTGATCGCGCACACCACGGTTCGGTGCAGCATCGGCCTGACTCGCGTTGTGATACGTTCGGAAGGTGCCGGCTGCGACCGCCGGCGCAAGGATCCCTAGGTCGGTCGTCGGCGGGGTGCGGTCGGCGATCGGCGGCCTGGTGTGCGGGGACGGACCGCAGGCGGCCGAGGTCGTGATGGCCGGGACGGGCCCGCCGCTCCGCCACGGGCCGACGTCACCCCGTCGACGGACGATCCGATCTTGGGTGTGCGCTTTCGTGGCTCCTTGGCGCCCTGCGCGACGACTATATCCGACGGATGCACAGTTGGGGGCGGCGTACCTCCGACGACTGAGGATGGCGGCGGGGGGCTCAGCCCGTCGAGATGAGTCCACGGGTCAGGCGGCTCAGCCTGGAACGTCGCACACCATTCCCTGATTGGGAGGTCGAACGGCGAGCCGAACAGCGGGAGACAATAGGGACAGAAACCTGCAATGATCGGCGGCGCGGTTGGTTCGACCAGGTACCGGTGCTCGTCGTACGAAAAAGCGATGGTATCCGGCAGCGTGGCGATCCCGATGTCGGCAATCAAGGCGTCCGCATCCCCGGTGACGCGTCCTTCCGGGAGCAGGTTCTCCACCTGCCACCCAGCCGAATCGCCCAGCGCCGAGTAGTCGAAAGGAACGGGACTCGCGATGGCGAACACGTATCCCACGCCCGGGTAGTCATCGACGGCGAACGTGTGGTGGTCGAGTGATCCCGTGGGATCGACAACGCCCCGGTTGACCATTCCCTCCCAGGCGGGCTGCGCGTTGGGTGTTTTGGGGTGCAAGACTGAGAGTCGACCATCCGTCGCAACCCGGTACACGGTGAGGAACGCGAGCCGATCCGTGCGAACCAGCACCTTGACGTTGTGGCCGCGCCGGAGCTTGAGATTGCCCTGGACGTTGAGCACGACCTCCGGCCTGACCGAGTCAGACGATTGGGGTGCCATCAGAGCACTGACTACAAGGGCGAGGACTGTCGCGGTCATAACCCGCCTCGCGAGGGGACATAAGAACACCGTGCATCCCGTGTGCCAGCGGTGTACCATCGGCTACATTGTTCATGTGCTTGCACTTAGCAGCTCTGACCACCATCCCGAATCCAGCGCGATTGTCCTCTCGTGTGGACGAAAGGCCTCCCGTTCGTGACAGACCGCGTCGACCTCCTCGACCCCTACGAAGTAGCCCAACTTGGTGGTGTCGAGATCGTTGCGCGTGGTGTGGTTGAGGGGTTTCTGGCCGGTTTGCATCGATCGCCGTTCCGCGGGTTCTCCGTCGAGTTCGCCGAGCACCGGCCGTATCAGCCCGGCGACGAGCTGCGGTACCTCGATTGGCGCATTCTAGGCAGGGCCGACCGGCTCTTCGTGAAACAGTTCGAAGAAGAGACCAACCTCCGGTCGATCGTGGTGTTCGACGTGAGCAAGTCGATGGATTGGCGGAGCGGTGACCGGCGTCTCACCAAGCTGGAGTACGCGAAGCGGCTCATCGCGGCGCTTGCGCTTGTGTTGATTCGTCAGCGCGACGCCACGGGGCTGATCGCCTTCGACGACGACGTCCGGCAGATCGTGCACGCCCGTGCGCGATCGCAACACTGGTGGCAACTGCTTCGTGCCATCGTCGACATCGATCCGGGAACCGGCACCGTGGCGGAGCCGGCGCTTCGAAAGGTGACCGACCTGCTACGCCGGCGCGGACTCGTCATTCTCGTGTCGGACTTGCTCGTCGAGCCGGAATTGATCCGGCGCACGCTCCAATATCTCAAGCACCGCGGCCATCAGGTGATGGTGTTCCATATCATGGACCCCGGGGAGCTCTATCTCGAAGGTCCGGCCGAAGCGCGATTTGAAGATCCTGAAACTGGTGGGATCTTGATCGCTCGGCCGCGTGAGTTACGAGCCGTGTATGAGGAAACCGTTCGACGGACCATCGAAGACTGGCGAGCGTCACTCCGGGGGAGCGGGATGCATTATCACCATGTGCTCACCGACATGCCGTTCGGCGACGTCTTGCGCCGCGCGACGGTGAGCCGCACCAGACTCGGCTAGCCGTGGGGTTCCTACAACCGTTGGCGCTTCTCGGTCTGGCGGCCGTGGCCGTTCCGCCACTCCTGCACCTGTTAGGTCGCCGCCTCCCCCCTCTCGTGGTATTCCCCGCCGTTCGGTATCTGGAGGCAACCGAGCGCGAACACAGCCGTCGACTCAAACTGCGTAACCTGCTGCTGATGCTGCTGCGCATGGCGGTCATCGCGCTCATCGTGCTCGCGGCGGCTCGACCCGTCGCCGATTTGGGTACGGGCGGCATGCATCCGCCTACGGCGATCGCTGTGGTGATCGACAACTCACTCTCCTCGGGTGCGGTGGTCGGGGGACGCACGGTCCTCGATCGGTTGCGCGGGTACGCGCGGCAACTCCTGGCCGACCTCGCGGTGGGGGACGAGTTGTGGATTGTCACTGCCGATGGTCAGCCGCTGCGGATTGGACAATCGGAGGCGAGCGCCCTCGTGGACACGCTTGCACCTGTCGTCGTGCGCTTGGACGTGGCAGCGGCTGCGCGTGCCGCATCGCTCGTGGTGGACCGTTCGTCGCTTCCGGCACGTGAGGTCGTCGTGCTGAGTGACCTCCAAGCGACGGCGTTTTCTGCCGGCGCGACCGTACCAACCCGGACTCTGCTGTCGGACGCCGCGGACATCCCGGCAAACCGTGGTATCGATTCCGCGTTTGCTGAGCCCGTGTTGTGGTCCCCTGATGGAGTGGTGGTGGTCGGTGTCAGTGGGGCCGAGATGGATGCGGCGGCCGTACGGTTGATGGTGGGAGACGACGTGCTCGCCCGCGCAGTCGCCACGCCCGGTGATCGTGTCGCGCTATCCGGTCGCTTGACGGAGTTTGGGTGGCACCCCGGCTCACTCGCCTTGGATCCGGACGAGTTGCGGGCAGATGACCGCTGGTGGCTTGCGCTGCGGTCAGCGCTCCCCGCTGCCGTGCGCGCGCGCGGCGGGGCCGGCCAGTTTGTGCTGGATGCGTTCGAGGTGTTGCTGAACGGGGGTCGGGTGGTCACGGGAGGGAGCGTAACCTTTGACGACGAACTCGGTCCGGGTGTCACGGTGCTTTTTCCACCGTCAGATGCGGCGAGAGTCGGTGCCATTAACCGTGAACTTGCGGCGCGCGGCCTCCGCATCGCGTTCGGGGCGTTCGAGACCGGCGAGTGGCTCGTTGAGAGTGAGCTGGACGCCATCACCGGCGCGACCGTACTGCGGAGGTACGGTGTGACAGGGGGTGCGCCGCCATTGGCGACGGTGGGAGGGATATCGTGGGCCGCACGAGAAGATGACGTGATTATCGTTGGCTCTCGGATGGAGGACACGTGGACCACCTTGCCGATCTCCGCCGGGTTCCTCCCGTTCCTCGATTTCCTGGCGAACCGCGTCGCCGCCAGTGAATCCTGGATCGTGCGAGCCCACCCGGGCGACGCTGTCGTGGTTCCAGTTGCCGCGACGCAGGTCATGACCGCAACCGGAGCCGTACCGGTTCCGGCGGATCGCCGCCTGCGAGTGCCGATGGACCTGGGTGTCCACTTCTTAGTGAATGCCGCCGGGGATACAGTCGGCGCTTTGGAGGTCAACCACGACCCGCGGGAGAGTCGGCTCGAGCCGGCCGGGCCTTCGCTCGTGCGTCGTACGCTGGGTGAGAACGCGCGCGTGCTGAGTCCCGATGCACTGATTCGCGAAGCCTTCAGTGGCGCGCGACGCGCGGGACTCTCGGGCGGCTTGCTCCTCGCTGCGCTGCTCGCAGCCCTCGCCGAGCTTGCGCTCGCCACTGTCGGCAGTCGGAGCGAACCAGCGGCGTAGTGCTTCCTTCCCTCGTTACGGCATTCGACGAGTTGCCGGCGTTCCGTGGTCTCGCCGACCACCTGCCGGCCCGCGGGGCACGGCAGACGGTGGGTGGTCTACCGGGGTCGAGTGCGGCGGTGATGCTTGCCGCGCTGGCTGCGCGTGACACGCAGCGATTCTTTGCCGTGGTCGCTGGATCACCCCATGCGGCAGAGCTCTGGCTTTCCGATCTCGAGACGGTGGTATCGGCGAGTGTGCGGCTGTATCCGCAACGGGAGGCGCTTGGTGAGGACGAGCCCCACCTCGAGCTCGCGGGTGAGCGAGCGGAAACGCTGCAGGCAGTGGCCCGAGGTGAGGTGCGTGTCGTGGTCACGACGCTGCGCGCGCTACAGGAAGTAAGTCGGACCCCGGATGCGGTGGTGCGACAGCGTATCGATCTTGCTGCCAGCACAGGCGCTGACCATGCCGAGATCATCGATCGCCTCGGAGCGTTGGGGTACGAGCGTGTGCCGACGGTGCGTGATGTGGGACAGTTCGCCGTGCGCGGGGGCCTGCTCGACGTCTATGGATTTGGCATGGCTGCTCCAACACGGATCGAGTGGTGGGGAGACGAGATCGTTTCCATTCGACAGTTCGATCTCGACACGCAGCGGTCGGAAGACGAGATCGGATCAGTAGCGGTGTTGCCAGTTAAGACGGATGGGGCAGAGGGGACAGGAGAGTTGGTGCGGAAGTCGTTGTTCGATGTTGTGCCGAGTGATGCGCTCTTCGTGGTCGACCATCCCGTGGACACGGCGGAGGTGGAGCGAATCTGGGATGAGGCGCGCCACCATATCGATCTCGCGCGCAAGCGTGGAGAGGATGTGCCGAATCGCGAGGCGATCTATTTGCCACCCGACCGATTCCGAGCGCAGTGGAATATGTTTGCGCGACTCCAGCTCGTGGAATCTGACGCCGAGCATGATATCCGGCTGAAGCCCCCCCCCGCGATCGAACGCAAGATGGGACGACTGGCGCGCACGGTCGCTGCCGGGTCGACGCTGATTCTTTGTGACAACGAGGGCCAGCTCGAGCGACTGGAGGAATTGCTCGGCGAGGACGTGCGCAGCCCGAACCGTTCGCCCGCGACGCTCGCCTTGGGATCGCTCGCGGGCGGGTTCGTCCTGCCCAGCCTCACGGTGCTGAGCGATCATGAGATCTTCGTGCGCGCTCGGCGGTTACGGCGCGCGCGACGGTACCGCCAGGCAACGCGGTCACTGACGACGGGAGCGCTGTCGATGGGTGACTACGTCGTGCATCTGGAGCACGGCATTGGCATCTACCGCGGCGTGGAAACGATCACGGTCGGTGAGGACACGACGATCGAGGTCGCGATTCTCGAGTACGAGGGCGGCGACCGCCTCAACGTACCACTGTATCGATTGGATCAGTTGGAGCCCTATCGATCGACCGCCGATGCATCGGCGGCGCCGCCACGCCTCCACCGCTTGGGAGGGTCCCGTTGGCGGACGCAGCGCGCCAAGGCCGAGCGAGCCATTCAGCTGTTGGCGACCGAGCTCCTCGACCTGTATGCGCGCCGGAGTCTCGCGGCGGGGTACGCCTTTCCGGCTGATACCAGCTGGCAGCGCGAGCTGGAATCGGCCTTTCTGTATGAAGACACGCCCGACCAAAGGCGCGCGTCCGAGGAGACGAAGGCCGACATGGAACAGCCCCATCCGATGGATCGCCTCATTGTGGGGGATGTCGGCTATGGAAAGACCGAGGTGGCCATTCGTGCGGCGTTCAAAGCGGTGCAGGCGGATCGGCAGGTTGCGGTGCTGGTGCCGACCACGATCCTCGCGGAGCAGCATGGACGGACGTTCCAAGAACGCCTGGCCGACTATCCTGTCCGGGTCGAGGTGTTGTCACGGTTTCGGACTGCCGCTGAACAGCGGGCCGTCGTCGCCGATCTCGTCGCCGGGAAAGTCGATGTTGTGATTGGCACGCATCGACTGCTGTCCAAGGATGTGACCTTCAAACACCTTGGGTTACTTGTCGTGGACGAGGAGCATCGTTTTGGTGTGCGGCATAAGGAGCGACTCAAGGCGCTCCGTCTCGAAATAGACGTGCTGACACTCACCGCCACCCCAATTCCGCGTACCCTGCACCTGGCGCTATCGGGACTCCGGGATCTCACGCTCATCGAAACCGCGCCGCGCGATCGGTCGCCCGTGTTGACGTTCATCGAACCATGGGATGACGAGCTACTCGAAGAGGTGATCGCGCGTGAGCTCGACCGGGGCGGTCAGGTGTTCTTCGTCCACAACCGGATCGAGACGATCGAGGCGATTGTCGAGCGCGCGAAACGTCTAGCGCCCCGTGCCACGGTCGCAATGGCGCACGGCCAGATGCGTGAGCGGGACCTCGATGATGTCATGCGGCGCTTCGTAGCCGGCGCCGTCGACGTCTTGGTGTCGACCATGATCGTGGAGTCGGGACTCGATGTTCCCAACGCGAATACGATGATTGTCCATAACGCCCACCAGTTTGGTCTCGCGCAGCTCTACCAGCTCCGCGGTCGGGTTGGGCGCGGACACCGGCGTGCGTACTGCTACCTGCTGGTCCCGGATCTCGTTGACCCCGAGGCGGAGGAACGCCTCAAGGTACTGGAACACCACACCGAACTGGGGTCGGGGTATCGGATTGCGCTGAGGGATCTCGAACTACGGGGAGCGGGTAATCTGTTAGGAGCCACCCAGTCGGGCCATGCCCATGCCGTTGGTGTCGACCTCTATCTGCGGTGGCTGGAAGAGACCGTCCGGGCCCTGAAGGGGCACGACCAGAAGACCGAACGACCGCTCACGGAGGTCCTGTTCGATGGTCCGGCCTTTCTGCCGGACGACTATGTTCCGGACGACTCGGCTAAGTTCGAGGTTTACCGCCGGCTGGCTCGAGCCGCGCAAGTGCAGGACATTGCGGAGATCCGCGAAGAGCTGCGGGACCGGTTTGGCCCGTTGCCATCTGAGGCGGAAGGCTTGTTGGCGGTCACCGAACTGCGGGTGGTCGGGGGCGACGTGGGGCTCGAGACCATCTTGGTGCGTGGCGAACACGCGAGGATTCGCTTTCGGCGCGACGCTAGCCCACGGATGATGCGGCTCACGACCGCGCTGGACGATGTGCAGTTCGCGGCCGACGTTCGACAGACTCGGCCGCTGACCATCAAGCTGCGGCGACTCGGTGGGCTGTCGATCGATCAGGGACTGGTGAAGGCGCTCGCGGCCGTCGCCGAAGGATCAAACGGAGGAGTGTAGTCGAACGAATGCGTGGTTTCCTTGTCGTTCTCGCCATCACAGCCGTCACGGGATGCGTCCGCGATGATTCCGCGGTCGGTGGCGAAGCCGTTGCCTCGGTCGGGGCGTACGAACTCAGCGTCGATCGGCTCGCGACCATTATGGTGGCGGACGGCAACGTCCCCATCGCCCGCGAGTTCGCCGAGCGACTCGCACATCTCTGGGTCGAATACACGCTCTTCACCGAGCGGGTGACGGTGGGCGATTCGATGCTCGATTCGGCACTCGTGCTGCGCGCGATGTGGCCTGAGGTCGACCAAGCCGTGGTCGACGCGTATCACCACACCATCGTCGATGATCAGTTGGCCTTGGAACGGACAGCCGTTGATAGCGCATACCAGGCGGGCGATCACCGGCTGGTGAAACACGTCCTCCTAGCGGTCGGCCCCGAGATGACGGCGGCCGAGCGGTCCGCGGCGCGCACACGCGCGTCACGGATCCGCAGCTTGCTGGCGGAGGGCGGCTCGTGGGACGCGGCCAACGCCCAGAACGAGGATCCGGCCTCCAAGGCTGCCGGTGGATTCTTGGGGGTAATCGTCCGTGGGCAAATGGTGCCCGAGTTCGACGAGGTCGTCTTCTCGCTGGAGCCAGGCGGTCTATCAGACGTGTTCGAAACCTCGTTCGGGTTTCACGTGGTGTATCGACCACCGCTTGATGAGGTGCGCCCGGAGTTCACGGCCGCGGTAGAGCAGATCACGAAGAACCGCGCCAGTGAGGCATATCTCGCAACATTGGTCGAAGCGTGGGAGGTTTCGCTCCGGCCGGATGCGCCGGCACTCATGCGAGAGGCTGCCGGTTCACCGTTGCGGGCACGGTCGGCCGGGGACGTGATCGGAGGTCACCGCGAGGCGGACTTTACCGTCGCGGACTTCGTACGATGGTTACAGGTCCTTCCGCTCTCCACGCAGCAACAGGTCGCGACGGCAGGTGATGAGGCGCTCAGGGAAATGGCCACGTCGATGATTCGGAACGAAGCCTTGGTGATCGAGGCCCGGCGACATGACATCGACGTCACCGCGGAGATATTCGCTGACATACGCGATCGGCTCGAAGGCGAGGTTTCGACGGTTCGGGCCGCGTTGGGGATCGATACGGGGCGGGTATCCGCCGCTGTGACCGCGGAGCTCTATGTTCGCAAGCTCATTAGTGATCTCGAGACCTCGGTGGTGGTCCCGGTCTTTCTGGCTGACGCGCTGCGGCAGGATGCGGACTGGGCGGTGTCTGAACAAGCGCTCGACGAGGTCGTTGGTCGTGCAGAGCTGATCCGGATGCAAATTGCTGCGCAGCGCGGACAGCGGTCGGCCGTCCCCGCGAGCGATTCGAGTCGGTAGATTTCCGATATGCTCCGAGTTCTGGTCGCGTATTTCGCCATCCTCGTCGTTCTTCCGGCACCCGGCCTTGCGCAGGACGCGCGGCTCTCGCGTGTGGACCGCATTGTCGCGATCGTCGGCCGCAGTGTCATTGCCTATTCGCGGATCGAAGAGGAACTGAATGTGTTCCGGAGCCAGGGGAACACCTTGCCAACCGACTCCGCGGATCTCATGGCACTCCGGCGGGAGATACTCGATCGAATCATCGATGACGAGCTGCTGTTCCAGGCGGCCCAGCGTGATACGTTGGTGCAGCTGAGCGAGCAGGATCTCATCGCCGAAGTCGAGCCCTCCATTCGCCAAGTGCGCAGCCAATTCGCCTCGGAGTTGGAGTACGAGCGTCAGTTGCGCGCCACTGGCTTTGCGTCACCGGATGACTACCGTCGCTGGGTCACGGAACAAAAACGCCGTGAGTTGATCAATGAGATGTTCGTGAGCCTCCTCAGTCAGCGGGGTGACATCGAAGCGTTGCCGCCGACCGAGCGCGAGATGATCGAGTTCTATGAGAGTATCAAGGACCAGCAAAGTCCCCGACCACCCACCGTTTCGTTTCGTCAGATCGTCGTGCGTTCGATGCCGGAGGCCACGGAGCGCCAAAGGGCGTTCCGACTCGCCGACAGTCTGTTGCGCGAACTTCAAGACGGTGCCGATTTCAATGAAACGGCTCGACGGTTCTCGGACGACCCGGGATCGGGCGAACGCGGTGGGGAGATGGGGTGGGTTCGACGCGGTCAGGGGCTCGTGCGCGAATTCGAGGAAGTCGCCTTCAGCATCCGACCCGGGGTAGTGGTCGGTCCCGTGGAAACTGCGTTCGGGTTCCACCTCATCGAGGTCGTTCGCTCACAACCTGCGGAGGTCCAGGTCCGGCACATTCTGATTTCGCCCGAGATTACCGAAGCGGATCAGACCCGAGCGGAAGGGCTCGCCGGACAAGTGGCGGAGCAACTCCGCAACGAGGTTCCGTTCGACAGCCTCGCGGCACTCCATCATGAATCCATGATGGATAGGGTGGCGGACGACGTGCCGTACGAACGGTTGCCCGAGGCATACCAAACGGTGCTACGCGAGGCCCAACTGGGAGAGGTGGTGGGTCCCGTCAAGGTGCCGATGGGGGAAGCGCTCACGGGTTGGGCGGTCATCGATTTCATGAACTCCCGCGAGGGCGGCGTCTACACGTTCGACGATCTGCGCGACCAGATTCGCGAAGCGTTGACCGAGCAGAACGCCCTCAAGCGCTACCTCGATCAACTCAGGCAAAAGACCTTTATCGATATCCGGCTCTGAGCCGAATCGCATGGCCGGACCACTCGCCATAACGGTCGGCGATCCCCGGGGCATCGGACCCGAGGTCGTCTGCAAAGCCCTCGGCGTCGTTCCGGGGTCCATCCCGCTGGTCCTGGTGGGTCCGGACGGAACCAGTGATGCGTCTCAGGCGTCGATCGAATCCGCACCGCGAGCCATGTCCCCGGTCGAAGCAGGACGGTTCGTTGGGGCTTCGCTCGAACGAGCGGTAAGGTTGGCGTTGTCTGGCGAGGTTGCCGGCGTCGTGACGGGGCCGGCGGAGAAGAAGGCGTTCCACGAGGCTGGCTATCATTTCCCCGGCCACACCGAGTGGCTCGCGCACCTCGTTGGAGATGTCGACGTCGCGATGATGTTGACGGTGGACGCGCTGCGCGTCGTTCTGGTCACTACACACATGCCCTTGCGAGACGTGCCCGACGCGGTCACGGTCGACCGCGTGGTCTCAAGAGGTCGCATCGCGACGCAAGCCCTCCAACGGTGGTGGGGTATAGACCTCCCGCGTCTCGCTATCTGCGCGCTCAATCCGCACGCCGGTGAGGGCGGGCTGTTCGGTGACGAGGACGACCGGGTGTTGGCTCCTGCCGCTGCAGAATTAGGTGCGGTCGGTCCCCTCCCGGCTGACACGGTCTTCGTTCGCGCCCTGAAGGGAGAGTTCGACGCGGTGCTGACGCCAGCCCACGACGTGGGAATGACGGCCGTGAAGGTGGCGGGCTTCGGCCACGGGGTGAACGTGACGTTGGGCTTGCCGTTCGTTCGTACCGCGCCCGATCACGGAACGGCATTCGACATCGCGGGGCAAGGTGTAGCCGATGCGCGATCGATGGTCCGTGCGATCGAGTTGGCGGCTGAGTTGACGTCAGGCTAAGGTGCTGATCCTGGGGTGAGTTTGACCTTCCCGATGCGCCGGCCGTCCATCGAGTCGACTTCGAGGCGCGTCCCTTCCACCACGATCACGTCCCCCACCTTTGGTAGCCGGCCGATCACGCTGAACACCAACCCGCCGATGGTCTGATACGACTCGGAGTTCAGCTCGAGTTCGTACCGTTCGTTCACATCGTCGAGGTCCGTATCCCCCGGGAGCACAATGCCGTCGGTTCCGGCTTCGGGAAGCAACGCGCCTTCGTCGTGTTCGTCGAAGATCTCGCCCACGATCTCCTCGACCATGTCCTCCATAGTGACGATGCCCGCGGTTCCACCGTACTCGTCGAGCACCACGGCGAGGTGAAACTGGTGGCGCCGCATGTCGGCGAGCACATCCTCGATCTCTCGCGATCCCGGCACGAATATCGGATCGCGCGCAAGTGTCGTAATGCTTTCCTCCGGATGTGTGGATAGGGCGGCGAGCATCTGTTTGACATGCACGACGCCCACAATGTCATCGACGGAGTCGTTGATGACCGGGTATCGTGATCGCCCTACCTCGGCCGCGTGGGCCGCCGCTCGGGCGATGGTCATGCTGGCCTGGAACACGGCGACGTCGGTGCGTGGCGTCATGACGTCGCGCGCGGTCTTCTCCGTGAACACCATCAGTCCTTCGATCATCTCGACGTCTTGCGAGGCGAAATGACCCATTTGTTGTGCCTTCCGTACCATCATCACGATTTCGTCGGGAGAGTGCGCGCGATGATGTCCGGCGTCGGCCTTGATGCCGAACAGGCGCAAGAGTTTCGTCGCGCTCCAGTTGAGCAAGTTCGTGAGGGGTAGCGTGATCCAGGTGAAGACCATGAGTGGCCTGGCTGCCCACCGGCTCGTCCGCTCTGGGTACGTGATTGCCCAGGTCTTGGGGGCCTGTTCACCAATCACGACGTGGAGGAACGTGATGACGCTGACGGCCACGATGGACACGATCGTTGCGCGCGCAAGGAAATCCAGTGGGCTCGGCAGCGAGGCGAACCAATCGTGTAAGAACACGGCCACTGTCTCTTCGGCCACGTAGCCCAAGAGAATGGACGCGACCGTGATGCCGAGTTGCGCGGAGGAGAGCTGACGGTTGAGGTCTTTGAGCGCGGTGAGGACGCTCTGGGCGCGCTTGTCGCCATCCCGGACCATCGACTCGATGCGCGTGCGGCGTGCAGCCACGAGCGCAAACTCCGCGGCAACGAAGAACCCGTTGGCCGCGAGCAGGAATGCGACGGCGCCGAAGCGAAGCAGCAGCGAGGTAAAGGTTACGTCTTCCATGATCTCACGCGCGGAAAGCTACGGAATTGCGTCGGTCCCGGGGGAGGGACGGGCGTCTCGTCGTCCCGGCTCACTGCCGTTCGATGGTCACGTCGTAGTCGGCCGGGTCTCGCTGTTCCAGCGTCCGCGCGGCGGCTTGATCGACCGTGGCCGAATAGCTGGCTGCTGTCCCCACGTCCGGAACGAAGATCTCGGCGATGACTCCAGCGGTGAGGTTGCCGGCGACCACGACCTTGGTCAGCGGGCCCACCCGCTTGTCGAACACATCTGGGAAAGATGAGCGCACCGAATCGACGTCACCGCCACGGATGGTGAACAGCACGCCACCGGCGTCCGATTCCTGCGTCGTGAGCACCACGTCCAACCACCCGGGGCCGTCGTTCTGTTGTGTCGGGGGCGAGTCACCGCACGTGGACAAGGCCACGATTGCCAGACCTGCAGGCAGCGTGCGCAGAAGTTTCATCGATTCTCCTGCGGCTTGGGTGGAGAAGCGGTGCGTTGCAGATACCCGACAAAGTCACCGAGGTTGTAGGTCCCGTCGTTATTCCCAGTGAGATCGAGGTACCGCTGCTCGACGTCGCCCAGACATTGATTCCGCGCTAGGAGGTCGAACGCGCAAGCGGCGACGATCGCGGGTTCCTCCATGGTCAGCGAGACAATGACCTGTGCGGTATCGGCAGCGGACGTCATGACGGTGAGCGTGTCGTTGTAGGTCCCGGGAAGCAGACTCGCCGGGTTCACGGTCCAGCGTACGTACGTCGTTCCTTGCCCCGCGGTCTGGTTCAGGGTGAGCCACGTGACGCCGGTGTGTGACACGGACCATGTGGTGGTGTCAGCCGTGCCCACGACGAGGGCCGAATCTGCGACGAGGTCGACGCTGCCAGAGAGGATGGTGTCTTCCCGAGCAGCCGGCAAAGCGGCGAATCCAATGATCTGGAGCGTGTCGATTACCTGGGCCGGGCTGTCTATGGCCCCCGGTACCGTGATCGTGATGGTGTCGACGTACGTCCCGATCGCTAATCCAGTCGGATCGCGCGCCCAGCGGAGTATGCCGCTGCCGGTGCCCGACGGTACCTGAAGCGTGAGCCAAGGGGCCGCGCCGTGGGTGGCGGACCAGTTCGCGGCGCCGGCACCGGTACCGGTGAGCAGCACGTTCGTGGAGTCAGCCTCCGGCTGCGTTGCGCCGACCTCGGTCTCCACGTTACGCGTCCGTGGCGTGACGGCTAACGTCAACGAGCGATTGATGTCCAGTGAGAACATCCCACGCCCGTGCGTGGCGGCTATCAACGTTCCGGTATTTGCGTTGTAGGCCAGATCGAACACCGCCACGTTGGGCATGCCTGTGGTAATTGCCGCCCACGTCCCGCCGCTGTCGCTCGACGCGAACACGCCTAAGTCAGTGCCGAGGAACACTGTGGCGCGGGTTGCCGGATCCACGAGCACCGCGTTGACGGGAATATCGGGCAGGTTCGAACTCACATCAGTCCACGTTCCAGCGGCGTTCGTGGTTCGGAAAACGTGGCCCGAATTGAATCCTGATACGACCGCGTACGCGGTCTGCCAATCGAACGGGTCCACCGCCACGTCCGTGACAAATCGATTGGCGGGGAGGCTGGTCGACGTCCACGCGGAACCCGTATCGGTCGTGACCTCGACACGTCCGACATTGGTACCGACGTAAACCACCCCCTGGTCGGAGACCGCCGGCGCAATTGCCGTGACGCGCCCGAGGTTGGGACTGATACTCGTCCACGTCTCGGCGCGGTCGCTCGTGCGGTACACCATCTCCAACCCGAAATAGAGAACGGTCGGATCTGACGGATCCATGACCAGCGGCGGAATGAACAAACCCGACTCGCTGACATTGATGCCCGACACCTTGCGAATGAACGATCCACCATCGGATCGGCGTGGTCCGCCGAACGACGTGCCCGCCGTCCATTGCGTTTCAGCGTACCGGACGGTGGGGTTCTGGTGATCGATGGCGGTAAATCCGCCGTCGCCCCCCAGCACGTGTGACCAATCGATGGCCCCGTCATACTGCAGTGTCCCGTTGTCCTGGGTCCCGCCGAGCACGACCGATGGGTCGAAGGGGTGCAGCGAGATTCCCGGGTAGAACTGTGTGAGAGCAAGGTTCGTGTTGAGGCTGACCCAACTCGCACCGCCGACGTCCGACCGGAAGATGCCACCGTCGTTGCCGGCGTAGACGACATCCGGGTTTTGCGGGTCGAACACGAAGGCATGCTGGTCGACATGAATTGCCCCTGTCACGTTGCTGAACGAACCACCGCCGTCCGTGGAGCGATAGAGCTGCACGCCACCGAAGTACACGGTATCGGGATTCGTGGGATGGACGGCAATCACCATGTCGTACCAGCATTGGCTCCCACAGCTTGCGTTGGTGGCCGTGGCTTGCGTCCAGCTCGCACCGCCGTCGATCGTCTTCCAGATCCCGAGGAGCTGACTGTTCGAGGCGTTATGCACGCTTGCGTACAGAATCGACGGATTCGATGGTGAAAGGGTCATGTTGATGCGACCGACCGACGCCGTCGGCCACCCGTTCGTCAGTTCCGTCCACGTGGCGCCTCTGTCATCGGATTTCGCAACCCCGATACCCCGACGCGCGGCGTAGAGCGTATCGGTGGCAACGGGATGCAGCGCGAAGTCCGTCGCGATGCCGGTCAACAACTCGGTGAGCGTCGCCCCTCCGTCATCGGATCGGTAAAGACCAAAGTCGCTGGCCACGTAGATGGTTGTCGTTGCCGGAGTGCCCGCCGTCGTGGGATCGATGACGACCTTGGCGATCTTCGCGCCACCCGAGGCAGTCTGAAACGTTGAGGCGCCGAGTTGCGTCCACGCATTGCCGGCGTCAACGGAGCGAAGAATGCCGCACCCGTAATAGCTGTCTCCAGAGAAATGCTGCTCACCGGTACCGGCGTAGATGACGTCCGTATCGACAGGATCGATGGCGATCGAACCCATGGCGAGGGAGCATTCGCGATCGGTCATGGGCGTCCAGTTGGCGCCGGCATCGGTGGTCTTCCAGACACCACCCTGGGCACCTCCGATGTAGATGATACTGGAGTTGCTGGGATGCACGGCGATCGTGGAAAGGCGACCAATCGACGCGATGTTGATCGGGATGCCCTCAGGTCCGATCGACGTCCACTGGTTTCCGGCCACAGGTGGGGGAATCCGGAGGAGGTCTGGCCGGCGAAGCTGTTCGCGGGCGGCGTGCAGCGCTCCGGCCGGGATCCTGTCGAACGGATACGCACGCTGCTGATAGAAGTATTCCCAGCGCTGCTGTGGCGTCGACTGTGCGCTCGCGGTCTCCGCGGCGCCCGCTAACAGCAAGAGCGACAGCGTGACGAATCGCCGGGTGATCATGCGTCGGGGCCTCGCGTGAAGACGAACAGTGCGGGCTCGCTCGTCCCATCGGGTGTCGTGACGGTGACCGCGTAGTGGCCGGGCGTCAACACGAACGGTGGCGCTTCGCCGGTACTCGGACGCTCCTTTGGGGCGTAGAACCGGATCTCTGCCCCGTCGTTGGTTGACGGCAGGTCCGCAATGACGATGTCGCCGAAGGTCACGGTGTTCCCAACTCGAGCAAAGCCCGTACCCGTAATGGTGATCTCGATGGGGTAGGCCGTTCCTGCGGGTCCTTCGGTAGGAACTAGCGCCTGAATGACTGGTCCTTGGGGAGTCGGGTTCTCCATGTGCCTAGGCTGACTGCAGGCGATGCCGACCAGTAGCGTGTAGGCGAGGGCCGGGAGGGACGAAAGTCGGGTTTGCACCATGCGTCGGAGTATACCCGGGGCGAGAGATGACGGACAACTGCGCCGCGCCGTTCCCGCCAGGGTCACCGGGCTGCCGTCAGGCGTTGAATTCCCGACCGGAACCCCCTATACTGCCGCACCCGCTCAAGAGGCTTTACACCGCCATTCGGTAGGATCCCCGTTGCCAATCCGAAACATCGCGATCATCGCGCACGTCGATCACGGGAAGACGACCCTCGTGGACAAAATGCTGCGTCAGGCTGGCGTCTTCCGCGCCAACCAGCAGGTCCAAGAGCGTGTGCTCGATTCCAATCCCCTGGAGCGCGAGCGTGGCATCACGATCCTGTCGAAGAACGCGTCGGTGCGGTGGGGCGACGTCAAGATCAATCTGGTCGACACGCCAGGCCACGCCGATTTTGGTGGTGAGGTCGAACGCATTCTGCGCATGGTCAATGGGGTGTTGTTGCTGGTGGACGCCGCCGAGGGGCCGATGCCACAGACGCGATTCGTCACGCGGAAGGCGCTGGCATTGGGATTGGCCCCAGTGGTGGTGATCAACAAGGTGGACCGGCCGGATGCGCGGTCGGCCGAAGTGCACGACGAGGTACTCGAGTTATTCATGGAACTCGAGGCCACGAACGAACAGCTCGACGCTCCGTTTCTCTATGCGTCCGCCAAGGAGGGCTGGGCCAGCGATCAGCCGTCGGCCGATCGCGACCACCACACGGAGAAGGATCTGACCGCCCTCTTCGACGCGATTCTGTCGAAGGTCCCGCCGCCGTCCGCGCATGCGAGTGGCCCGTTCCAGATGCTCATCTCGACCATCGATCACTCGGCGTATTTGGGCCGGTTAGGCATTGGGCGGATCGAGCGAGGAGGCGTGCGAGTCGGGCAGGGTGTAGCACTGCTCCCGTTGGGGGGACGTGGGGTCGTTTCCATGGACGAGGCGGAGCAGGCCACCATCGCCAGGCTCTATGGCTTTGAAGGATTGGACCGCGTTGAGATCGATGATGCGTCCGCCGGTGACATCGTTGCCATCGCGGGGCTCCCCGGCGTGGAAATCGGTAAGACGGTCACGGATCCCGCGCATCCGGAACGCCTCGCCGGCATTGCGGTAGAGGATCCGACCATTTCGGTGGACTTCATGGTGAACGACTCGCCGTTCGCTGGCCGGTCCGGGCGGTACGTCACCTCGCGCCAAGTCCGAGACCGTTTGTACCGGGAGTTGGAACGGAACGTTGCCCTTGACGTGCGTGACACGGAGAAACCCGAGGTGTTGACGGTGTCGGGCCGTGGCGAGCTGCACCTGTCGATTCTCATGGAGACCATGCGCCGTGAGGGGTATGAGTTTCAGGTCAGTCGCCCGCGTATCATCACGCGGGAAGGGGAGGATGGGAAGCTGCTCGAACCCTATGAGGAACTCGTCACGGACGTGCCGGAAGACATGGTGGGCGTCGTGATGGAAAAACTCGGCCCTCGGAAGGGCGCGATGTTGGAGATGCGGAACACCGGTGCCGGTCGCGTTCGGATGCACTTCAAGATCCCGGCCCGTGGCCTCTTTGGATATCGATCCGAGTTTCTCACGGATACCCGGGGTGAGGGGATCATGCATCATCGGTTCTTCGAGTATGGTCCCTGGGGAGGGCCGCTAGCGGGCCGGATGCCTGGGGTGCTCGTCGCGGACCGTGAAGGCGCGGCGGTGGCGTACGCCCTCTGGAATCTCGTGGCTCGCGCCACCATGTTCGTGGCGCCTGGGGAGGCGGTCTATGAGGGGATGATCGTGGGGGAGCATGTCAGGCCCGGAGACCTTGACGTGAACGTGTCAAAGGGTAAAAGACTGACGAACATGCGGACCACCGCGGCGGACGAGAATGTCCAACTCGAACCACCGCGGCAGATCACGTTGGAGTTGGCCCTCGAGTACATCGAGGACGACGAATTGATAGAGGTGGTACCCGCGGCGATTCGGCTTCGCAAGCGCGCGCTGGGCGCGATCGAGCGCAAGAAACTCGCGCGCCAGTTGCGGGCGGCGAACCAATCGTAAGCACAACCCCATCCCTCGTGAGAGGAGCGTTTCGGAGGATCGGAACATGTTGGCCCTGGACAGGTCGCGCACGGCAGGTCTCGTCGTCGCGCAGGACGACGAGTTCGACGACGGCTACGAAGAGTTTGGGGAGGATGACGAGTACGACGGAGAGGACGAGGACGAAGCCGACGACGAGTATGAGGAGTACGAAGAGTACGCAGAGAAGTGGGAGGCCGAGCCCAAGCGAGGTGGGCGGCACGACGACGACGAGTGGGATTGAGGCGGTGGTGTAGTTAGATTAGGCCGCCTTTTGGGGGCCAGTAGCTCAGGTGGTTAGAGCGCACGCCTGATAAGCGTGAGGTCGGTGGTTCAACTCCACCCTGGCCCATTGCCGCAGGTTTCGCTGGTTGAGCAGATCAACGCTGATTGGGCCCGTTGCGACTACAGATCGCGGCGGGCCTGTTTTGTGGGTGAGATGCCCGAGTGAATGAGACGTCTCACTTCTGGGCACCGTCTGCAGGTCCTTCCCCACTAGTTCACAGAGGTCACGCAAAGGCGTGTGCTTCATCTCGCTGGCGAACTTCCGGCGCAGTCCCTTAGGGGCGCGCGTCGGATCACTGCCGGCCAACCCTCGGCCGGAAGTTGCTGTGACTCCACACGCGAAGTGCCTTCCCATCGGCGCCGATATCGAACCGCCACTCCTCGGCGAGAGACCCATCGTCCCGCACGCGGCGGAAGAGATGTTCGCCGGTCTTCTTCAGTTTGGTGAGGCCACCAATTGGGTCTGTCGTTGGCATGCTGAGCACCGCCAGTTCCCCCTCCCAGAGGACGATGGCGGACTCTCCACCCCACGGAGACCTATCGTACGTTCCGGTATACATGTTCAGCAACGGGTCGGTGGGCTCGGCCTGCTCCGTCGTATCCTGTGCGACCCGGATCGCCGGTCCGACGATCTCATGGGCGCGTCGCGTGAAGTTTGAGCTGGCTGTTCCGTTGGCGTTCGAGAGAAAGATCGTGGCGATCTTCCCCTCGGGTTCGACGTTGAAGTGCGTGATGAACCCGGGACAGCCCCCACCGTGTCCCACATATGTGCGGTCATCGTTCCGCCACGTCGCGAAGCCGAGCCCCCACTTGAGTTCCCAGTCGGGATTGATCCAGTGCACCCGGTGCATCTCGCGGAGGGTGTTACGTGACAGGACGTCGTTACCGCGCCCCTCGAGCGTGCGGAACTGCCAACTCGCAAAACGTGCAAGGTCGAACACCGTTGACGCGAAGCCGGCTGCCGGTGCAATGCCACGTGCCTGGAAGAGCGCAACTTCTTTGCGTGAGCCGTCTCGTTTCTGCGCAGAATACCCAACTGCCATCCGCTTCCCGTGTTCGTCCGCCGGAATCTCGGGATACGTCGCGTCCATTCCTAACGGGCCGAGAATATGTGAGCGGATGTACTCGGCGTACGGTGTCGCCGCCGTCGCTGCAATGATCTCTCCCGCGAGCGATAGGCCGAGGTTCGAGTACTGGAACTGCTCGAAGGCGGGGTATAACTCCTCCTGCTCTGAGAGCCGGTGGATCATCTGCTCGCGGGCAGGAAACGGGAAATCCGGTGGCGACCAGTACGGGAAGTCAGATTCGCGGGGGAGTCCTGCCGAGTGCGTCAGAATCCCCTGGATCGTCACCGGTGGAGCGTCTGGATACTTGTCGGAGAGCTGTGCAAACCAGTCGAGGTGCTCGCCGACAGGATCGTCCAGTCGCAAACGCCCCCTATCACGAAGCTGCATGATGCCCACCGATGTGAACAGCTTCGAAATGGAACAGATGGAGTAGATCGTCTGTGGTGTCGCAGGTGTTTGCGCTGAGCGATTCGCAAAACCGAACCCCTTGGCCCACAACACATCCTGATCGTGCACGACCGCGGCCGAGACGCCCGGGATGTCGTCGTAGGCGCGCTGCGCTTCGATCCACGTCTCGAGCAGGTGGATCGCCTCCTCTACACGGGGGTGTTCCGCGACGTTGCTGTTCTGGGCAGCGAGAGGCGAGGCAAGCAGCGAAAAGCACAAGGGGACGCATAGCCGGTTCATCAAAGCCTCCACACGCAGGACAAAGACCGTTGGCGGATTCAAACATTCAGCTGCGGTCGTGGCTGCGCCAGAGACCGGGTGCCACGAGTGCCCGGGTAGTGATTCACGAGCATCTCATGCCTCCTTCATGCAGACCGTTCGCATTTCCTATGGAATGCATTTCCCGATGTGAGGGGCCCCGCGTGTCGCCCTGGGGTACTCACTTGGACGACGAACCCTCGGGGCCACCGGGCCAGGAGGAACCATGCGTCACATCACTCTGCTCGTCATTCTTGCCTCAACGCCTCTCACGACCGCCCGCGCCCAAGACTCGCTGCCCGTCACCGTCGGCGCCCGCGTTCGGGTCACTGCTCCCACACTCGACCTCGACAGGCACGATGGCATTGTGCGGGCGATGGACGGCGATACGCTCGTAGTGGACGGGTTGCGCGCTTCCCTCGCATCCATTACGCGCCTTGATGTGCACAGGGGCCGTGGTGGTCATCCAGTTACCGGGGCAGTCGTCGGTGCTGCCGTGCTTGGCGCGGTGTGGGTAGCCCTGGTGAACGGGATCTGCGACCCATGGGGCAACTCGCCGAATTGCAGCATCACGACAGGTGGATTTGTGGCGTTGGCGGCAGCCGGAGCAGCGGGCGGAGCGCTTATCGGGGCCGGAATCGGCGCACTCATCAAATCCGACCGATGGGAGGTAGTTCCTCTCGATCAACTCCGTGTGAGCTTCGTGCCGCAACGCGACGGACGCTTCGCGTTCGGCCTGTCGGCCGCCTTTTGAAGGGAGTCGGCATGAAGACCCAAACGGGATCTCGAAACCCTTGAGCAAACAGCGGAAAGCACAAGGGGGCGACCTGCCGCTCGACCCTCAACCGTTCGTGCGCTGCCGCGCAGATGCTCGAACGCTAGCTCTTGTGTGCGGTCTTGGCGTAGAAGGACGAGAAGACCGGCACTACCTTCGTGGACTTGCACTTGGGGCACGCTGGCATGCGCCGACCGTGCTGACTCATCCTCTCCGTTCGTGTGAACCTTTTGCCGCACTTGTCGCAGCGATATTCGTAAGTCGGCATACAGACCCCAGGGGTTAAACTTGAAACATGTCTTCCGGGTGACGGGAAGCCATCATTCTATTCCGTAATCCATCTCGGCGTGCGTGAAACGACCGTTAGATACTCATGAAACACGCGCTGAACGAGGGTTACTCTTGCCATGTTTGTGCGCCGCACTCAGCGCGTCACTGTCTCAGCGTCGCCTGAATGTCGTAGCAATGACGACAAGGTCCGGAGGGACGATTGTCCCCGGCAATGTCGTCGAAAGGCTGTCGGACAGGAATATGGAATCCGGTGGGGTAAGGGTGAACGACCCTCCAATCGCCCCCCCCTGGAACTGGGGTATGTCGAACGAATCCACCAGCGAGGCACCAGCAAGGTCAAACACTCGCACTACTGACCTGCGACTCGCTTCCCAAGTCCAGTTGCTGGCCGCGGTAAGTGTGTAACGTCCCCAATCCACCCATAGCGCCCGCTCCTCCAAGGCGGGTTGACCATTGTGAGTCGTCATCGATGTCGAGAGCGCTAGCATGGCAGGGGCATCGATGCGGTCGTAGACGCCCGCCACACTTGATGGGCTGAAACTGTCGCCACAAGCGGCGCCTAGTGTCGCGAGTAGTGCCATGTAACACGGACGCATGGCAAGCCTCCCAAGGCCACAGGTCGGAATGCCGCACCCTGACGCTCGGTACCTAAAGGTGCGGTGAAGAAGGGGTTACAGCGTCGCCGGTCCATTCAACGGATGCTCCCGGTGCCGCTTCCGTTGCCGGGCGACCAGGCGGGCGCCAAGCCTACCAGGAACCCGCCGCCCGGGATGTTTTGCCCGACGATGGTTCCACCGTCTACGTAGGTCACGTCGCCGTCGGGCGACCACGTGGGCATCGACTGCCCTTCATTGCTGGCCTCATTCGATTGGGGTCCAACCGAAAGACGCAACGACGCCCCGATTCCTCTCACCCGGCCTCGGAATGCGAATCGACCGTTGCCCGCGGCGCGACCTCGCGCACGCTCACCCTGCCGTCCTTCAACCCCTCACTCGGTCGCGTGGCGCGCCAGCGTCAGTGTCACCGCGCCACAGACGCCACCGAGCGTGGCACTGACGGCAAGGACAACCAGCGGAAGTCGCCAATCGTAGAAGTGCAAACTCAGGGGCGTGGAGAGGATCTCGACGAGGATGAGGAGGGTCGGGACTGTCATAGCCCCCAGAGCGCCCCAGGCGGCAATTCGCGAAAGCGAAAGCTCGCTGAGACTGCGGCGGCGCTCGGTGAATCCCAGAATGATCGCGAACCCTGTGCCGCTGATGCCGCCCCAGGCCGTCCACACCGTTACGAACCAGGGTACCGATACGGGCCGGCTGATGATATCCGAAGGCTGAGGTGGAAAGGACGCGGCGTACAAGGCGAGCGCCAGCCCGATCGGAAGCCATATGACGGCCCACATGAGACCGATGCCAAGGGCGGCTCGAAACTGGCGAAGCATGGTGGGCGTCTCGGAATAGGGTGATGGCTGCCTAATGCGTGTGAGACGGCCCAGCCTCCTTGATTGCCTGCTAGATCCTTCGTGAAGTTCTTGACTAGGACGAACTCACCTACGTCCTCCGAACGGCGAAGCCGGATAATCACGAACATCCCCACCAGCCGGTGGGACCATCCTTCCTGCGACTTTCTTTTTCATGAGAGCTATCAAGGGCACGAGATCCCCCCCGTCGGTCTCCGACGGGTTAGTAGGCCGCTCGGTGGCATGACTCTGTCCACCAGGTCCAAGGAACTCAGCGGTCCATTCCTGTAAGTGAGAATCCGTAATTCCGTGGAACTCGCAAAGCTCCGCTGGGGTGCGTTCGTTCTTCAATACCTCGAGAACAACAGCAGCCTTCTTCTTGGCAGGCCAGGGGTTACTCCGCGCTGCCCCATGATTCTCCCTCAGAGATCCAGGTCCCTCTAGGCGTTCTTCGCATATCAGCCATTGTCTGAGTGAGCATCGATCTTTGTGACAATCGAACTCGCAGACCGCAAGACTAGGGGGAACGTCTTCGACCTGTTCTCCAAGCCACTGTTGCATCCATTTGATTACCCGAAACATCCCGTTGCCATCCATTGCCGAGCTCTAGGTGAGGAAGGTCCGGGAATATGGACCGGTCGAAAAGGAAAGCACAAGAGCGATGCTCGACGGCCCTTTGTCACTGGCCAGCGAGTCGTTATCGTGTGCCTATCCCCCGGAATCCGGGTACAGTTGAGGGTGACTATGACAATGAAACCTCGAGGGAAGATCCGCTCCGTGATCGCTGGCGTGGGCGTGGCCGGGTGGATCGTAAGTACAGCGTGCCCACGGCCAGAACCACCGCCTCCCGTGACCGATCCGGTCGCTGAGGGGGAACGGATCTTCTTCAACGAAATGTTCAACGGCAACGGCAGAACCTGTGGTACCTGCCATCGGACGGAGGACAACTTCGGCCTCACGCCGGCCTTCATTGCCACGCTCCCGCCAGACGATCCACTGTTCGTGGCCGAGACCAATCCGAACCTCGCCCAGAACTTCGAGAACCCTCGGCTGATGCGTGAGTTTGGCCTCATTCTCGAGAACCAGGATGGATTCGACGACCTCGCCAACAACTTCAACATGCGGGGCGTGCCACACACGCTGGCCCAAGGCACCTCGATCGCGAGTGCCGCGGGACCGCGCACAGGTTGGTCGGGCGACGGGGCACCAGGCGACGGCTCTCTGCGAGCGTTCTCCACCGGGGCCGTGATCCAGCATTTCCCCCTGACGACCAACCGCGTAGCCGGCGTGGATTTCCGCCTTCCGACCGACGAGGAGCTGGACGCGCTCGAGGCGTTCATGCTTTCCCTAGGGCGGCAGGAGGATCTGGATTTGCCCCTGCCGCTCAAAGGGGTCGTGGCCGCGCGCGGACAGGAAATCTTTCTCGACAACACCTTGGGTAAGTGCAATGCCTGTCATTTCAACGCGGGTGCCAACGGGGACCCAAACATCTTCGGCGATGCCGGGAACCTCAACTTCGATACCGGCGTCGAGGATCTTCCCGACCAACCGGCGGACTTGACCGGCGAGCTGGTGCCCCCGGATGACGGGTTCGGCATCCCGGGCGACGGGACCTTCAATACGCCACCGCTCGTTGAGGCCGCCGATACCGGTCCGTTCTTCCACAACAACTCGGTCGAGACGATCGAAGGGTCCGTGGCGTTCTATAACGGCGACGCGTTCAACAATTCGCCGGCCGGACAGCTGCTCGTCGGTGCCACGGGAAGCGGGATCAATCTCGATGCCACCCAGGTAGTAGAGGTCGCGGCTTTCTTGCGGGTGATCAACGCGCTGGAGAACATCAGAGAGACCGTGGATCTGTTGGAGCGCAGCCAGGAGAGTGGTGCGAATGCAGGCTCACTCTTGGCCCGCGCCCTCGAGGAAACGGGTGATGCGGTATTCGTCTTGGCCGGTGGCGGCCTCCATCCGCGAGCGGTGGCTCATCTGGAGCGAGCGAAAGCGCTGATCGAGAGAGCGGCTGCCGGTCACGATTATCAGAATGCCGTCGAGCAGGCGATGGCGGCGCTGGATCGGGCTCGGGAGGAGCTGGTCGAGGGTCAATGACCTGGTGTGGTCGGGCAACTATTCGATGATGGTAGAAAAGTAAGGTGGTCATCGTGCGTAGATCGATAACGAGTATGGCGGCAATCATTGCCTTGATGGGTGGGGCGCGCGCCGCAGACGCGCAGCAGTCGACGGAGCGGTTCATTCCCGTGGGCCAGTCGCCCGGCGTCTCGGGCGTCTACTCCTACATCGGCGAGGTCGAGGCGGTAAATGCCGAGAACCGCACCGTCACGGTTCGGGGCCCTGAGGGGAGCCGAACGATCGGCGTACCCGAGGGGTGCTCGGTCTGGTTGGACCGGTCCGCGGCGAAGCTGCAGAACCTGGATGGGAGCTTTGGCGACATCACGGTGGGCCGGAGAATCGAAGTGATGTATACAGACTACCAAACGAAGGACACGGCGGCCTGGGTCAAGGTGGTGGTGTGAGCAGCTGGAACCATCACGATACATGTCACAGAGAGGAAGGCACACGCATGAACCGCTACTTCTCACCGAATGCCTGCCGCGCGGCGGTGCTCGCGCTGGCCGTTGCTGGCGCCGCCTGCGGCGAGGATGCGATCGTCGACACCGGACCCTACGATCTGACCTTCAACCTGGACGCCAGCTTCCAGGGTCCTCACGGCGGTCAGGACATCGCCATCGCCCTGGTGCGAGCGTCCGACGGGTCGGTGGTCTCTCAGGCGACCGGAACGGTGTCGGCCACACAAGACCCGAGCTTCTCGTTCACCGTCACCGCCATGCTCCAAGACGGCGTGGCGTACGACGTGCACTATTGGATCGACTCCAACTTCGGCGGCGGAACCGCTGGAGTGTGCGATCCCAAGGACATCGATCACCAATGGAGCTTCGAGATTCTATCGGCCTCAAATGACGTGACGTGGACCGCGGCGCACACCCCGGCGTTGACCGAGGACGTCTGCGTGACGTTCTAGACGGTAAGGCGGTAAGGCGGTAAGGCGGTAAGGCGGTAAGGCGGTCGCTCGGTGTGGCGACCGTCTATCCGCTCCCGTCGCAGGAACATTCCCGCAGTCCATGGGTCCGACATCGATAGCAAGGGATCGCCAGTATCCTCCGCCGCCCGGCACGTCGAGGCCCTTGTGCGTGCTGGGATTGTGTGCGAACCGGAGGATCGGATCATGCGTGTCGTCCTGCCGTGCTTGCTCGCAGCGTTGATCGTATGTTGCGGCGATCCGCAGGGCTTTACGTGTACCGACGATCTGCGCGTCGTGACCGTCACGGTCACGGACACCGCGGGCCAGCCCCTCGAGAACCTGTCGACCCGCACCACGGTGCGGGCAACGCGAGTCGCCCTGCCGCGCGACTCGACCAACCCTGGCCCGGTCATCGGTCACTACCCCGTTGTCGACGACCATCACGGAGATCTGTTGAAGCCGGGTGACAACATCCTCGACTTCGCGGCGTGGGACGCGTTTCACTTTACGACGGCAACGTTCGTGGTCGCCTCCGGCAGCTGTCACGTCAGCAAGCGCGAAGGGCCGGACACGATCGTCGCAGCCCAGTCGCGGGATGCCTCGCGGGTCCAGACCGATTCGGCCGTCTACACCCTCAAACGGGAGTTCAGTTCCTGGCGTGCCTACCCAGTGGCGATCTACCGCAACACCACCAGCGCGCCCGTCTACTTCGCTCCATGTCGCGGGTGGTGGGTCCGGCGCACGGGCGCTGACAGCACGCGGAGGCTTGATTCAAACATCGCCTGGGCCTGCGGCGGGGGGCGGCCCACCGATTCCATCGCCCCAGGCGAGGCCATGATTGTGAGGGTGGTCCTCTCGTCTAACGATAGCCCGCATAGGCAACCTCCCTTGCAGTTGGAGTGGCTCATTGGGTGGATGCGCGTTGAACTGCGGTTGTGTCGAGAATACGAAGCGGAGTCAGACGATTGTGATCTCTTGCCGCAAGCTGAGCGTGAGTCGAATGCTTTTCTGGTGCGGTTCTAGTCACGTTGGGGACGTGTGCCGGCCTCTAGTGCCTGCTACGGTCTGGTTCTGTGCCGTCCTATCAGCCTGTGAGTTGTTCTCTCCAGATATCGGGCCCGCCAATATCACCGGCGTGGTCTACGCCGTAGACGACACGCTCCCGGCGGACGATCATCCAAGCAGGATCTGGCTCACGAGCCTCACGTTCCCAAGCTGGCCTCCTGACAGTGCTGGAATCATCGTCTGGAGCGGCACCGATCTGTTGGCTCGGCGTTCTGACGGCTGGGAAGTTCCCGCTGATTTTACGTCTATAGGAACCGGCGATACCGTCGACGTCTGGCATACGAATACCGAGTATCGATCGAGGCCACCTCAGTACAATGCTACGCGTGTTGTGCTGCGTCGTTGATCTTCCCGCGCTGCACCAAGCTCACCGGAGACTCAAAGCACCCAAGCGTATCCAATCTTGATGAACACCGTCCGGTTGTTCTGCGTGAGCGGGACGCCGTCGCTCCCGAAGTGGTCGTCGGAGTATCCCAGATACAGGACTGTGCGCGGGTTGATCTTGTAGGAGAACAAGAACTGCGTGAACAGGCTGTTCGACCTGGCATCGACTGCGTCCAGGTACAAGTCCGGATTGCGGCGGTAGTGCTGGTATTGCAGGATCATCCGCACGAAGGTCCGCCGGCTGAAGCAGTACATCACGCGCGCCTGGCTGATGTTCGCGTCGTACAGCTTCCCGCCCTCCACGTTCAGCCGCTCAAACGTGTGATTGAGGGTGAGTGCAAGGCGCCGGCCGAGGTTGAGTTCGGCGTACGGTTCGATGCGAATCCGGGTGCCCGGTCGCGTGTTGGCATAGTCGATCTGGTCCCCGTAGGTCGCGTCGATGACGAAGAAGAGCCACGCCGAGGGGCGAAAGCCGAAGTCGCCGCCGATGTAGCGGTTGTCGAAGTCCACGCCGTTGTAATGCTGCTTGCCGTACGTCCCTCGCAGGTCGAAGAAGGACTGCGCAAGCCCTGCGTAGTTGAACCAGAACGAGTACCCCTTGGTGAGATTGGTTCCATCCAGGTCCCACTCCCCGTCGAGTCCGGACCCGAAGTTGAGCATGTTCCACCAGTTGTCGCTGTCGTTGTTCCAGGTGTGGCCCCACCCGACCGCGCCCGTCCGGTAGCCGACCTGCGGAATGAAGCCCAGGTCGCTCCGAAAGTCGCGGTCCACCTGACGGTACGCGACGTACCAATCGTGGTTCCGCGTGTCGTGGAGGTAGAACGCGTCGTAGGCACCTCCGATGAAACTCCCGCTCGGCTGGTCGTAATCTGCTTGTACCGTCGCGGGATAACGGGTCTGCGAGCCCAAGACCTGGAACCTCACCTGGTCCTTGGGCGTCATCTTCCAGAAGCCGTCGGCACCGCCGACGCGATTGTGGTACTCGCTTCCTTCCCGGCCCGTGAAGAGCAATCCGAGGTTGGACGACCTGCCGACGTCACGGCGGTAGCGCGCCACCGTGCCGACGCTCTTCATCGGCAAAGAGGTCATGTCGGATCCCTGACTCGCCGGGAACAGTAGGTTGGTGATCTCGTCATGGGAGGTGAAGAAACCGATCGCGTTCTTGCTCTCCTTGCCGCTCAACTTGGCTCCCCATATGGGATCCGCCATCGTGCGCGTGTGCACGGCGCGGAACGGCGTGTTGAACAAAGAGGCGCCTTCCAGGAAGAATGGCCGCCGCTCCGGATAGTACAAGGCGAATTGCGTGTTGATGTCGAGCTGTGCCACGTCCGCTTCGATATTCGAGAAGTCGGGATTGACGGTCGCGTTGAGCGTAAGGCTCGGTGTGACTCCCCACTTTGCGGTGACACCAGGCTCGAGGGTCTTGTCATCCGCGACGAATCCCCCGCTGGGGAAGTCCTCGCGTTCTTGCGTGACCAGGCCGTACACGGTGGGGTCGATCTCGACGTTCCTCCCCGGAGAGGCTCCCGAAAAGCCGATCAGCTTCTCGGCCTGGCACATGTAACAGTTGTTGTTCCGGTCGCGGGGGAACATCCCGATGTGGTGCCGCACGGCTCGCGGATAACTGCGCACGCCGTCGACGCCCCAGATCTGATCTTCATCGCTCGCCTGAAATCGCATAGAGCTGAATGGGATCGCCATCTCCACCGTGTAGCCTCGATCGGTGACCTTTCCCGCGCAGTCCCAAATTGCGTCCCACTCACCGCCCCCGGTGGGGCTCTCGATCATGTCGCCCTGCACGCCGAACGGATTGCAGAAGAAGTCGAACGTGCGGGTCTCGTCGTTGAAGGTGTCCAGGATCAGGGCCACCCAATCGTCGTTGTACATGTCGTCCCGGTCGGTGATGCGTGCTCGGATGGCCGACGGATCGGGGTCGAACGCGCGAAAGGCTGCATAGAGGTGCGTGCTGCTGTACGCGAACAGAAGCTCGGTTCGTACCGGCGCCTGGACGTTCTCGCTGGGATAGACCTCATAGCCCAGCTCGAGCACGAGGGCCCGTTGCCACACGTCCTCGCCAAGCTCGGCGTCCACCTGGATCTTGGACTCCACACGCGGCACGCGGTGAGGGACTTTCGTGGTCGAGGTGTCTTGGGCGGCGAGGGGTTGCCAGAGGAGGAGGAGAAACAGAAACGGAAGGATGGACTTGGACCGGGTAGGTGGTCCCAAGGCTCGTATGACAGCGTGGTGTCCCATGGCGTCGATCGATGGTGCGAGGTGACAGGTCTCGACATCTGGACCGGTCCGGGAGGGACAACCAGTCGGCTTACATACTCCCCACTACGTGGTTGGACAACGGAAAGGTTCCGATGGTTGGATCCCCCGTCCTTTGCCGAGCGGAATAGTCGTGCTTGAGACGGATATCCGGCGCCCGGTGCCCAGAGCACGGACGGCTGCCGTCACCACTCACAGGTCGAGGGGGTCTGCGCGTTGCCTGGTGTTGTGGTGTCGGTTTATGTGCCGGGCGTCGTCCAGTAGGGGAACTCGGCCTGGTAACAGATTCCGTCCAAGTCGGCTGCCCGTTCTTCGAAAAACCCCCGAGCGTCGGCGATAGCCTGGTTGTAGATCGTCGGGCCAATCTCCCTCAGAAAGAAATCGAGGAGCAAGTCGGCTTTGAGATCGCCGATGGCTTCGTCCATGGTGTCGTCGAAATACCTCCGGATGGATGCGAGTGCTTGCTTCTTGGCCTCATCTGAGATCTTGATCGCCGGTTTGCCGCGCATCGAGACATGTCCTTGATACGTTGTGAGCGTGCTGTCTGGTCGGTCCGGTGCAGGGTAGCGAGGGCGGTCGAGCCACGTAACACCCCGCCAGAAATTCTACTCCGAGTTCGTTGCGACGTCGAAGAAGGTGCCCATCACCTTGCGTAGGATCGCGGGTGAGAACCAGCGCCTAAAACCGCAGCCCAAGCCTATGACGACGTGATTCGCCTCTCGCTGCGCCCGCTTCGCCGCCTTACATCGCTTCGACTTGTTGAATCCAACGACCGCGGCGGCACTGCGGCGGCACTGTAGAACGCTATGGACGCGATCCCACCGACGATCGCCGCCGTGTGTAGTCCCCCGAGACCCCATGGGT
Organism: uncultured Gemmatimonadales bacterium; assembly: GCA_947259405.1. Lineage (GTDB taxonomy): Bacteria > Gemmatimonadota > Gemmatimonadetes > Gemmatimonadales > GWC2-71-9 > CAMYLY01. The sequence goes on along the minus strand of CAMYLY010000001.1, from coordinate 129,497 downwards.
CTTCACTGTCGCGGTCGCCAAGAGCGGCAATGGCCCCGGCAGTGCCAGCCGCCGACAACCCTGCAAAGCCAAGGTCAACGATCGGGGCAGCATTGCTTTCGGTGCATGTGAACTCGTTCAGTTGCTCGTGTCCGGCCGGTGGTGCGTGGGAGAAGACGAAGCTGCAACCACTGCCGACCGCCGTTAGCAGCGGGGGAATCACCACGAGCATGGCACGTCGGCTTCGGTTCACAGTTCTCTCCTCAGGCGTCCCGGTGATGGACGGGGGTTTGCTTGTGCGCCACACCAAGATGCTTTGTGACCGTGCCGTCTTCAGGGCGAGATGCCCAGACCCGCGCCGAGCCAGTGGCTGTTCGAGAGACCCACACTGAACTCGAAATCGTGCGACACGACCAACCACGCTCCGAAGTCGCCCAGGAATGGTAAGACGCGCGGATATACGTTGACCTTGACTAGGCGGTGCTGCACCTCACTGAGGTGCACGCTCGCCAGCAGGGAACCACGACGGTCGATGAACATCGCCGCCGACATGGTGAGGTCCGCCGACTCTTCTCCCGTTAGGGGATCGACCCGCATACGTTTCGCGTCGTTGCCAATGGCGACGCTCACGTCGATATCCCGCGCGCGGTGGAAGGTGAGTCCCACCTGTGCCCCAATCCCCGTCCAGAGAAACACCGAGGATCCCCGGGTTGGACCCCACGGGAGCTTGAAGTAGAGATAGTTGGCGTTGTTCTCGAGCTCGCCATGCGGAAGTGTGATCGAGGCCTGTCCGGTCCACACGTTCGCACCGAGTGTTTCAGCAAAGAAACGGGACACCGATCCCGAAGAAAACAATGCGATGCCTGCGAGATCGAAAACATAGAGGTCGGCAACGGTTCCGGCCGATCCCGTGGTCGAGCTGGGATGCTCGTACATCTCATTGAGGACTGCAGCGGACATGGTAGTCACACCCGCGAAGAACCCTGCCCAGGGCCAGCCCCTGCTTCGGTACCACTCGCGCAGCCGTCGCCACTGGATGCCGCCTTCAATGAGGTGGCCGGTGTAATTGGTCCACCACTTGACGTCTTCAACGCGGTACGAGAGTGGCAGCAATTCCTTGCGCGTGAAGTCCCACCACCCGCCAGCACGTTCGATGGCGGCAACGGGATGGGCGAGCGCGTCGGCGACGCTGCCAGCGCCGTAGGGGTAGCCAAAGAGACGGCGGTCTCCCGTTTCGGTCTGCGAAATGGCATAGCCTTTATTGAGCAAGACGTCCAACGGGCCAAAGTTCGCGTCACTACCGTACGGCAAGTTGCGGAAGAAGTACGGGGCGGCGCGGGATGGTCTGCCAAGGCTGATCGTATCACGGGTTGCTGGATGGTATTGGCCGCCTAGGTCGCCGGCCAACGCTAATAGCGTGGCAACTACGATTACCGCGATGCGCACCATCGAAGCCTCCCCTCTATTGAAAGCTAGCATGGGCGCGGGAGAACGCGGATGGATGCGATTGCCTGCTTCTTGGAGTCAGCTGAGATCGTGATCGCCTTTGCCGCGTATGCGCGCGTCCTCGAGGGCTTGTGAGGGTACCGTCGCACGCCCCTGCGTCTTCCCCTAGCGGCCTATGGCTGATCCAACCGCGCCCCCGCCTCGTAGGGATGTAGATCCATCACGTGCCCTTCACGCAGCCGTCGTTGGAGATCTGTCCAGAAACCACTCGTGAAGAGGGCGTTGTGCGCCTCCATGAATGCGCCAAGTGGCGCGCCTGCGAGCTGCAGGAACCGCGGAAACTCCTCGGGAAAGATGTCGTGAGGTCCGACATAGAACTGGGGTTCCGCGGCTAGCTCATCTTCCGGGTACCGCGGTTCGGGCATGGTGCGAAATGCGCAGTCGTCTAAGAGACAGAGTTCGTCATAGTCGTAGAAGACTACCCGCCCGTGGCGGGTGACACCGAAGTTCTTCAGGAGCAGGTCACCCGGAAACACACTCGTCGCGGCGAGGTCGCGGATTGCCTGCCCGTAGTCCAGCGCCGCCTGGATTTGCCCGACCTCATTCGTCTCTTTCATGTAGAGGTCGAGAGGCCGGACGCGCCGTTGGGTGTACAAATGACGGATGACGACCTGATCGCCTTGCACCTTCACCGAGTCCGCCGCGGTCGAGAGGAGTTCGTCGAGAAGGCGCTGAGAGAAGTGGGCACGATCGAACGAGAGATGCTCGAACTCCTGGGCATCGACGAGCCGGCCTGCCCGATCATGACGAAACACGAGACGGTATCGGTCCTGCACGCGTGCCCGTGTGGTTTGTTTCGGAGCGGCAAACCGATCGCGGATGACCTTGAAGACGACATCGAACGATGGGAGCGTGAACACGACCATCACCATCCCCTGTGCGCCAGGAGCGACGTCGAACCGATCGCCGGAGCGTGCGAGATGCTGCTGAAGGTCACGGAACAGTTCCGTCTTGCCGTGCCGGTTGTATCCGAGCGCGTTGTACAACTCGGCGATGGGTTTGGACGGCATGAGGGATCGCAGGAACTCGATGACTTCGTATGGACGCTGGACGTCGGCGTGAAAGTACGAGCGCGTGAAGCTGAACACGATGCTGACCTCACGCTCCGTGAGGAGCACCGCGTCAACCGTCACGCGTCCGTCGACGTTCTTCAACGCGAGTACCATGGGCATGACTCGGTTCCCGCCCCGTACTCGGCCGATGAGGTAGGCTCCCTTACGCCGGAAGAAGAGCATTTCCAGCACCTCGATGGCCTCAAGCGGTGTCGGCGCCTTTCCGTCGTGCCAGGCTTGCTCGATCCGCCCGGCGATCGCCGTAGCATCCCGCGGTCCGTGCGCGTAGGTGAGTCCCGAAGTTCGGTCGGTCAGTAAGGCTTCGACCGCCGCTGCCGTGGAGTCTCCCGCGACGTAGGTGTGATAGGCCACGCGACCGAGAAAGGGGGGGACCCGGGCGAACCTGAAATCCACGAACTCGATCTCGGGATCGACACCTGCGGTCGTAAACACCTGGCGGGTGGCAGAATTGAAGAACGTCTCCGCGAGTTCCCCGCCGGCGTGGCCCGCAATGCCGTACGCGTACTCCTGCCGCATGGTGGACCAGAGGTGCTTATCGGTGAACTTCGATCCCAAGAGCGAGCGAAGTTCCCGTACGACGTTCCCCAGCTCCGTGCTGTAGACGTCGAGGCGCTCACTGGCGTCCTGCTGAACGCCAATCCAGTCTCGAGATTCGAAGCGTGCTCGGGCCCGTCGCGTGACCGCTCGAAAGGAGCGCTCGTATGCGTCGAAGCCAGCTCGGATGAGGTGGGCTCCGCGAGCGGCGAGCGAGGCCGGCAGCGATGCAACGGCTGGTTGAGCGGTGGTCATGGCTAGCTGCCCGGTCGCAGCCCTCCGCTATCCGCGACTACGCGACGCGTTCTGACTGTGTGAACTGTTCCTGCTCCGTCGAGCCGTCCATGGCCAGCGTGGAGGCGTCGCCCCCGGTGACGGCCTGCTGAATGGCGTCGAAGTATCCGGCGCCCACGAACTGTTGGTGCTTGATGGCCTCATAGCCACGTGCTTCCGATGCGAACTCCGCGTCCTGGAGACCGGCGTACGCGGTCATGCCGCGTTCCGCGTAGTCACTGGCAAGTTCAAACATCGCGTGATTCAGCGAGTGGAATCCCGAGAGCGTCACGAACTGGAATGCGTAGCCGAGCGTTCCAAGTTCACGTTGGAAGCTCGCGATCTCCGCATCGCTGAGCTTCGCCTTCCAGTTGAACGATGGCGAACAGTTGTATGCCAACCGCTTCCTGGGGAATCGCTCGTGCATGGCTGTGGCGAACCGGCGTGCTTCGGCGAGGTCAGGTGTCGACGTTTCGAACCACACGAGGTCGGCAAACGGAGCGTACGCGAGACCGCGCGCGATCGCGGACTCGATGCCCGGTCGGACGCGGAAGAATCCCTCAGGTGTCCGCTCGCCATCGATGAACGGTCGATCGCGTGGATCGATATCATTCGCGAGGATGGTGGCACTCAGCGCATCGGTCCGTGCGATGAGGTAAGTATCGACGCCGCACACGTCGGCCGCCAGCCGCGCCGCAGCCAGTTTGTTGATGAACTCACGGGTCGGCACGAGCACTTTCCCGCCAAGATGTCCACACTTCTTGAGTGACGCGAGTTGGTCCTCGAAGTGCACCGCCGCGGCTCCCTCCTGAATCATGTGCTTCATGAGTTCGTACGCGTTGAGGACGCCGCCGAACCCGGCTTCGGCGTCAGCGACGATGGGCACCACCCAATTGCAACCGGTTTCGCCTCGCATGTGATGGAGCTGATCTGCTCGGAGGAGCGCGGCATTCAACCGTCGTACCAGCGAGGGAACGCTGTCCGCGGGGTAAAGCGATTGATCGGGGTACACCTCACCGGCCGTGTTCGCGTCACCGGCAACCTGCCAGCCGCTCACGTAGATGGCCTTGAGTCCGGCGCGCACTTCTTGGATTGCCTGGTTTCCGGTGACGGCGCTGAGCACGGCGATATACGCTTCCGAATCCAGGAGTGCGCCGAACCGCTTTGCGCCGCGGCGTGCGAGTGAGTGATCGATCGGGACCGTGCCCGCAAGACGCCACACATCTTCGGGGCCGTACGGTCGTTCTATCCCGTGCCAGCGTGTGTCCTCGGCCCACTGTTTTTCAAGTCGGTCAATGTACGTCTGCTTATCCATGGGAGTGTCCCGTTCCGGTGATGCTCTGTGGGTGTAAGTGCTCGTAGGCGGTGAGCGTGAGCCAATCGTCCAGCTCGTCGCTTTCGGTCAATCTGACGAACAGCGATGCCGCGTCTTCGAAGGCACTGGCCGCGAATGCGGCGTCGCCCAAACGGGCTCGCAACGTCTCGATCTCCTGTTTGATGACATCGCGAACGAACCCTGCCGTGATGGGACGGCCATCCTCCATCGTGGAGTGGTGCCGAATCCATTGCCACAGCTGCGTTCGTGAGATTTCTGCGGTGGCCGCGTCCTCCATCAAGTTGTAGATCGGGACGCAGCCTACGCCGCGGAGCCACGCCTCGAGGTATTGAATCCCCACGTCCACGTTATGGCGGACGCCTTTCTCCGTAATAGGTCCAGGAGGAACAGTGAGGAGGTCTTGGGCCGTGACACGGGTGGGAGCGGGCGTTTGCGCGATTTGGTTTGGCCCATCCATGTGGGCATCGAAGGTTTCTCTGGCTATTGCCACGAGACCAGGATGCGCGACCCACGTTCCGTCATGTCCTGCCAGCACTTCCCGCAGTTTGTCCTGCCGGACCTTCTCGAGGGCGGCGGCGTTCGCTTCGAGATCGTCGCGAATCGGAATCTGGGCCGCCATACCCCCCATCGCGTGCACGCCCCTTCGGTGACAGGTCTGAATGAGCAGCTTCACGTACGATGCGAGGAAATGTTGATCCATCGTGACAAGCGCCCGGTCGGGAAGGACGAACGCTTCGTCGGACCGAAACTTCTTGATGAAGCTGAAGATGTAGTCCCATCGACCGCAGTTCAGGCCGGCCGAATGATCCTGGAGCTCCCACAGGATTTCATCCATCTGAAACGCCGCGAGAATATTCTCGATCAGGACAGTCGCGCGAATCGTTCCCGCCGACAGGCCGATGTACTGCTGTGCGAACAGAAACACGTCGTTCCACAGTTGCGCTTCGAGATGGTGTTCGAGCTTCGGCAGGTAGAAATAGGGTCCAGTCCCGCGCGTGATCTGCTCACGAGCGTTGTGATAGAAGAAGAGACCAAAATCGAAGAGCGATCCGGAGATGGGCGTTCCGTCGACAACGAGGTGCGTCTCCGGAAGATGCCACCCGCGGGGCCGCACCATCAGCGTCGCGATCAGGGAATTGAGTTTGTAGTGCTTCCCCTGCGGACCGCTGAATGTGATGGTGCGGCGCACCGCATCGTAGAGGTTGATCTGGCCATCCAAGGAGTTTTGCCAGGTCGGCGAGTGCGAATCCTCGAAGTCCGCCATAAAAGCGTTCGCGCCCGAGTTCAACGCGTTGATCACCATCTTCCGGTCGACAGGGCCGGTGATCTCGACACGCCGGTTAAGAAGGTCGTGCGGAATGGGCGCCACAGTCCAATCAGAATCCCGGAGCGCCGCAGTATGCTCCAGGAATTCTGGGAGGATTCCCGCATCGATCTGTTGTTGCGTTGCCGCACGGCGCTGCAGGAGCTTCTGTCGCCTTCTGTCGAACCGCCGATGCAGCGCGGCGAGAAATGCTAGGGCATCGGTCGAGAGAATCTCGCTGTGACGCCCTTCGACCGGTCCAAGCACCGCGACGCTTCGCGTCGAGGTCGTGGCGACGGCGCTGGGCTGCGGCATAGGCACCCTAGGTCGGGAGGATGCCAAACCGGGAGGGCAAGAGACATGCCGAGGTCTCCGGGGCCTGGTGACTCCTGCACCTTGGAGATTGGCTGACAGCCTGGTCCTGTCGGCTCACTAGCGACGCCTACAGACGGCCCGTGTGCACCAAGAACGCCAGGGCTATCAGAGTCACCACGGCCAACCATGCTTCGCGCTTCCCAGGCTTGTACATTACGACCCCCAATGGGCTATCCACTCCACGTCAAGTGATGGATGGTGAGACCCGCGCTATAGATCCGCCGTCCCGAACGAAGACGACAACGGCCATGAGCAGTGTGAGCAGCATCGCAGCCGCCACGAACACCGCGACACCGATGTTCTGAAGGAGGAGTTCCGGAAGAAGCACTGCGTGGTAGAGCGCGTCGATCAGGAAGTGTGCGCGAGCAGGATCGGGACGGATGCAGGTTTGCCAAGCACCCAGAGACTGAAGAGTGTCACGAAGATGCTGCGTTGGTGTTCGGGCCTAACGGAGGCTCGAGGCGCGGTCATCACAGATTCCGTCCAGCCTCCCTCTTCACGACGTGGGCGCCCCGGTCCGGTCGGACCCCCGTGACGTCCGTCACGAGCTCCGGAATACGGCACGCGAGTTGCGATGAATTAGGAGTAGGAGGGACGGACCATGTTGTCAAAAGACCAAGAACTCGTCACGATGGCGATGCGTGAGGTCCGGGCAGAACTCCGCCGAATCCCGAGTCAATCAGTGCAGGATTCCGCCACCATATATCTGGAGAAGCTGCGGGACCGACTCGCTGAGCTGTTTCAAGACACGGATGCGCGTTTCGATCCAGCGGAGTTCGTGGACCATTGCGAATTGCCACTCTCTGGGGACGATGCCGCGTCGAAGGCCGCCTAACACGGGAGGGTCACAGAAAACCTGAAAACACCCGGGAGCAACGAATACACTCAACCGGATGTCGCTTTTCTCGTTTTCTCTGATCCTCCCATCGCCTTGCTTGTCGCGTTCCCGCGACGTCCGAGTGCCCGTCGCCACGGGCATCTCCTAACAGACTGGGCAGGCGCTCCCTGGAGGATCGAGGGGGGCACCGCATTGGGTGCAGTACCGAGCCTTGGACGGGGGCGTGTGGCTGCGCCGATCCGAACGCAGTCGTCGATCGACCTCCACCGGCTCGTTGGAGCGTCGCCGGACGGTCCTTCGGCGGTCTCGCTTCAAGGTGTTCTCGCCCATAGGGTTAGATCTCCGCTCGTGAGCCTGACTCGGCAGAAATCTACGGCCAGGGAAAGCGCAAAAGTGTGATCTAGCGCACACCCCCCTCAGCTGATCCCGGAGCGCGGGTTAAAGCCCGGTGATCGTGAAGCGCACCGTATCCGTCCGCGCACTCGGTACTCGTGCGTGCATATGGTCGCCCAACACAGCAATGACGGTGTACTCGCCCGGCTCGAGGTTCTCGAACGTGTGAAACGTCTGCGCCGCTCCGAGGTGCACGATGCCTTCCTCCGCGGGAATCACGGCCCCTTCGGCGACGATCTCCCGATTGATGAACAGATGATGATGGCCCGTGTTCGGCTCTTCCGTGCCGGCTGGCCGCAGTGTCACGTTGGCGACCTCGAGGACGAGCTCCACGGTGCCGCTGGCGATGCTCACCCCGTCGCCCGGCGCGACAATCTCTACGGCAGGTGGAGTGTCCGTGTTCCCGGTGTCGTTCCCCGCGCAGGCTACGATGGGGAGCAGCGAACAAAGTGGAATCACGCGTGCCGACATGTCGGTCTCCAATGAAAAGGGAGGTAGTAAAGAAGATGTGGGGTGGGCCCGTAGCAGGGCTAGTGCCCGCGGCTTGCCGTTTGCCGGACGGCGGTTCCCCTTGAGTGGTGGCCTTGGCCGGAGGGAACGCGCTGCTTCGCATAGCTCTCGTGAGTTCCACTCTGCTCGTACCCATCGCGGGAGCGTTTGCACAGGACACCAGGCCTGTCCGCCCGCTCCGGGCCGGAGACCGGGTTTGGGTGGCCACTCCAGATTGGCACGTGCGCGAACTCGAAGGCTGGCTCGTGCTGCTCGAACCTGGCTTCGTGACGATCCGCCGGGACTCCGCACTTCGCATTCCGGTGCCCGAGATCACCCGCTTCGAGCTGAATATCGGGAAGGATCCCGCCTTGGTCTTTGGGATTCCGCTCGGCGCTGCGGCACTCGGAGCTGCCTTCGTTCCACTACTCACCACGGAGCCGGCCGTGTGTGTGGCGAACGTGGGAGACCCCGCCTGCGAGGGGGAACTTCCCGACGCCGTGGTCGGCGCATTCGGGGGGGTGGTCGTTGGCGGGCTGTTGGTCAACGCGTTGGTGAAAGAGCGTTGGGTGCCGATTCCACTCGATCGCATCGCGTTCGGACCGAGAGGGGTTTTCGTCTTTCACGTGGTTGCATTCTCGAGACAGATCACTTCGCGGCGGACCGTGCCCTAGAGGATATTGCGTGAACGTGGCATCTTGAGAGAGCAGGCTCTCACAGGAGAATACCCGAGCGATGATGAGACGGTCGACGACATGTGGCGTAAAGGTTGTGGTGCTCGCGATGCTCGTAGTGGGCTGTACGAACGTCATCTCGCTGTCGCGGTTCAACTATCCTCCTAGGCCTCCCGATGCCCCGGTAGAATTGATCGACGTGCGAAACATGGAACGCCCGGCGGTTCAGCGGGTGCTCACCGAGTACGATGTGCTTGCGCGATTCCACGCCCTCACTCGGCAAGGTGACCGGTACGAGGAGAGTGTCGCGGAGATCGTTGAGAACGCGAAGGCGGATGTGCGGGAACGCGGTGGCCACGCGCTGTTGTACACGCACGACTCGGAGACCATTGCGGCCATCTATCAAGACGTGAAGTATGCCGGTCCCTCAGACGCACTGGTCATGTACATCCTGCGGCGGAAGGACGAGTCGTAACACCTGATTCCAAACGCAAAAACCGGCTCGAACGATCGACGATCATTCGAGCCGGTTCTGGATTAACAGTATGGGTATTCGCTAATCGAGGCCCAACCGCGCAATCATGTGCGTCTTGACCGACGGAGTAATGGTCCCGTCGGCAAGTAGCTTGTCCAACGACGCGATGACTTCCGCGCGATCCGCCTCCACCTTGCGCTCCCGCAACTCCCCGATAAGCCGTGCCAAGCGCTGATCGTATTCCCCGTGACGGAGGTTGCCCGCGTCCATCTCCTGCTTCAGCTCCTCGAGCTTCGTCACCAGATGCTGCACACTAATGGCTGCCATTCACGTCTCCCGCGTGCGATGCCGTTGTTGTCAGGAGGGTAATGTACTCCACTGTGCGCCGTGGGGGAGGGGGAGAGTGCGCGTGCGGGATGACGTTCGCACAAAAAGAAAGGGGAGCCGAGTGGCTCCCCTTTGCACTGGATTCCATCGTGCCCGCTAGTTGTCGGGTCGCGGCCGGGTCGGCCGTCGCGGAGCCGACCGAGTCCGTGTGGTCGGACGCGCCGACCGCGTGGTTGGCCGTGGTGCCGGACGCACCGTCCGAGGCGCCGTCCGCTGCGCCGGTCGTGCTGATGGGCGCGTGGTGCGAGTGGGCGTCCGGACTGACGGTCGCGTCGTGCGCGTCGGCGTCCGGGTCACCGACCGGTTGGACTGCGTACGCTGTGGCCGCACCTGCCGTGACTGCGTGCTCCGCTGTGGCCGCACCTGCGTGCTGCGCTGTGGCCTCACGCGGTTCTGCGGCTGCGTGCTCCGCTGTGGGCGCACACGGTTCTGCGACTGTGTGCTCCGCCGTGGCGTTGCCGCCCGGGAGTTGTCCACGCGCACCCGCGAAGAAGCTGTGGGTGACGTCGCGCGGCGCGGAGTAGTCCCAGTCGATGGCCTCACACGGCTCGTGCCGCGCGCATCGGTCGCGCGCGTAGGTGACTGCCGCGTTGGCCGCTCCGACGTGGTGGCCTCGCGACGACGGGCCTGGGACTGATCGACCGAGCGCCGACTGCTCGATGACGCTTCGTTCGACGTGGTCCGCCGCTGAGAGTTGATGGCACGGTCAGCCGTGCTGCTGCTGCCCGTGGCGCGCCGCGCGGTGGTTTCGGTCCGGCGGCCAGCGGTCTCGTCCGGTCGCCTCACGGTCGTCCGATCGAGTGTGCGCCGCCCTTGATCGGCTTGCACCGTGGTCTGCCGCACCGGCTGGCGTGTCGGTGCAATCGTTCTCCGGCCGTTGGTGATGCCCCAACCCGTGGCCCGCGCATCACGGTTCCCGTTGGCGCTCGACGACTGACGACGCGTGGTCGTCGTACTCGGCGCCACGCGGCGGTTGCCAAGCGCAACCGTTGATGGTCCCGCACGGCGGCTCGTGGAGGCCGTTCGGACCGTACGATTCCGCATACCGATGCCACCAGTCAGCGTCCGGCCTTGGTCAGGCTTGAACGCGTACTTGCCCAGGTAGTCGTGGCCACTGGATCCGTACGCGACCCGATATCGGCTCGGCGCCCGAGGATACGATCCGTAGTAGTACGGATCACCATAGTACGGACGGTAGTACGTGTACGGGTAGTAGTATGAGTACGGGTAGTAATACCCGTAGGAGTTGTAACCCCAGTAGGAACGCCAGTACGGGAACGGCGTGTACCACCCGTACGCCGCACGATACCACGAGCCGCAGGTCCACGCGTCATACCAATACGGTCCGCAGTTGTAGAGCGTGTAGTAGCGGCGGTGGTACGGATACGTGTTGCCGAAGGAAATGCCGAAGGAAAACGCGGATCCGTAATAGGGGTAGCCATACCCCAGTCCAACGGATACGTACGTCTGGCGTTCAGCGGCAACGGCCTGTCCGACCCCGTAGTTGATCAGATCGTATTCGAAGAACGTCTGCCCAGCGACATGCTGGACGATCGCCGTGAGCTCTGCCTCAGGATCGCGCTCATCGTCGAGTCGATACGACTCGAGCGCACGATAATCCCAATGATCGCCGAAGATGAAGTCTCTGTACTCGAATGGGTCGCGGAAGAACGCCGCGTAGACCGTTCCGAAACCACCATCATGGTAGACCCGGATGGCCTCGCGATCACCGCGGCCACGGATTTCGACGCTGCGACCGGCCCGCACGAAGTTGTCCCGATATGGGTCGAGCGGGTACAGGAAGCGGATTCTGCCGTCCGGTTCCGCATGGACCACGAGTAGATATCCGTCCTCGATCGTTTCGACGTACAGACGCACGCGGTCGCCCGTCTTGACGGTCGGACCTTTGTCCGTCCAGATACGAACCGTGGGTTCTTGCTGGAGGGCCAACGCGTCGACGGGGGCCACCCACGCCAGCGTTACAGAGGCGAGCAGTAATGACTTGACCATGGGCACTCCTCCGGCTCCTTCGAGTCTCATCACGGGGGGGATGGGGCCGCTAGTTCCCCGCTCTGCTGTAATGCCAGATACATGCCGTCCCGTAAGTCATTGTTCAGTAACCACTTAAGTGCTCAGAAAGCAACAAAACTGTCCTCATTGGGGGACGGTGTTGGGGACAGTATGGCAGTCTCACGCTGTCGCGGCTTCCGGGCTCTTGCTGGGATCCGTGCCCCGCATGAATTCGTCCTGGGCCGAAACGACCTCGGGTTGGCGAATCCCCTGTTCGTACGTGCCGTCGGAACTCATGATCCATGCGGTCGGGTCCTCGAGTTCCGTCTGCATGATGTACTCGAGGCGCGCCTTGGCTTCGGGGTCGCGCACCGGCGTGACGACCTCGACGCGGCGTTTGAGGTTCCGGGGCCGCCAGTCTGCCGACCCGACGTAGTACTCTGGATCGCCCCCGTTCTCGAACACAAAGATGCGGGCATGTTCGAGGAAGCGGCCGAGGAGTGAGATCACCTTGATCCGCTCGGAGAGGGATGGCACGCCAGGGCGGAGGATGCAGAACCCGCGGATGATCAGGTCGACGTCCACGCCGGCTTGCGACGCCTGGTACAGTGTGCTGATCGTCTTCGGGTCGCCGAGCGCGTTCATCTTCGCGCGAACCCCGGCCGGCCGACCCGCTTCGGCGTGTTCGATCTCGCGCTTGATCAGCTTCCGGAATCGCTTCCGCAGCGTGGTGGGCGAGACGAGGATATGCTGGAAGTCGTATTCCGGCGGCTTGGTCGATCCCGTCAACTCGTTGAACAGTGTCTGCACTTCCGCCGTAATGTGCGGATCGCTGGTGAACAATCCGACGTCGGTATACAACTTCGATGAGTTCGGGTTGTAGTTCCCTGTCGAGATTTGCGCGTACCGCCGCAGCCTGCCGTCAGTCTTCCGAACGACGACTGCGATCTTCGCGTGCGTCTTGTACTCGACGAGCCCCGTCACAACGTGGATGCGCGCGCGCTCGAGCTGTTTTGCCCAGAAGATGTTGCGTTGCTCGTCGAACCGTGCCTTGAGCTCGACGAACACGGACACGTCCTTGCCGTGCTCGGCGGCGCGTTTGATTGCGTCTCCCAACTCGGACGGGCCGCCGGGACGATACAGCGTCAGCTTGATGGCGACGACGTCCGGATCGTCGGCAGCCTCGACGATGAAGCGCTCGAAGGTGTCGGCGAACGAATCATACGGGTGATGAACCAGCTTGTCGCCCTCGTCGATGACCTCGAAGATCGAGCGATCCTTGGGGAACGGATTGGCGGCTTGGTATTTGGGGTAATCCAGCTCGTCGATGTCCATGTTCGCGATGTCGCCCAACGCGCTGAGGTCGACCAGCCCCGGCACTTCGAATAAGTCGGCTTCGGTGAACCCGGCCGCCTGCCCACCCTCCTCGAAGCGCAGCTCGCGAATCAGGACCTCGCGAATTTCCTGCGGCATGGATGCTTCGACATCAAGTCGGACCACGGGGGCGATGGGCCGCCGACGGATCTCTTCTTCGATGGCCTGAGCAAAACTCGCGGCCGCCTGTTCATCAACGTCGATATCGCCGGCACGCACCAAACGGAACGGATGCACTTCGAGGACCTCGCGGCCCGGATAGAGACTGCCGGCGTTCGCGCGTACGATTTCTTCGAGTGGCACAAACGCCCGCGAGTCAGGAAGCTGAATGAACCGATCGAGGGCGTCGGGGACTTTGAGTTGGGCGAAGTGGGTTCGGTTGGTTTTTGGATCGCGCACCATTACCGCAATGGACAGTTGCAGCTCTTCGATCATCGGGAACGGATGCCCGGGCGCGCGCGTGATGGCTCGTGGCGTGAGCATCGGGAACGCCTCTTGATCGAAGTATCTCGTAAGGTGAGCGCGTTCTTCCTCATTGAGGTCGGTCCAGCGGCGGATGACGATGCCGTGTTGCGGGAGTTCCTTGCCCACGAGTTGGTCGAGAGCCGCATACTGGCGTTCCACCAACCCGCGCAGGCGAATCGCAATGGCGTCCAGTTGCTCAGGGGGGGTCAGCCCGTCCGGCGACGTGTCGGTCACACCGGCGGCCGCCGCCTGCTTGAGCCCCGCCACCTTCACCTGGAAGAACTCGTCGAGGTTGGTAGCGAAAATGGCAAGGAAGCGGAGACGCGCAAGCAGCGGCACGGTCGGATCCTCCGCGAGCCCCAGCACGCGCGCGTTGAACTCCAACCAACTCAGTTCGGCATTGATGTATTGCTCGGGCGCCCGCGTGTCGGCGTCGAGCGCCTCTTCGCGCAGGATCGGGACTGTCAACTCCATGAGCGTCTGTCGGCTCGAGGCGGCGAATTCGTCTGTGGGCAGCACTGTCTCGCCGCGCCAGTCGCCCCCCGCCGTCGCGGACCACTCGGGCAACAACTCCGACCGCGATGCGATGGTCAACGCGGCGAGTGTCTTGGAGTCACGGAGTACCGGGGAGCCGGCACGTGCCACGATCTCACCGGGCAGGAACCACTGCAGCGTGTTGGTGTTGGCCTGCTCGCGCGGCAGCCGACGCGCCAGCCATACATCGATCGCCGGCCGCGTTTGGGTCGCCGGGACGATCCCCATGTGGGTGAGCTGCCCCTCGGGGCTGCCAAGTGCCTCGCGGAGCGCTTCGCGGGCGGCATCTTCGCCGCTTCCCGCGGCATTCGGAAGTCGAATGTCATCGATCCCACGGACCATGGCGATACGCCGTCCTTCAACTGCCACCACGACGACCTCGTTGTGCTTCTTCACTGCCTCGGCCAATCCATCGCTCTCGAGCGTGGAAATGCTCGACATGGCACGTTCAATCGGGTCCGTCATCACAATCCGAAGGTTGTGCGCGTCCGAGATCGCCTGGGCGATGTCTTCGGCCTTCACCCTGCTTCGTCGCACCTGTCGCACGTCCATTTGGTGGTACGTGGTGGTGAGGTCGCCTTGCCGGACGGTGATGGCGTTGAAGCCGAGCTCAAATTGGGGGAGCGGCAAGAAGCCCTTTCGCGCTTCTCGATATTCGCGATCGATCGTGAGTTCGACGCGTGCTTCGAGGCGGCTGGCGTCGATAATGGCCTTGAGCCGCCGGGCCGGGTCGGATGTCCCGGCGAGCGCCCCTTCCGGGGGCTCGGCTGTCACCTCGGCCGTGTATTCGTCGCCGCCGCGGAACGCGCCGCCCATGAGAGTGGCACCCACCCGCACCGTAAGGAAGCGCCGGTCGTCCATGGTGTGGCGCATGCGCACGGCAACGCCGCGTTGGTACAACTCGGCATCCGACGTGTCGTAGTACACGTCTCGGTACATGGCGCGTTTCAAATCCGACGCCTTGAGGTCGAGCGGGACAGGCGCGGTGGTGAGTGCCCGCAGCTTCTCCGCGTCGGCAACGTCGAGTCGAAATTCAGGCAGTGCGGTCATGTGCGGTATAAGTTAATCGGCGAACGAATCAAAATCCGCGGTCAACTGCAGGTCAATTCCTCTTTGCTGCAACTTGGTCAAGACGTCCTTGGGCGGCGTCTTCTTCTTGAAACGTACGTAGTAGTCCAACACGCCGGCCGATCCCGTGGTAGGGGTCTCGGCCGCTCGCCGCCATCGCTTGACGGAATCGTTCAGCACCGAATCGACTACGGGACCTGCCTCTTCCAGGTCGGCCGTGTGAATCCGCAGAACGCCTTGAAACGGTTTGTCCTCTCCCGACGTGTCGAGTTGCGCGTCAGCAGGGACCGCGGCGGCCTGCAGGTCATAGATGTGGCCAACGTTGAACCGCCATAACACGAGCACCACGACGTTGAAGACGATGGACATCACGAGCGTGACCCCAAACGCCTGTACGCCCGCGGCGAGTCCCACGCCGATCGCGACGAAGACGTAAACCGCGTCCTTGGTGTCCTTGAGCGTATTCCGAAACCGAACTGCCGCCACGATGCCCGCGAGGGAAAACGCCAAGGCGATGCTGCTTTGCACAATGAGCACGATGCCCGAGACGGCAACGGGCAGGATGATCATGGTCTGGACCACGGACGGGTCGTAATCCTGACCGCGCTTGGTGATCACGTAGACCCACGCGACTGGAATCACGACCACGAGTGCACCAACCATGGCCATCGTGGCGGTGGGCCAGTCGGTCACCACTGCCGTGGAAGGCCCGCTCAGTGCATCGGAGAAACTGGTCGAGCTGAGCTGGGCCAGGCGGCTACCGGCAAAGATCTCGGCCCAGCCCGGGACCCAGCGGAAGGTGGCCCAGAGCCCGACCGCCAGGAACCCGTAGTAAATGAGGACGCCGACGATCGATCCGCCGGGTCTCTTGCGACTCATACCTGGTCCAACCCTCTCGGATCTGCCGGCGTCAACGATCCCCTCTCTGCCGTCCCGTTGAGGGATCACGGCATTTCTTCTCGAACTCGTCCTCGATCTCGTCCGGATCGTTGATGGTCGCGTAGAATTCGTCTAGATACTCGATGGTCTCCTGCTTCACCTCCGGATCGAAAGCGGCCACTTCGTCGTAGACCGCGTAGAACTCGGCCTTCTTCGCGTTGAACATGTCAAACGTCGGTTGCAGCTCTCCCGAGCTCCGGCACCAGCCTCGAAACAGACGTTGTCGGACCCGGCGAATAGGCAGTGATCCGTCTGGCTTCGCATACTCGGCATTCACGATGCCCGTGAAATCGAAATCGTACGGGATTGATAGAACCGGGCCGGCCATCGATCCAATGTTCTTCTGATTGTGGCAGCACTCTGACGGATCGTTGGGATTGGGTTGGTTGGGATCCCAGTCGGTGTTCCCTACCATGTACTGGAAGACTTCCACCATCATGATTTCGTCAGGATCGATGTACTCGGGTGGGACTTGAGGGAGATTCAGAATCTTCCACCCGGTCCGCGCCGCCAGGAAATCGTCGTTCTCGATGATGAAGGTCCACTTGGTGATAGGCTCTTCGTCCCCGCTGGTGTCCACGAACGTCATGTGGGCAAGCCGGGCGCGAAAGCTCAGGTCGGTGAGCACGTTGTGGAGCCGGTACACCAGGTACTCCTGGAGCACGAACTGCTCGTATTCGTCCTTCCGGTCGTCGCAGGGCGCAACGAGTTTGAGTCGGTTCTGGTTCTCAAACACGGTGCCGTCCATATCCCCACGTTTGAAGTCGAGCCGGATTGGCGGGAAGCGACAGTTCCGCTTGTTGAGCCTGAAGTTGCCTCGAGTCTGAATCTGGAGCGCTGTGGTATCTCCGCTCGGTAGCACCATCAAGGCGTCGCGAAGATCGCTCTCTTGATCGCGGTCCTTGCGGAGTTGCTCGAAATCAGCGATGAGCGTGAGCTCGAGCGGATCCGTCGACGTGTGAAGCTGCGCGCTTACCGCCGTGGCACTGTCGACGGACGGATCCTCAGCACCGATCTGCGCGGAGAGGGCTGGAGGGGTCAACGCTATCACGGGCACGGCGAGCAGTGCCCATCGGGTCCATCGGTTTGGAGTGATGTGAGACATTAGATCCAACCCTTGTTTCGGAAGGTATGAAGGGTGTCGGCCAAGCGTTCCATGTCGGTAGGCAGTCCCATGGAGATGCGGGAATGATCCGTCATCGGTGGGAACGGGCGACCCACGCGGAACCCATGTTCGAGCATGCGGCCGTTGTAGTCTGCAAGCGAACCCCGAATCCGATGCATCACGAAATTGGTGTGTGACGGCAGGTGCTCGATCTCAAGGTGCCGCAGAGCCTCATACAGAATGTGGCGACTCTGGCGATTCACGTCGACACTCTTGCGATAGAACGTGCGATCGGCGAGGCTCGCCAAACCCGCGACACCGGCGAGGTGATTGCAGTTGTTCCGCGTGGCCACTCCGATCAGCTTCCGGACCGTGGTGGGGTGCGCTATGCCGTACCCCAGTCGCAGGCCGGCCATCCCGTAGACTTTCGAGAACGTCCGTGACACCAGGACATTCGGATTGTCGTTGATCCACTTGAGACCCGACCAATACGACGAGTCTTCGACGAAGTCGAAGTACGCTTCATCCAGAATGAAGAAGATGTTGTCGGTTGCCTCGGTGATCCATGCGTCGACTTCCGCACAGGACGTGAGGGTACCCGTCGGATTGTTGGGATTGCAGATGAAGACGACCACCGGCCCGTCGGAGCGACTGGCCACATCCCGCATCCGGGGAACATCGTGTGACGCATCTGGCCGCAGGGGGACCTTGTCAATGGGGATCCCGACCGGCGCGCTGTACCCGGGTGCGTCCTCAAAGGTGGGCTCCGCCGCCACGAGTCGACCGTTGGGAAGTCCCATCGCGTGGACGGCTACGCGGAGGATCTCGGTCGACCCCCCTCCTGTCACGATGTTTTCCCCGCCCACGTGATGATGCTCGGCGAGAGCTGCGATGACCTTCCGCCTGGTATCCCCAGGATACCGATTGGCATCCACCAGCCCCTCGATGATGGCCTTCTCAGCCGCCGGGGAGAGACCGAGCGGGTTTTCGTTGGAGCTCAGCTTGGTTGGAGTCGCCGTCGTCCCGCGCCCGCGGCGCGGCCGAGTGATGGCTTCGAGCGAGTCCGGGAGACTGGCGCCGAGCAAGCCAGCCGCCACTCCGGTACGAAAGAATTGGCGTCGTTCCACGAGGGGTCCTCCATATGGGGATCCACATAAAATGTGCCGCCGCAGCGTGTTGGGCCAGGGCAGGCGTGCCCGGTCGTTCTCACCCTGGCCCCGTCCTGAAACCCCCTGTGGGCACCGGACGTACTGCCCGATAGCACTGCATATACTCGAGGGACTCACCATGTCAGGTACTCGCAGACTTTTGGTCGCGCTCGGCGCCCCGCTGGTTGTGGTTGTGGGGCTGAGCGCCATCTGGGCTGGCCGGAGCGCCACACAGCTCAAGGCCCAAATCGAGAACTGGGTCGACGCCCTGGAACACAGCCCTGATCCTGTCACCATGAATCTCAACTTCGTGCCCGCGTACGTGGACGGCGACAGGGTGGGTATGTTGCGCACGGTGGTGGTGCAGCGGCAGGAGCCTGGCGCCGTGGACGGTGTCGATCTCGTGATCGAGGTGGGTGACCGCGGGGTGGGCGAGCTGGCCACATGCTCGTTCCAGCTAGATCCGGATGCGTTCGACCATTCGGGGCCGTTTGGGTTCAAGCACGCCCTCGAGTGCATCGATGACGCCGATGGCCTCATGAGCTTTGGGAGCGTCAGCTTCCCGGATGCTGATCTTACCGCGACGCTCTTCCTCGATCCGTCTGACGTCCCATGCAACACGAGTCGGGCCGGCTTCGAAACCGCCTGCTCGGCGGACATTCGCGAGAATCTCGGTCGGCTGCGCGATCAGCTGGGACACGATATTCGTGAGGCGCTCCGCGAGGCGGAGATCGAGATCGAAAACGCCAAGATCGAGGTTCAACGAGCGAAGGTTGAGGTCCGAACGAGCACAGGAGGGAATTGATGCGTCAGCTAATACTGTTGAGCACGGCGGTCGGGATCGCAGCCTGTACCGGCGCGCCGGAGCCACCGGCACCGTATGATGCCGTTGGCACCTATCTCTTTGAAGCGGAAATTGAAGGGCAGCCGGTCACGGGCTCCATGACGGTCGAGCGTGGTCCCGACGGCGAGTATCGCGGCATCGTAACCCCGGACTGGGGCCAGCCGCCGATGCCTATCCTATCGGTGCTGGTCGTGGACAGGACGGTGACCATCAATGCGGATGCCGACGGCGAGGATCTCGTGGTGGTGATGACCATCGCCGAAGACGGAACGCTCACGGCTACATGGTCCGTCGGCGATCAGGGAGGTGAGGCGACAGGGCGAAAGGTGGGAGCGGGGGGATAGAAGGGATAGAGGGGATAGAAGGGACTGAGGGGACAGATTCCCTCAGTCCCTTTTCTTTCGGCTTTTCAGGCGCAACAAGACACCCTCTATCCCCTCTCCAGCACCTCCATTCCCTGCTCAAACACCACGTCCACCGGAATGCTCAACTCTTCGAGTCGGTCTAGGTCGGCCTGCAGGGAAGGTGACACCACGCCACTCGAGCGGACGAGCGCATCCACCCCGTCGTAGTCGCCGTCGCCTTGCAGGGTCAGCAACAACTCCGACAATGCTGCGGCCGCATCGGCCAACCTGTCGAAGTCGACGCGGTATGTGCCGGTGGCATCGTCACGAGTGAACGCACCCTGTTCCCTGAAGAAGTTGAATCGAACCATGTTGGCGCGGCCGTGCGCGCTCGTGGCGCCGAAGCGAACCGACCGGAAGATGCTTGCCATGAAGGTGACGTAGTTGTCCTCGAGCCTGCCCTCGGTGAGATGCCCCTGCTCGCGGAGCGCGGTCACCATATAGAGGCCCAGAATGTCGGCTTTCCCCTCTTCAATCGCCGTGGAGTGCTCCTGCAGCGCCTCACGAACGGTACCGCGACCGCTCACGGTGTTCTTAATGCCGAGTCCGTGTGCCACTTCGTGGAACATAGTGTTCTCGAAGAAGGCGTCGAAGGTCACGTACTCGCGTTGGTCTTCGGCGATCAGCACGTTCACGATGGGCATGAGGATCTGATCGAACTTGGCACGCATCACGTTCTTCAGTTGCAGCCGTCGCGCGCCCTTCTCGAGCTGCACGACCTCGTCGTTCGGCAGATTGATCGCGATCGACTTCGAGCCGGCGTTGCCGTCGCCCGCGTAGTAGACGGCGTCGTACGCGTTCAAGTCAGCGTTGGTACCGGGCATTTCACGTTTGTAGCGCTCGGGCACCGGAAGCCCACGCTGGAGTTCGGGGAGGAAGGCCGCGAACCGCGAGAGCCGATCACTCCACGCCATGTCCTTGACGAGCACCACACCCTCGTACGCGGTCTTCCGAGCCATGAGCTGGTCTTCGTAGTTCTCGATGGGGCCGATCACGATCTCGAGGCGGTTGGTTTTCATGTCCATCCACGCCATGTCGCTGGGCCGGAAGTCGTCGGTGATTAGGGCCTCCGCCCGCATCGTGAGATAGCGTCTCAGGCCCGGATCCTCGGCGAGATCGGCGGCCTCGAGGAGTTTGGACGAGACTCGCGCAAGGTGATCGGCGTAGATCTCGTGATATGGAATGGCGACCAGGTCACCGCCGGGATTGCGCCGTACGACCGAGTATTGACCCGTGAGCGACTCCGCCAGCTCGTCCTTCGACACGTCGGCAGGGTAGAGATTCGCGCCCGACGGCTTGGGCCCTACGCCGTCCAGGAAGGGCGCGTTGCCGTCGAGGCGGTCCCAGGGTCCGTAGTTGATCTCGATGAACCGAGCCGCCGCCGGGTCCGGGACGCTCTGTAGCAGCGAATCCCGATCACCGTACGCTTGATTCCAGAATAGGTCGTCCATGTACTGCGCCGCCTCGATCAGCAGGGGTAGCATCTGCCGTTCGTTTTCCGTGAGCGCGTCCATCTCCGTCGTGAGCGGGACGGTGACGTACTTGGACAGCAGCTCCTGGTAGGGATCTGGTGTGGCCGGCTCGCAAGCGGCGCCAAGGAGTACGAGTGTCAGGGTCGGAAGTATCGTGAGACGGCGGGACATCGTTCGGTCCTCTGGTTGTGGTTCGCGTCGCGCATCCATCGAGGGGAGGCATGCGCCGCTAGAAAGGTAACTGAGGATTCGCCGGTGGACCGTGACGCGTTTGCGTCTATTTTCCGGCGCCCATGGTATCCGGCAAGGCCACGCTCCGTCTCGCCCTTGGCGGGATCACGATCAGCTTCTCGCCAGTGTTTGTCGTCTTGGCGGACGTCGGTCCCACGATCTCGGCATTCTACCGGATGAGCATTGGCGGTGCCGTATTGGTGTTCGTCGCGTGGGCACAGGGAACGCGGACGCTCCCCGCTCGGCGCCACCTCATTGCCGGAGGAGTAACTGGGGCGTTGCTTGCTCTCGACCTCGCCTTGTGGCATCGGTCGATCCAGTATGTCGGGCCCGGCATGGCGACGATTCTGGGCAATTTCCAGGTGTTTTTCTTCGCCGGATTTGGTGTCCTGTTTCTGGGCGAACAAATACGGCCCAGGCTGCTTGCTGCAATTCCGTTGTCTGTCACGGGCTTGTTTCTGATCTTTGGGTTCGAAGAGCGGCTTGCCGATACGAATTACCGGCTCGGGATCGTGTTCGGGTTGCTGACAGCCGTTTCCTACGCGGCGTATCTCATCGTTCTGCGGCGCACGCGCGTCCAATTCAGTGGCGAGACGCCAGCTGCCACCGTGGCCCTGTTCACGATGGTCGCTGCCGTGGTCCTGGGGCTTTCCGGCATCGTGGAGGGCGAGTCATTCGGCATGCCCAATACGAAAACGGTGCTTGCGTTGGTTGGAATGGGTGTCTTTCCCCAGGTGGTGGGCTGGCTGCTCATCTCGGGTGCGATCTCCCACGTGGAGACTTCCCGGGCAGGCTTATTGCTGCTGCTCCAACCGACCCTCGCGTTCGTCTGGGATATCCTGTTCTTCGGACGCGCAACGCGACTCGTCGAGTATGTTGGTGTGACAGTTGCCCTCGCCGGGATCTATATGGGTATGGGTGGGAGCCGCCGACCCGCTAGCACTACCGAACCACTCACGGCGGACCAAGTGAGCGCCTCATGAATGCGACGACGGTACCACTCTTGACCGCGATAGGGCTCAGTGTAGCCTTCACCATCGATCGCCCCAAGGCTCCTGCTATGGAATTTGAGGCCCTCACGCCGATCATCTTCGTCGACGAGATCGAGCCATGCATCCCGTTTTGGACCGACCTAGGATTTGCGAACATCGGTGAAGTGCCCCATGACGACAAACTCGGTTTCGTGATGCTGCAGAAGGACGGTGCGATGGTAATGTCCCAGTCGTATGCGAGCGCGATGGCAGACGTCCCCGAAGTCGTGCAGCGACCACTGCGCTCGACCACCGCACTCTACGTCCGCATGACGGGCTTCGAGGAACTGTTGCAGCAACTGGCAACCGCCGAGGTCGTGATCGGAGAGCGTACGACCTTCTATGGTGCGCGCGAGATCTTCGTTCGCGCACCCTGTGAGACGGTTGTAGGGTTTGCCGAGATGCAGGAGGACAACTGAGACTCATGGGAACCAAGAAGCGAACGAAGAGAGCGGTCGCGAAGCGCGCGGCACCAAAGGCATCGCAGGCACGCTCACACCAGACGGCCGTCCTGCTCATGGCGTATGGGAGTGCCCCGACGCACAACGAGGAGGGTGTCCGCGCGTATCTCGATCACATTCTTGCGTATTACCGTGGTGCGGCCGCCTCCGATGAACAGGTTGCCGACCTCAAGGCGCGGTACGAGAGAATCGGGGAATCCCCGTTGTACGGCGTCACTGGGCGGCTCGCGCGGGCCGTTCAACAGCGGCTCAGCAAGCCGGGCGAGCCGTACAGCGTGCGCGTGGCAATGAAACATTCCCCACCGTTCATTGAAGACGCGGTCAAAGCAACAGTGGAGTCGGGAGTCACCTCGGGAATCGCCGTGGCGCTTGCACCGTTTCGATCGCGGCTCACGAGTGACAGCTACTACAAGCAGGTCGACGCGGCGTTAGTGGGCGATTCCGTCGCGTGGACCCATCCGGGCGACTGGCATCAGCATCCACTCTTTCTGGTCCTGTGGGAACGGTTGGTCGCCGAGGCGATCGAGGCGGAGGACGACGATCCGGTTGTCATCTTCACCAACCACAGCCTGCCTGCGCGCATTCTCTCGTGGAATGATCCCTTTCCGGAGCAGTTTTCGGCCACGGCGAACGCCTTGGCGGAGCGTCTGGAGCTCGAGCGTTGGAGCATCGCGTTTCAGAGTGCGGGCGGGGGCGGCCAACCGTGGCTGGGACCGTCGCTCTTCGACGTCGTCGGCCAGTGGATCGATCGAGGCGCACGCGCCTTTGTCGTTGCGCCGATTGGCTTCCTGGTCGATCACCTCGAGGTGCGCTATGACCTGGACATCGACGCGGTGGAGATGGCCAAGGAGCTAGGCGTGTCGATCCGGCGCACGGCAATGCCGAACGATGCACCGGAGATGGTTGAGTTGGTTGCGGATTTGGTGTTAACGGTGAGCAGTGAGCGGCAAGTCGTGAGCGGGGGGTAGAACCGCGCACTCCGTACCACTCACTGCTCACTCTTCACATCGATAGCCAGTAGTTCACCTTCACCACGAACGTGTTCCGGGCGGGGGCTGTGAAGATGTCGCCCCAGTTCGAGGTGAGATTGAAGTTCGGGCTGTCGTTCGAGTCGGCCCGGTTGTGCTGCCACACCAGGAACAGCGTCGACCCGAGCATGTACTCCCACCGCAACACGACATTGGATCGGAATGACACCGACGTGAAGTCCGGTGTTCCCAGCCCGATGTCGTGCGTGCCGTCCTCGTTGAGATCCACCGCTAAAGCCCCGTCCCCTAGGTCGACCATTTGGCCGCTCGTGAACACGTCGAACCGATCGGAAAGCGTCGGACCGCGCGGGTCGGACACTTCCTTGAACCGTGTATAGTCACCGACCGCCACGAACGGCTGCGCGTAGATCTGCAACGACATGTTGGGCGTGAAGGTCATGTTGGCCCGGAACGTCGTGCTCACGACCGTCTGCTTGAGCTCGCCGAACACGTAGTGATCTTCGCCGAGCGCGTTCGAGAACGTGTAGTACTGCCAACCGTCGTTCTGACGGAAGATCGACGGGGCCACCATGAAGTCGAGGTTGGTGGCGGGTCGGAACGAGACGTTCGGCCCGATGTTGAAGGCCCATCCACCCCCTTGGTCCTGACGTCCGTAGAAGCCGTGCAGGCCAAACCGGAACGTCTTTCGTCCGTCGGTGCCCATCCCGCCCCAGATGTTGGTACCACCCGGGCGGATGAATGCTGGTCCGCCACGGAGCGCATCCGGCGCGAGCGATTCGAGTTCCCGGCCGATGCCGACGTTGCCGCGCCAGTAGTTCGAGAACATCCAACCCGCGTTCACGTTTCCGCCGGTGGAGAGGTGCTCGTTGCCGTAGCTCCACGCGCGCCACGCGTTCAAATTGACATTGAACTGCCGGAACACTTTGCCCGGTTCCAACCAGCGACGATTGAGCCAGATCCACGAGATGGTGCGGTCGGCGTCACGCTGGAAGCCCATGTCATTCACTTCGTACCCCGGGGAGCGCGTATCGAGGCCGGTCGAGAACCGCCAGTTGCCCGAGATCTTCCCGATGCTTGCCTGTCCTGCGAAGCCCGACAGTGACGTGCGTGTGGGATCGTAATCCAGGTGGTCAGCGTCGGGCCGCTGGTAGTACCGCGCCGATGAACGCTGGGTGATATCGATGGCCTCTTGGGAACCGTACACTTTGCTCCCGCTCACCCAGCCGCTCAACGAGTACCCTTGGTTGGCAAACCGGTGCGTCCAACTCAATCCACCGGTAACGGCGCGATCGCGCAGCCAGTTGAGATTGCTGGGCAGCGCACGGTCCATCGCGGTCCCGAACAAGCTGATCTTGGTCTGGCCTTCCCGGAAGTCTCGGGCGACCGTGCCGACGAAGTATCCGGTTCGTGGTTCCACGACATCGGAAAAGAGTTGTCCACTCGAGTCAATGACGGCGGACGTCTCTTCGGCGGTGACGGACGCAAGCGCGCCCATGGTCCACCCTGATGCCGTCTTCCCGGAAAGCTTCGCCGAACCGAGAATCGTCGTTTGATCGGGGCTGTCAGCGTATCCGCCACGTCGGTTGGGGCGGCCCTGGGGCGAGCGCCCGATACGGCGCGTGTAAAAGAGCGCTTCCTGGCTTCCGTCCCCGTCCCCGAGCCCAATCCCGAACTGGTAGATGTCGACACCCTCGAGGAAGAACGGGCGTTTTTCCGGGAAGAACGTCTCGAACGCGGACAGGTTGAGGACCGCCGGGTCTGCTTCAACCTGCCCGAAGTCGGGATTGATCGTTGCCGAGAGCGTCATATTCGACGTCAGGCCGAGGTTCAGATCGGCGCCAACAGCGCCCACGCGATCGAAGCCCGATTCGAAGGGGTTGTCAGGGTTCTCGTTGTACAAATCACCGGTGGCGGACACGTACGGCATGACCTCGGCGCGGCGCGGCGGCTCGATGCCATCCAACCCGATGAGGTCGCCGAACCGCGACACGAAGCCGCTCTCGTCCTTCGGTGGGACCCGCCAGAACTGCTCCTCGTTCAGCCGATTGACGCGTCGGTACACGTTGAACCCAAAACGGTCCTGCCCCTTTTCGAACCGCAATTGGCTGAACGGAATCCGGAACTCCGCCGTCCATCCCTCGTCGTCCCGCGTCACGGCCACGTCCCACACCGCGTTCCACGATTCGTCTTCGTTGCCGTCGTCGAAGAAGTAGATGTCGCGCTTCACGCCGCCGGCATTGACGGAGAAGTAGAACGCGGTCCTGCGGTCGAAGTAGGAGTCGAACGCCACACCAACCCAGTCCGACGGCGATTCTTGGTCCCGACGGGTGAGCTGGCCCCTAATTTCCGATGCCTGGCTGTCGTGCGCGCGTACTCCGACGAAGATGGCGTCGTCAGTAAAGAGGATCCACGTCTCCGTGGGTTCGCTTGCCGGTTCGCCCTCATCGGGATTGAGCTGGGTGAAATCAGAAATGGGCGTCGCGAGCTGCCAGACGGCCTCATCGATTCTACCGTCAACGTTGGGCGCGCCGGAGTTGGCCCGCGCGGCGATGGCAAACGCCGCGCCCGAGCCTAGGCCGATACGCGGATTCGCACCTGTCGGTGTAACGGTCACCGCACCGCGCACCTGCTGCGCGGCCAACGACGACAGGGGAGTGAGGAACAGCACACAAAGGGCTAGGCTCATGCAGAACCCGATGGTGCGTCTCGATTGGCCGTCTTTACACATAAGAAAGGTCCCGTGCGCGTCGAACGTGCGATATCTCAACTACGGTCGCTTCAAAATGAGGGTTTCGGTGAGTTAGACACTTGGTGGGTGCCAAAGGGTTGCGCGAGTAACCTGGCCGGGGAGGGGTGGGTTCCCACGTCAGTCAGACAGTCGTGGATTGCTGATCCGGTGCCCATTGGCTAAACTGCTATACCACAACATCTTAGCATGACGGATCCGGGTTCGAGTCACCGGACCTAGCCATTGTCAGAATTTCGTAAAGGACGCTCGATGAAACGATTAGTGCTGCTGCGCCACGGGCAAAGTGTCTGGAACAAGGCAAACAGGTTTACCGGCTGGACCGATGTCGGGCTCACGCCGAAAGGGGAAGCGGAGGCGAAGGAGGCAGGGCGGCAGATGCAGGATGCAGGGGACGTATTTGACATCGCATACACGTCCGTCCTCAAGCGTGCGATCAAGACGCTCTGGATTGCGCTCGAGGAAATGGACTTGATGTGGATTCCGGTGCGGCGCAGCTGGAGACTGAACGAACGGCACTACGGGGCGCTCCAAGGCCTGAACAAGGCCGAAACTGCCGCCGAACACGGGGAAGAACAGGTGCACATCTGGCGCCGGAGCTACGACACGCGGCCGCCCGCGTTGACGGAAGACGACGAGCGCTACCCAGGCGCAGATCCGCGATATGCGGACCTGTCAAAAGACGAATTGCCGGCTACGGAGTGCCTGAAGGACACCGTCGAGCGGATGCTCCCGTACTGGCACGAGGTGATTGCCCCAGACGTGCGGGAGGGCAAGCGCGTGCTGATCTCGGCGCACGGCAACAGCCTGCGTGCGCTGGTCAAGCACCTGGACAACGTGCCGGACGACGAGATCGTCGGCCTCAACATCCCGACCGGTATTCCTTTAGTCTATGAACTGAATGACGACCTCACGCCGATACGGTCGTTCTACCTGGGAGATGAAGACGCCGTCAAAGCGGCGCAGGCGGCGGTGGCGGCACAGGGAAAGGCGAAATAGAAGGGACGGAGGGGACGGAGGGGACGGAGGGGACAGAGGGGACAGAGGGGACAGAAGGGACGGGGCGAGGGCGGATTTGCCGATCCTTCGCCCTTCGCCCTTTGCCCTTCGCCCTACTAGCCCTCCTCGCGGACAAACTTTCCGGTGCGTCGTTCGAAGATCAGCACACGCGCCACGTTTCCGGCGCGTTCTCCGATATAGGTCACGCGCACGTGATCCGATTCATCCGGCATACCCTCGAGGACCATCGTACCCGCCGGCGCGCCGGCGACTGCGCCATCGCAGGAGTCGGCTTTGGCCTGGCGTCCGGGTCGCGTGCCAGGAATCCAGACTCGGCACTCACCAGGGTCGGGGAGCTGCCCCTGTGCTATCTCGAGTGAGGCCGGCAGCGGAAGGGCGGGGACGTCCGCTGATGGTGGTGGCGGCGGCGGTTGGGTCACCGGTCTTGGCGGTGGCTGCGGCTCGGTGCGTTGTCGATTGGGTGTTGGCCGCGGCGGGGGCGGGGGCCGGTCGGCCGTTGGTGGTTCGGCCGGTCTGGGTGCTGCGGGCGGCGGGGGCGGCTGGTACGCTTCGTTGCGCACGAACTGGCCTGTTTGCTTCTCGAAGATGACGATGCGGTCCACCGTATTTGGTCGATCTCCTATATAGAACACGCGAACGAGCCGCCGATCGTCCGAGAGGCCCTCCAGCACCATGGCGTTGGCCGGCGCGTCGTCGATAGCGCCGTAGCAGGAGCGGGCCCGATCCTGGCGGCCCGGTGGTGTGCCGGGGATCCAGATACGGCACTCGCCCATGTCGGGAAGGTGTCCGGGAGGGATGCCGAGTGTTGCGGCGGTGCTTGGACCGACAACTTCCTCGACGGGCACGTCAGCGCGCGGCGCTTCGGGGACCGGCTGTGGTACCGGTTGTGGTGCCGGCCGGCGCCGAGGGTCGGGGCGATCCTGTTCGACGGTGGGTTCGTCCGGGTCGTTTTCAGGGGGCGGGCCGCCCTGGTACGTCGTACTGCTGCTGCAGGCCGCCAGGCAGAACGAGAGAGCGGCGGTAGCGAGAGGTAAACGCATCGGGCCTCACGATTTGGCGTCGGTCTAAGGTAATGAACTCTGGATGGATCGTGGCCGTTGACCGTCCATTCGGCCGCAACTACGTTGCAGTCCCGCCGGGGTGGACTGTGGGGCCTACATCCTGCATCCTGCACGCTGGTGGGGTGGGGTAGATGGGTGCGTGGTGGCCATAGCTCAATCGGTTAGAGCGCCGGACTGTGGCTCCGGAGGTTGCGGGTTCAATTCCCGTTGGCCACCCTGCTCATGGAGAGTCGCGTACCAAGGAACGGGGCTCGGGAGTCGCTATCTTGAACCGCGGCGTAGTACGAAGGAACACCGAGGCTCGCGAAAGTCTACGCCCGAGCGTTCCTTGGTAGGTGACATCGTAGCTGTGGGCTTGGAAGGAACGCCGGGAGGTGCGTAAGTTGGCCCCCGCGCGCTCCTTGCTAGGGACAAATCATAGCCTAGGCTCGTAGCTCAATTGGCAGAGCACCGGTCTCCAAAACCGGGGGTTGCAGGTTCGAGTCCTGCCGGGCCTGTATATGACGAGGCCGCGCCCATGCGCGGCCTTCGTTACATACAAGCACCGACTAGCGTCGCTGAACCAATAGAATCGGATGATGCTCGAGCGGCAGGCCAACGACACCGCGTGAGAGAACTTCAAAGCCAAGGTGCTCGAGCGTTGCCACATACCAATTCGCTTCAAAGTGGCTCCAGAACATCTCCACTCCAAAGAAGTCCGATTCCGTGCAAGCAGCAGTGTCTGTTTGACCAACAGTGATCAGGAGATAGCCCGCCGGCTTAAGCCAATGCGCAATTCGGCGAAGTAGAGGCTCGTGTTCGTCGCGGGGCAGATGGATGAGTGTGTAAAAGGAGACAACGGCGTCGAACGATGCGTCGTCAAACTGCTGCGCAACGATATCGCCGGCGATGAGCTTTGCCTCGGGTAGGTTTCGTCGGGCCTCGGCTATCTGCGCAGGAGAAATGTCTACACCGGTGATTGAAGCGCGGCCGCCGAAAGCCGCTTCAGTCAGTCGCCCTCCACCACAGCCAATATCGAGCACTTCCGCCTCGGGTGGAAGAGCTTCGATTAGCCTGTCGAGTTGCTCGGGGCGCGGGTCGAGGTCGCGCGACGCATTGTAGCGCGAACCGCACGAGTCGTATCCGACTCGCACGATACCCTTTGGGTCACTTCCCTCCATGCGCGGTTTACCGTCCGAGCTAGCAGCGACAGACCTAACCCCACTGCAAACCATTTGCAAACCAACAGGAGGGGACAGGACGGGACTAGAAGGGACAGGACGGGACCAAGGGTCTCCTAAGTCGGTACGGGAAGGGACCAAACGGGACAGGACGGGACCAGACGGGACGAAGAGCACCGAACTCCAAAACCGGGGGTTGCAGGTTCGAGTCCTGCCGGGCCTGTACGAACAAGGCCGCGCGAATGCGCGGCCTTTGTCGTACAGAGCCCGCAGACTCGCTCTAACCGTCGGCTCGTCCGCTACCGCGCACTCGCCGCCGCTTGACGAGTCGAGTCCTGCCGGGCCTGTGAGAAAAGACGGTAAGTCGGTAAGACGGTAGGTACTCGCGTGGTGCCTGCCGTCTTTGCTGTCTACCGTCCTACCGACCTACATGTGTCCTGTCGGGCCTGTTTGCGACGTACGTAAGGCATTGTTGCACAAGTGGATGTGAGTTGTGGGGTTACGGTAGCCGCGAAAACGGTCGCCCACCAGTTTCTGTGGTTCGTTTGCCCGTCAGTTGAACGGTTCTGCGAAGCGGCGATTCGGTTTGAGGTAGAGCGATTCGTTACGGTAGTCGAAGATCACGTTGAATCGTCGGATGGCGTCATTTGCCAGCACACCGTCCGCCTCAGGCTGTCTCGATCGCACGCGAGCCGGGGCGAAGGCCGTGGTCACGTTCCACAGGCTGAACGGCCCGATGTGGAGCGCCGCGATCCTGCCCTTATAGCCGTGGATGTCGCCGCTCAATCCTCGGCCGAAGTAGTACTCCTCCAGCCCGTCGGGGAGTTGGAACTTCATGTCATCACGCATCAGGAGTTCCAACGCCTCGCTCGAGGCGAGGTCGATATAGAGCGAGACGGGAAGGCTGTCGTGGTCGGCGAGGTCGATCGCCGCGTCGACCCACGGTATCAGGTTTTCTCTGAAAGTGACCGGAATCCGCTGCCAAGACTCGTCGACCGCCAGTGTCTCGGGATCGTGCAGTGTGATGACCATCAAGTCGTAGTCGATCTCGACAGCGTAGTGGCCGAACAGCGAGTATCCCGTCACGCCGTCCGAGGGGAATCCGGAGAACGCGTCATTCTGCAGCACTATGATCATTTGGTCGTCGCAGGCGACCTCGCCGACCGAGAATGACGCTGACTGTGCGACGAGCGCCGTGGCCGCCGGGCCCTCACCGGCTCCGGCGACGCGCGCCTCGGTGAACGTTTCGACGCCGATGGAGTCCTTGAGTCCCCGCTTATTGAGCAAGAGACCGTCGTAGTGCATCCCGGTGTCGAGGATCACGTCGAGTTGACGTGACTCGTTGACCCGGACCGGCAGGATCACTTTGTTCCGCACGATCTTGAACGGGATGCGTGGCCTGGCCTGCATCGGTGCGAAGCCGTTCGCGGCAAGTCCGCCGGTGGGGAGATGACCGGACCGCGCCGACCCGCCGAGCACGTATGGCGCTCCTAGCGCGGCGGCCATCAGGATTCCCGACACGCCAGCGGCAACTGGAACTGTCACATTACCTCGCCGGGTTCTCACCGCACAAAAGATACGTAGACACTACTCCGATCAGTGCATGACCAGGAAGGGACAGGACGGGACTGCATCTTCCCGTCTTCGTTGTCGATTCCCGCCGGGTCTGTAAAGACGGGCGGTCAGTGAAGCCCATTCGCTCCACCACGACAGCAGTCGGGGCACCGGTCTCCCAGGTCAGTACGCAGCTTCCCACATGAAGAACAGTAGGGCAGCATTCCACCCAGCCGTTTTACTTCTGCCAGCTGCCAGCGCAGCTCGAGCTGGGCCACGACCTGACGAGCCAACGCTTCGAGAGCTGGAGCTTGGTCGTCGGTGAGCTGCCGCGGTACACGGTCGATGACGCAAAGCGCGCCAAGCGCGTGACCCTCAGCGACGCGCAGCAAGGCACCCGCGTAGAATCGGATCTGCGGCTCGTCGACGACGAGCGGGTTCCCAGCGAATCTCTCGTCCTGAAACGTGTCAGGCACGATCAACGTCTCACGTCCGGCGATCGCGTGGGCGCAAAACGCGATATCTCGTGGAGTCTCCCTGGTTTCCACCCCAATCCTTGACTTGAACCACTGACGGTCGGAATCGACAAGACTCACCATGGCAATTGGTGTCTGACAGATCTGAGCAGCCAGGAGCGTGAGGTCGTCGAAAGCCCGCTCGGGCGGTGTGTCCAGAATCTCGTAACGCCTAAGCGCCACAAGCCGCTCGGGTTCGTCGGGTAGGATGGGCGGGCGCGCAAACGCACCGCCCGCACGGTGTTTCATCACCATGTGGACCTCCTGCAACTTCTAATGAGCGCGACAGATCAAATCTCGCCCAATCTGGATGCGCTCTGCCTCAGAGAATCATGAATCATTTGTGAAGCCGCTCAAGGGCCCAATCACCCACCGGCCCCAGGGGACTGGCTGTACACCGAACCTCGTTGCGCTTCAATAGTGATCTCACCAAAACCGGACCTCGTCTTTCTGCAACGCGAACTCGCCCGGTGTTTCGCCACCCGTAAACAGGAAGCTGACGACGGCGGTGAGGTCCAACCCCTCAAAGGCCGAGAGTGGCTCGTAGCCAACGATTCTCGGTGCGCTTGCCTATTTGGCTGTGCGACGAGTCCTGCCGGGCCTGTTTACGACAAGACGCTATGACGGTAGGTCGGTACGACGGTAGGTGCTCCTGGTGCCGACCGTTTGTCGTTTACCGCCCTACCGACTTGCCACCCTACTGCATCTGACGGGTCCTCGAAGCAGGAGCCCTACGGCTGCTGCCGCAACACCTCCTTCAGCCCTTCCATCACCCAAATCTCCGTTTCTTGCGTGTACGTGGTCAGGGCGATCTGCCGGCCATCAGGGCTGAGACTGAAGTGGCCGCTATACTTCCGCTCGCCAAATGTCCAAAGATCTTCAGGCTCGCCACCACTCACTGCTACGCGAAGAACGTCCGAGCGGGAGTCATTACCCTCACCCATCCGTTGGCTGAACAACAGGTACTTGCTGTCGGGTGTCCACTGCAGACCGATATCCTTGCCGCTCGTCAAGTCGGCGCTCGCCACGATTCGGTGTGCATCTCCGCTCTCGAGATCGAGGACCACGAGTCCATCGACTCCGGGGACACCCGGAGCATCGTCGACCACAAACGCAAGCGCGCGCCCGTCAGGAGATAGCTCCAAGGGCCGCCAAATGATCAGCGAGTCGCGGTACAGCTCGCGCTCCTCGCCCGAACCAAGCTCACGGTGCACGAGGCGTCCTTCAATCGAGTAGATGATTGACTTACCGTCCGGGGACCACACTGCCGAGACGCCCGGTAACCCGGACCCAAAGCCTTCGGGAAAGGCAAACAACTGGGTAGCCCGCCCACTCTCCGCATCCACTGCGAACAGCGCGCCAGCGTACGTTGGGTCGTCCCGCGCGGTGTCGCGAGCCGAGGCGAGAATCGAGCGTCCGTCGGGAGACCAATCACCCACCCAGCGAACACGCAGGTGAGCTGCCAGCTCCCGTTGCTCACCGGTTGCCAGGTGACGGATACTCATCCTACCACGCTTGCTCTCGGGCGGCTGCGGTTCAGCGACGAACGCGAGGTATTCACCGTCTGGTGACCAGTGAGGCTCACGATTCGAACCCAACAACGGAGTCGCGGCTTCCAAATCAGCCATACCCGTGTGCACATCGAACGGCGCGACACTCGTACCGAACCAGCGGGTGAACACGCTGTAGAAGAACGACCCGTCCTCGCTGAATCCGACGGCGCTCACCCCGCCAACATCACGTCGAACCTTGCGAGGTGATCCTGCATTGGCACCGTCTTTGACGGAAACGGCCCACAGATCGTTCGTGCCGTCGCGATCGCTGAGAAACAGCACCTGGTCGGTTCCCGGCACCCAGCCCAGCAGTCCGTCGTCAGCCGGGTGTTGGATGAGGGGTACGTTGTCGCCGCCATCCAGTGGGAGCAACCAGATATCGAAGTTCCCGTCGTCCTGTTCGACCGGACCATGGTAGACGAGATAGCGATCATCCGGAGAAAGCCACGATCGGAACCCGTACCTCTGGCTGGGGACCTCACGCAGGAGTCGCACACGGGCATCCGCTACCGAGACCAATACCATCTTGAATGTTCCGTCCGGGTTCGACTCGGACCAGCAGTCCCAGCGGGCCGCGATGTGCTTCCCATCCGAGGTCCATCCGTGCGGTTGGGCCCAGCACCCCTTCTCTCTCAAGAGCTCACGCTGGTTCTCACCATCCATCCCCACGACGCGGAGGCTTCCTCCCTGATCCTGTTCGGAGAACCCGTATGCGACCCATTCCCCGTCGCGTGACACTCTCCCGCCATACGCGGTTGCCCACGTGGGAGTGTATCTCGCGTCCTGAGTGAGGTAGCGACTCTTGCCTGTGGCGACCTCGCGCACTGCCAAGTTCATGGTCCCCTGGAAGTCGCCCCACACCAAGTGCTTCCCGTCGGGCGTTGGATCGTGCGCGCCGACGTTCATCCCGACCGAGACTCGACGCGTGGTGATGCTCGGCGCATCCGCCGCCAACGCCGCGCGTTGCAGCGCTGCCAGCCGCGATTGCGCGCGCACAACCAGATCGTCTTGATCCGCGAACTCGCGCACCACCCGCCGATAGGCCCGCTCGGCCTCAGTGCTTCCGAGCTTCTCGTAGCACTGCCCCATCTGCACCAAGGCCTTGGCCATGAGTGTGCGGTCCTCGGTAAACGCCCGCACGATGTGTTCGTAGATAGCGATTGCCCCGCGCAGATCGCCATCCGCCCGCTCTTTCACCAACGCCTGCTGGAACAGATCGTGGGCGGTCTGTGCCTCTGCCCAATCCGCGCCGACCATTGCCAGAGAGCAGACGATGAGAAGGTTCCCTATTAGCCTGAGCATGATGATTCACCTGACTGTCGGTACTGCCGTACGCTAGCGGTCCTCGCGTCACTCGGTGTCACGGTTGGGTTCATCAGATGCAATGATTCTGTAAGGCGACTGCACATCTCTCGCTCCCTCTGCGAAGCCCGGCTCCACGGGGTCCTATGGCACGAGCTTGTATCCGACGCCATGCACGGTTAGGAGGTGACGTGGCTGGGAGGGAGTGTTCTCGATCTTCGCACGCAGGGATGCGACGTGGTTGTCCACGGTTCGGGTCGTCACATCGGACTGGTAGCCCCAGACGTCGTCGAGCAATTCGTCTCTCCGGACGACCTCGCCCTCACGCGACGCCAGATGGCGAAGCAGGCCGAATTCCTTGGGCGTGAGCTCGAGCTTGTCGGTTCCTTTGTGTGCTTCGTACCGCCGGAAGTCCACGACGACGTCGTTCAGGCGGAGCTCGTCGGGAGGTGCGATCGGTGGGTTGACGCGTCGAAGGAGCGCACGGACCCGTGCCAGCACCTCGCGTACCGAGAAGGGCTTCGTGACGTAGTCATCGGCCCCAAGGTCGAGACCGAGGACGCGGTCCGCCTCCTCGCCACGAGCGGTCAACATGAGGATTGGCGTCGTGACGCCTTCGCTCCTTATTCTTCGGCACACTTCGTAGCCGCCCATCTTGGGCAGCATCAGGTCCAACACGACCAGATCCGGCTTCTCGTCATGGATGGCCTGGTACCCGGCGTCGCCGTCCTCGGCAGTCATGACTTCATAGGATTCGGCTTCGAGGTTGTCTCTCAGTCCCCGACAAATCGCTTGATCGTCTTCGACCACGAGAATCCGGTTCACGATGGACCTCCATCGAATGGCAGGTGAATGGCAAAGGTGCTTCCCTCACCGGGAGCGCTGGCTACGTGCACGAACCCGCCGTGGGCCTTGGCGATGTGGTCGACCAGTGTGAGGCCGAGCCCGGTGCCTTGTACGTCCTTGTTACGTGGCGTCGAACTTCGATAGAACTGATCAAAGATCCGGCGGTGCTCTTCCGGCACGATCCCCACGCCCCGGTCCTGCACCTCGATCACGGCACGCCCGTTCTCGCGGCGTAGTCGCAGATCGATCTGCGGACGCTCGTCGGAGTATTTCACGGCATTCGTGAGAAGATTGAGAATCGCCTGCTCGATCGCATCGCGGTCAACCTTCGCGAGCGGTAGGTCCTCGTCGATATCCACGCGTAGTTCGGCCTGCTGCTGTTCCAGCGGGTACCGCATCGCCTTCGCCGTGGTGTCGACGATCTCGGCCAACGAATGGGGCGCACGCCGGTATGTCTTCGTGCCGCGCTCGATCCGCGTGAAGTCGAGCACGTTGTTGAGCAGCCGCGTCAGGCGCTCACTCTCGTTGACGATGGTATCGAGGTATTCTCCGCGCCTCGCAGGATCTACGGGTTCACGCATTCGCAGCGTCTCCGCGAACATACGGATGGCGGTGAGCGGCGTTTTGAGCTCGTGCGATACACTGGAGACAAAACGCGACCGAAGTTCGGCGACTCGCAGCTCTCGCTGGACATCGCGCCACAGGAGGTAGGCTCCGAAGAGGGTTGCCGACAGCACGAGGAGTACCGTGGCGAGGTAGAACCACCCGCGCAGTGTCATGCCATCGGCGTTTGTTCCGGCTGGATCGGGAATGAACTGGACCCGCAGGTCAGGGAAGCCGGCACCGAGGAGTTCACCGTCGTCATCGCCGCCTACCAGGAGGGTCGCCATGCCAGCCGGTGATGGCGACGCGAGCGCCTCCAGTGAAGCGAACACGGCCTGCACGCGTGTGACGATAACGACCGCGGGGGTCCCGCTCATGCCGATCAACCATTGAGCGGGCTGCCAAACGATCCAGGATCGCGGCCCGGACGCCGCCGTGTTGCGTGCCAGCGGGAGATCCGGGAAATCCCGCTGCAGCGCCAGGGCGCGTTGCGCCACGGCGAGCCGCGCGTCCACGGCGCTGTCTATCCGCAGGAGCGCTTCTCTGAATTGGGCGTCCCCGTCGACAGGCTCGAGCGAGTCGACCAAGGCCTTGAGCATATAGAGCTGCATCGGGGACTGCCATGTCGGGCTGTCAACCGCGTCCTTCAAGCGCATCGCCACACCTTCGGAATGTTCTCGACCTTCGACTAGCTGCGTGGCGGCGTAGCACCACAGCTCTATACCGTTCTCGTCGGTAGCGCTTATCGGTGCGTCGAGCACTCGACGGTAAAGGTCGGATGCTTCTCGATGATGTCCCAGCTTCCAGGATATTCGGGCAACCAGGAGCGCGGCCTGCGTTCGTTGCACGGGATGCCGCGCCGCTTCGAGAGCGGCCTCGTAGTGCCGTAATGCGCGCTCCAGATCGGTATCGCCGAACTCCGCGCGCTCACCGTCGGCAATAGCCATGGCGAACCCCGGTTCGTTCAGGACGGCGTGTGATTGTGCTGGTCGGGCGTCCATCTCCCAGGGAAGTCTGAGGCGACCGTCCTCGGTCGGTGCCACTAGGACAATCGCGGAATCCGCGTACTCGTGGGTAGCGAGCAGCGCAGGTTCATTGGCTAGCGCCGCTGCCGTTTGGAGCTCGAGTCCCTCGAGGTAGGTCGAGAGTTCACGCCGCAGCTGCGTCGTGATTCGATCTCGTTCGTCGGCCAGTCGCTTTTCCTGTAACTCGCGCTCCTGGCCGACCATCCGGAGGCCAAGAGTGACGAGCACCGTGCACGGGAGGATTACAGCGGTAAGAAAGAGCAGAACCTGCCGGCGGTGGGCGTACGAAGCCATGGCTCGTTCCCGATTCCGCAGGACCCGCTGATGACAGCCTAAACTGGCTGCCTCTTACAAATGTCATGTAGATGTTCGGAAACCGCAAAAGGCCCGTAACTCAGCACCGCGGCTGCCCTGCAAACCATTTGCTGGCCAACAGGATGGGACAAGAAGGGACCAGAAGGTACGAAGACCACCGAACTCCAAAACCGGGCAGGCCACCGTTTCGTTAGTCCGCGTCGATTTGACACGCTGCTCAGGATTTGGATAACGGTAGCGTCCGTCTCGTGGTGCATGCTGTCGTATGCGTTGCGCCCCTCGGCAAAGGAACAGCACATTATGGGCATGCCCGCGCACCCACTCATCACCACGATCGAAGATCTCATGGCCTTGCCAGACGACGGCATGCGACACGAACTGCTCGAGGGTGAGCACGTCGTGACGCCAGCGCCGGTGCGCGTGCACCAGCGTGTGCTGGCCAATCTGTTCACTCAGCTGCGCGACGCCGTCGGGGCCGATGCTCCCGTCGAGGTCCTGTTCAGTCCCGCCGACATCCAGTTGGGGCCTCGAACGCTGGTCCAGCCCGACCTCTTCATCGTGCAGAAGCCGAGGGACGCGGCCACCGACCGCTGGGCCGACACCCCGGTTCCGTACCTCGCGGCCGAGGTCCTCTCCCCCTCGACGGCGGCACGGGATCGTGGGAAGAAGCGCCGGCTCTATCTCGATGCCGGGGTCGAGGAGTACTGGATCGTCGATATCGACGCGCGATTGATCGAGCGGTGGCGTCAGGGAGACGACCGCCCAGCGATCGTGGACGGCGAGCTCGTCTGGGGGCTGTCCTCTGGACCGTCAGGGACGGTC
Organism: uncultured Gemmatimonadales bacterium; assembly: GCA_947259405.1. GTDB lineage: Bacteria > Gemmatimonadota > Gemmatimonadetes > Gemmatimonadales > GWC2-71-9 > CAMYLY01. Next base: position 91,265 of record CAMYLY010000001.1, on the reverse strand, counting down.
ACGGTCGCGGCGCTCTTTGCCGATCCCTAAGCTGCTCTTCTGGCTCCCGTTGGCCGAAGGACCGACCTTGGGCGCGTTCTCCGGCCGCTGTTGGTGCGGGGACGCACGGGATAACATCGACACTCATCCCTTACGACGAGTATCCCCATGAACGACTTCTTCGACAGGTTGCGCCCGTTCGCCCACAATGCGTGGCGAATCGTAATCGGCTTCGCTTTCTTCACCCACGGTGGCCAGAAGCTCTTTGCATGGTTCGGCCGCGAAGAACCGGTCGCGTTGATGTCCCGCTTTGGGATCGCCGGCGTCATTGAGTTCTTCGGCGGCCTGTTGATCATGCTGGGATTGTTCACCCGGCCGGTCGCCTTCCTGGCCGCGGGCGAGATGGCCGTCGCCTACTGGTGGATGCACGTGGCGCGATCGGACCCGTTCTCGATCTGGCACTGGGCGAATCGCGGGGAACTCGTCATGGTCTTCTGCTTCACCTGGCTGTTTCTCGCAGCGATCGGGCCGGGCTCATTTAGCCTCGACGCGAAGCTGTTTCCGCGCAAAGACGGCTGAACGTCAAAAAATAAGGAGTGTCAACCCCAAAATCGATCACGCGTCGAACGCATCGTGCATCTGCCGGGCCTTGTCCATGAGCTGCCGGAAGCTCGGGTTGCCGAGTAAAGGTTCGAGGAAGGGATTGTGCTCTTCTAGGTAGCGATAGTTACAGAACCCCCAGTCGATGGCGTAGCCGAGCCACTCCAGTGCGCCGTTCTCGTCACCCACCATGACGAGGCAATTGGCGATGAAGATCGGAAACGACTCGTCGGTCTTGGCCGTCTCAACCATCACGTGCTTTTCGGACAGGAGTGCTGCGACCGCTTCACGGTCACCGTCCGCGGCTTTGCAGTAGAGCTCGCTCATGTCAGCGACAGGTGCGGCGTCGGTCACGGCGACACGTGCAAAGATCGCTCTTGCCTCCTCGAGCTGACCTGAGTACGCCAACGCTTGGGCAAGCATCCACTCGACATGCGGCGTCCGTATTCTCGGGTCGTCGACGAGCTCCTGGAATCGTGATGCGGCAGCGTCGAACCGTCCATCCATGAGTTCAATCGCTCCTCGTATGGCCCGGGTCATCACGTCCAGTGGATCCAACAAAGCCGCCTCGGCGGCGACTTCCCGTGCCTCATCGATCTTCCCCACCTGGGCAAGAACCAACGCGAGATAGGTAAGGGCGTCCGTGTTCCTGTCGGACTCCCGCGCACGCCGTAGTAGGCGAACGACCTCGAGGTAATCGCCCGCCTTGTGACGGACATGGGCCTTGGCAAACAGCGCCAACCCGAGGTCAGGCATCAGCTCGAGCGCCTTCGATGCGTGTCGATCGGCTCGCTCCAGAGTCTCTTGGTCATGGCTAATGCCGAATTCGTAGGCAAGGCTGTAGCACCGAGCGAGCGTCGCATGGACCAACGCGTTTTCCCCCGCGATTTCGTGTGCACGGTTTACGAAATGGATCGCTCGCTCGATCCCTTCGGGGGAGAGCTTCATCAACTCCTGGCGTGCCCTGAGCAGGGCATCAAATGCATGGAAGTCATCGAATCGGTGCGATGCAATGCGGCGGGCATCGTCCGGCGTCAGCGCGACGCGGAGTGCCTGAGTGATGCGACGCGACAGCTGCTCCTGCAAATCGAAGATGTCATCCAGTTTCCCCGTGTAGCCGTCGGCCCAGAGATGCGAGTCGGTCGCCGCGTCGATTAGCTGTGCGGTGATCTTCACGCTCTCGCCTGCGCGACGTACGCTTCCCTCCAACACGTATCTGACGTTCAACTCACGGGCGATGGCGGGCACACTGGTCTTGCTGCCCTTGAACTGCATCGCTGACGTACGGGAAATGACGTGAAGCTGCCGCACCCCGGACAGCTCGGTGATCAACTCCTCCGTGAGGCCGTCCGCAAAGAAGGCGTTGTCTGGATCGGGACTCAGATTCTCGAACGGCAGCACTACGATCGACTTGACCTCCGACGCCGCAGCCGTCTCCTCCGCGGACAATGCCTCTCCGAATGCCGTCGCCGACGCGAACCGGTCCGCCGGCGCTTTGCCGAGGGCCTTCGCGACGGCGGCAGCCACCGCTGGTGGAACGTTCGATCGGACGGTGGTTATTGGCGGGGCGGGATCGGTCACGTGCTTCAACAACACGGCTCGGGGCGTTGACGCAATGAATGGTGGGTCTCCCGCGAGCATTTCGTACAGCACGCACGCCAGCGAGTAGACATCGCTCCTGCCATCGATCTCTCGCTCACCCTGCACTTGCTCGGGGCTCATATACGCGGGTGTGCCAAGCGACATGCCGGTCGCGGTCATGCGCTTGCCACCCGCTGCCGTGACGGCCAGCGCGATGCCGAAGTCCGCAACGACCGCCACATCTCTGTGAATGAGGATGTTTTCGGGTTTGATGTCTCGGTGGATCACTCCTTGTTCGTGAGCGTAATCGAGTGCGGAGGCCACCTGGCGGGTGAGCACCACCGCCTCGTCAATCGACAGCTGCTTTTCGCGCTTGATCTTCACCCGGAGCGACTCGCCCTCGACATAGGGCATGACGTAGTAGAGGAATCCGTCAGCATCACCCGAATCGTAAAGCCCCAGGATGTGCGGGTGGTTGAGCTGCGCAGCGATTCGAATTTCGTGGAGGAAACGCTTGGGTCCCAGGGTCGCGGAAAGGTCAGGACGTAAGACCTTGACCGCCACTTGACGGTCGTGTTTACGGTCCTCAGCGCTGTACACCGATGCCATGCCGCCGCTGCCGATCTTTCGCTGGATGGTGTAACGGTCAGCGATGGTGGTGGGAAGGCGGTCGAGCGAATCCTCCACGCCGTCTTCACGCATCGGTCGCTTCATACCCATGCCCAGCTTGGCTAGGGCTGTCCTGAAGCGTTTCACGGGATCAGACACGAGCCGCGTTCCCCACCCTGAGTCTCCGCATCCAAGCTACCATGCCCCCAACCGCCTGCAAACCAGTTGCGGGAAGGGACTAGACGGGACGAAGGGCATCGAACTCCCAAACCGGGGAACCGGGGAAGCGATCTGCCGTGCCGTTTGTCCGTATCTCCGTTTACCCGTTTCCCCGTTTACCCCCCCTCGCACCACTCGCGAGCATTCTGGAACATCTTGAGCCATGGTGACGCCTCGAAGGTGCGCTTCCATTCCTCGGGCATCCAGCCCCACTGCCACTTGAGGAATACGCGTTCCGGATGGGGCATCATCGCGAGGTGGCGCCCATCCGGCGAGCAGAGCCCGGTGATGCCGCGCGGCGAGCCGTTCGGATTGAAGGGGTACGCCTCCGTAACACGGTTGGCATCGTCCACGAATCGGATGGGGGCAAGGCCCTCTCTGTCGACGCGGTCGAGAATAGTCTCTTCGGGGAAGAACGCCCGTCCCTCACCGTGCGCGACCCAGATACCCAGCGTGGCACCCTCCATCCCTCGCAGCATGATCGCCGGGCTGTCTTGGATCTGCACAGCCGCAAATCTGGACTCGAAGCGGTCGGACTTGTTCCGAATGAATCGCGGCTGGCATTCGTCTGCGATCCCGCGCCACGGTAGCCAACCTAGGAGGGCCGCCAGTTGGCATCCGTTGCACACGCCGAGGCTGAATGTGTCGGGGCGTTCGTAGAACTCTTCGAACAACGTCCACAACCCTTCGTTGAATCGGATGGCACCGGCCCATCCCTTGGCCGAGCCCAGGACGTCGGCGAAGCTGAAGCCACCGACGAACACCACGCCGCGGAACTGATCGAGCGTGATACGGCCGCCGAGGAGGTCCGACATGACGACGTCCCATGGCTCGAATCCGGCCGCGTAGAAGGCCGACGTCATCTCGCGGTCGCCGTTGCTTCCCTCCTCCCTGATGATCGCTACTTGCGGCTTGTGGTCGGCATTCAAGATCGCAGGCGCCGTCACCGCGGGTGTGAATGACACGGCGAGTGGCGGAGCAGTGCGGTGGCGGAGTCCGGCGCGCTCCTCGTTCACGCACTCCTGATTGGCTTGCAGCTTGTCCAGCTCGAAGCTCGTTGCCTCCCAGAGGTCTCGAAGTTCACGCATATCCTGATCGAGCACCTGTTGGCCGCCGCACCGGATCGAGACACGCATGTCCCGCGTCGGGCGACCGATGGGGACGCACGGCACGTCCACAGTACGAAAGACCTCGAGTACACGTGCCTCGTTCTCTTGGTTGACCTCGAGCACGAGGCCGAGCTCCTCCGAAAAGAGCACGGCGAGTGGATCGACGTCGGTGTCTGCGAGGTCGATGTCGATGCCGCAGTCACCGGTGAACGCCATCTCGAGGAGTGTCGTGACAAGCCCGCCGTCGCTACGGTCGTGCCCGGCCGTGACAAGTCGCTCATCGATCAGCTCCTGCACGGCATTGAAGGCACGCTCGAGAAGCCCCGCGTCCTCCACGTCCGGCACGTCATCACCGACCTGCCCGAAGACCTGTGCCAAAGCCGACCCGCCGAAGCGGTGGTTCCCCCCGCCCAAGTCCACATACAACAGCCGACCGGCATCGGGAAGCTCGAGGTCCGGCGTCACCGTCAGCGTGATGTCCGGACACGTGACATACGCCGAGACGACGAGTGAGCCGGGAGCCTTCACCGTCTCCTCCCCGCCGTCCGGCACGGGAGCGAGCGCGGCCATCGAGAGCGAATCCTTCCCCCCGTCGATCGCGATGCCCAGCTCGATTATGATGTCACACATCGCGTTCGCAGCGTCGTGGAGTGCAGCGCCTTCACCCGGGAGCTTTGCCGCCCACATCCAGTTCGCCGAGCACTTCACGTCTTCGAGCGCACTGACCTTGGCCCACACCAGGTTGGTGAGTGCCTCGCCCACCGTGAGCCGGGCCATCGCCGGCATGTTCAGGAGCCCCTTGATCGGTTGCTCACCGATCGCCGTGGCCGCCCCCGTCGTGCCGAAATGGCTTTGGGCGATCACGGCGACGTCACTCACGGTGAGTTGCAGCGGGCCGGCACACTGCTGCTGTGCCACGAGTCCGGTCACGCTGCGGTCGACCTTGGTCGTGAGAAACCGCTTCGACCCGACGGAGAGGAGCCGCAGCACGCGATCGAGGGCCCCTTCCACCGTGAGGCCGTCGGGGAGCTGCAGAGGCTCGAGCTTGGCTGGGGAGCGGTCGAGCTCGAACGTTTTCTGGGGCATGGCCCCCAACACCGTCTCGAGATCTAGATCCACGGGCGTGGTCTGATCGGCTTCGTCATGGACGACGATCTTCCCGTCGCCCGTCGTGGTTCCCACGAACGCGACCGGTACGTTCTCCCGCTTGCACAGCGACTCTAACAGCGCCCGGTGTTCCGGCCGGACGAGCAGCGCGTCGTTCTCTTGGTACTCGGCGCCCCAGATCTCGAGTGCTGAGAGCGTAGCATCGCCCGACGGGATCTTGCGGATCTCGATGGTCGCTCCGGCGGGATCGACGATTTCCTTGAGCACGTTGCAGTTCCCACCGGCGCCTTGGTCGTGGATACTGACGATCGGGTTCCCATCGCCGAGCTCGACGCAGGCGCGGATCACCCGGTTTACCTTCTGCTCCATCTCGGCGTCGCCGCGCTGCACGGCATTGAAGTCGAGCTCCTCGACGTTCTCGCCCTGCACCATGCTGGACGCCGCACCGCCGCCCATGCCGATGCGATATGCCGGGCCCCCGATCTTCACCACGAGCATCTCAGGCACGGGCTGGCCCTTCTCAACGTGCCGTGCATCCATCTGCCCGATTCCACCACTGAACATGATGGGCTTGAGCCACTCCCGACGCTCTCCATTCGGGAGCCGCAATCCGAAGGAACGCGTGTAGCCCGTGATCACCGGTTCGCCGAACTTGTTGCCATAGTCGGAGGCACCGTTCGACGCCTCGATCTCGATCTCGAGTGGCGAGGCAAGGTTGTGCGGGTACGCGAACTCGGCGTTCTCCCACGGAAGCGAGTAGCCCGGTATGCCAAGGTTACCGACGCAATAGGCGGCGCTTCCCGCGACGACGAGTGACCCACGCCCCGTGGCGTGTACGTCCCGGATACGTCCACCCGCACCGGTCTCGGCACCTGGGAACGGCGCGACGCCAGACGGGAAGTTGTGTGTCTCGGCGGTGAAGGTGATGTCGTAGTCGACATCCGCCGCGATGACCGGTGACGGCGCTCCCGACTCTACCGGGAGGATCGTACGGACCGGATAGCCGCGTATGGCGCTCGAGTTGTCCCTGAACGCGATCACGCTGTTGTTGGGATTGGCGTCGAGCGTGCCCATGATCCGCGCGATCAAGTGGCGGGGGATTTCCTCGCCGTCGACGATCAAGCGTCCCTTGAAGAACCAGTGCCGAGAGTGTTCGCTATTCGACTGCGCCATGTCGAAGCACTCGACGTTCGTGGGATTGCGGCGCAGCCCGTTGACGAAGAGATCGGTGTAGTAGTCCAGGTCCCACTCGTCGAAGGCGAGCCCCATCTCCCGGTTGATCCGCTCGAGTGCCGTCCGGCCCTCGGCGAGCAGCGGGACCTCGTACGTTGGCTCTGGCGCAATGCCCAACTCGAACGTCTCGAGCGGCTCCGGATACGGACATTCCGTCATCCGGTCATGAACCAGGGCGCAAAACGCCTCGACCTGCTCGTCGGTCAGCGCCGCGTCGGTGCTCAGCAAGTACCGGCGTGAGCGCTCGATTCGTCGGATCCCACGGAGTCCACAGGCGTGACAGACGGCCACGGCATTGGTCGACCACGCGGTCGTGAAGTTCATGCGTGGGCCTACTTCGAGGACGAGGCTGGTGCCGTCGAGAAACGAACGCGGCCCAACGCCGGCAGGCTCAAAGGTTTCGCCCAGAAGCCACGTGAGGACGCGCTGCTCCTCTGGGGTCAGCGCCGCGGCCACATCGATGCTGAAGCAGTACTCCGTCTCGACATCTCGGATGGCGTGCGAGATGCGGTCGCGAGCCGTGGCCAGCACGGCACGTTTCTGGGCTTCGGCGAGACCAGGGCAGCGGTAGATGTGAATCAAGCCCACGCGTCGGTCGGACTGGTCTGGAGAAAGGTTATGCTGGGAGGGTGGCGGCTACCATGTCTCAAGATAGTGAGGCCGGCAAGCCTGTCATCCCGCGTTCGACAAGGATCGTGAGGCGGCGCCTGAGGCAACCGCCGGCGCGGAACCATAACTCCGGCTCAATCCCGGATGACGAGGGAACCCTCGCCTCCGAGGAGTTGGTGGCGGACCGCAAGCGACGGCAGGAGCCAATGACTCATGGGCGTCCGTCGTCATCGGCGTGAATACCCTTCGGCCCAACGGGCGGCGCTCACCGTATGGGGTCTCGGCCCTTGACCGCGTCCGTTCCTGGACAGCACTATCTGGTCCTAGTAGGCAAGTTTGAGCCACAGGTGCCAAAGGAGAGAGTCATGCGATTCACCGCTTCACTGTCGTCGCTCACGTTCTTGGCGGTCGTGGGCTGCACCGCCCAGCCGTCCGTCGACCTCGACGCCGAGCGCGCCGCCCTCATGGCCGTAGACGAAGCCTGGTTCGAGGCGTACTCGACCAGCGACAATCCGGCGGACGCGTTCGTCGCCAAAATGGCGGATGATGCCGCGTTACTAGCACCCGATGCGCCTCTCGCGCAGGGCAGGGAGGCCATTCACGCGGTGATCACCGAGCTCGAAGCGATGCCGGGCTTTTCGGTCACGTGGGGTCCCGACGCCGTGGAAGTTGGGAGCGGTGGTGACCTGGGCTACACGATGGGCAGTTACGAGATGAACATGGAAGGCCCTGACGGCATGATGAGGGTCGAAGGCAAGTACCTCACCGTTTGGCAGAAGCAGGGGGATGGGACGTGGATGGTCATTGCCGACATGTTCAACGCGGATGGCCCGCCGATGCCTAAGATGTGAGTTGATTGGCGGGCCCCGACGTCTTCGTGGGAAGCATCGGCTTCACCCGAATCGAGAGCGGGAGAGTGCGGTGCCTGTCATAAGCCCTCAGTTCTCAGCGGGTGTCGTTGCAGACGCGTCGCGGTTTGCATCGAGTACGTCGTCAGCATGTTCGATCCACCAGTCGCGAGCTTTGGTTGGATCCCAATCACCGGCGGACTCGAGTGACTCGAGTGCCTCGAGAAGGGCGCCCATGCCGTCTGGTCGCTCGTTCGGTTGCTTGTGCAAACACTGTTGCATGATCAGAGTCTGCAAGTCGTGCGCGATCGCCCTGTTCGCACGAGCTGACGGATATCTTGGTTCCGACCATGCATGCTGAGAGAACAGGTGTTCCATGTCTTGAGCGGTAAAAAGTGGCTCTCCTGTCAGGAGGAAATAGCCCACGGCGCCAAGTTGGTACACGTCACTTTGCGGTCCGACCTTCTCCGGGGACAACACTTGCTCGGGAGACATGTACAGCGGAGTACCTGGATACACGTGAACGCCGGTCAACGACGAAGCGGCGTCCTCTTCGGAACGCAATTCTTTCACGATGCCAAAGTCCAAGACCTTGACTACGTCGTATTCCGCGGCGCGGCGGCAGATCATGATATTGCCAGGATGGACATCCCGGTGCACGAGGCCCGCCTCATGTGCCTCTCGGAGTGATGCACATGCCTGGCGTAGGAGATGGATCACCCGTCCTTCGCTGAGTGGGCCGAAGCGCTTGACGAGCCGGTCGAGCGACAACCCGTCGACATACTCCATGGCGTAATAGAAGTCGCCCTCGGGAGTGTGCCCATAGTCATAGATCGCGATGGTATTCGGATGTGCGAGACCACTCGTCAGCTGCACCTCTTGCTCGAAACGTGCTGCGCTGTCTTTGCTGACCTGATGCCCGCGCAGAATCTTCACCGCGGTCGGTCTCCGGAGGAGGGCGTGTCGCGCCTTATAGACAGCGCCCATGCCTCCTTCACCCAACTTCTCGTCCAGGGTGTACTGCCCGAATCTCTCGCGTTCCTCCCAGCCCGATCGCAGCTTCTGCCGCAACTGGCGCACCATGACCAGCAGCGTCCCAACGCCCACGGATCCAACGATCACGAGGAGCAAAAACGTGCCGCGAAAGCTCTCGCTTGCTTGAGCCCTCGCGGCGTCGAGGGGAATCGTGACCTCCAGTACACCGCGCACGTCGCCCACCTGCCAGTTCGTCTTGGGACTCCGGAGATGGGCGTTGTGGCACCCGACGCAACTCGGACGCATCGTATCAGCCGTCGCGTATCGGAGCACCGGTCGACCATCGACAGTGGCAAAGTCTTCCACGGGCGCTGTTGGATCTTGGCGCAGCCGGACCAGGGCCTCTAGCTGAAAGTCGTCTTGGGGTCCGCCGTCCTCGTGCCACGGGAACGGGAAATCACTGTAGAGTCGTACGGAGCCACCAGCCCGGCCCTCGCTGATGCGCTTGCCGAGCATCATGCTCAACGTGGCCGGCAGCGGAATAGCTGCCTCCTGATCGGCATAATCGTGAGTGACTTCTATTCCATGCGAGCCGACCCGGGCCACGACCTCTGAGGTGTACAGCGCGCGCATGTCCGCGAGCGTCTGCGAATAGAGGGCTGCCTGTTGTAACGCGGCAATCCGGATGAGTTTGCGTTGTCCCTGCCAGGCCTGCCACAGCAGCACGCCGATGACGACCAGAAACCCCACGATGAGGACGGAAACGCTTCGTCCCGTCGGACCAAGAGTCCTCCAAGCTCGCGTACCGGTTGCGCTCAGCGAGAAGGATGCGCGCATCTATAACTCTCAGCGTTCACAGTACACCGCCTTATTGGGAGATGCGACATCTGGCGCTCCCTCTTGCTGGCGATCCATCGTAGGCCGGTTGACATCCAGCGCGTCGACTTCACATGAAGAGTTCCGAAGCGCACAACCAACTCGCCGCTCGGCGAGGCCAATCCCCTCGTGCAACTGCGTTGCGGCTTATGCGCGACCCTCGACGTAGTCTTTCAGCATCCGATTCTCGAAGTCCGCTTCTTCCAGGTGGGCATTCACCACATCCCCGATCGAGACGATGCCAACGAGTTCACTACCATCGAGTATCGGAAGGTGCCGGATGCGATTCTTCGTCATCACACGCATGACGTAGTCGAGATCGTCGTCGGGGACACCAATAATCAGATCTTTCGTCATCACGTCCTTGATAGACGCAGGACAAGCGCTGTGCCCAGAGTCCGAAGGCTGCTCGAGACGCGTGCAGCGTTGTCCGCACTCCTGCAGGATGTCACGTTCCGAGATGATTCCGCAGATCTCGCTGCCCTCACCCGTGACGACCAGCGCGCCAATCCCGTGCTCGTTCAGCTTGCCGATGGCGTCGTGCACCGTCTTGTCAACCTCGATCGTGACGACGTGCTGTTCCTTCTGCCGGAAGATGTCCCTGACTTTCATGGTGGCCCCCTCAAGCGGCGTGCGTTAAACGTCCGGAGGGACGTTGGGTTCAACATGCCTCTCCGGACGGGTTCTGACCAGCGACGCCCGCTCGATCGTCGCTGCGCAGGGTCTGCCTAGCACTGCCTTCACACACAGTGAGACGTTGTACACTGAAGCACTCGCGAATGAGTGTTCGCGTGTCGCCGCTTGTCTTGCCGACTTCAGAAGACGGGCACATACTAGTCATGTTCCTTTGAACCCTCCCGCAACGGCGCTCCGTGATTGGGGCGGAGCAGCCTGGGATGGGTCTGCCATGTCCACAGCAACCACATTGAACGTCGGCACGCGGATCAGATCGTTCGCGCTCCGGATCCGATATCTGCCGTCGCTGCCTGCTGCGGTTCATAAGGCACCTCTCAAGTACCTGGCCGTCATTGCGCTCACCGCGATGGTGTTGGGGGCATGTCCTCAGGGAAACCCCATTGGGCCAACAGGGTCCGTCTCGGTTGCAACGACTACTTCAGGAGATGACCTCCCACGCTCGGCGAGTTCAAGCCCCGAGGTTTTCACGCCGTCTTCACGCCCCATTCAACAAACACGGTCTAGACTCCACCGAGGAATGGCAAGGTGGTCGGCGTGAATAGAATACACAGGCTTGCGGCGATGACCGCGATTGTCGTGGCCGTGGGATGCGGCACTTACCCCATCGCGGTAACCGTCGTTACGCAACCGGGTAGACGCGTCACCGCCGAGGTGTCGAAGTTCAACCCGTTCTGGGTCGCGCCACTGCCGGCGGAGACGATGAGTCAGCTGCTGGACGACATTCTGAAGCAATGCAACGGCGCCGATCTCACTGGGGTCACGATCTCGACCCAGACTGCCTTTGCCGTCATCGGCCAAGTTGAAAAGATGATCGCGTCGGGGTACTGCGTGGAGCCGACTGAGGGCTGATCGCCGGACGAGTTTCTGGCGTTGATTCAAACGCACGTTGGGATCGAAACGCCGGTGAGTTGAGCGGGGGAACGGTACGAAGAGCACTTGTCTCCAAAACCGGGGGTTGCAGGTTGACGTTCGGATCGTTCTTCCAACGATCCTCCGTCCACTTGCCTACTCGGCGGCGTGAGATCTTCGCAGCGTCCTTCGGATGATCCTCGATCTGCCGGCCTGACGGCTGCGCGACGAGGCCTGCGGGTCGGGAGTCATGCGGCAGTGGCAGGTCGAGACCGCAACGACTCGACGACCTGCTCGTCCAAGTGCACATCGAGTTGCGGGAAGGCGATCGTCACACCACTGCCCTTCAGCGCCCACCACATCCCTTCATGGAGCTCGGATTTCGCCTGCCGGACTCCCCATGGATCATCGATCCAGACGGATACTTCGAAGTCCACTGATGAACTGCCGAACGACGTCATCAGGACCACCGGTTCCTTCTCTTGGAGGCGCCCCCGCATGGCGCGGGCAACGCGTTCAAGGGTATCGCGCACCAGTTTCATGTCCGAAGCGTAGGTCACGCCGACTGACACCCGGACGCGATAGTTGGAATCACTGAGTGTATGATTCTTGACCGACGACTGCACGAGCATGGAATTGGGCACGATCAATTCTTCGTCATCGAGGGTGCGCGCAATCGTGGCTCGAATGCCCATCTTCTGCACACGAACGATCGTGTCGTTGACTTGGATGATGTCCCCCGGCTTCGTCGTGTGTTCCAGGAGCAGGATCACACCGGATACAAAGTTTTGGGCGATGTTTTGCATCGCGAAGCCCAACCCTACGGCGAAGATGGCACCAGCAGCAAACAGGGCCGAAAGCGAGACGCCGACCGTTTCGAGAGCGATGGCAGCTCCTATGAACATGACGGTGTAGTGCGTGAGGCGCTGGAGCGCCGCGAGTGACCCTTCTTTCGCGAGCTTCCGCCGCCGGATGGCGGACGCTACGGTCCGTTGCAGGACACGAGACAGGATCCAAGCCACGAGCACCAAGCCGATCGCCGTAAGCACCGTGCCCACGGTGACCGAGGTCCCGCTGATCTCAAGAAGTCGGAAGTCCATGATGTCCTGATACATTCGGTGCCGTCCTATCGCGCGCGGTTGTCGTCGTGCGGAGTGAGCCAGCGTGCGAGTGAGCGGAGCTGGCGTGATGAGCCACTGGCTCTCAGGACCCGATCCACCCCTTCCGCCTGAAGTACACGAGCAGCCCGACCGTCATGACCACCATGAGGCCGAGTGCAAAGGGATACCCCCAGAACCAGCGTAGCTCCGGCATGTTAAAGGGCGACACATCCGGGTCGAAGTTCATGCCGTAAATACCAGCGACAAAGGTCAACGGAATGAACATCGTCGCCATGATGGTGAGCACCTTCATGATGTCGTTCATCCGGTTGCTGACACTCGACATGTAGAGGTCCATCAGACCGGAGGCGACCTCGCGATAGCTCTCGGCGATCTCGACGATGCGAATGACGTGGTCCTGGGTATCCCGCAGATACACGCCCACTTCCTCGCCGATCACGTCATGCCCGTCACGCACCATGCTGTTGAAGATCTCGCGCTGCGGTGCGACAGACCGGCGCAGCGTGAGCATCTCATGTCGTGCGCCCTGTATCCTCGCGACGGTTTCGGTCTTAGGGTTCCGCAGAATTTCGTCTTCGAGCTCCTCGAGACGTTCGCTCATCTGTTCGAGCACCGGGAAGTAGCCATCGACGACGGCATCGAGAACGGCGTACGCGAGGTAGTCGGGGCCCCGCTGGCGGATCTTGCCCTTTTTGGTGCGCAGCCGGTTACGGACCGGCTCGAGACAATCGCCTTGTCGTTCCTGGAAAGTCAGCACGTAGTTGGAACTGAGAAAGAGGCTGACTTGCTCCGGCTCGAATTGGTCGTCGAAGCCGGCCATTCTCGTGACCACGAAGATGTGCTCGTCATATTCTTCGATCTTCGGCCGGTGCCGGATGTTGAGGACGTCCTCGAGGGCGAGCGGATGGATGCCGAACACCGAGCCGACCTGTTCGACAACGGTGGTGTCGCCCAAGCCATCGATGTTGATCCAGGAGACCGGCCACGACTCCAGGTAGTCCGAGATGGCCGCGGGATCGTCGAGCTCTTCCTCTACCATCTGCTCAGCGTCGTAAGCCAAGACCGTGATCCGTGGTGGTGACGCGTCCGCCGGTGCCGTGAGCGTCCCTGGTGATGCGCCCGGGGGTAACGGGGACAGGGGTGCCTTGCGGCTGAAGATCGGAATGCGCCAAGAGGGCCTCTTCATGATGCCTCCACGTGCAGCGGTGTCCGGGTCATGGTTCGTGTCATGGGTGGGTTACGCGCCCGATGTCGGGACCGACGCAGAGCTTCCAGAGAATCGGACGCCAAAGACCGGAGCGGTATACGACTTGGGTAGGTACTGTTCCGGCACCGCTTTCTGATTGCCATCACGCATCGCACCGTAGTGCGGCGACAGGATTTCGATACCGGCCTCGTTGCATCGGTCCTGGATGTTTTGATGCAGGTCGGAGTAGATCTTCGCCATTTGGTTTGGCTGCTCCGTATATACGTTCAACTCGTAAGCCACATAGAAATCGTCCAGACTCGTCTGCAATACGAATGGCTTGGGCTCGGGCATGATGCCTTCAGTGTTTTCGACTGCGCTCAGAAGGACTTCGTGCACTTGCCTCCATGGCACGTCGTACCCGATCGTGACGCTGGTGTGCAGAATCATTCCCCCGTCATCGGCGGTGCTGCTGTAGTTGATAATGTGGCTTGACAACACCATGGCGTTCGGGATCGTGATGTCCACCTTTTTTGTCGTGCGAACTCGCGTGATGAGCAGCGTCTTCTCAACGACGTCACCAACCGTCTCCGCGATCTTCACGCGATCCCCGAGTTCGAACGGTCGCATGTAGGTCATGACGACACCGGCAACCACGTTGGCGATGGCCGATGCGGAACCGAACGAAATCAGCAGACCCATCACGACGGAAATGCCACGGAACGCGGGCGTATCGGATCCTGGGAGATAGGGAAAGATCACGATCGCCGCGGCGATAATGACGACGAAGCGGACAATCTTGTATGTCGGTTGGGCCCACTCCGGATAGAAACCGGGGAGCGCGATAGCGCGGTGTTCGATCCCGTTGAAGAACAGGTGAATGAACTTGAGCACGTACCAGATCACCACCACGATGACCGCAATGGTGAACAGGTTCGGCAAGTAGGCAATGAAGGCGTCAAACCCCTGGTCGAGCGGGTTAACGACGTAGTCGACCAGCCGCGTGGACAGACGACGCGTCCACGGGAAGAAGCTGAGCACGAGTGGTGCAAAGATGTAGAGCGCGACGACCACGGCGGCCACGCGAAGTACCTTCGCGATCCCAATGAAGAAATCGGTGAGCCGGGCGGATGAGAGTAATTCCAGCCGCTGGATCCGAACTGATGGGATCTTCGTGTCGCGCCACGATTCGAGCAGCCGATACAGAGTTGGGAAAACCCGATTCAGCAATTTGAACAACAAGACAAGTGCAAGTGTCGCAAGCAGCGTCAGGCCCGCCCCGATGAGCAGGCTTTGGAGCGTCGCGGCGCCCTCGCGGCTCTGCATGGTCGCTTGGATCTGCGTCGCGTATTGCTCACCCAAGACAGTTCGTGTCAGCCCGGCTTCGGCCGCGTCTCGGTCCGTCACGGTCATGAGGATGAACCCCGCGACGCGAATGTCGATCGCGCCGCTCGTATCGACCACTTCCACCGAACTCGCGCGCGCCAGCGGGTCGTTCGCGAGACTGTCCAATCGCTCCGCGAGGGCCGTCGCGCGTTCCTCGGGGGTGAAAGGACCGACCGTACCGTAGAGGCGAAAGAGCGTATCGCCGCGGAAGACGACGGGTTCGCCTGCTGGCACGACGGCTTGGGTGGTATCCTGCGCGCGTACCGGCACCATGCCCCCCGCCAAGAGGAACAGACCAGTGACGCCCACGAAAGTGATGGTGCGAAATATCCGGTTGCTCATAGCGCGATCATTCATTGGTGTAATCCTGAGATGTTGAAGGGTCGATCCGTTCGTCAAAACCCGAGTTGGAAGTTGACGAGGAGTTGATGGTGATCGAACGCCGCATCATCGGGGTCGATCAAATAGTTCACTTGTACCTCGGTGGCGAGCGTCGGCCACACATTGAGGCCAAGGATGACGTAGTCCTGGCGATCGGTGCCGTCGTCTCGCTCGAATCCGTCCCAGCGCACGAGCAGTTGGGTCTTGGCCGACGACATGTACCCGGCGGTGACGTGGCTGCCCCACGGCGTGCGGTTGGCACCGAGGTCGGGATCGAGGGACATCACGAGGGCTTCGGCCGCCACCAGAAGCCGGCCATGCACGAGACGCGCGTCGCCCCCGAACACGGCCCGGTTGCCGGTGAAGCTCGTGATCACGCCGCCGATGTTGACTGCGTCGTCGTTGGAGTACGCCGCATTCAATCCCAGTTCGAGCGATGCCGGCGTGTCGCCCGAAGTCGTCAACGGCCATTGCCCATTCGCGCGCGCGACGTACAGGAAACCGTCACCGTCGTTTCCATTGACCACGGTGGCGTTGCCATTGAACACGCCAGCGCTGATGCCAAGAGCATCGTGACGCCACTCGGCTTGTGCGCCAATCTGGCGGCCGGGCGCCAAGGCCGTGACCGCTTGCGCTCGATTCACAAAGTCGATGCTGCCGGCATAGGTGAGAAACTCGGCGCTGAACGGCGATTTGAACTGCCCCACCATCACGCGTACGCTCGGATGGAATCGGTACGACATGCGGGCGTCGAGGATGGCGGGCGCGCCGGTGAAGTTCGTCTGCAGCAAATAGCCGAAGCCGTTATCCAGCTCGCCCAGCACCCGCAGGCGGAAGTTGGCGACGCTAAATCCGTTCTCACCGGGGGCCGTGCGCTCGATCTGCCCGTCAGCGACTGTCTGGAACAGAGCACCGATCGTCAGGTAGTCGCGCTGGAACGTCTGCACGAGTTGTTGGAGGAGCGGATCATTCTGCTGCGCGTGCGCGTGCGTGCCCATCAGCAGTAGCACGGCGCACAGCAGGCTCATGGCCGTGCGGCCACGTGTATTGCTCGGTTTGTCGTCCCCTTCGCGTTGCATCTATCGGTTCTCCATTGCTGTTGTGGTGTCAGTTGTCTCGAGCAGTCGCCGCAGTAAGTCCGTCAGCTGTGTCTGCTGCGTCTTGGTCAGGCGGCCAACCATGGCCTTGCCTTCCTTCAGACGCGCCTTGATCACGTCATCGGTAAACGCGTGACCATCAGGCGTGAGCCGGACCCGGATGCTGCGGCGATCGTTCGGATCTTGCACGCGCTCGACCCACCCGCGTTTCTCGAGTCGATCGATGCAACTCGTCATTGCCCCCGATGTGAGAACGACCGCGTGGCGCAATTCGGTCGGTGACATTTCGTACGGCGCGCCGAGTCGATAGAGCACTGCCAGCGTCTCGAAGGTCGAGGTGTCAAGCTCGAACGGTGACAAGAGCCGTTTGACGTGGTGTTGGATGTGACGACTGAGAAACGCGATCAGCCCCACGAGATCGAGGGATGCCGGGTCGATCGAGAGCGGTGTGTACGATGACAGTTTGTTGGTATTGGGAGACATGCTTGCGCCAGATTTATATTGACACCAAGGTACTTGATATAAAGCTTGATATCAAGTATCTCTATAGTGGCACACATAGCGGTTCGCAAGTAGTTGTCTTGCATAGCGTTACGAAGATCTCAACCATCGAACCACCCATCTGAACCGTTCCGAGGAGAGTCATGGAAGCACTATGGGAGGCACTTCAGGCAGACTGGGCCAGCGTCGTTCGGTTGGCGCCGCGAGCGCTTTACGGCGGCGTCGTTTTCGTGGTCAGCGTGTGGGTCGGTCGGCGTGTGGGACGTTGGCTGCGCGGGGTTCTCGAACGGGGCAAGGGGACGCGACCTTACGCTCCGCTGGCACAGCACGTTGGCACGTGGGGGTTGGCGCTCGTCGGCTTGGTGATCGCGACGAACATCCTCGGCTTGCGGTCGATAGCCGTGAGCATCATGGCAGCCGGTGGCGCGACGGCGATCATCGTCGGCTTCGCGTTCAGGGAGATTGGCGAGAACATGCTCGCAGGACTGCTGTTCTCCGTGCGGCCCTCCTTCGACGTCGGTGACCTGATCGAGAGCACCGGGCACCGCGGAGTAGTTCGCGACATCTCGCTCATGAATGTGGTGATTCGCGCGGCAAACGAATGCGACGTGTTTCTACCGAGTGCGGTGATTCTGCGAAACCCACTTCTCAACTTCACGCGCGACGGACTCCGGCGTCTCGCGTTCACCATCGGGATCGACTACGGCGACGACTCGGCTGAAGCGCGAACGGTCATACGGGACGTTATTCGGGAGATCGACGGGGTGCTCGAGCATCCCGTGCCGGCCAGCCGCGTGGTCGAGTTCGCAGCGCAGTTCGTCGTGATCGAAGGCGCGTTCTGGTGCGATACCGAGCGCGGCACCAACCTCGAGCGGGTGCGTACCGCAGCCATGGAGCGTGCGAAGGCGGCGCTGCGCGAGGCGCATTTCACGATGAGTTCGGAGGTCTCGCAGGCGGTCGAGGTGCGAAGCCGCCCGGCGGCGTAGGTCGCCTGCCCGCGGCAGGCAGCCACCCGAGTGCCGCTGGGCCCAGTCCGACGCGGGCCCATGGAGCAGGTTCCGACGACTATGACAAAGCCGTGCGGACCCGCTTCGGCGAGAACGGCATATGTCGGAGTCGTCGACCCGTGAGCGCTTAAAAGGCACTCGCGAGTCGATAAAGCGCACCCGATCTCCGGCATGTCGGACATGCGCAGCATCTGATAGGCGTGGAAGTTCGACTGCTTCCTACAAATGTCATGGAGATGTTCGAAAAGCGCAAAGAACCTGTGAGGCTGCCTTCGCTTATGCCGGCCCCAGAAACCGATTAGTTGCATTGAGCACCGCCAGCGCGGTCGCGGTCGCCGGATCATGGGCACCGTCGCAGACACCGAGCAGCGTCTTGGTTAACGCCCCCTTCGACGCGGCGAGCGAGACCACCACCGCCGTATGGGGCACGGTATTTATCAGGTGGACCCCAATGACGCGGACCTTCGCAGCCTGGGCGTGGAATGCGTCGGACAACGCATCCGAAGTCGCTCGGGCGACGGCGCGCATCTGATCTTGTGGGCTGATGCCACCTTGGGCCGCGCCGGTAAAGCGTCCGAGGCCGTGGCTTTCAACCTCCACCTCAGCCTTACAGCTTTCGCCAGCGACCAGGTCGACCTTTGCTCTGATGAATCTGATGCGGCGTGGAGAATTATCAGTCATGCGCGTCGACTACTCTGGAATGCTGTTGCCTGGAAGATGGGTGAGGGGACGCTGGGTGGCTAGGGATGGCCGGCGTGGCGTGCACTGAGATCTATACTCCACGATCCTGCCCCCCGCCAGACGACCAACGCGCACAGGACGATGACCACTACTGGGATGATTGGCCGGCTTGGTTGCAGCGGAAACAACGATGGATCGTCGACGACGAGATGGACGTACTCCCACGCTCCGTCATTCGTTCACGCCCCCAGCGTGCCGATCAAATCTGACCGCGTGAGAATCCCCAGACCACCACTGGTCTGCCGTACGAGCACCGCGGGGCTGTCCGGCCCCAATTGCGCAGCCAGTTCCAGAACCGGACGGGAACCGTCGACAATGGGGAACGGGTCACCCATGAGATCGCTCACGAAATGCGCGCGAGCATCAGCATCCCGGATCAAGGCGCGTAGGATGTCCTGTTCGATCAAGCCACCCACCACCTTGCCGTTCTTCATAACGGGCATCTGCGATATCCCGTGTTGTCCCATCAGATCGATCGCGTCGCCGAGCGTCGTGTCCGTCGATACGGACACCAACGCCGGCGTCATCGATCCCGCACTCCGCTGCTGGACCAGCCCGTCGGCGGTCAACGTGTCCGCATCGTCGAGGAAGCCGTGTTCCTGCATCCAGATATCGTTATAGACCTTCCCGAGCGAACGGTATCCTCCGTCGGGCATGACGACGACCACGATATCATCGGCCGTCAGCTCGTCGCGGTGTGCTTCCATCCACTGGAGTGCGCCGGACATCGCCATCCCGCATGAGCCTCCGAGGAACATGCCTTCCATTTCGGCAAGCCGCCGCGTCATCTGCATCGCTTCCTTGTCCGTGACGCGCACGTAATCATCCACGAGATCGAAGTTCATGTTGCCGGCAAGAATGTCCTCCCCGACGCCTTCGGTGACATAGGGAAAGATCTCCTTTTCATCGAATTCCCGGGTGTGGAAGTATTTCCAATACACGGAGCCATACGGATCCACGCCTATGGTTTTGACGGCCGGGTTCCGTTCTTTGAGGTAGGACGTGGTACCCGAGATCGTGCCGCCGGTCCCCGCACCGACGATCAGATGGGTGATTCTTCCGTCCGTTTGCTCCCACAGCTCAGGTCCAGTTGTGCGTACGTGGGCGACGGTGTTCGCAGGATTGTCGTACTGGTTGAGGTAGACGGAGTTCGGGATGTCTTTCGCCAGCCGACGGGCGACGGAGTAGTATGATCGGGGGTCGTCGGGTGCGACGGCCGTTGGGCACACGATGACCTCAGCGCCGAGTGCTCGGAGGATCGCGATCTTCTCGGGGCTCTGCTTGTCGGTCGTGGTGAACACGCACCGATACCCGCGGGCGATCGCGGCGAGGCAGAGCCCGACGCCCGTATTGCCGCTCGTACCTTCGATGATCGTACCGCCCGATTTGAGGTCGCCCGCCTCGACGGCGGCATCGATCATCGACACGCCGATCCGGTCTTTGACCGATCCACCTGGATTGAAGAACTCTAGCTTCACGAGCACGGTGCACGGCAAATGGACCGCAAGCCGGTTGATGCGGACCAGCGGCGTGTTCCCGATCGTGCCAAGTATGTCCTCGTGCCACATGCGGCGATCTCCTCCGTGGACGGGTCGCCCGGGGCGTTCAAGCCTAGGCCAGGGCGTTCGAGTCCTGAAAGGAAGATGCCGAGCCATGGGCCTGTGAGGCAACATCGGGTGACTTGGACCTGCTTGTCAGCGACCTCTGACGGACCGGCTTGAAACGAGCGTTCGCTCAGAGCGTTGCGCTGAACACGTCTCCCCAGGGATTTGTCGCTTCGACGTGAATCTTGCTGGTTCCTGAACCACCCGGCGCGTAGAACAGATGATGGGTCATGGTGGGCTCAACCCACTCACGGCGTGGCGGGAGGTCGGGACCGGTGTGCAGGCGCACGGAGTCGGGATCATGGCCTGCGCGCTGCTGCATAAGACCCCGCCGTTCTCCGTCCTCGTACCACACGACGCGCCAGCGGTCGTCCGCATCCCACACGTTGGCGATGAAGTCGTCGGGTGCGTTGGGGTCCGCACCACGCTGGTGGAGCGTCATTTGTGCTTCGCTGTGTTGGCCGGTGGCCTTATAGCGCCATCGGACCTCACTGCCACGCACGTCGTACACGCCGTACCCGTTCGGCGTCCCGTCCCAGCAGATGTCTCCGCTCCACCACGCGCCGCACACGGTGCCGTGCACGTGGTGATGCACTCCCCCGTCAGTATGGTGGTCGTTCTCGTGCGTGTGCCCAGACAACACGTACGCGCGGTATGGCTCGAGAACTCGATAGAGAATCTCCCGGTTGGTCACTGATTCGCTGAGCCCGGTGCGCTGCGCGCCGTTTCTCAAGCCGCGCGTGCTGAGTGCCGGGATATGCAGGAACACGACGACGGTGCTCCCTGGTTCGACGTGAAGGAGGTCGGCTACAAGCCAGCGTTGTTGGCGCTCTTGCATGTACCCGATGTAGCCCTGGCCATGCCAGAATACGTCGTCGAGCACGATGTAGTGGACATCGCCACGGTTGAACGAGTAGTACGTCGGGCCAAAATGCGACTCGAAAGTCGTGGCCGCGCCTTCGTCACTGAGCGTTTCGAACACCAAATCGTGATTCCCAATGACCTGGTAGAACGGGATCCCCATGTCGCGGGCGGCCGCTTCGTACTCCGGGTACAGCTTCAGGTCATCATACATGATGTCGCCGCAGGCGACGCCGAACGCCGGCGTATCTCCGATGCCCTCGAGTGTGTGACGGACGTCCGGCACGGTCTCGTCATGAAAGCGTGCCATCTCGAAGGCGTTTTGTGTCTGGGGGTCCGCCAGGACGAGAAACGCATGTTGGTCGTCTGCCTTCGGCAGCTGTTCCAGCTGGAAGTGCGCCTGCATCTCCGACGGGCCTTCCTTCGGAATGGGCTGATAGAACTTCGCGGTCCCCGTCGGGCTGGTTGGAATCCGGTGTCCCGATGGGACCGAGAGGTGAACGAACGGCTGGATGCCATCGGTAACGAGCGTGTAGGTGCCGTCGTCTTCTGTCGTTGCGACGGACACCCCATCGGAGACCCTCACGCCCCGCAGGCCGCTGCCGCGAACACTGACGCGACCGCCGATTCGCGTCGGGTTGCTCACACCGAGCTCCTGGCCCAACGGTGCGTACGGGTCGGCGATAATGCGGTCGGGGATGGTGAGAGCCGTGGCGGCAGCCGCGGTTGACTGAAGGAATTGGCGACGTCGCATTCAGGTCTCCTTGGGTCCTCAGTCGGGGCAGGGTGTTGCGTAGAAAAGATGATGCGTCGACATCCGGCCAGTCGCAATGGAGTTGTCGTTCCTGCGTATCACCACCGTTACCCCTGAGATTGACCTTCCGTATCCGCCAGACCAGGCTCCGCATCCAACCCGGAAGCAGGCGAGAACGTCATGCGCAAGGTCGCCGTCATTGGAGCCGGCATCGTTGGCGAGGTTCTCGCCAACGGGTTGCTGAGATACGGCAACGAACCGCCCCGCCCGTGCCGAAAGGCCCCGCGAAGGCTGCTCATGCCAGACTGGTTGCGGCCGGGCCAATTCAGGTGGAGTACCCACTGCTGAGTCTCGGCATCGAAATACCGAAGGCTAAACCCCCGAATACCTACACCTTCGACGTTCTCGTCCCACAACTCGAGAATGGCCTTGCCATCGAGGATCCGGTAGATCTTGGCGGTTGCGGACCGACTGTCCTTCCACGTGTTGTCGTCCTGGCGGGTCCGCAGCAAGACGTCCCACTCCCCGACCCAAAAATCGAACTCCCGGTCGTGCACCGTGTTGAATCGTGGTGCCGTGGCCCGGTTCTGTGCGATGGCCCCGGTGGCGTGCACGATCGCCAGCAAGGCGAGAGAAAGGCCCATCTTCATATGCAGCTCCGTGAGGGGTGCTACCAGTACCCGCGATCCAGGCGCATGTTCGCGTGTGCAGGTTGCAGAATCGACCGTGGCGTGGTGCACTCAGACCTTCGAGGTGCTCGACGATCGGCGCCTTGATAAGTCAGTACGACCTTACCGCCTCATTGCCTGCGCGACCTGGTTTTCCATCCAGTCGATTGGTGAGAAGAAGATGCACACGAGGTGTGTGCGTCTGCTGAAGATCAATCCCGGAATCGACATCACTTCACAGCCGCCATCACCTCGGATCCCCTGGAGCAAGAGCGAGACTCCGATGAACGCGACGGATCCGACTCGCCCCAGTGGCCCGCCCAATAGGAATACGAGTACCACCGGTGCCACAGCCAGGACCGCACCAAGCCATCGGTTCAGACCAGCTGCGTACTGCGTGATCGCGAGGTGTAGGAACGCGTAGAAGACGGTCAGGCCAGCGAACAACCCGACGACGCGCGCGTTGAAGGAGGGGTCTTCAGAACGCATGACTCGATAGGTCATCCACGTGAGCGCGAGGCCAAGTAGAATCCGGAGGATTCGTCCGACAGCTCGCGCCGTCTGTTCTCCTGCCTGAGGCACGTTCATCACCATGCTTGAAGCACGTTGCACCCCGTCGCGAGGGTGCGCGGGGGTGGTAAGGCGGAGGCCGCAGCCGACTGCCTTACCACCTGTCGCCTACTACCTTACTGCCGTACCACCCTCTAGAACACATACCTCCCACCGACCTGCATCTGTCGCGGCGTGCCCAATCCCGACTGCACCGTGCCGTCGAAATTGAACAGCAGCCCACCGAACGACGGGTCGATGAAGTTGTCCGCGTTCGTCACGTTGAACACCTCGAGGATCGCCTCGAAGGCGCCCGGCCCCAGTCGGAACATGCGGCTCAGCCGAATGTCCCAGCTGAAGAACGCATTGTCCTTGCGCAGCGTGTTGCGCGGCAAGACGGAACCGTCGGGACAGAGACGATCGGGATCCTGGAGGTCGCTTGCGCGTTCACCGGTGCCAGTGTTTCCTGGACCACATTTTTCGGAGACCGGCTGCGCGGAGTAGTAGCTCACACGGTTGTTGAACAGCACGTCGCCCGGGAGCCGATACAAGAACCAAGCGTTGATGCGGTGCCGCTGATCGCGGTCGCTCCAGTTGTATTCCGGCGTGAAATCGTCCGCGCTGAAATAACGCAGCGTGAACGGATCTCGTTCGTTGTCGTCGTCCGACTTGTCCCACGACAGGGTGTAGTTGATCTGGAACTGGACGGGGTCGGCAAAGCGTTTGAGCCCGATCGTGATGCCGTTGTAGCGTGATTTCGCTGAGCTTTCGACGACGTTCAACGCGTTGACACCATTGTCGGGTGTCCCGTCATCGTCGAGATCGAGGCCGTTACACCAGGGACCGGCCGCCACGAACGAGGCTATGCATCCGTCGGGATGTTCACCGAACACCGGGTCGTTCCGGTTCACGAACCGTGTCAAATTGTCGGTGCTGGCGTGGGTGTAGTCCAGCGACACGGAGACGTCTTCGATGATTTCGCGCTCGATCCCCAGGTTGGCGCTAAACGTGCGCGGATTTCTGAAGTCTTGGTCGAACACGAAGATGTCTGGCGCGAACGGGTCTCCCGACGGATTGGGAAGCAGGGAGTCGATGGCCGGCGCTCCGCCGGTTTCGCTGCTCCGGAAGATTGTCTGGCCAATCGAGCCGTTGGTGCTTCGTGAACTCGCCAGGTTGAGTCCGGGAATCCGGGAGTAGTACAGACCGGCGTTCCCGCGGACCACAGTCTCGCCACGACCGCTCAGGTCCCAGGCGAATCCAACCCGGGGCTGCCACATGCTCCAGTCTGACGGGATCGTGCCGTCCGACGGGAACTCATAGGTGCCCACGCTCGTCGTCACGCTGGTGCCGACAAAATCCGAGTAGAACACGTCGGCGGGTGGCGTGATCGGGTCGGGCTGAATCTGCGCTTCCCAGCGGAGGCCCAAGTTGAGCGTGAGATTCGGCATCGGCTTCCACGAATCCTGCAGGAACAGCGCGATTTCGTTCTGAGGAATGGACTGCGTGCCGGCTTCCTCCACGGTCCTCCCGCCGACGCCAGCCTGCTGCAAGTAGAGGAGCAACGGGCCTTCCACACTGGCGTTCGGGTCAGCGCACGACCCGGTGAGCGACGTCGTGTTGTCGTCGCACTCGACGTAGTCGGGGCCGTTGGCGGCGTATTGCAGGAAACCGTCGACCGAGCTGAAGATGAACCGTCCATTCGCGAACCCGATGAAGGTCTGGACGGATTCAACACGATTCCACTCCGCGCCCAGCTTGAACAGGTGGTTCCCGGTCGCATACGAGATGTTGTTCAGGAGCTGAACTCGAGTGTCGTAATACTCGACGGGAATGAAGAATGGCAGTCCCAGCCGGAACTCCCCGCCGAAATCCATGGCAATATCCGGGAACGGGCGGTCGCCCGTCACGGTCGTCACACCTGGAGGCGCTGGAATCCCTGGGAAGGTAGGCCCGAGGTACGGCCTCGGTCGATCCTCGCGAGACCATTGGAACCGGAACTCGTTGGAGATCCGGGACGAGAGGACGGATTGCAGCGAGCCGGTGATCGAGTGCGAGAAATCCTTCTCGGTGGCGTTGGCGCTTCGCAGCCAACTGTCGACATCGAACGTCCCATTCACTTGCTCGGACCACGTGTAGCCGTAGCGAAGTGTCGCATTGTGCTGCCGACCTAACCGCATATCGACCTTGGCCAGAAACGCTCGCGCATCATCCGTCCGGGAAATGGATCCGTAGTCTCCGGCCAGGGCGGCACCGAAGGCCGTATCGGCCCAATCGCGGAGTTCGGTGCTGCCAATGCGGTTAGGGTCCTGCTGCCGAGTGTCGTCGCGCAACTGCTGATCGTACGCGACAAAGAAGAAGGCCTTGTCGCGCACGATGGGTCCACCGAGCGTGAAGCCAAACTGGTGCTGATTGAAGTCCGGATCGCGAAGCGAAACAGCGCTGGTTGCAGCATCGGTGTGCTGCGCGACCGCGGAAAAGGCATCGTACTTTCCGAAGTAATGCAATGAGCCTCGGAAATCGTTGGTGCCCGACTTGGTGATGACGTTGACGAATCCGCCGCCGGATCGCCCGAACTCGGCGTTCGCCCCCTGCGACACCACCACCACTTCCTGCACGGCGTCGAGGTTGAACGTGAAGGGCGGACGCTGACCGCCGCGCTGCTCACCAAAGAACGGGTTGTTGAAGTCGGCGCCGTCCACGGAGACGTTGTTGTGGATCCCGCGCTGGCCGGCGATCGACAACTCGTCGCCATCTGGGCCCTGCACGATGGCCACGTTGGGCGTGAGCGTGGTCAGCTCGAGGAAGTTTCGGCCGTTGTTGGGGAGTCCCGAGACGGCCTCTGTGGGCAATCTGGTCGCTGCCTCGCTCTGTTCGGTATCGACGAGTCGCGGTCGGGCTTCGACCACCACGGCCTCGAGGCGCACGGCGGCGCCGAGTTGGAGTTGCAGGTCGATGGTCTCACCCACCCGGACGACGACCCCGGCGCGTTGCACCTCCTGGAATCCCACGGATCTGGCCGTGATCTCATACGTTCCTAACGGGAGCAGCGATGCGATGAACGTGCCGCTGGCTTCGGCGGTCAACGTGCGCTGGAAGTTGGTGCCGAGCTCCCGGAGGATGATGGTCGCACCCCCTACTGGGGTGCTGTCGGGTCCGATGACCGTCCCACGGATCACGCCAGTGGTGGCTTGAGATTGGCTAGGAAGGGTGGAAGGAACGAGGAATAGGGCGAACACGACTGCCGATGTGAACATCGAGAATCGCCGTGACATTGGATCCTCCCGTCCATTATTGTTGCGAAGCTTATTCCGCGTTCCGAGCTGCCGCAAGGAAGTGTAAGTTGGTCAGTATATGATCCGCGTCATTGCCTTCGATGCCGACGATACTCTGTGGCACACCGAGCGGCTCTATCTTGGGACCAAGACTCGGTTCATGCAGCTGCTCCAGGCGTATCAGTCGCCGGACTGGATCGATGCGCGCTTGCTGGAGACTGAATTGCGGAACCTCCAGCACTTCGGATACGGCATCAAGAGCTTCACGCTCTCCATGATCGAGACCGCGGTGGAGCTCACGGAAGGGCGCATTCGGGGATCCGAGGTCCATGAGATCATCGCGCTCGCCCGCGAGATGTTGCAGACGCCTGTCGAGTTGCTCGAGGATGTTGAGCCGACGATTCGCCAACTGGCGGACGACCATCGGTTGATGATTATCACGAAGGGCGACCTGTTCGAGCAGGAGACGAAGATTGCCGCGTCACGACTCGGTGACCACTTCGATCTTGTTGAGGTCGTCTCCGAGAAGACGCCACAGACCTATCGCGCCATTGCCGCACGCCTTGACGTCGATCCCACGGGCTTTCTCATGGTTGGGAACTCACTTAAGTCGGATGTACTTCCCGTGGTAGAGTGCGGTGCCCACGCCATTCATGTGCCGTACGAGACGACCTGGGCGGCGGAACATGTCCCGAATGACGTTGCCAACCAATATCACTTCCATCGGGCGCACAGCATCAGAGAAGTGCCCGAGATTGTCGCGAAACTGAATGGCAGGCGGTAGGCGGTGTTGTCGACCTACCGCCTGCCTGCCGTCCTCTACTCTTCGTTGATTCTGGCGCGACCCGCGTTGGCCTTCACGGACGCGATTCCGTTCGATCGTCCCGACGATGAGCTGTACATTTCGCTTTTGCCGATGGTCTGTCCGTTTGGAGACGTGAGCACGAAGTAGTACTTCCCGTTCTTGGCCGTCTTACGCTCGAACAAGGTCTTGCGCTTTGAGCATTTCTTCACCGCTTTGATGCCGTTGCGAGCGCCCACCTTGGAGCCATAGCCCTGACCAGTCAAAACCACCTGGCCGTTTTTCGCCGTGAGGTTAAAGTAGAACTTCCCGCTTCTGCCTTTGAACAGCCGGAATTGCGGATGCGCCATCACGAACCTCCGAGTGTGGGTATCGGGTTGCGGTGGTCGCCCGAAGGTAGCGTTCCACGACTGCAATTGCAAAGAGATTTCGCCGCGATCTTGCCGTTTTGCACCTCGGCCGCCTATTGATACTCGTGCCCAGTGATCCCCATCTTCCGCTTCGCGCCGACGTCAATCTTCTCGGAACGCTGCTCGGTGATACTCTGACGCAGATCGAGGGCCGCGAGATCTTCGACGCAGTCGAATGCGTGCGCACGTTGGCCAAGGGCGCGCGCGAGGGTGACACGGCAGACCGTGATGCACTGGAACGAACCCTCACGCGGTTACCGGTGGAGTCGGCGCTGACGGTTGCGCGTGCCTTCGCGCACTTTCTCACCCTCGCGAACATCGCGGAACAACATCATCGCACACGACGGCGTCGCGACTATCAGCGAGACCCCGAGGCACCGCCGCAACGGGCGTCGTTCGCCGACTGTGTGCGACGGTTGCTCGCGTCGGGCATCGATGCCGATACGTTGCTGGCGACGATCGCGGAGATGCGTGTCGAGCTCGTGTTGACGGCCCATCCCACGGAAATCGTGCGGCGCACGCTTCGTCAGCAACAACGACGGATCGAGGAGCAGCTGAGTGTGCGGGACCGCCCGGATCTCACGCCTGGAGAACGCGACAGGACGGTCGACACGCTGCGGCGGGAGGTGATGTTGGGCTGGATGGTCGATGAGGTCAAACACGCACGACCGTCGCCGCGCGACGAGGTACAGTGGGGACTCGTGTTCTTCGAGCAGACGCTGTGGGATGCCGTGCCTCGAACGTTACGCGATCTCGATGCCGTGCTGCACGACGTAGCTGACCGCACGCTGCCGACCGAGATCGCGCCGATCAGGTTCGGGTCATGGATGGGGGGTGATCGCGACGGCAACCCCAATGTGACCCCGGAAGTAACGACGCAAGCCTGTCTTCTCGCCCGGTGGATGGCGGCCGATCTGTACCTCGGTGAGATCACAGCACTCCGGGCCGAGTTGCCCCTCAGCATCGCCAGTGCCGAGCTCCGGAGTGAGGTCGGGCAGGTCGCCGAGCCGTATCGCGTGCTCCTCCGCACCGTGTGCGATCGCTTGAGACGTACGCGCGACGGCGTGGAGCAATTGCTGAACGGTGATGAAATGGACGCGGACCACAGGGAGGCCTGCTATTGGCAGGCCCATGAACTTGCCGAACCGCTGCGACTCTGCTTCCGCTCGCTCGAGGAGACGGGAGCAGGGGTGATTGCGCGCGGGCGACTCCAGGATGTGCTGCGACGGCTCGCCTGTTTCGGGTTGACCTTGGTGCGTCTCGACCTTCGGCAGGATGCCGACCGGCATACCGCCGCGATGAACGCGATCACCATGCGACTGGGCGCGGGATCCTATGTCGATTGGGATGAGGACACGCGGCAGGTGTTTCTTCGCAAACAGCTTCAGGACGGAGCCGTCGCGGTTACGAACGCGTGCACGCCGCCGAACGCGTTTGATGACGCCGTGCGTGACGTGCTTGGCACGTTCGCGGTGGCGGCCTCGCTGCCCACGGAATCGTTGGGAGCGTACGTCATTTCCATGGCGGCACAGCCGTCCGACGTGTTGGCGGTCGAGGTACTGCAGACGGCGGCAGGCGTCGACCCACCGCTCCGCGTTGTGCCTCTCTTTGAGACAGTCGCCGATCTTGCGAACGCTGGTACCGCCGTCGGCCGACTGCTCGACCTCCCGTGGTACGCTGCGCGGATCAACGGTCGTCAGGAAATCATGCTCGGGTACTCTGATTCCGCGAAGGACGGCGGACGACTCGCGGCGTCATGGGGGCTCTATCGCGCGCAGGAGGACATCGTGGCCGCGTGTCGCGAGCGAGGCGTGCACGTCACGTTGTTTCATGGACGGGGTGGCACCGTCGGTCGAGGTGGCGGTCCGACGTACCAGGCCATCCAGGCCCAGCCACCGGGTTCGATTGATGGGTGCATTCGCGTCACGGAGCAGGGTGAGATGATCGAGGCGAAGTTCGGGCTTCCCGGGATCGCCGACCGGACGCTCGAGCTGTACCTCACAGCCACGTTGGACGCCACGCTGCTTGACCAGCTGGGTCCGACGCCGGAGCAACGGCAGTTGATCGACCGGCTGGCGTCCCACTCACGTGAGGCGTATCGCGGTATCGTGTATGAGATGGCGGAGTTTCTCGACTACTTCCGGCTCGCAACGCCCGAGGTTGAGCTCGGACACCTCAACATTGGGAGTCGACCGGCTCGCCGCAGCGGCAAGAGCGGTGTGCGCGGGCTGCGTGCCATCCCGTGGGTGTTTGCCTGGACGCAAACCCGCTTGATGCTGCCGGCCTGGCTCGGGGTGGGGGAATCGCTACAGCGGGCCATCGATGACGGTCACGGTGACGCGCTACGCGGCATGTATGGCAAGTGGCCGTTCTTCCGCACCACACTCGATCTCGTCGAGATGGTTCTCGCGAAAGCGTCGCCCGGCATTGCGGAGCGGTATGACGAACGCCTCGTCCCGGACCACCTACGCGGGATTGGGGTCGACCTCCGCGAACGGCTCGCACGCGCGACGGACGCATTGCTTGCGGTGACCGGTCACTCGGAGCTGCTCGAGACCAACGCCGTGCTCAAGCGCTCGATTGAGGTCCGCAACCCGTATGTGGATCCGATCAACATCACCCAGGCCGAGATTCTTTCTCGCCTGCGCGAGGATCCGGACAACGCCAGGCTTCGTGACGCGCTCTCCGTGACGGTGAACGGGGTCGCGGCGGGAATGCGCAACACGGGCTGATTCGGAGTATTCATCGCTGGTTCACGAGGGATTCATGGTCAGGCCCAGACCGTAGGCACGACGGAGGCGTTCGGCATGCGACGAGAGACCTTTATCTGGCAGCTTCCGGAGGCGATCGAAGCCCGATTAGGCGAGTCAACCTATGGTCGCCAGCGGACCATTTTCGAGGACGGCCATCTCCTCATCATCCTCCACACGCCACCGAGCGCGGACACCCACGACCGCAGCGCCCGAGTGTTTCTGCGCAAGCCGAACGGCGCCTACCAGTGCAACGGGGTCGACGACGGCGAGCACAAACTCAGGCGTCTGCTCGAGACATTCGGAGATCTGTTACAGAAGTACGAGGACGCCTACGAGCGCGCACGTTCCGTTGCGGATCTCAGAGTCATTCTCGATCATTTGACCCCGCTGACGCGGAGCGCGAACAACATGAGTACGGCCTTACAGTCGGCTCGTGATCTGGTGCGGGAGGATTCCTTCTTGATCGGCGTGCGAGATGAAGCGTACGAGATTTCGCGAGGGTTCGAGTTGCTGCAGAACGATGCTCGGCTCGCGCTGGATTATCGAATCGCCGAAAGTGCCGAGCAACAGTCGGTCAAGGCGAGCGAACTCACGCGAGCACAGCATAAGCTGAACGTCCTGGCCGCGCTCACGTTCCCGTTGATGGCCGTCGCGACCGTATTCGGAATGAACATCGCGAGTGGTCTGGAGGCCCAGTCTCCGGTGTTATTCTGGTTCGTCTTCGCCGTCGCGATGGGCGTCGGCATGTTCGCCACGAGCTGGATTACCGAGCCCTAGCACACCCGACCGTCAGCCCGCGTTCCGATCTTCCTCCCGCAGCCGCCGGGTTCCTTCGTGAATGCGACTGGCGAGCTCGCGCTCTTCTTTGAGGGTCACGATGAGGGCCTCGGCTTCCTTGGCCTGGAAGGTCAACTGGCCGGCTTTTTCGATCGCGTGATCCACGAGGGTGCGCTGGCTGTGGAGAACCTCGAGCCCGTTGCGCACGTCGGCCATCAACGCTTCCAGTCGGCCGAGTCGCGTTTCGGCCTCGCCAATGCGCTGCTCGCGCGCTTCGATCGAGGCGGCGAGGTCGTCCAGACGCTGCGCCCGCGCGAGCACATCGTCGACGGCTAAGCGGGCAGCATCGATATCACTGCGGGCGTCGGAGATCGTGGCCATCTGATCGGACGTGCGAGAGGCGACCTCGAAAAGAGAATGCAGCTCGCGGCGTGCCGCTTCGATGCTCTGCTGCCGGGTTTCGACCGCGTTGGCCGTTTCCGTGACGCGCTGCTCGAGCCGGCCCAGCTCGGCGAGCCGTTCCTCGAACTGCGTCACGCGTTTATCCACAAAGCGCAGGTTCCCGGCGCGACTCTCGAGTTGCTCGGCGGCCGAGCGGAGCTGCTCCTCCTGCGATTGTGCCGCCGCGAGGGATTGCGTGAGACTGGCGTGTTGGCTTTGGAGCCCTTCGACCGCCTCGGCCACCTGGCGTCGGAGGGTGGTCACCTCCTCCAGTCGCTTCGCGGTTGCGGTGAGCGACGCCTCACGAGAAGCGAGTTCGCTCCCCACGGTGTCGACGCGCTTCGCCAGCGCATCCAGATCGGCTGCTCGCGCCGACGAGGACTGTACCTGGCCCTCGAGATCCGCCATGACGCCCTGTGCGCGGGCCACGCGGCTGTCCAAGTCAGCCACTCGATCGGCCGTGCTCGCGACGCCTTCGACGCGTTGTGCGATGTCCGCCGATCGGCGCGCGGCATCACCGATCCTCTCGTCGATACTCTGCATGTTCGCCTGGAGCGTCGAGACCTTGGCGTTCCATTCGTCCATGGTGCTCAGGCGAGTGGTCAATTCGCTGCTCATGGCATTCAGTTGATTGATGCGATACTCGAGTGACGTCACCAATTCCTGGCGTTCCCCCAATGCGTCGCTCGCTGCGGTCGCCCGCTCCGCAAGAGAGCGAGCTCGGTTGACGTCGGCCTGCAAGTCCGCGAGGCCGGCAACTTGATCCCGCAAACTCGAGACCTGGGACTCGGTCTCCTGCATCCAGGCTCTCGTATCGGCGAACGCTGCCAGAGCATCAGTCATCCCCGACCGCGCCGCCCGCAATTGGTCGAAGCGATCCCGGAGCTCCTCAGACACGCCCCGGAGCTCGGTGAACGTCTGCTCAAGCGCTCCCACGCGCTGCTCGACGGCCTGCACGTTGTCGACTTTGTCGTGCGCCCGTTCCGACTGTTCGTCGATGCGATCCAGTCTGGTCTGAACGACCTCGACGCGCGAGGCCTGATCGTCCACGCGCTGCACGGTTGCCGCCAGCGTGTTGAGCTTGGTGGAGAGCTCGTCTCCCCGCGTCTGCATTTGTGCAAGCTCGCGTGCGTTTCCCTCGGCCGTTGCGAGCTTGGCCTCGAGGTCCACGACCAGCGCACGGAGTTCCGTTGCCTGCCGCCCAATGGGCTCGATAGCCTCCTTTTCGTGCGCAAGTCGACTGAGGCCGTCCTCCACCTCGGAGCGCAACGATGTGAAGCGCGTTGCCAGCGACGCTGCTTCGCGCTTGACCCCCTCATGGCTGGTCTTGGTCTCGGCGAGTCGGTGCTCCAGCTTCCCCGAAAGGTCCTGGAGCGTCGTAAGGCGGTCCTGCGTCTTCTTGATCTGCTTGCTCTCCTCGCGCAACCCTTTCACACGGGTGTCCAGATCCCACACGAGGTCGTCCAACCTCGCGGCCTGCGCGGCGGCACGATCCACGACCTCCTGCTGCTTCTCGAGGGCCAGAGTCTTCTGCATCACGTGGTCGGCAAGCGTGTTCAAATGCTTGAGCTCCATCTCCGACTTGGCGGTCCGTTCTTCGATCTTGCCGATCGTGCCTAACGTTGCATTGATTCTCCCGACGGCTGACGACGTGGAATCGATCCTCCCCTGGACTCCGCCGAGTTCGTCCTTCGCCGATTCGAGGACTGTCGCGAACTGATTCAAGTCGTCGCGGACAGCTTGGATGTCGTGGTTGTAGTTGAGGAACTGCACGCGAAGCTGATCGGTCTCGGTAGCGAGCTGCGCTATCTGGCCCGAGGGGTCGCCCATCGAGTCGAGCGCGTCCTTGAGTGCCGCGGCCTCCTGCATCGAACTCCGGATCCCGTCCGCAACAGCAAGTGCGTCGGAAACGCTGTGGTTCAGTTTCTCGACACGCACTTCCGCCGCCTGGTTGTGCTGCTTCAACTCCTCGACTCGCCCAGCAACCGACTCGAGTTCTGATGCCGTCCTCGAGAGTTCCGTCAGCCTTGCGCCGGCGTCGTTCAGTTGTTCGTGGAGTTGCGCGTTCTGTTCAGCGGCCTTCTCGGCGTGGTGTCGGGCCGTCGAGATCGTGTTGGCGAGCTCTCGGGCATGGCGGAGCGTTGCCTCGAGGCCCTTCCGCTGTTGGCGTGTCTCCTCGAGGAGGGCTTCGAGCTTCTCAGGATCCGGCGGGGTGGACGACTTGCTGGAACGTCCGAATAGCGAGGCCATGGTGTGTGTCCGCTAAGATGAGTGTTGAGAAGGTCGGTACCCGATCGAGCGGCGTCAACCGAGTGAGTGGTGAGCGGTGAAAATCCACTCAGATGCGACTCCCCACGGTGCACTGCTCACTGTTAATCCCCCCCTAGCGGGCTGTCTGTGCCGCACGTCACCTTTACCTGACAGCGACCCACCAGGAGGTGAGATGACTAGAGTATTGGCGGTTTTCGCAGCGGCGGCCTTCATTGGAGTGCAGCCCGGGGTACACCAGGAGCCACCAATGACCTTCTTCATCACGAGTGCCGGATCCGGAGATGGGGCCAATCTTGGTGGATTGGAGGGAGCCGACCGGCTCTGTCAGGCGCTGGCCAGCGCGGCGGGTGCCGGAGACATGCAGTGGCGCGCGTACTTGAGCACGATCGACGCGGCCGGAGGTGCGGCGGTCCACGCCCGCGATCGGATTGGCGATGGCCCGTGGCACAACGTGAAGGGCGTGAAGATCGCCGACAACGTCGACGACCTGCATAGTGAGAATGCGAACCTCACCAAAGAAACGATTCTCACCGAGAAGGGTGACATGGTGAACGGGCGTGGGGACAGTCCCAACATGCACGATATCATTACCGGGTCGAACTTGGACGGCACCGCCTTCACTGCTGACGGTTACAACAACTGCGATAACTGGTCCAGCAATGGCGATGGGAGCGTGCAGGTGGGGCATCATGACCGGCAGGGCGGTGGCCAGAATCCCACATCCTGGAATTCCGCCCATGGCTCGCGGGGATGCAGCCAGTCCGCGCTCGAGGGCACGGGCGGGAAGGGGTTCTTCTACTGTTTTGCGACGGGCTCCTGACGACCAATCATACCCCGGACGCCAGACCCCGCGGGGGTATCCTCCCGCGGGGTCTGTGTTTAGACGGTCAACGGCGCGCGCGCGCGATCCTTATCGATCGCCTCGCGCCTGCCGTTCCGCCGCCGCCTTGAGGTCGTCGTTGGCGATGATCGCCAAGTCCACGCGGCGGTTCTGCTGGCGACCGTCGGTGGTCTCGTTGGTGGCAACAGGTTGCGCCTCGCCCCATCCGGTGACGGTGAACCGCTGAGAGTTCACCGCCTGCTGGGCGAGATGCGTCGCAACCGACTGCGCACGCCGCTCGGACAACCGCAGATTGTAGTCGTCAGATCCCGTGGCATCCGTGTGGCCCTCGATGATGACGTTGGTATCGTCGTACTTGTTTAGGATCTCTGCCAGCTTGACCAGCTCAGTTTGCGCGTCGTATCGCAGGTCCGCCCGATCCACATCGAATAAGATGCCGGACCCGAACGTGATCTTGATGCCCTCCCCCATTCGCTCGATCGTCGCACCTTCGAGATCGCGTTCCATCTCGGCGGCCTGGCGATCCATGTAGTCGCCGATGATGGCTCCGGCGGCTCCGCCGATCGCCGCACCAATGATGGCGCCGGCGACGGTGTTTCCGGCCGCCGCGCCAATTGCGCCGCCGGCCACTGCGCCACCCGCCGCACCGATCAAGACACCCGTTTCAGCCTTGGTTGCGCAGCTGTTCCCGGCGAACAACACGGTGGCTAGAACTGCGGTTGAGACTAGTCTTCTCATAACGTGCTCCTCGTTCTGGGCAGCAGACTCGTTCATCGATTCTCCGCGCCGCCGACGCCCAAAAATAACCAGTCCCGACCTGCGATGCTGAGGTGACGTTGCAGGAACCACGCGACAAACGACGATTGGTCGAGTCGGAGCGTCCGTCGGTACGGAAATGCTGTAGTTTTGCTGGGCGATCGGCGAGCAAGGTCAGGAGGATAACAGATGAATCGGATCATGAGTGTGATAACCGTCACATTGGCACTTGCCTGTGGCAACGACGGTGGAGGAGGCCCGTCCAACCAGGGGGATGTCGTTGTTAGCCTGGGCGCGCTTCCCGCAACCATTGCTGCCAATGCGGACAGCGCCTTCATACGCGTGCGGAACGCGGCGCTGGGCGTGAATGACGTGCGCCGGATGGGTCTACCTGCCACTGGGTCGACGACGGTGACGGTCGCGGCGGGATCCGGGTACGAGGTCACCGTCGTCGCGCTCATCAGCGGCCCGGCCAAACTGGCGATCGGCGGCGACGTTGTAACGGGGCTGACGGTACCGGGCGAGGGAAGCGTCGCGGCGACCATGGGCGTCATTCCTTTCGGTCTCACGTTGCTGGAACTGGCCGACACGCTGATCCAGAATTCCCCACAGACCATGCGGGTGGCACTCATCGGTGGCCCACGCGCGGTCAGTGACAATCAGCCGGTCGGCGTCAATCTGTTCCTCACGATGCCGCCCATGAATGATGTGTACTTCCCCGGCTCGGCCACCGATCGCTTCTTTTCCGGGTCCAGCGGAGACACCCTCCTCTTCAACATTACGGTGCCGGTCACGACCACGGATGAGGACCTCTACTTCCATGTGAGGTGGAGCGCGTCGACGGCCGATGCGGACTGGACTGCCAGATTTCCGTTCGAGATCGCGCTGCCCACGCTGGCGCTCGGAGACACCCTGTGGCGCCGCCCCGTGGATGGTACGCCCTGACCGGCTCTCGAATGTACGCGACGGAAGCCGGCCCTTGCCGTCAACAATTGTCTCGCGCGGTGCGTATCGCTGGTACGGATATCCGCTTCAATCGTCTTCCACAGGTGAGAACATGATCCAACGGAACACGCTCCTAGCGCTCGTGGGGCTCGTCGTCTTTGCCCCCGCTCTCGAAGCCCAACTCTCTCAGCCCCTGGACTCGGCAACGCTCTCGGCATTCAAGTGGCGGTCGGTGGGTCCGGTGAACATGGGAGGCCGCGTCACCGACATCGAGGGCCTGCCGAGCCCCTCCAAGACGTTCTACGTCGCGGCGGCGAGCGGCGGGATCTGGAAGACGACGAACAACGGCACGACCTTCCGACCCATCTGGGACCATCAGCGCGTCGTCGCGATGGGTGACCTCGCGATCGCGCCTAGCGACCCGGACCAGATCTGGGCGGGTACTGGCGAGGAGGATTCCCGCAATTCGATTTCCGCTGGTGGCGGAATCTTCAAGTCGAACGACGGGGGCATGACCTGGGAGGCGAAAGGCCTCGAGGCAACGCAGGTCATTGGCCGAGTCGTCGTCCACCCCACGAATCCCGACATCGTGTACGTCGCAGCGCTTGGACACGTGTGGGGTGCGAATCCTGAACGCGGGTTGTACCGCACGACGGACGGCGGCAACACGTGGGAACTCGTCAAGTTCATCAGTGACAAAGCCGGATTCGTCGACGTGGCGATGCATCCCCGGAATCCCGAGGTGCTCTTCGCCTCGAGTTGGGAGCGGGTCCGCGGCCCTTGGTTCTTGCAGAGTGGTGGGCCTGGGAGCGCCCTGTGGACGTCGACGGACGGGGGCGATAACTGGGTCGAGATCGAAGGCAACGGATTCCCGACCACGAACAAAGGTCGAATTGGGATCGCTATCAGCGTCTCGAATCCCGACATCATGTACACCATGGTCGAGGCCGAAAAGGAGGAGGACGAGAGTGGTGGTACGGGACTCTACCGGTCGGAAGATGGTGGCGCTACGTGGGAAAAGCGGAGCGACAACAACAGCAGGCCCTTCTACTACTCCCAGGTCCGGGTCGACCCGCTCGATCCCGACCGGGTCTATTTCTCGTCGTTCAACTTTTCCAGTGACGGTGGCAAGACGGTGGGCAACGCTGCCCAAGGTGTCCACGTTGATCATCACGCAATGTGGATCGATCCGAACGATCCCGATCGTATGATCGTCGGCAACGATGGCGGTGTGGCCATCACGTACGACAGGGGCGGAAACTTTCAATACCTGAATAACATGGCGCTGGGGCAGTTCTACCACGTGAGCTACAACATGGAGGTTCCCTACCGAATCTGCGGCGGTCTCCAGGACAATTACACGTGGTGTGGACCCAGCCGCTTGTCGAACGGCGAGATCACGAAGTACCACTGGGCGACGATCAGCGGCGGTGACGGATTCTTCACGGCGCAGGATCCCGAAGACCCGAGGATCGTCTGGTCGGAATCGCAGGGCGGCAATATGGGTCGGAGCAATCTCGCAACCGGAGAGCGCACCACGTTGGACAAACCGGATTGGCGCGACGCCTGGTTGCCCTATCAAGACTCGATTGTGATGCTGATGGACGAAGGCGCGGGTGAGGACGACCCGCGCGTGCTGGCGCTGCGCGAGCGCGCATCCGCCGACTCCGCTGGCCATGACATGCGATGGAATTGGAGTACGCCATTCTTCCAGTCGGTCCACGATCGCAGCCACTTCTATGCTGGTGGCAACATGGTGGTGAAGAGCACCGATTGGGGTGATGAGCTGAAGCCGATCTCGCCGGACCTCAGCCACAACGACAAGGAAAAGGTCGAAATCAGCACGTCCACCACGGGGGGGATTACACCCGACGTGACCGGAGCGGAAACGTATGCGACGATCGTTGCATTGGCCGAGTCACCGCTCCAGCAGGGGATGATCTTTGCCGGAACCGATGATGGACGGGTGTGGATCACGCGAGACGACGGCGGCGAGTGGACCGAACTGACCGAGAACTTCAACGGCGTGCCGGCGCAGACGTATGTGAGTCGCATCGAGCCGTCCAAGTTCGACGCCGACCGTTTCTACGTGACCTTCGACGGCCACCGAACGAATGACTTCACGCCGTACGTATTCGTGACCGAGAATGGTGGCCGGACCTTCCGGTCGATCGCGTCCAACCTGCCAACGGGCTCGTTGGACTTCGTGCACGTCGTGCGCGAAGACCCGAGAAACGAGAATCTGTTGTTCGTGGGCACGGACGTCGGCGCGTATGTGTCGACGAACCGAGGCGGATCGTGGCAGCGTTTCATGGAAGGGATGCCGGCGGTGCCCGTGCATGATCTCAAGATTCACCCGCGCGACCGCGAACTCATTGCGGGCACGCACGGCCGGTCGATCTGGATCGTGGACATTGCCCCC
This sequence comes from uncultured Gemmatimonadales bacterium, assembly GCA_947259405.1. Taxonomy (GTDB): domain Bacteria; phylum Gemmatimonadota; class Gemmatimonadetes; order Gemmatimonadales; family GWC2-71-9; genus CAMYLY01. The sequence goes on along the minus strand of CAMYLY010000001.1, from coordinate 52,429 downwards.
CTCCAAGACTTCACCAATGCGGTGGTGGCTGATGGAGCGGCCCTGTTCGAGCCACGGCCGGGCTTCCAGTTCGGTACACCGGAGCGTGGCGGGGAATTCTACGCGCAGATGTGGTTCTCGCGACCAACACCTGGTTCGTCCGCCGAGATCAGTTACTACATCGGCGATGAGCTGGCGGCCGAACTTCAGGAGGAGTTCGAGGCAAACCAGCCCGAGCCGGGCGACCAGGCCGACCCGGGACCGCCAGCCGCGCGACGTGGTGCAGGCGGTCGGGGAGGGCCGGGTGGTCCGGGGCAGCGAGGACCCCGCGGGCCTCAGGTGGAGATCACGGTCACCAACGCTGACGGCGATGTGGTAAACACCCTGCAGGGAGCGGCCGCCGAGGGCATTCACACCGTCCGCTGGAACTACCGCGGACCGGCCGCCGAGCGAGCGGAGCCGGGTCCGTATGAGATCAAGGAGCGCGAGAAGATCTCAGCGCGGGCCAAGGTAGTGGCGGATTCGCTCATCGAGGCTGGGTGGCAGGAACAGATGGTGCGCCGGATGACGGCCGCATTCACGAGTGAAGAGGGTGCCCAGGCACTGTTCAGGAGCTTTGGCGGCGGCCGTGGCGGTGGCCGTGGCAGCGGCGGTGGCGGCCAGGCACGGGACCCCGAAGCATTCAGAGAGCGACCCGCCGAGCAGATGAGCGGTGGTGGGTTTGGCGCTGGGCAGTTTGGCCAGATGCGCGAGATCGCCGAGCTGGTGATGCCCGGGCAGGGGACGCAGTCCCTCATGCGCCGCTTCTTCCGCGGCGGGGGTGGGCAGGCACCATTGATGGAGCCAGGTGTGTACACCATCACGTTGAAGGCCGGCGGCCGCACATTCACGCAGACGCTGGTAGTGGAGCGAATTGGGGGATACGGGGAGTCAGGGCGGTAGGGCGAACAGGAGGCGGACGAAAGCAGAAGGCGGTCGGCTTCACGGAGCCGGCCGCCTTCGTCGCTGGACTACCCTCCTAACCTTTCTTCACATCCCGCCCGACGATCACCGTGATATTGTCACTCCCGCCGCCGTCGAGCGCATCCTGAATGAGCTGCTCGCAGGCCTGGTGCGATGACTTCATGTTCCGCAAGCGATCGGCGATCTGTTCCTCGGAGACGTGCTTGGTCAGTCCATCGCTGCACAGCAGGCTCACGGTATCCCAGTCCTGATCGAGTCGCGTCACCACGGGTGCGGTTTGCTGTCCTCCGATCGAACTGGCAAGCACATTGGCCCATTTCGTCCTAAACGCGGTCGACTGTGTGAGCACGCCCTCATCCACAAGAGCCTGCGCCATGGTCTGGTCGCGCGAGATCTGCGTCAGCTTATCGTCCCGAAACTTGTAGCAGCGACTGTCTCCCACCTGCAGGAGGTAGGACCGGGGCCACACGAACATCCACAGGGTGAGGGTGGTCGCCATTCCCCGCCGGTCGGGAGCTGCCTCCGCCTCAGCAACGACGCTGGCATGAGCCTGGAATGCCGCGTCCTGGAGGGCGTCCAGAAATGCCTGGTCGTCGGTCGTGTCCACGTCGTGATAGCAACGCATACTTTCGATGGCGTAGCGCGTGGCGGTTTCGAGTGCCAGGCGACTCGCCACACCGCCTTTGGCGCTGCTGCCCACGCCGTCGGCGACCATGGCGAGAAACGCCATGCGGTCGCCGGCCTGCGTGAGCGCCGACACGTCGTCGAGGCTCGTGGCGTGGACCTCGACGCCCTTGCGCAGCGAGCAGATGAGGAAATGGTCCTGATTGTTGGCCCGCACCTTCCCCGTATGGGTGAGCCCTACAAAGTCGACTTCATCATCGTGAGGTTTACGCATCGCGTCGGCCTGCGGGTCGGTCTTTGGGGCTGCCATGTGCCGCCTCCTTCGGTATCGCTAACGTACGTCGCCAAGGCGAGGTCGGCTAGAAGGGGGAAGGACGATGGTCCGTCCCCCGTGGATCCCACCTAGGTCCGGGCTGCCGAGAGCGACGAGCCGCTCGCCCCAGATTTCCTTCAGACGTGCTGCGTGCGGCTTCGCCCGTGTCCTGCATGCGCGCGCGCTGCGTAGGCTTCATCAAGTCCTTTGGTCAGGCCACAGGTCACTGTCCCCCAGTGGCGCCCCGCGCCGACGCAAAGGTCCGTTGATGCCGATCCTGGAGTATGCCCCCCTTTGCCTCTCGAGAACCCTTGTTGGGGCAGGGTCGACGAGGTTGGGCGTCGATCACCGCCGTCGCCAGCGTGCAAGGTGATCCAGACAAGCGCAAGCATTTCCGGCTAGATGTGGATGGGGGACGCAGGGTAAGTTGTCAGGCGAACGAGCCGTGTGGAACCAGCCCTGGAGACGCTATGCACCGCCTGGCGGTACTGATGATAGGCGCAGCCATCTTTCCTCAGCACCTCGACGCCCAAAACGACGAGCACCTCGAACGCGCTCGCCGCGTGCTCTCGATGACGCCACTGATCGATGGCCACAACGACCTTCCCTGGGCCATTCGCTTGTTCGAGGACGCACCGCTGAACGTCGCGGCGTACGACATTTCCCGTCGGGCACCGGGCCATACCGATCTCGACCGACTTCGGCAGGGTATGCTCGGAGCGCAGTTCTGGTCCGTCTACATCCCGTCGGCGTACGGCGACTCTGGATTTGCACGCGTCCAGCTCGAGCAGATCGATGTCGCGCGACAGTTTATCCGTGCGCACCCAGGCCATTTCCAGTTTGCGGGCACCGCGTCCGACATCGAGCGCGCTTTCGGTGAAGGGCGTATCGCATCGATGCTCGGGATCGAAGGCGGGCATGCTATCGAGAACTCGCTGGGTGCGCTCCGCGCGTATTACGACCTGGGCGTGCGGTACATGACGCTCACCCACTCGCGGAATGTCGATTGGGCGGACGCCGGGACCGATGACCCCGAACACGGCGGACTGACGGGGTTCGGCGAAGAGGTCGTTCGCGAGATGAATTGGCTGGGGATGTTGGTGGACCTGTCACACACGTCACCGGGCACCATGAGCGACGTGCTCAACACAGTCGACGCGCCCGTCATCTTCTCCCACTCGTCTGCACGAGCTTTACGTGACCACCGGCGCAACGTACCCGACTCCATTCTCACACAGCTTGCCGACAATGGGGGCGTAGTGATGGTGACCTTTGTGCCGTCGTTCCTGACCGACCGCGACGTTGCCACGATTGGCGACGTGGTCGATCACATTGAGCACATCCGCCGGGTTGCCGGGGTCGATCACGTTGGCATTGGCAGTGACTTCGACGGTATCAGCTCGACGCCGATCGGGCTCGAGGACGTTTCCACTTTCCCGGCGTTGTTTGCTGAGCTGTCCAGGCGTGGTTGGGGAGACGAAGATCTGGCCAAATTGGCAGGGGAGAACCTCCTGCGCGTGATCCGTGAGGCTGAACGCGTCGCGCGAAGGCTACAGCGCGAGCGACCCCCGTCGACAAGGACGATCCGAGAGTTGGACGGACGGTAGGGAGGCAAAGCGGTATGAACCGACATCGAGAGGCGATGTGATGCGACAACGTGTGTTTGGTGTGACGACCCTGTTCGTGTTGAGTGTCGCGCCGGTGGCGCAGGCCCAGCGGACGGAAGCCCTGGTCGATGAGGTCGAAACGATGGTCGATGGCCGGGCCAAGCTGGTCCAGGTCATGGTAGACAAGATCTTCTCGTTCTCGGAACTCGGGCAACAGGAAATCGAGACGTCGACCTACGTCACTGGGGTGCTCGAGCGCAACGGATTCAAAATCGAGCGTGGAGCGGCCGATATTCCCACGGCATGGTTTGCGCGGTGGGGGTCGGGCCGACCTGTCATCGCGTTCGGCAGTGACATCGACGGAATCCCGAAATCCAGTCAGAAGCCTGGTGTGGCGTATCACGATCCGCTCATCGAGGGCGCTCCGGGTCACGGCGAGGGTCACAATTCCGGGCAAGCGGTGAACGTGGCCGCAGCACTTGCGTTGAAGGAGATCATGGAGCGTGAGCGGATTCCGGGAACGCTTGTTTTGTGGCCGGGTGTGGCAGAGGAACAACTTGGGAGCAAAGCGTGGTTCGTGCGGGATGGATATTTCGAGGAGGTCGACGCCGTGTTGTTCACCCATGTGAGCAGCAACCTGAGCGTCACGTGGGGTCCGGCCAACGGCACCGGATTGGTGTCGGTTGAGTTTTCGTTCGCTGGTGAAGCCGCGCACGGGGCGGGAGCGCCGTGGCGTGGGCGGAGCGCGCTCGATGCGGTCGAACTCCTGAACATCGCGTGGAATTTTCGACGCGAGCATCTGCGACCGCTACAGCGGTCGCACTATGTGATCACCGACGGCGGCGACCAACCCAATGTCGTTCCGCCGCGCGCGTCGGTGTGGTACTTCCTACGTGAGATGGATTACGAAGACATCAAGCGCAACTTCGACACGGCCATCCGTATGGCGGAAGGGGCCGCGTTGATGACAGATACGGAGATGTCCTACCGTGTGCGCGGCGCCGCGTGGCCGCGTCACTTCAACAAGGTCATAGCGGAAACGATGTATGAGCATATCCAGGAGGTTGGGCTGCCCGCATGGGACGAAGCCGACCAGACCATGGCGAAAGCGATTCAAGAAGAGGTGGGCAGCGAACCACGCGGTCTGTCGATGGAGGTTGCGGAACTCCGGGAGCCCAGCGAAAACCGCACGAGTGGTGGCTCCGACGACATCGGTGATATCTCGTGGACCGTTCCGACGGTGACGCTCCGATTTCCTTCGAACGTGCGGGGGCTGCAGGGTCACCATTGGTCGAGTGCGATCGCGATGGCGACGCCGATTGCCCACAAGGGCGCGGTCGCCGGAGCCAAGGTAATGGCCCGGACCGCGCTCCACATGTTTCTGGAGCCGAACGTCGTCGATGAGGCGTGGACGTATTTTCGTGACGTGCAGACAGCAGAAACGGAATACGTCCCATTCATCAGTGAGGACGATCCGCCGCCCACTGACCTGAACAAGGACATCATGGATCGGTTCCGGCCCGAAATGCGGAAGTTCTACTACGACGAAACGCGATACGACACGTACCTGGAACAGCTCGGCATCACATACCCCACCCTCAAACCGAAGACGTCGACCGGTGGAGGGGGGAACTAGAGACGGGACGCTTTGGCAGAACTCGAAGCGGGGTGAAACCACCGCGCCATTGCTTCTTCAGGTCTGCAGCGCGACCGGTTGCCGCGCGTCCCCGACCAGACCCTGGCGCAACTCGCCAAGGAACTTTCGGACTCCGCGCCGCATCAGCGAGGCCAGAAAGAGCATGAGGAGGGCCCAGAGCGAGACGACCTTGACGATGCTGGCGTCCTCGGCGGCCAGGGCGTCGAGTGGAGGTACGGCGAGCGTGCCGACAAACGCGTTGATGGCATAGCCAAAGGTCACCGAGAATCCGATCAACGTGGCAGAGAAGGCCAGCGCGGCTTTCCACCCGTGGAGGCCTGACAGCAGCCCGAACGTCGTCGCGTTGGTCGCGGGACCGGTGATCAGGAACGCGATGGCCGCTCCTGGCGACAGTCCACCGACCATGAGAGCCGCAACCAAGGGCGTGGCCGAAGACGCACATACATACGTGGGGACACCCAGCAACGCGAAGAGCGGGACCTCCAAACCGCCCGGGATGGACGCGATCAGCCCTTCGGAGAGAAACGGCTCGATCGCCGCGGCAATCGCGAGTCCAAGAAGGATCCATGGTGCCGTGTGGTCGACCACGTCGCCGAGTCCGGTCTTGAGCCCGGCTCGGGTACGTTCACCCACCGTCATGGCGCGGTCAGTGCCAATCGCCGCGCCCGAGGTGTCCGGGATATCAGTGGCCGTTGGGAGGAGTCGACCTACGAGCCACCCCACGAACAGGGCCGCGAACGCCGCGGCAATCACGCGGATCCAGGTCATAGACAGCCCCAACAGTGGGATCGACAGGAGCACGGCGTCGAGGCCCAGCTCTGGGGTCGCCACCAAGAACGCCATAGCAGCAGCCGGCGGTGCACCTCGAACGACGAGCGTGCGATAGATCGGAATCACGCCGCACGAGCAGATTGGGAATGGAAGTCCTACCACGGTGCCCCGAATGGCCGAGGAGAGGCTCCCACCTTTCGCAATCCAGCGAATCGAGGTCCCCGGGAGGAACGCGCTCAGGGCGCCGGCAGCGAAGTAGGCGATTACGAGGGCTGGGGCGCTCTCGAGAGCCAGAACGAGAAATCGCTCGCCAAACACCTGGATGGCGCCGACCGGCATGTCGCCCACGTGCGCTCGGGCCAGCACGATGAGGAGGATGAACGCGAAGAGGCCACCGAGGCCTTCAAAGCGTCTCAATGCGGGCGTCTCGCGTATCGCCTTGTCCGGGTGGCCCTGGTGGAATACTACGTGGATCAGTGAGCCGCCCACGAACGCCTGGTAGAGAGCCACGGCCTCGGCCCCGCTGCTGGCGAGGAGACCCGCGCTCGCTCCATAGCCCACCACGGTCACCGCGACCAGTGTGCCAATGGCTACCACGGCGGATTGGAGACCGTATTTCGGACGAACGAGCCACCAGATCGCCAGTCCCACTGGGAGGCGATGGAGCGTGATCGCCAACGCGAAAGGCAGGTCGCTGGTTTGGCTAGCGGGGGCCAGGGCCGCCCCGTCGAGGAGGGCGTGGAGTGCGAGACCGCTGATTCCGAAAAGCAGAGCGAAAGTGTCCGTTCGCAGTGCGACCGCGCGAGCCGTGCGCTCCGCTAGTGTGGGGAGGAGGAGACCCAGGGTGACGGCAACAACGGCGGCTGGACTGCGCTGTTCGACGGCAAACGGGAACACGTGCAAAAAGACGAGTCCCGGGATGGCGAGGTACACGAAGCCGTCCAGAAGCCGAAAGGCTCCCGCCTGCTGTCGAAAGGCCGTGTAGAGGACCGGCCCCAGCACCGGGGCCACGAGCGCCGCGATCAGGTACGTCATGGTCGAGCCCGCATCATCATCGGGACTGCCCGCGCTGGCAAGGTTGACTCATGGATTGCGCGGGTGCGATGGTGGCAGCGCTGGCGCCGCACAAGAACGCGACGCCAGCGTGCCTATGGAAGTGCTAGGCCGGCCAGAACCCCGCAAACGACCCGGCAGTGAGCGAGCCGTACACGAAAGCGTCGAACAGATTCTTGGCGGTGGTGCTCCATTTGCGGCCCCACCAAATGGATTCGATGATCTGAGCGAAGCCATAACAGAGAAACGCCACGGTACCTGCAACCCGGAACACGGCCCAGTATTCCTCGCCCGCAGACAAGGTCCGGCCTGTCATATAAGCAACCATCACGCCGACCAGCAGCGAGAACACGAACCACTGGATGAGCAGCTTGCCCATGGCGGGCGGCCCGTTAGGCCACACGACCGCGGTGCCAACGGGGCCCTTGTTGTATTTCTCCAGCATCTCCGACGAACCCATTTCCTTCATGCTCGCGCACCATGGGTAGGCGTAGTTGCCCGGTTGGACGCCGGCGTTCCGCATCCCCTCCATGACGGATGCCTCGTTCGGAAGTTGGTCATAGTCCGTCGAGTGGTACGTGAGGAACATGTGAATCACGGAGCTGGCGGCGAACACGATCACCGCAGAAAGCAGGATGGGCAGCCATAACGCCATGATCTGGACCATGAATCGCTCCTTTCGGTTACTCGGCTGGCCGGAAGGCCGGTCGTCGGCACCAATAATGGGGATTCGGAGGCACCGCGCTAGGTGCCCAGGTCCAGCGCGGGTCGGCCGACGCGCGCAAGGCAACGGGAGAACGGAGATCCGCTATGCTGCAGGGCCTCTTAGCAGTCGGCGTCGTGGTGTGGTTTGGCGTCGCGGGCATGGGGATAGGGTTGCTCTTGGACCCTTTGCTGCATCCGTTTGTGCGGCGTGGACTCCGGGCCGTGCGGGTCGCTGACGGACGACACCATCCGGAGCCCGCTAATGAGGAAGTCGATCTGTGGACTCGGCGTTGGAGTCGAATGGCCGGCTTCGTTGTTTTCTTTGCCGGAGCCGTTGCGATCAACGTGCTACCTGTCTCGTCGCGCGTTCAGCGCGTCCTCTTGGTGAGTTTCGCAGCAGCCCCTCCAGTGGTGGGCTACCTCGTAGGTTGGGCCCGGTCAAGGCGACGCGGTTGACGGCGACGCGACGGAACGCCCTATTGTGCTCTATGCCGTCACGGAGCGAGGGCCGATGCGCGCAGTCATTGGGATAGCTGGAGTCGCAGGATTGATCGTGGTGGGAGTGATCCTGTTCTCACTGCGCGCCGAGTCGGTCGCGCTCGGGCCTGTAGACGGTCATGGCCTTCCGGGGATCGATCTCGAACGAGTCACGGTTGGAGAAGAGGCACCCGATTTTTCTCTCCGCGCCCTGTCTGGTGACGTCATTACGCTCTCCGACTACCGCGATGAAAAGAACGTCGTCCTCGTCTTCTATCGGGGACATTGGTGACCATGGTGCGCTGGGCAGCTCGGGAAGCTGCGCAACCTCCTGACGGATGATCAGCGGGCCTCCACCGAGATTCTGGCCCTTTCAGTCGATGAGCCGGAACAGCTGCAAATGATGGTCGACCGCATATCGAAAGAGGATGGCGTACTGCCCGACTACGCCTTCCTCTCTGATTCAGGCCACCTCGTGATTAATCGGTATGGTCTGTTCAATCAAGATGACCCCAAGGGACGGTCCATCACGCACCCGGCGACGTTCATCATCGACCGGCGAGGAATCGTGCGCTATCGATTCGTGGAAGTGAATTACAGGGTCCGACCAACCCACGACGACTTGCTGGCCGAACTCGAGGCGCTCGAAGAGGATTAGCCCCCGCTGAAACGGGCGTGCCCGTTACCGCGGGTTGACATGCGAGTCACGCGGCGGCAACCAAACCGTGGTTTCCAGTGTCTATACCCATGAAACCCTGGGGAACCCGGGGGCGTAGTAGAAGACACACTCTTCGAAACCACGGAACCATGCGCAAGCACCTAATGCTACTGAGCCTGGGGGCTGTGGCCGCCTGTACGGGAGCCCAGCCGACTGCGATGGCCGGTGCGCCCGAGGCTGATCCAACGGTCGTTCCGGCGCCGCTGGAAGCGGTTTTCTGGGCGATCATCGATGTCGTCGGCGAGTACCAGGTCCCGCTCGAGACCATGGACATTGGTCGCGGGTACCTCCGGTCTGAGCCTACGGCCTTCTCCGGGCCGAATGCCCGAGAGTTTTGGGCTTGTTCTCCGGAGCCAGACCAGGTTCCCGAGGGGGTTTTGAGCATCCGGGCACTGCCGGTGAACGACGGCGAGACCCGCCTGCAGGTCACCGCGGTCCCCGCTCCAGGTGACGGACGGTGGTGCTCCTCGACTGGGGTGTTGGAGGCGCAGCTGAGCGAGCGGGTGTATGCCAGGTGGCAGGAGCTGACGGCCGAATAAGACGGCGTCCAATGACTCGCTGAAGTAAGAAGAGGCCGCGCATGCGCGGCCTCTTTGTTGTCTTTCGCCTCAGTGTTGGCGAGTTAGGAGGAGCACTTCGGTACGCCTTCCACCGTTGCTGGAGCCTGGGCTGTCCCTCCCATGAAGAGGGCACACGTTTTGGTCGACGTCGTATGCCCGACAATAGCGGTCCAACCATCAGCCGTGAGCGCGATGGTGGGCCCAGTGACTCCAGTCGTCGGTCGCCACTCAGCTGCGGGGAACGATGTGGTATACGCGTTCCAGTCGACGTTATAACTCTCCTGTTGTGTAGCAAGGTTGCGGAGGTCGGATTTCATGGAGGCCAGCATCGCCCGCTCTTTGGTGTTCGTGAACTTCGGAATGGCAATGGTCGCGAGAATTCCAATGATCACGACCACGATCAATAGCTCGATGAGAGTAAACCCTCTCAAAGACGTATCGCTCATTGTGGTAACCCCTGTTTCCGTTGTGCTACCATAGTCGTGTATGCTAGCAAGGCGGCCGCAGTATAGCGATAGGCCCGCTCCCGAAACGCGACGTAGCTCACAGCGGCTGCCAGAACGCTGAGCAGTACCAGTTGGGTCCGGATGATTGGGAACGGCCCGATGGAGCCTGCGGGGTCGAGCGCTGCGATCGGGTCCCACAGCGGCAACACGAGTGCGAAGGCCGCCGACGGCACCACGAAGCCACGAGCGAGACGGTACTGGTCGCGGTACACTTGGATGGATCCCCAAAGCTGCGGAGCCCGGGACATCAACTGATAGGTGATCGCGTGCACGAAGCCGCCGGCGTGCCGTGGTCTTGTGGCCGCGTCCGCGTTCAGCATGTCCTCGAGGCGGGGACCACCGGAGAATGTCTCGGTCGCGCCCACTGTCGTCAGGCGTTTCTGTACCGTCTGGCTTTGAAGCACGGTCAGCGTCCACTGGTCTTTGCGCTTGCGAAACAGGCTTCGAGAGAGTGTGTGCACCATCAGACCAAGTGCAACCGCACCCGTCAGGGCGAGGATGATGACGATCACCGTTTGCATCCCTGTCCACGATGCGGATCCGCGGAGATCGAAGGTGGGTGATGCAACGTCGAACAACACCGCGACCCAGAGAAGTGAGTACACGCCTTGGATCAACGTTGTGACACCGAGCCCGAACGGGCGCATACGTTCCCTCCGATTTGTGCTGCGGAACGTTACGGGGCGTTCCACGGGACAGCAAGGAGCTCGTTGCACTGGCGCGTCGGATGCACAACCGCCTGCGTGGCAAGCGGTTAGCCTTCTCACTTTCGGGTTGCGGAACCTTGGCGGTGCCGGAGCGTACGGAATACGAGCTTCTCCAATGACATTCCTTCGTCGTCGTTCTTTCCGGCCGCTGCGGGGCGTCGTAGCTTTCAGCATGGCCTCCGTCGTTCGTTCGTTTTCGGCGCTCGCATTGGCAGTGGTCGCGTTCTTGCCAACCGCGGCCTGGGCGCAGTCCATCTCGGGCTTGTTGCTCGACCAGAATACCGGTACGCCAGTTGGTGGGGCCTACGTCGTACTTCTCGGCGCGGATTCGCTTGAGATTGCCCGCGCGCTCACGGACGGACTTGGCCGTTTCCGGCTGCATGCGCCGAAGCCCGACGCGTATCGGCTCCGGACCGAGGTCGTTGGGTATCGCAGCAGCGTGACCTCACGCTTCGATCTTGGGAATGATGGCGCGGACGATCTGCAGCTCGAGGTCGAGCCGATTCGTCTCAGTCTCGATCCCCTGTTCGTCCAGGGACGCGCCCGGGAATGTCGAGTCATCGGCGAACAGGCGTTTGAGGTACTCACGGTCTGGGACGAAGCGCGCAAAGCACTGGCTGCAGTAGCATGGTCAGAATTGCAGGAAGAATTCATCCATGAGCTCGATCGATTCGAGCGATCCTACTCACCGTCCTTCGTGCTGCGCCGTGAAACGCGAACGAATGTCCCCACGCGCCATGTCATGCCGTTCCGCAGCCGTTCGGTCGCGGAGCTCGAGGAATTCGGATACGTACTGCTGGAGGAAGACAGCGTCGTGTATGAGGCACCCGACGCGGAGGTGTTCTTCTCTCCACCGTTTCTCCAGAACCACTGCTTCTGGCTCGATCGTGACGCGCGGGGTGGTCGTGCGCGTCTTGGCCTCCGTTTCGAACCGGTGGACGATTCGGACCTGCCGGATGTAACGGGGACGTTTTGGCTCGATGGCCAAACGGGTGCGCTCGAGCAGCTCGAGCTTTCTTACGTGAATGTCGGTGCCTGGGCGCGAGAGCGAGGTGCCGGGGCGCAGCTCCAGTTTCATCAGTTGCCTGACGGTCGGTGGTTCGTGTCCCGGTGGTGGATCCGCATGCCGCTCGTGGTGGCGGTCGAGAGTCTCAAAGGCCCGATCTGGGACTTCCCCGAGGCGGTCGTTGGCTTCGAGGAGGAGGGCGGTGAAGTCATGAAGGTCTACGCGGGGGATGGCCGAACGGTGTTCGCCCGCGATCGGGCGACTGTCAGTGGCATCGTCTACGACAGCACCACCGGCCAGCGACTGGGGGGTGCATTTGTCAGCCTGGACGGTACGGACTGGGTGACGATCAGCCAACCCGATGGCCGCTATTGGCTCACGGATCTTCCGGATGGAACGTATCAACTCGTCTTCACGCACCCGCGAGCCGCCCTGTTCGGCCTCACCGATTCGTGGTCGGTTCGTCTCCGGGAGGGGCAGGAGTCGTATCGCGACCTTGCCATCCCTCCCAATGACGTCATCGTCGAGCGCCGATGCGGAGCCCGTGGGGACGAGGTTGGCTTGCTCCTCGGAAATATCTACGAGGAGGGCACAGATGCGGTGGTTGCAGATGCTGATGTCAAAGTGACGTGGCTCGAAGAGACCGCTGGTGCTGAGTCACTTCGGTCGCTGGCGGTGCGCACGGACTCCACCGGCGTGTACAGGGCTTGTGTGCCTCGAGGCGCCCCGCTCTCGGTCGAGGTAACGATTGCCGATGAGTTGGTCTCTGCGGTTCCGGCCGTCTTTGGGGAGAGCAAGTTGCACCTGATGGATATTCGGGTGAAGCGTCCGGTCACCGATGAGGGTAGGACTCCGGGGACTGGAGAGAACGACTAGCGTTCGGTAGCACCCCACACGATCGCCACGAGTTGATCGGCAAGTTTGCTGATCTCTGGTGCCCGTGCGTTTCCATGCGCGTTCAAGATCATCCGGGCTGCGGTAAACCAGCCCACGAATCCCATGAATGCCGCCATACTCACCGCCGAGCCCTCGGCACCTCCAAACGCGGCTCCAATCCCGGCACCGAGTATGACGCCACCGGCGGTTCCCCAACCAGGCAGCATCCGATCGAAGCCACGTAACGCGAGATCTTCCTCGATGTGGATGTGTGTTTGGCCCTGGTGCTGCCGGAGGGTGACCCGGACGTCACGTCCCGCATCACTGGTGGGCGTGCTGGTCCACACCAGGGTGCCCCCCAGCGTTGAGCTGTGCCCCATCTCGCCAAGCGTCGAGTGGATGGCCTCGACGACCGAATCGTAGGTGGACGGGTCGAGCCGTTGATCGACGACGCGGTCCACCACGACCTTGGTGGGCCACCCAGCGGGTTCGCGCCTGACCGTCTCCCTGTGCTCGACTGCGGTGCTGGGCGTGGGGGCAGATATCCCGTTCAAGGCTTCCCGAACGCGCGCCGGCGGGATCCCTACCTGTGCTGCGATCTGTTCGACTCCGCCCAGGGAGAGGGCGGGCTCCGACGTGTCGCGTCCGGCATCCAACACGACGGCGCGCTTCAACAATCGGTCGACGTCCCGATGCGGGACGCTCGTCGAGCCTGCGCAGGCGGAGGCGAACGCCTCCGCGAACTCGGTGGGGGAAGCGAATCGCTCTCCCCGTCGGATAGCGAGTCCCTGTACGAGGACCTGCTCCACGCGCCCCGGGAACTCGTCCAGCCGTGCGCGATGCTCGAGGAGGATTTCTTCGAACCGGCCGAGCAGCACCTCTTGCGGTGTGGTCCACGCGCCCGGCGTCTCTCCGATGATCATCTCGAAGGCAACGCACGCCAGACTGCACACATCAGTGCGTGGATCGAGATCCTGGCGTCCCGAAGCCTGCTCTGGACTCATGTATCCAAGCGTCCCGAGCGGAACCCCACTGCGCGTCAGGGAGTCGGGGCCGGCGATGGTTAGCGCGCGTGCGATGCCAAAATCGGCCACGACCGCAACGCCCTCCGAGATCAGGATGTTCTCCGGCTTCACATCCCGGTGGATGACACCGTGCCGATGCGCGTGCTCGAGAGCGCCCGATACCTCGCGGACAATGCGCGCCGCCGTTCGCAGCGGCACGGTCCCGTCTTGATTCAGGAGACTCCGGAGCGACTCTCCCGACACGTAGGGCATGACATAGAAGAGAAAGTCACCGGCCCGTCCGGAGTCGAGAAGCGGCAGAATGTTCGGGTGATTGAGGCGCGCGGTGATCGCGATCTCACGAAGGAAACGGTCTGTGCCGATGGTCGCCGCGAGCTCACGGCGCAGTACCTTGACGGCGACCTGCCGGTCGTGCTTGCAGTCGTCGGCGAGATACACAGTCGCCATACCGCCATACCCGATTTCACCTTGAATCGTGTACTGGCCGGTCAAGGCAACGTGCAATTCAGTTGGCGTCGTCGCCATGCGTCACCATAGTGCGCCGAACATGAAGGATTCGTGAAGCGCGACACGCGTGCAACCGAGGAATCCTTTGGTATGTTCATCCCGTACGTGCAGTGACTGCGCCAAGGCTCGGAGGACAAGGTTATGGATCCAGTAGCGCTCGACGTCATCATGCCGTTTCTCGCCCTAATGGGCATTGGGACGATGGTCCTCATTGGCCTCAAGCTTCGCTACAACCACAAGGCGCGGCTGGCGGACAAGGAGGGCAGGTCGGAAGATGTCGAACGACTCACCGCAGCGGTTGGGGACCTGATGGATGAAGTCCATGCGCTGCGTGAGGGAATGACGGATTTGAATGAGCGCATCGAGTTCACCGAGCGCATGCTCACGAGGGGGTCGGCGCAAGGGCCCGGACCCACCGATCGAGCCAACTGACGGGCAGTTGGTGGATTACGCCGCGTTCTTCCATGTCCCTGTGGTCCCATCGATCTCGTCCGTCGCCTCTACTCCCTGATGTACAGCCACTGCATCTACTGCAAGAAGCCGCTGGGGGCCAACGAGAGTGTCGAGGCGTTTCCCATTGGTCGCCGGCTCGCCTTCGATTCCTCCAAAGGCCGGCTCTGGGTGGTGTGCCGCAAGTGCGAGCGGTGGAATCTGAGTCCGCTCGAGGAGCGATGGGAGGCGTTCGAAGAGTGCGAGCGACACTTCGAACGCGCACGGATGCGGATGTCGACGGACGAGATCGGGCTGGCGCGCTTGACCGAAGGACTGGAGCTTGTGCGGATTGGCGCTCCGCAGCGACCCGAGTTTGCGGCATGGCGGTACGGCGATCAGTTCGGGCGCCGCCGGCGGCGTGCGATCATGTGGACGACCGTGGGGGCGGCCGCTGTCACGGCCGTGTTTGCAGGAGCCGCGGTCGCAGGAATCGGCATTGGCGGCATCGCGAATCTGCCGAATGTGGTCATGAACGTCCCTGTGCGCGCACGGGTCAAGACCAAGGACGGTCGGATTCTGAAGCTCAAAACTCCCCATCTTCGTGCCACGCGCCTATTCGTGGACGACTCGGACAAGATCGGGCTCACGATCAAATACAAGCGGAAGCAGATCGAGACGTTCACCGGCGCTGAGGCGCTCCGCGTGGCTGGTGTCGTTCTTCCCAAGCTCAACTACATGTCCGGGTCCAAGAAGACGATCCATAGTGCCGTGAGCCAGATCGAGGAGGCCGGACATCCGGAAGTGTTTCTGGCGCGGCTGCGAGCCGAGGTCGAGCGTCGCGAGCAGCTCCCCGCCAAACAGCGCGAAGTGCACCGGCTCCCGGGACCGACCAAGCTCGCGCTCGAGATGGCGCTCCATGAAGAGCAGGAGCTTCGAGCGCTAGCAGGTGAGCTGGTCGAGTTAGAGCTTGCCTGGCGCGAGGCGGAGGAGATCGCGGCTATTGCCGACAACCTGTTGGTGCCGGTGGGGGTGAAGCAGAGGGTGGAGGAGATGAAGAGAGAGGGGGCAGAAGGGACAGAGGGGACTGGTTCGTAAGATAGACTTACCCGGCGGGCTGCCCGTCGGGGCGGCGTTGCGCGGCGTGGGCCAAGGTCAGGCGACGCAGGCGCATGATCTTCTTTTCGTGATGTTCTTCCATGCGGCGCAGGATATGATCGAGTGTCTCGACGGCCCGCAGGATGTAGGGGCCCTTGTTGAGCATCACACATTCGGCGCGTTCGGCCATGGCGGCGTCCGTCACCTCCGCTCGTGACGGAAATCCCTTCTTCGCAAGATGCTCGAGGACCTGGGTCGCCCAGATGACCGGGATGTGTGCGGCCTCGCAGAACCACAGGATCTCTTCCTGCATTTCGGCAAGACGCTCCCACCCACACTCGACCGCCAAATCCCCTCGAGCAATCATCACGCCGATCGGATACCCCTGCATCCCCGCGAGCAAGAGCCAGGGAAGCTGGTAGAACCCACGCTTGGTTTCGATCTTGAGCACCAACCCAAGTCTACGCCCGTCACGTTTCTCGAGTTCGTCGAGCAGCGTCAGCACGTCACCAGGCTCGTTGGCGAACGACATGTCTACAGCGTCGGCGTGACGCACGACAAAGTCGAGATCTGCCAGGTCCTTCCTGGTAATGGCCGATACGTGGAGATGCGTATCTGGAAAGTTGATGCCCTTATGACCGCGGAGCCGCTGCCCCCCGGGCTTGGTCAGCGTAACGGCGACGCGGATTTCATCTCCAGTAACTGAGCGGGCGATGCCGGAGATCTTGCCGTCGTCGATCATCACGGCGTCTCCCACGTTCACGTCGTCGAATACTTCAGGCATCGTGCACGAGACGTGCGCATGGTCGACCAGCGTTCCGTCAGGGGTGCGAACCGCCGGCTCACCCAGCCGTTGGTCCTTGTGCAGCACGAGCGTATCGCCGACGGCGAGCCAGAGTGGCACCTCGACCTCAGGCATGATGCTGACGCGCGTGGTGGGGTCCGTCGGAGGCTCGCCGTGTGTGTGGTGAAGCTCGAGTTCCGTTCCCGTTTCGATATGTGCGGCGCGCCAGATCTCACCGAGGCATCCATCGTCTTGCACGTTCGTGATCACGATCTCGTGATCGACTCCGTTGGCGTCGCGAAACCGTACGCAGTCGTTGGGTTGTGCTTGGGCCAGCCACGACGCGGAAACGGGAATCACAGCGTCCGCCTTCGAGGGTCGCGGCAAGTGCTCGTGCGCGAACCATAGCGCGGCTGGCGCGGTCGCTTTGCCTCGTGCATCGAACGTCGGTTGCCAGGACGTGACCCGGGGGCCGGGCTCGAGGCCGCCCAAGCGGAGTTTCGGTCCCGCCAGGTCCATGAAGATCTTGCAGTCTCGACCGAGCTCCTCTTTGGCTCGCTTGATGTGCTCGACCATCCCTGTCCACGTCGTCTCATCGTCACGGGCGCAATTGATGCGCGCGCAATCCATGCCGGACGTCATAAGGTCCCGCACGACGTCGTAGTTCTCGGCAGCCTCGGTAGGGATCGTGACCATGATGCGGACGTAACGGTCGTCACGCTGCGTGCCCATTAATGCCTCGGTGTTCGCGACGAGCAGCTCGGGCCCCTCTTCGATCCGAACACCGGGTGATACCGAAGCATTATCCACTGCGGCGGGTTCGAGTGCGCCACGCACGGCATCAATGCTGGCCATCGTGTGCGCTTCGACGTCACCGAGCGTCGAGAGTCCCATCGCACTCAGGTGACCCTGGATGTCACGCAGATCAAAGTGGCGCAGCGCGAGATAGTGCACGAGGTTCCGCGCACTTTCGCGGAAGCACGGATCCACGGCGTCGATTGCCGGCGCAAACCCGCGTTCAACCTCGGCTGCATGCTGCCGCACTTCGTTCAGTCGTTTCTGGAGGTCCGCGAGCGCGGGCCGCGTGTCATCCTGTTCCACCGTGGTTCCTCCCACCGTCAATCTGACCGCAGCGCGATTGAGCAGAACATGAATCGACTATGAAGGTCCAAGACGGCCTGAATGGGACTTCACGGTCTCTTCAACCTCACGGCAGACATTTCAGACTATGAAGACGATCATCGAACCATTCCGCATCAAGGTCGTCGAGCCGCTCCGGATGACCACGCCGGCGCATCGGGAGCAAGTGCTTCGCGAGGCGAGATTCAACGTTTTCAATATCCACTCGCGAGATGTCCTGATCGATCTCTTGACCGATAGTGGCACTGGGGCGATGAGCAGCTTGCAGTGGGCTGCCATGATGCAGGGCGATGAGTCCTACGCCGGTGCGGAGAGCTTCTTCCGCTTCCGTGCGAAGGTCCAGGAACTCACCGGCTTCGACCATATCTTGCCGACACACCAGGGTCGGGCCAGTGAGCGCATCTTGTTCGAACTGGTCGGCGGACCGGGAAAGGTGGTCCCCAACAACAATCATTTCGACACCACCCGCGCCAACATCGAGCATTCCGGAGCGGAAGCCGTCGATCTGGTCATCGACGAAGCGCTGGATCCGCGATGTCGCCATCCCTTCAAGGGCAATATCGACCTCGCCAAGCTCGAAGCCTTGATCGAAGACGTCGGCGCAGGCCGAATCCCGCTCTGCATGGTCACGGTCACGAACAACTCGGACGGTGGCCAGCCGGTGAGCATGGAGAATCTCAAGCAAGTGCGGCGCGTCTGTGATCGGCATGGGATTCCTTTCTTCCTGGACGCCTGTCGTTTTGCCGAAAACGCGTATTTCATCAAGGTGCGGGAACAGGGCTACAGCAATCGGGCGGTGCGCGACATCGTGCGGGAGATGTTCGACCTCGTGGATGGCGCGACGATCTCGGCCAAGAAAGACGGATTGGTCAACATCGGTGGTGTGCTCCTGCTACGCGATGACGCGCTCGCAGAACGGGCCAGCTCGCTCTTGATCCTCACGGAGGGCTTCGTCACCTACGGCGGTCTGGCCGGACGCGACCTGGAAGCCATGACGCAAGGGTTCGAGGAGGTCGTGCACGAGGATTACCTCGCCTACCGCGTCCGGGCCACCGAGTACCTCGGCGAGCGGCTCCTGGACCTTGGGTATCAGATCGTCGAGCCACCCGGTGGCCACGCCATCTACATCGACGCGGCGGCGTGCTGCAATCACATTCCGGCACCGTGCTTCCCAGGACAAGCGCTCGTCTGTGCTCTCTTCCGCGAGGGAGGCATTCGGGCGGTCGAGGTGGGCAGCGTGATGTTTGGCGGCGACGGGCACCCGCCACCACTCGAACTGGTCCGTCTGGCCATCCCGCGCCGTGTGTATACGCAGAGCCACATCGACTATGTCATCGAAGCCAGTGCGGCTGTCTTCGCGCGGCGACACGAGCTTCCGGGTCTCCGCATGACCAACTCACCGCAGTATCTGCGGCATTTTACGGCGGAATTTGAGGAGGTGGGATAGAAGGAAGAAGGGATAGAATGGATAGAAGGGATAGAGGGGATAGAGGGGATAGAACTGCGTGAGGACTAGGCGGAGCGGCCCGGTCTAGTCCCCACGCAGTTCTATCCCTCTATCCCCTCTATCCTTTCTATCCATTCGGATCCAGAATCGCGTCAATGCGGACGATCGCGTCGTCCAAATGGTATCTGGTGGTTCGGTCCAGATTGCGGCGCAGGGTGCGTTGGATCTCACTCTTGAGCACGGTCAGTTCACCCCGTACGAATGGCCGGATATCGGACTGGCTGACGTCGACGCGCGTGAAGAACGCCGCGAAGAACGCCGGGGGCGCCGGTGGTTCCTCCGTCATGAGCCAATGCATCCGCTCGATGTATCCGCGCTGGAGATTGCGGCGGTAGGCATCGATCGAACTCCCCCCCGCGAGCTCGCTCCACACGGCTCCACGCAGGTTGCCCATCATCTCGCCGAGCCCGTACGAATCACCGCCGTTGCGCGCCGCGGTTTCGATCAATCTCTGCATGCGTGACGGATCCAGCACATTGTTGAGCACACTCACTTGCCGTTGTCGAATCCGCTCGACGGCGCCGGCATGTTCGACTCTCGAGAGAATGTTCTCGTCCAACATCCACGTTGGTGTGGCGAAGGCGTGCTCTTCGAAGAACGCCATTGCCTGGCGCTGCCGCTCGGCGGGGACGAACTCGTACATGGGCCGGCCTTCGCTTTGCGTTCTGGCGGTCCGGTACACGCCGCCGATCAGCGCCGCTACGTGACCCATGTAGCGATTCCATTGCGCGATCACGTTGTTGTACAGCTCGTTGATCTGCGAGAAATCCTCAAGGTCTTGCTGCGCCCACGACGGGATGTTTGGGAGGATGCGCTTGAGGTTGGCGATGCCGAACTCGCTTGCGCGCACTGGGTCATCGCTCAACGCCTCGCTGGGCGAGTCTGGATCGAACGGAAGCGACGGGCCATAGCGGAACATCTTGTTGTCTGCGTCCATGATCCACTGGTGCAGTGTTGCTCGCTCGGCGTCGGGTGAATCGGCGTCGAGTATCGGACGATAGCCCCACCCGATCGCATATCTGTCGTAGGGACCAACCCCTGGGAACCAGCAGTCGATGCCGTCACCCGGCTGCGCGACGTAGTTGAATCGCGCATAGTCCATGATAGAGGGGGCGTTGCCCATTTCGCACACGAACGATGGTGAGCGCAGTGAATCCACAGGATACGCAGAGCTCTGTTTCATCGCGTGCTGGAGCCCGATAGTGTGACCAACCTCGTGCGCCGCGACGAATCGCACCAACTCACCCATCGTCTCATCACTCATCTTGGCGTTCCGGGCGTCGGGATTCGCTGCGGCCGTTTGCACGAAGTACCAGTTCCGCAGCAGGTTCATCACGTTGTGATACCAGTTGATGTCGCTCTCCAGGATCTCGCCAGATCTGGGATCGTGGACGTGCGGTCCGGAGGCATTTTGTACGGCCGAGGGGAAGTACCGGATGACCGAGTATCGAATGTCCTCAGGGCTGAACTCGGGATCCTCTTCCGGCGACGGCGGGTCACGCGCGATGATCGCGTTGGAGAATCCCGCCTCTTCGAATGCGACCTGCCAGTCCTCGATCCCCTGTTTGATGTACGGGCGCCATACCTCGGGCGTGGCAGGGTCGATGTAGTAGACGATCGGCTTGATGGGGTCGACGAGTTCGCCTCGCAGAAAGGCGGCAGTATCGCTGGGCTCCAACCGATAGCGCGTGATATAGGTTCGGGTGGCCGCACGGTGCTCGTCGAGGCCGTAGTCGGTCTGGGTGATGCTGAAGAATCCGACGCGGTCGTCGCGGAGGCGCGCCTGCATCGGGACTTCCGGCAGCCGGATCATCGAGTGGTTCATCTCGATGGTGACGGTGCCGGTTGACGCGTTCGAGGGCGCCCGCGTCGCATCGTAGGTCAGGACGCTTCGGATTTCGACATTTCGTGGGAAGCTCTTGGCACTCTGCACGAACGACCGATCGGCATCGAGCCGTCGGACTCCATAGGCCGTCCGTCGCCCCTGGCTCAGTCCGAGGACCGGGATATCGGTGGCAAAGAGGGGTGTTACCTCGATCACGACGGCCGTGGAATCATCGTTCCATGTCTCAATGTCGAACGCGCGGATCACCGGTTCGTAGTTCGAGTTCTCGACTGCCATCGAGATGGCCAATGAATCGTCGGCGACGTTGACGTGCGCAGACGTCCGGAAGAGGATCTGTTTCTTGTTGCGCTGCCACCGCACCGTCTGCGTGTTGAACTTCTGGCCGCCGTAGCCCACGCCGGTGGCGGTACGGGCCACACGTGACACGAGCAACATCTCCTCGTCGATCATACCAACCGGGATCTCATAAAACAGTTCGTCGTCGACCCAATGGACGTGGAACATCCCAGAATCCGTCACCGCCTTGTCAGTGATGACGTCACTGTAACTCTGGGGTTCTTCGTCTTGGCTGCGGCCGCTGGGTCGCTGGCCGGGGCCCTGCTGCCCCTCGGGTCTCGCGGCTGTTTCGGCCTGTGCTCCCGTACATGCCACGAAAGCGGCGATCAGCGCGGTGGATCCGAGTGCCCGGACAAAACGTCTCGACATGGATGGTTCCTTGTTGGTGGTGTGTTAGGAGGGGGGAAGATAATAGAGGGGATAGAAGGGATAGAAGGGATAGAGGGGCAGCAGGGATGGCGGGGATGGTGGACGGCGGGATACCTTCTCTGACATTCTGAACAAGGCGGCTTCATGCGCCGAACGCTCTTCCTCGGCTTATCCCTCACTTGTGTTGCCTCCGTGGCGATCGCGCAGGATCACGTGGCCAAATTCGTCAGATACAGCTATCAGAATCAGGTCTCGTACGGAGTGCTGGACGGGAGCCAGATACGTGTCGTCGATGGCGATCTCTTTGGCGATCATCGACTCACGGAACGGACCGTACCGCTCGATGCGGTTCAGCTGCTTGCACCAGCGGTCCCCTCCAAAGTCATTGCGATAGGCCTGAACTACCGTAGTCACATTGGTGAACGTCCTGTCCCGACTTACCCGGGCATGTTCGCGAAGTACCCAACGTCCATCGTTGGGCCCGGGGCGGATATCGTCATGCCTCCCGATGCACAATCGCTCCACTATGAGGGGGAGCTGGTGCTCGTCATTGGGAAGAAGGCCAAGAACGTGCCGGAAGCTGAGGCACGGGACTACGTCTTCGGTGTAACCGCCGGGAATGATGTGTCCGAGCGCATTTGGCAACGCGAGGATCTCCAATGGCTGCGGGCCAAAGGGTCAGACACGTTTGGACCCATCGGCCCTGTGATCGCCGCCGGGTTGGACTATGACGACCTGCTCGTGCAGACTCGACTGAATGGTGAGGTCCGGCAATCGGAACGCACAGCGGATCTCGTGTTCGATGTTGCCGCGATCGTGAGCTATGTCAGTCGATACATCACGTTATATCCGGGCGACCTCATCTTCACTGGAACGCCGGGCACGACGCGCGCGATGCAGGTCGGCGATGTTGTGGAAATCGAGCTGGAGGGTGTCGGAATTCTCCGCAACCAAGTAGCCGCCGCCGGGAATTAGGCGGCCGGGAGGCAGGCATGATGCGAATCATGACTCGCATGGCGTTAGTGCTCGTGATGGGGCCCGCAGTGGCGCTCGCCCAAGAAACCACGACGCTTCAACTCGCCACGTATCTCGATTGGGAACGCGTTGGAGGCCCGCAGATCTCACCTGACGGTCAGCAGATCGTCTATACGCGAAGTCGTGTGGACAAGATCAACGACCGGTGGGATTCCGAGCTTTGGATCATGAACGCGGACGGGTCCAAGAACCGGTATCTGACGGACGGGTCTAACGCGCAGTGGTCGCCGGACGGGACCCGCATTGCGTTCACACGGGGCAGCGACAACGAGGGTGAAGGATCGCAGATCTTCGTGCGCTGGATGGATGCCGAAGGAGCAACGTCGCAAATCACGCACGTCGAGGAATCACCCGGTTCGATTCGCTGGGCGCCGGATGGCGAGCATATCGCCTTCGCGATGTCTGTGCCGAGTGACGAATCGTGGCGGGTATCGTTGCCGGGTAGGCCCGATGGTGCAAAGTGGACTGGCGAACCCAAGGTCGTGACACGGCTGAACTACCGCCGCGATCGGGTCGGCTACATCGATGACGGATACCGGCACATCTTCGTGGTTTCCGCGACGGGCGGTACACCGCGGCAACTCACCGATGGAGACTGGAGCCATGGGTCACCAGCGTGGACGCCGGATGCGAGCGAGGTCCTCTTTTCGAGCCACCGGGTTCCGGAAGCAGAACACGACTGGCGCCAATCTGACGTGTACGCCGTTCGCGTCTCCGACGGGACGATTCGCAAGCTGACCGATCGGAACGGACCCGACAGCGGCCCCGTCGTGTCACCGAACGGCCGCCTGGTGGCCTACACGGGTTACGACTGGACCGACGATACGTACATCACATCGAAGATCTACCTCATGAACCTCGATGGCACCGGCCATCGCATGATCTCGGAGGGGTTCGACCGCCGGCCATCCGGCATGCGCTGGGCGTCCGACAACAGTGGTTTGTATTTCACGTCCAACGATCGTGGGACCCGTCAAGTGTTCTTCGTGTCCGCGCGTGGGGGCGTGCGGCAGGTCACCGAGGGGAACCACCTGATTAGTATCGGCAGTATGACCGACGACCTCATGGCCGTGGGTACGCTCACCAGCCCGCACGAGCCTGGCGACGTCATCACGCTGAACCTCCGCAACGGACAGCGGCAACAACTTACCAGTGTCAATGACGACGTGTTGCACGGTGTGCGCTTGGGTGAGGTCGAAGAGATGTGGTACTCATCAGTCGACGATTACCAGATCCAGGGGTGGATCATCAAGCCACCCGACTTCGACCCGTCCAAAGAGTACCCACTCATCCTCTCCATCCACGGCGGACCACACGGGATGTACGGTGTGGGTTTCAATTTTGGCTGGCAGAATCACGCGGCCAACGGGTACGTCGTGCTCTACACCAACCCGCGTGGCAGTTCGGGGTATGGGAGCGCGTTCGGGAACGCAATCAAGCGCGCATATCCTGGAAAGGATTATGACGACCTGATGGCGGGCGTCGATTCTGTGGTCAACCGCGGGTATGTCGATGAGGAGAACTTGTTTGTGTATGGCTGCAGTGGCGGTGGTGTGCTCACGTCGTGGGTCGTTGGGCACACGAATCGGTTTGCAGCGGCGTCAGCGAACTGCCCGGTCACCAATTGGTTTTCGTTTGTGGGTACGACAGACGGAGCGAGCTGGTACCGCAACTTTGACAACCTGCCCTGGGAGGATCCGTCGGAGCACCTTCGTCGCTCGCCGATCATGTACGTGGGGAATGTCGAAACTCCGACGATGTTGATGACGGGCGAGAACGATCTTCGCACGCCCATGCCGCAGACGGAGGAGTACTACCAGGCGCTGCGCTATCGGAAGGTCCCGACGGCGATGATCCGCTTCAAGAGCGAGTGGCACGGCACGAGCAGTCGCCCGTCCAACTTCATGCGTACTCAACTCTACCTGCGCGAGTGGTTCAAGAAGCACAGCCGAGGTGGGAAGGTGGTGACGCAGCAATAGAGGGATAGCGGGGAACAGAGGGGATAGGATGGGATAGAATCGCTACCCACGCTAATTCTATCCCCTCTATCCCTTCTTCATCATTTCCACCGACAAACCCAATCCAACCCTTCCAGCCACTCCAACGCCGGATCGCCGATCGGCGCGCCTGGAGGGGCGTCGACGGAACTGGGCTGACTGAACGCTTCTGCCGGCCTGTCGATGAACCGGCCGATATCCCGCGCCATCAACGCGTAGTGCGCGAGATCGTCGCCATCACCAGAGGTGAACGCCATGAAATCCCCCCGCAAGCGATCGAGTCGGTAGCTGACGATCGCTCGGACCTGCGGCATCGACGCATTGGCCGCCAAACGTATCATGTGTTCGATCACGACACGCTCGACGGCTCGCTTTACCTCGGCTTCGTAGGCATTACTGGCACGGGCGCCAAAGCTCGCTTCAAGGATAGCGTCGATCACCGCGTCTAATCCGGGCAGGGATGGATCCAGTGCGTGTTGCTCGACGATCCGTGCGGCTCGCGGGCTGGTCAGAATACTGGTCACCGTATGGTGGGCTGCCACCGTCGCCGGCGTCACCGCGTCGAACATCCCGCCGGTGTAGCGAGGGAAGAGCTCGCGGTGACGTCCCCAACCTGCCGGCCTGGGGGGAATTGCGGCGAGAACACTAGTGGGGAGGGTCAGGGTTGATGGATTGATGGTGGCCATGAGAGACCGAAGCGCCGCGTGCTGCAAGTCAGCGCTGGCAGGTCGCATGGGCGAGCGCCCGTCACCGCGCATGGCGTAGATGTAATCCACCCCGCCAATGGCTGAAGCCGCAGCTGTGACCTGAAACCGATGATGGAGAAAGAGAGGAACCAAGACCTCTTCGATCGTGGCGAGCGGCATATTGCGCTTGATGGCGTTCTCGCCGAACCGCGACATGGCCACTCGGCGCACTTCCATCATACGGGCCAGCTCCTCGGCCACGTTCGTGCCGTTGGACCACTGGTCAGCGCGCGGGTGGAGATCGATATCTTGATTGGTGAAGTAGCGGATGTCGCGATCCCAGGCTGCATCCAGGATAGCCTGCAGCGCTGCAGCCTCGTCGGTCCCGTTCGGGAAATCCTGGTACCCGTATGTAACCGCCACCTCGTCCCACGCACCAATGCCAACGTCGTACACTTGCGAGAAATCGAATGACCCGTCCTCGTCGAGCGTGATCAGGGGGTGCGGGTAATCGAGCACCGAGATGCGACCCGCTTCGCTGTCGTAATAGTTGTGACCAAGCCCGATGGTGTGACCGACCTCGTGGGCCGAGAGCTGGCGGATGCGCGCGAGGGCCCACTCCGCGAGCTCGGGCGGGGTCTCGTCGCCGTTACTGTATGGACTCAACAGTCCTTCGGCGATCAGGTAATCTTGCCGGATGCGGAGCGACCCCAAGGTCACGACGCCTTTGATGATCTCGCCCGTACGCGGATCCGTGACCGAACCTCCATAACTCCATCCACGTGTCGACCGGTGGGTCCAGTTGATCACGTTGTAGCGTATGTCGTGGGAGCTGACGTTCTCAGGTCGCATCTCGACTCGGAAGGCATTGCGATACCCCGCAGCCTCGAACGCCTGACTCCACCAGCGAGCGCCTTCCAGGAGTGCCGAGCGCACCGGCTCGGGCGTTCCCGGATCCAGGTAATACACGATCGGTTCAACGGGGTCGCTCACGGTGGCGGTTGGGTCGACCTTCTCCAGCTGATGTCGACGGATGAACCGCTTGACCATGGGGTCGCCGAGCGGCGTCGCGTAGTCCATGTAGCTCAGCGCACCATAGCCCGACCGGGGATCGTGGAGGCGTGGGGTGTAGTTGTCGTCTGGAAGCTGGACAAAGGAATGGTGGGCACGAATGCTTGCCGCTTCTCCGGTTGCGGCAACGCTTCCGACGCCTTCGAACCCGCCGCCGCCGCCGAAGCCACCCCCACCCCCACCTGGTTGTCGAACGAACGTGAGCTCGACTTCCATCTCGGTGTTCTGGGGGAAGTTCATGGTCATTGGCATGTAGACTGCGCTGCGACTCGCGTCGAGTCGGTACGTGCCCGGACGCAGGCGACCGGCAATCCCGATAGGATCCCGGACCAGGAATTCGGTGAGGTCGACCAACACTCGGCCATTGGATTCCGCGGCGGCGGTGAACCCCCACAACACCGAGCGCGCGAAGCCGTCTTGCACCGCCTGCACCTCGGCGGGGTTGTCACTGCTCGCGCGGAACCGGTAGTTCGGCTGCACCATCAGGATCTTCCGACCGACACGCTCGAACTTAACGATGCGGGAGCCGTTCCCCTGACCGCGGTCAAGGCCGATATCATTCGATCCCAAGCCTGCGCCGAGTCCGTTCAGGTGCAACAGCTCGGTGTCGAACCTGTCGATCTCCATCCAAAGTTGGCCTAACCCCCCGTCCCAATAGAGGGTGAAGAAGCCGTCCAGCCGTTGCATTCCCTCGGTCTTCTCGGCGATTGACGGTAACGGTTGGGCATTCTGGCCCTGGCGGCCTTGTGCTGTGGATTCCGCGGCCACAAACGGCACGGCGATGCAGACGAATGCAAACAGACGAGTGGTGCGAAACATCACGACCTCCTCTTGATCCTGGTGAAACAGGAATTGTCCGGGAGATGTACTGCTACGGGAGCGTGAGCGCTACAAGCTCCGCTGGATGCCGGAAGGCACCGACAGGGACTACCACGTACTGCCTTCCTTCATGCGTGTAGGTCATCGGCAGCCCAGTAGCTGCCGCCGGTAGCTCGATGTCTGCTATTCCCTCGCCGGTTGCTTTATCGATTGCGTGCAGCACGGGGTCGGCTCCAAAGCCCTCTCCGGCGAACAGGAGCGTCTTCGTCACCAGCATGACGGCTCGGCTCGGGTGCCCGGTCGGTGAAAGATCGACGCCGGCAAGCGCCGGGTGGTTGGCAATCCGTCGTGGCGTGCCGCCATTTGGGATCATCCACCGGTGGTCGCCCGTGTTCAGGTCGATAGCCGTGATCCGCCCGTACGGGGGCTTGATCAGCGGCAGGCGCTGAGGCCCATTGATGCGACCGCTGCCCGCCAAGATGTAATCGAGATCCGATCGTTCCGGGTCGTGCTCGAGAGCAATCAGCGAAGGGGCGCTGACGGATGCGACATACAGCGTGCCGGTTTCGATATCGACGGCGCCACCTTCCCAGTTCGCCCCTCCAGTCGTGGCCGGCATGCGCAACGTGCCCTGCGTTCCGTCCGTCGCGTCCTCGAGCGACCCTGGGGTGAAGATCGTCCCCCATCGATAGCGGCGGGCGATTTCGGCTGCCTCGGCACGAACCTCTGGCGTGAAGTCGATGAGCAAGTCCTCGGTGAACGCCTGGTGGTCGAATGGGGCGGGTTTGGTCGGGAAGGGTTGTGTTGGTGATGTCCATTCGCCGGGGACGTCGCTCGGCGGGACAGGCCGCTCCTCGATGGGCCAGATCGGTTCACCGGTGACCCGATCGAAGACATAGGTGAAACTCTGCTTTGTGACTTGGGCGACAGCTTTGACCGGTCGCCCAGCTACGTTCACGTCCAACAGGATTGGCGCGGCTGGAATGTCGAAGTCCCAGATGTCGTGGTGGACTAGTTGGAAGTGCCACACACGCTCGCCCGTCGTCGCGTTCAAGCACACCAGGGTCGTGGAGAACAGATTATCCCCGGCGCGGTGTCCACCGGAGAAGTCGCTCGTGGCTGCTTCGGTTGGGAGATACACATAGCCGAGCTCCGGATCGGCTGCCATCGGCGCCCAGACCGCCGCGTTGCCGGTATACGCCCATGAGCTGTCCAACCACGTCTCGTGGCCGAATTCTCCAGGCTGAGGGATGGTGTGGAAGACCCACTTCCGCTCGCCGGTCCGAACGTCATAGCCACGGACGTGTCCGGGTACGTTGCGTCGGGACGGCGGTCGCAGGCCAATTGCGAGTGCCGCCCCGACAACGGCCACGTCGCCCACGATCATTGGAGGTGACGAGGCGCCGATCACGGTTTCGACCGAGTCGACCTCGGTATCGAGTCCCTTCTTGAGATCGACGACGCCGTTGTTGCCAAACGTAGAGACTGGACGGCCGGACGTGGCGTCGAGCGCGATGAGAAAATAGCCGGGCGTGATGAACACCACGCGCCGGTCGCCGTCCCCGTCGGACCAGTAGGCGACACCGCGGCCAGAGTTCCTTCTCGGAGCGCTCCGGCCACGCGCTCCATCATCCCAGCGATACGTCCACAGGGTTTCCCCGGTGCCGGCATCGATGGCGGCCACTGCGCGTCGCGCCCCTCCGGCCGCAGTGTAGAGCACGCCGTCGACCATCAGTGGGGTGGCTTGGTACCGGTATTCGGGGCGGGGACCGAGATTCTCAGTCTTCCAACGCCACGCGACCTCGAGCGTACCAACGTTGGTCGCGTCGATCTGATCGAGTGTGGAATAGCGAGTCGAGCCTTGGTCGCCGCCATAGTGCGGCCACTGCCCGTTCGTCACGCCGGTCTGTGATGCCAAGCGTCCGGGGTGGGCGCTGCAGACGACGGCCAACGCCAGAAGGATCATTACCGGTTCCCTCTGCCCCATCTGTCTTTATGGCAACTCGATTCGCGCGTGCACGGTCTCCGCGGTGAGGTCGCGCGGTCCGGCGGGGATCCCGTTGAGGTTCAGGATATAGGCCATGATGTCCAAATACTCGCTATCGGGCAGGCTCGCTGGGTTGTCTTCCGGCATATTGAATTGGATGTACTCGAGGAGGTCCGCGATGCGCTGGCCCGCCCATGAATTCATGTACCCGCCTTCGGCAAACTCCTCGGGGAGATGACATTCGAGGCACACCCGATCGAAGAGTTCGTCGCCTCGTTCGGCTTGTTCAACGGTGTAGACGCTGTCGAGGACCGAGAGCGGCGCAGATGTATGTTGCGCTTCGGCCGATCCAGCCAGGAACGTGGTCACGGTCATCACGAACAACATGCGCATAAAGGCTCCACGGAAGCTTTGGAGGCTGGGCTAAGCTGCACCAGGTGCGCGAACCACGCCAGGGGAAAATACCTCAAAGTCTCTTCCCTGTGCCCCGCCAGGGTAGAGACCCGACGCCACCTCCCCCTATATTCGACGACGCCTGCCAATCGAGGGAGAGGTGCCATCCTACAAACCCAGCGTCCGGGCTCGAGGCAAACTCGCCGTGCTCGAGGAAGCGCGTCGCAAGTGGGACCACGTGCACGCGCTAGTCGAGGAGCTGGAAATGCGACGCTCGACGCAGAGCGTCAGCGTTAGGGCGAAGTCGGCGGTCATGGAAGGCCACGTCGAGAGGCTCCAGAGGAGCGTCCGGAGAGCGTCATCCGATCTCTCGACGTTGTTGGCCGAGAGGGGGTTTGCGCTGTTGGCTGAAGACGTTCAGCAGATGACCGTGCTGGCTCGTGGAGCAGGCGTGCTGCATCGCGCGAAAGTCATTCGGATGAAAGAGGTCATCGCGGTGATCTACGACGCCTTAGATTTCGCGCAGCGTAAGGTCATCGAAGACGACAAGGACGAGGACTTGATTCGCTCGCTCCTCTAAATGAGTCGCGCGCGTTCCTTCTACCGCTGGGCCCGACTCGTCGTGCTCTTCGTTCTGCTCGGTGTGTTCGCGGGAGTGCTGTATCTTCGCGTCCCAGCGCGACTCCAGACCGGAGCGATCAAGTTGCCGCCCGGGTTTGTCCTGGCCGTTTTTGCCGACTCCGTCCCAGGTGCGAGGTCGATGGCCCGCGCGGACGGGGGGACCGTTTTCATCGGTACCCGGTCGGAGGGCGTGGTCTACGCGGTCAGTGATGATGACGGCGATGGAAAGGTAGATCGGCGCAACATCATCGACTCCGACCTCTTCATGCCGAATGGACTCGACGTGCTGGGTTCGGCGCTCTATGTAGCCACCGTCGATCGCGTCCTCCGCTATGACGACATCGAGACGCAACTCGCCGATCCGCCCGAACCCGAGGTGGTTCGGGATGACCTCCCTACGGACAGCTGGCACGGCTGGCGATATATGCGGTTCGGGCCGGACGGCAAGCTCTACATGACCATTGGCGTGCCCTGCAACGTCTGCCGGCGGGACGACCAGCGGTTCGCCACCATCGTGCGCATGAATCCGGATGGATCCGAGTTCACGATGGTGGCCCAGGGGGTGCGGAACTCCGTTGGCCTTGACTGGCATCCCGAAACGGGAGAGCTGTGGTTCACAGATAATGGGCGTGATTGGATGGGGAACAATGCTCCCCCCGACGAGCTGAACCGTCTCACGGAAATCGGCACGCACTATGGATTTCCATATTGCCACGGTGGGACTGTGGCAGACGACGAGTTCACCGGTCGCTCATGCGACGAGTTCGAGCCGCCGGTCCAGAAGCTGGATCCACACGTGGCTGCGCTGGGGTTGCGATTCTACACGGGTGCCATGTTTCCAGATGAGTACCGCGGTCGGATCTTCATTGCCGAACATGGATCGTGGAATCGAGTGCCGCCGAGCGGATACCGCGTGATGCTCGTGAAGCTCGAAGGCAACCGAGCGGTTTCGTATGAGCCGTTTGCCACGGGGTGGTTACGGCTGGGGCGAGCGTCCGGAGCGCCGGTCGATCTTCTGGTACTACAGGACGGCTCGCTGCTGCTCTCGGATGATCGAGCAGGGAAGGTCTACCGGATTTCGTACGGTCCGTAGCGGTGTCCCGTCAGCTCCTTTGCAGCTCCGCAAGCTTCTCTCGCGCGTCGCGCGCGGGCTTGAATTCTGGGTCGGCCAAGCTCCACGTGCGCATGGCAGTCTCGAGATGTTCAATGGCCTTGGCGTCGTCGCCCCGAGCCTCGAACACGAGCGCCATCTGATAATGGACGGTTGGGCTGTAGGGAAACGAGACGAGGCTGCGACGCAGGCTCTCCTCGGCCGCATCAAGGTCTCCTGTTTTGCGTTGGCATCGGCCAATTGAAGTATTGATCGAGATCTCTGATGGGTTGTCGTCTAGCAAGCTTCGGAATACCGCTATGGCTTCGGCACAGCGGTCGCGCATCTCGAGGATCCTCGCCCGCGCGTTGGTGACCGACGGCTGCAGGGCCTGCACCCCCGTCTGATCGATGAATGCCTGCACGCGCGGGATTGCGGCCTCGGCCGCGTCAGGGTTTTCCATGGCAAGCGCCACCCTCATGTGTCCGAGGGCGGCTATCCCGTCGAATGGCGGCTGGAGCTGTGGTTCGACCGCTGCGAGGATGGAGCGAGCTTGGTCCTCTCGGCCTGCCTTGACGTACTCCTCGAGTGCATCCAACTGCTGGCTGAGCACGCTGATCGTCGGTGAGATGCCCCGCAGGAGTTCCAGTCTCGCTTCGAAGTGCCGGAGCGATTCATTCATTTTGCCACTGTACTCATACGCCGATTCCAGTGCTCCGAATGCCGAGATGGAATCCTGCGTGGTGCGCGCCCGTTCGAGAGCGGCTTCCAATCCCGCCAACCCAGAGTCAAAATTGCCGAAGTGACGCTCCAGGTTCGCGAGACCAACGAGAATGCTCACGTTGTTGGGCTCGAGCAGGAGGGCGCGCCCATATGTCTCCTTGGCCTCGGCAAAATCTCCGAGAAGGCTCTGCAGGCTGGCGATCGAGGCATACGATCGATAATCGTCGGGGTTTCCCTCCGAGAAACGACGGTAGTAGTCCGCAGAGAGCTCAAAGTCTCCTTCGGCCCTCGCCAGCGATCCGAGTTGGCGGAGGTATTGGGTCTGAGACGGATCCACCGCAAGGATGGCCTCGAACTGCTCCATCGTCTCGGGAATGCGGTCGCGCAGCGCATACAGCTGAGCCAGCACGAGCCGGCCTTGGACATCTCCCGTGAACAACTCGACCCGCATCTCGGCTACGGCGAGAGCCTTGTCCGCTTCCTGGCTGAAATCGTAATACTGCGTTTTGACCTGGTATTGGGTGTTCTCGGGAAGTTTGTAGCTGTGCTGCATCGCGGCTTCGATCGCCCGCGCCGCATTCGCATTGTCGTTCCCCATCACTGACACACCGTAGTCGAGCACGTGTCCGAACGCGTTCGTCGGGTCGATCTCCGTCGATCGTCGCACCGCCGTCGCCGCGTCAGGCCAGTTCTGATCGTACGTCACCAATCGGTATGCCTCGACCAGATAGCGAAAAGCGTCGAGCGACTCCGTCAGCATTTCAGCGACTGGCAGGTCTTGCGTTGCCTCGATGTGCTGCATGGGCAGGTCGAGATCCAGTTTGAGCTGTGCCGTCACGTCATCCGTGACGGTGAGCACGTCCGGGCCTCTGAACGTCCGCTCCGTCAGGAGTCTCCCTCGGCGAGTGTCGTAGAGGTTGACGGTGACGTCGATGCGCCCGTCAGCGACGCCATAGGTGCCCGTCACGAAGAACTGATGGTTCGCGTCACGGGCAAGGTCGCGCTTGAGCGCAAGAGGCACGTCGATCCCACCTGGGAACCCTCGCTGTCGGAACTTCTCTGCCAGGCCATCGGTGGGGACGAACTGGATGAACAGGTCTTGTTCGAGGTCGACGTCCATCGCCACAGGCAGCCCGTACTGGACCCAGTTCGTCGCCGTGTCCGACGTTTCGTTTTCGAAGGGAAAGACCATCACGTTCTTGCGAAACTCGCTCTTGGGAACAACACGCTCCGTGGCGTTCCCATCCTCATCTTCCACAATGATCGTGGTCGTCGCGGCCCCGAGATCCGTAGATCCAAAGATGAGCCACAGGACTGCGGCGGACATAGCCAGATTCGCAGGCAGGCCAAGCTTGGTGATTACCGCCGATCCACCGCCACCCTTCCGGTACGCCAGGATTGCGACGGCTGGAATGAGCGTAGCCATCGCGACCAGACCAAACACGGGAAGGTGCGGTGACCAGACGAATCGATCGACCACGAACCCCAAGATCCAGTATACCGCGAACGAGGCCACCCCATACACCACAATGGCGTGCGGCACACGGCGGCGCACCAAGGTCGTCCACTGTGCTTCTTTGAGTCCTCCCTCCGCGAGCGCGTCCGCAAATGCCGTGGGCGTGCTGAAGCGATCTGCAGGGGTCTTGGCCATGCCCCGTTGGATGGCCGCGTTCAGAGCTGGGGTAATGCTCGCTCGACTGTATGATGCGGAGGGAGGCGGAGCAACGATGTGTTGTTGAATGACCGCTTGGGCGTTGCGACCCGTAAACGGAGCCTCGCCCACCAGCATTTCGTAGAGCATGCATGCCAGCGCATAGACGTCACTGCGCGCGTCGATCTCCTCACCGCTCGCCTGCTCTGGGCTCATGTACGCGGGGGTGCCTACGGCCATCCCAGTTCCGGTCAATCGTTCGCCGCCGGCTACACTGACCGCCTTCGCGATCCCGAAGTCGGCAAGCACGGCGTGCCCAGCGTGCAGCAGCACATTCTCCGGTTTGACATCGCGGTGAATAATGCCTTCACTGTGCGCGTGAGTGAGGGCCTCCGCGATCTCCTTCGTCAGCGCAATGGCCTCATCGACGGGGAGTTGCTGTTCCCGCTCGAGTCGGACCCGCAACGAC
This sequence comes from uncultured Gemmatimonadales bacterium, assembly GCA_947259405.1. Taxonomy (GTDB): domain Bacteria; phylum Gemmatimonadota; class Gemmatimonadetes; order Gemmatimonadales; family GWC2-71-9; genus CAMYLY01. The sequence continues at coordinate 18,324 of CAMYLY010000001.1, read as the reverse complement.
TCGCCTTCGACGATGGGCATCACGTAGTACAGAAGCCCATCGGCTTCACCGGAATCATAGACCGGCAGAATGTGTGGATGGCTCAGGCCGGCAGCCGTCTCGATTTCCTGTAAGAAGCGTTCCGTCCCGAGCGCCTCGGAAAGATCTGGACGCAGGACCTTGATGGCGACCGTGCGGCGGTGTTTGACGTCGGTCGCCCGGAACACGACCGCCATTCCGCCTTCGCCGAGCGGTCCCCCGATTTCGTATCGGCCGTCCAGCGCCGCGTTGAGGCGGGAGACGAGATCCTTCACGGGAATAGCTCCAAGCTGAACTCAGAATCGTTGTTGAATCGTGCCCCACAAGATGACGGGTTGGCCGCGACCGGGCCACCCGAGGTCGCCCGCCGAATAGGCTCGAAACGGGTCGCCCTGGTGAACCGCCGAATCCCCCCGTAGTTTGCCCCCCAACCCGTCCCGGTAACGATCATGCATCGCTCGATTTTGCTTGTGGGCGCGCTGACGCTAGGCTTGCCATCGTTGTCCGCCCAGGTGGCGCAGGACCTCACCAGCCCGCGCGGCACGATGTTCACGTTCCTCGATGCCGTGAACGCGGTGCGGGACGGCGACCAAGCCGCGATCGGCACAGCCGTGGCGACCCTCGATCTTTCTTCGCTCGGTGTCAGCGCAACCTCGAACGAAGCCCGCCAGGCTGCGAGGCAGCTTTGGGCCGCACTCAATCGGATCCGCCGCGTCCAACCCTCGGAACTTCCCGAAGCGGGTTCGTTGGGGGCTTCCGACACGCTCTTCGTCTACTTCCCGCGCGCATTCAACGCCGAGGACGAGGCGATCCGTTCGCGAGTCGATATCGGGAACGGCGTCATTGCGCTTCACCGGCAGTCCGATGGACAATGGCTCTTCTCCGCCCAAACGGTCGCTGGCATCGTCGCACTCAGTAGCGCACTGAGCCCACTCCCCGCTTCCGTCCAAGTGGACGAGGAGGCGCTTCAGGCTCCCGCGTGGGTTATCCAGCTGGTGCCGGAAAGCTTGCGAACCAACAGCGTGCTCGGAGTCCGCTATTGGCAGTGGATCGGACTGCTCGTCCTGATCTTCTTAGGTGTTTTGGCCGATTTCGTAGTGCGAAGCATGCTGTCCCCAGTCGTGAGGCGCGTGGTACGGAGTTTCGGCGTCGAGGTCGATCCGGACGCCATGACCCAATTGGTGCGCGCGGCAGGTCTCTTCGCTGCAGCCGTCCTCTGGTTGGTGTTCTTCCCGTCCCTCGCGCTCGTCGATGCCGTCTATGATGTTGCCCGGGCAGCCTTCGGCGTGTTCGCGGTGCTGGCCGCCGTTTTCACGGCGTGGAGACTCACCGACCTCCTTGGCGCGGTCTTGATAGCGCGGGCCGCACACACCGATTCGAAGTTCGATGACATCCTAGTCCCGCTGGTCCGTAAGACGGCGAAGCTCTTCGTCATCGCCTTCGGCATCATCTACGGTGCGCAAACCCTCAATATCGATATCGTGCCGCTGCTGACGGGTCTTGGCATTGGGGGGTTGGCCTTCGCCTTCGCGGCCAAGGACACGATCGAGAACCTATTTGGGTCGGTGGCGGTCATCTTGGACCGACCGTTCGAGGTGGGTGACTGGATCGTGACGGGAGACGTGGAAGGCACCGTCGAAGAACTCGGCTTTCGATCGACCCGCGTCCGAACGTTCTACAATTCCCTCGTCACGATTCCCAATGCGGTGCTGGTCCGCGCGACGGTCGACAACTACGGTCGGCGACGCTATCGACGTTGGAAAACGATCTTGGGCGTGCAGTATGATACGACACCCGAACAACTCCTTGCCTTCACCGAGGGAATCCGAACGCTGATCCAGCGCCATCCGTACACGCGAAAGGATTACTACCAGGTATGGGTGAACGACTTCGGCCCGTCGTCGATTGACATTCTGCTCTACATGTTCCACGAGGTGCCCGATTGGTCGACGGAGCTTCGGGAACGAGAGCGCTTACTGGTCGATGTCGTTCGGCTCGCCAACAAACTCGGCGTCCAGTTCGCGTTCCCAACGCAGACGCTCCACCTCGTCAAGGCGGAACCGGGTGAGGAACCGTCGCCATATCAGATCCCGCGTGGCCCCAGCGATCAACAAGCGATGCGCGCCGGGTCCATCGCGGCAAAGGAAATCACGCGCGACCAGCCGTGGCGACAAGAAAAGCCCAAACCCGTGGACTACGGGGGGGTCGACCCTGGGACGTTCAATGATGGAGGAGACGGCTAGCGCGAAGTCGTGACTTCGGTCACCGGCTGAACCTCGTGGCGCACCCCTTGCAGTGGACTGTCTAGAAGGCTAGTCCGAGCAAGGAGGTCGGCCATGAATCCACCCCAACCCATCCGATTGCCTCCAGATGATGGGCGATCGGCCCGTCCCCAACGCCAGGGCGAATACACGGTGCCTGAAAAAGCCGTGATCGCGAGGCTTGCGGTGACCGCGGGGGCACGCGTCGAGTGCCCGCGCTGCGAAGGGCATCTGCAGTTGATTGGCGTCCCGGCAGCCGGTGAAAATGTAGCCGACGTGGTGTGGGATTTTCAGTGTCCGGGGTGTCGGCGCCGTGTGTTGTTGACCCACATCCCGAGCAACGTCGCCAGGGCGTCCTAGGCGGAGCTCACATCTCAAGTCCCACCGTCGGCAGACCGTAGTCCGGCAGGTGGGTCTCCCACCAGTGCTCTGAATCCAGCGTGGTCCATGTCTCCGCATTCACGATCTCGCGGAGTTGGGCCGATGCTTCGCCCGCCGTCGCCGGGCGATCGTCGGCGCTCTTTGCCAAGCAACTGAGAACAAACGTCTCCATGGCCTGACTGATCGGCTGTTCGCTTACGTCGGACGGTGAGGGGGGGGGCTCGTTGATGTGTGACAACATCACCTTCATGGGCGTTTCCCCTTCAAACACAAGCCGACCCGTCAACAGCCAAAAGGCAACGCACCCGAGGGAGTACAGATCCACACGGTGATCGATGTCCTCGCCGAGCGCCAGCTCCGGTGCGATATAGGCGGGCGTACCCGTCGTGAGGTCTGCCGCCGTGAGCTTGGTCTGGTCCTCACCGGTTGTTGGCGGCGTCTTCACCAAGCCGAAGTCCAACACTTTCATGAAGTCCGGCTCGATGCCAACGCGGCAGGCATACAGGTTGGCGGGCTTGACGTCGCGGTGGACGAGCCCGCATGCGTGCGCTTCAGAGAGTGAGTGGCAGACCTGGCGCAGCAGGTAGGCAACACGCGGGGCCGGCATCGGCCCGAACCGCTCGATGAGCTGCTCGAGATCGATCCCATTCAACAGTTCCATCACATAGTAGAAGTTTCCCTCTGGTGTCACCCCAAAATCGTAGAGCGCGATTGTGTGGGGTGAGTGCAGGCTCGCGGCAGCGTTCGCTTCGCGCTTGAACCGCTCGACAACAGTTTCGGCCGCTTCCGCAGCATGGTGTATCCGGTCTTGGCGGATCAACTTCACCGCGGCCGGGCGGCGTAACATTCGGTGAGAGGCCCGGTAGATCTCGCCCATGCCTCCTCGGCCGAGCAGCTCGCCGATCTTGTAGCTCCCCAGCTCTCTCGCGTCCTGCACGTGCTTGCCGAGCCGCGTGAACACGCGGCTCGAGATCACGGCCAGACCCGCGCAGATGTAGTTCGGAAGGTAGATCCACAAGACAACGGCGAACGACGGGAGCTCCTGGCCCCGCAATCCCGTAATCGCCAGTCCGACGGGATCCATCGACGCTGCGAGCAGGGCGGCGGTCACAATCCGGGTCGGCGTATTGGGCACAATCATCGGGTGCAACAGCACGACAATGCAGATCCATGACAGGCCTTCGACATTCGGTGTCCACTGATTGACGACTCCGATGCCAAGCGCCAACACCACCTCATACACCAATCCGAGGTCGAGTGACAGCTGACAATCGCAAGCGTGCCAACGGGTGTAGAGAAACAGGGCGACCGACACGAGGATGAGTACTGCGCCCACGGGGTTCGCCGGTATGGGGAAAGAATCGTCCAGTGGTACGTCGGACAGGAGCGGGCTGACGAAGTTGTTCATCACCATCCAGAAGGAGATGAGTCCGGCCCAGATCAGCCCATAGAGACCGAGCCGACGGGAGGCCTCTTCGAGGATGTCCTGCGGCAGCACACCCGCCGCACTGGTCTCGGCACCGAGCGCTCCGCGTAGTTCCGATCGGCGGCCGCGAACCTCGGTGGCCGATCCTTCCGTGGCGAGGGGGGGGGCAGACATGCCTCCGAAGATAGCCGCATCCTGTCGATGTGCGACGGATGACGCCGCACCAGCCGATCCCCTCTGTCCCATCCGTCCCCGCAGTCCCATCTTTGCACCATGGGTCGTCAAGACATCAAACCCGATCTCAGTCCCGAAGCGACGCGCCGCTTCACGAAAGCGTTGCTCGAGGATCTCCGCGCGCTGGAAGAAGTACTGGCGCGTGGCATGGTTGAAGAGGGCATTCATCGCATCGGCGCCGAGCAAGAGATGGTGCTCGTCGACCGGGCGTGGCGGCCGGCGCCGGTCGCCTTGGAGGTACTAGAGCGGCTCGGCGACCCACGTTTCACGACCGAACTTGCGCGCTTCAACCTCGAGGTCAATCTGTTGCCGCTCGAGCTTCGTGACGACTGCTTTTCTCAGGTCGAGGGACAGCTGCGAGCACTGCTCGACAAAGCCTACGAGGCGGCGCAACAAGAGGGAGCATCCATCGTACTCACGGGAATACTGCCCAGTCTCTCCAAGACGGACCTGTCACTCGACAACATCACGCCCTACGCCCGGTATGATGCGCTCAATGAGGCGACCAGCAAGCTGCGGGGCGGGGCCCCGTATCGCCTCCGCATCGAGGGGGCAGATTCACTGCACCTGGAACACGATTCCGTGATGCTCGAGGCATGCAATACGTCGTTCCAGGTTCACCTGCAGGTGGGTGCGCAGGAATTCCCGACGTTCTATAACGTGGCCCAGGCGATCGCCGCCCCGGTGTTGGCCTCGTGCGCCAATTCTCCGCTGTTGTTTGGGAGACGATTGTGGCGTGAGACCCGTATCGCACTCTTCCAGCAGTCGATCGACACCCGACGCGCGACGCCGCACCTCCGTGATTTGAGTCCGCGGGTGCGATTCGGCAGCCACTGGATCGAGCACTCCGTCCTCGAGCTCTTTCAGGAGGACGTCGCACGATTCCCAGTGCTCATCGCCATGCCACTCGACGACGATCCCTTCGAGGCGCTGCAGCAGGGACTGGCCCCGTCGCTCAGCGCGTTGTGCCTTCATAACAGCACCGTGTACTCGTGGAATCGTCCATGCTATGGGGTAGCCGACGGTGTTCCCCACCTTCGCATCGAGTGCCGCTACATCCCGTCGGGACCGTCCGTTGCCGATGAAATGGCGAACGCGGCCTTTTGGATCGGCTGTATGTTGGGTGGCGTGCAGACCCTTGGCGACGTTGCCGGCCGACTCGACTTCGACGATGCGAAAGCCAACTTCGTGGCTGCCAGCCGGTATGGTCTCAAGACGGGGTTCACGTGGATGGACAGCCAATCAGTAAGTGCCCAGCAGTTACTGATCGACACGCTCATACCCATGGCCGCGGAGGGCTTGGCGTCCGCCGGCGTCACGGATGGTGACATTTCGAAGTATCTCGATGTCATTGCGGCGCGTGTGGAGAGCGGGCATACGGGGGCCTGGTGGCTGGTAACATCGTTCCAACAAATGAAGTCGCTCGGTACCGGAGGAGAACGCCTCGCTGCCCTCACGGCCGCGACCGTCGACCGTCAGCGTACCGGGCGTCCGGTGCATGAATGGGAGTCTGCCGAAATCCGTGAGGCAGGAGAGTCGGGCGACCTCTACTCACGGGTCGAGCAGTTCATGACCACGGACCTCTTCACGGTGAGCGAGGACGATCTCGTCGATCGCGTGGCGTTTCTCATGGACCGCAAGCAACTTCGGCAGGTCGTGATCGAAGACATGGAACACAATCTGGTCGGCATCGTGTCCTATCGCTCACTCGTCCGATTGCTTGCGCAGGGGGGACCGCCAGCAGGTGAGGCGCTGGCGGTGAAAGAGATCATGTCGCGCGACCCGCACACCGTAGCACCAGAGACATTGACGATGGATGCGATCGAGCTCATGCGCGAACACCGGGTCTCCGCCCTCCCGGTCTTGAAGGACGGCAAGCTTGTCGGTCTCGTGACCGAGCAGAGCTTCATGCGGATTGCCCAAGACCTGCTCGAGAAGCGGCTGCGGGAGTCTACGAGTTAGGCGAGCTCATCGGGCCACCTGGTTGAGTGCCGGCCGGAGCCACGCAGTGAACGCAGTTGGGGAATCGGCCAGGGCCCGATCGAGGTCATGGCGGTCCACCCACTTCCACTCGCCGACCTCGATCGGATTGGCAACCGGCTCGCCTTCGAACGTTCCCACAAAGACATGATCCAGCTCATGCTCGATCAATCCACCGTCGAGTTCCGCGCGATAGACGAATTGGCCGACATGGCGCAGGGCGCAGTGCAGTCCCATCTCTTCGCGCAGGCGCCGCGACGCGGCCACGATCGTCGCTTCCCCGGGTCTCGGATGTCCGCAGCACGTGTTCGACCAGAGACCCGGCGAGTGATACTTCGCAGACGCGCGACGCTGCATCAACACTTGCCCTCTCCGATTGAGCACGAAGATCGAGAACGCCCGGTGGAGCGTGCCCGATCGATGCGCGTCGAGCTTCTCGGCCGTGCCGACCTCGTGGTCCTGGTCATCCACAAGGACGACGAACTCAATCTGTGGGGTGCTCACGAGCGCCGCTTCTTTCGGCGTTCGGTGGTAATGCGGTTGCGCCCTGCGCGTTTGGCGCGGTACAGCGCCTTGTCCGCCGCATCGACCACCTCAAGGCTCGTCGGGAGCGCGTCGGAACTCTGCGCGACGCCAACGCTCACCGTGACCGAGATTTGTTTTGGCTTCGCGATGCGGGGCGCTGGCTTGGACGGACGCTTCTTCGGTCGGTCTGGAGCCCGCAGCAGGAACCGCGCGTCGTCGATACCGGCTCGCACCTGTTCGAGATGATCCTCACATGCGTCGAGTTTCTTGCCACGGAAGACGATGGCGAACTCTTCACCGCCGTACCGGTAGGCTTGCCCCGCACCACCGACTGCGCCGAGGTGACGAGCCACCATTTGGAGGACTTGGTCACCGACATCGTGGCCGTACCGGTCGTTGAACCGCTTGAAATGGTCGACGTCCACCAGGGCGACCGTAAATGGTGGATGCAGCCGTTTGAGCATGTCGTCGAGCGCCCGTCGAGACGGCAGCTTCGTGAGGGCGTCGCGGTAGGCGAGCGCGTAGGCGTCTTCGACGAGCGCCACGATCAAGATCACGCCAGCGACGGTAAAGTAACTCGTGCGATCGAGTGCAACCGCGAAGCCGAAAAACGACGCCACGAGGCACCACAGAAGTCCCCGCACGACGCGGTCGTGACGTGCGGCGACGAGAATCACCATCGTGAATCCAGCGCCGCCGTAGGCGACGATCCCAAGTGCCGGGAGACCAACGCGTTGGTGGAATGCCTCGGGCACGAGTGGAAAATCGAAGATCGCGGGAAGGGTGTGAATCGGCTGGGGCAGGAGAAGCGTGATAGCCAACGCCACAGTGACGATCAGCACCGAGAGCCGCCCCGACCATGATTCGAATCCACCATCGCCCAGGGCGAGAACGAAGAGCACAAACGGAAGGACCGTCCCCAGCAGACCAGGAACCGCGTCGCCGGACAGGTAGATGAGCCCGCGATCCACCAGCGCCAGCGCAACGAGCGCCATGAAGATTTGGAGGCGACGAAACCGCACGCTTAACAGCGCGCCCACGATGATCGTGAGGACGGGAAGGACGTCCAGCAGGGGATCGATAAGCGCGCGTGTCGACGGGATCCGCAGGAGCGCCACCGCGACGGCGAACAGCAGGCCTTCGGGAACCACGATGGCCATGGTGGTCCGCGACGCTCGCATTACGCGCTCCCGAGGTGTGACGAGGCCTGGTGTTCGGTGATCTTCGTCGGCGTGGCCTACCCGCGCGCGTCGTACCAATACTCGCGCACGAAACGCTCGGCCGTGTGTCGGCGGAACAGCCAACGCACAGGCAATGTCACCATCCCCGTCACGTAATGCCAGTCGGCGTACGTGTCGAATTTCCGTGTCGACGCGATCGCCTTCGGAGGTGGTCGTGCGAGTGAGACCGAGGCCACGAGGTCGACCCCACCGGCGCAAGGCAAAGAGGAACTGCACGTCCTCTGCGAATAGCATGTCTTTACGGTAGCCGCCGATGGCTGGCGCGCGCCAAGTTTGTCTGCTTCGGGTCCGCCGCAAGCAGCCTCCCGGATGCGGCGGGCTGGACCGCGCTGATCCTGCAACCGCTGTTGATGTACGGCGCGATCGGTGGGATTTGGGGTCGGAGCGTCGGAAACGCATTGCGCGATCTATGGTTGGGTGGCGCAAGCCGCGTCGGCCTCGTCGGAGTGGCCGTCCTGCTGACGGCTGCTGTCTCCGCGGCGACCGTCCGCGTGGTCGGTGGGGCAGGTCGTACGGGTCCCGCGGCCTTCGAGATTGTCGACGCTGACGTCCCGGACACCTACCCGCGTCTCGACCGACCCGCTCCCGACATCGGCCTCGTCGATCAAACTGGTGCGAAGGTCGACCTCGAACGCTTCGAGGGTCGTCCGATGCTCGTTACCTTCGCGTTCGCGCATTGCTCCACGATTTGTCCCCTTCTCGTTCGGGACGCGCTCCGAGTCCAGCGCGCTCTCGCCGATGCCGGCGTCCAGGTCGCCGTGGTCGTCATTACCCTCGATCCTTGGCGTGATCAACCCAGCCGCCTCCTGTCGATCGCCGACAAGTGGGGCTTGGGCAGCGACGCGTTTGTCGTCAGCGGTGAGATCGAGAAGGTCCACGAGGTGCTTGCAGCGTGGAACGTTCCGTGGCAACGGGACGAGCGGACTGGCGACATCGTGCACCCACGGCTCACGTACATCGTCGACGGCAGCAGTACTATCGCCTATGCCGCCAGTGGGGGTGTCGATCAGGTGCGCGAGCTCACGCGTCGCGCGACGGAGTCGTAACCGACGGATTCAGAAGCCGAGTCGACCGACCATATCCAAGAAGATCCAATTCGCAACAGGCTCTAGCGGGCCGTCGCCGGCGTTGGTCAGGATGATCACGCCGAGGCGGTGGTCCGGCGAGAATCCCAGATAGGACGTGTATCCATCGACCTCGCCACCGTGGTTGATCACAGTTCCAACACCTTCGAGCTCGAGGACGAACCAGCCCATCCCGTACGCGAGCCCATCGCCGAGTGCCACCAGTGGTTCACGGATCTCCAGCAGTGCACCATCAGCACCAAACTGATAGCTCACGAATCTTGCCAAGTCATGAATGGTCGACGCGATCCCGCCCGCCGGCGCCATCGCCTCCGTGTCCCATGGTGTGTAGTCCTCGAGCACGCCCGTGCGGTTGTTCCAGTAGTAGGGTCGCGCCAACCTCGGCTCGAACTGCAACCAGATGGTGACCGTGCTCGAACGCATGCGCAAAGGCCGGAACACGCGTTCGGACACGAGGAGTTCATACGGCCGTGCGCCGACCCGTTCGAGGATGTGTCCTAATACGCTGTACCCAAAGTTCGAATAAGCGAATCCCTCCCCTGGCGCCCGCTCGAGTTGCGCAGCCTCCAGGCTTTGATACAACTCGAAATGGGAGAAGGCGAGGACAGGATAGTCCCCATGGAGGCGACGTAAGGTCGGCGGTTGCCGCGGCAGCCCAGAGGTATGTGTCGCCAGCTGGCGCACGCTCGGCGCACCTTGCGGCGCGGTTGGAACGCGCAGTTCGGTTGGCAGGTGATCGGTGATGGGATCGTGGAACGTGATCAGACCGTCGTCCACGAGGAGCGCCAGGAGTGTGCTGGTGAATGACTTGCTGAGCGACCCGATCTGGAAAAGGGTCTCGCCGTCGACCCCGCGGCCCGTCATGCGATCAGCGACGCCAAATCCCATTTCAAGTACCAGTGAATCACCGTGGACGATGCCGACCGCAACGCCAGGGAGGTGTGCCTCTGTCATCACAGCGGCGATGCGTTGCTCGAGTTGTCGGGTGAACGTGTCGTCAATCTGCTGGGCTGTGAGGGAGGATGCAGCAGTGAGTGTACACAAAACGAGCAGCTTCATCTTGGAACCGTCCTACCGATGAGGGGAAGCCGAGGTCATGGAAGATACGTGCCGGTCATGGAAAGGTTTCGGGGCCTGGCGCGGTACAGGCGTTGTTCACATTATGACCGTCATGCGTCCTCTCCACTGGATTTTCGTCGCGTTGTCCGTTGGGGCGTGTGGCGGTGCCGTGGATGCCGGCTGGCAAGGTGAAATCCGCGAGCTCGAAAACGGGGCGCGCCTGATATCGAATCCCGAGGATGGCCTGTGGACGCCCCGCACCGCCTGGCGACTCCAAGAGGACCTCAGGCTCGGCTCCATTGAAGGCGACGATCCCGCGTCCTTCGCCGAAGTGGTCGACGTGGCCGTCGACGGGTGGGGGCGCATCTACGTCATGGATCGCCAATACCTCGAGATACGAGTATTCGAACCCGATGGGTCGTACGTGCGCACGATCGGTCGAGAGGGGGGCGGTCCCGGCGAGTTCCGGCGGGTGCAAGGTATGTCCTTCGACGCGCAGGACCGGTTGTGGGTAGTCGACATTCGCAACCCGTTGTACGCCGTGTTCGACACGACCGGTGAATTTCTGGAATCGTATCGTCGAGAGACAACGCGGTGGGGCTATCTCTGGCCAGGCGGTTGGACTCGCGATGAAGGATTATGGGACTATTCGGGGGCGCCGCGCGGGGATGACCGGGTGGGGGTGCTCGTGCGCTACGACACAAGCATCTCCGCGTTCGCCGACACGCTCTTTCTGCCCGAGCACGTACCCGAGTTTTATGAGCTGACCTTCGAGCAGGGGCGCATGAGCTTTCTCGTGCCGTATACCCCGCGCCTCCACTACCGACTGGACGCGCAGGGTTGGGTGTGGGCCGGGGTGTCCGATCGATACCGCGTCCACTCGATCGGCTTCGGTGGGGACACACTTGGCGCGTTCGAGCGGGCCTACGCTCCGGTACCGGTCACGACCGCGGATCGCGAAGCCTTTATTGCGGAATACGATCTTCCTGAGGGTGCCAAGGTCGATTGGTCTCGCATTCCGGATCACAAGCCGGCGTTCGATCGGATTGACGTTGACGACCGCGGCAACGTGTGGATCCGGCAGCCGAAAGGATACGGTGCTCAGACAACGGTTTTCGACGTCTTCGACGACTTCGGCCGGTTTCTCGGATCGCTGTCCCTACCACTCAACGTAAGTTCGTTCATGCCAGTCTGGGTGGTGGCGGGCAATCTCTATGCGGTGCACACGGACGAACTCGACGTACCGTACGTGGTGCGGTTACGGATCGTGGATCGGGCTCGGTAGACCGTAACCGATTCCCTCAGTCGGCATCAGCCGATGTTCTGCACCAATTCCGTAATGCGGGCGAGGTGGTAGTCGTCGTGCTCGGCGATAAAGTACATGTGATCGCACACGCGCAAAGGCTGGTTCAGCCGCGGGTGCAGCGCCGCTTGGGCGAAAGACTCGGGAGGCAACCCTTCCAGTCGCTTCACGAGGGCCAGTCGTTGCACGCGGAACCCGGTGAGGATGGCTTCGATATCTTGCGCGTTGTGATTCGCGTCGTGGGTCTTTGCATTGGTCATGTCAGCTGCCCGCAGCGCCTCAGCTCCGCTCTCGAAGTCGTCCATCCGCCCCATCCACAATGCTTCGAGGTCCATGAGATGTCCGGCGTGTTCCTGCATGGACCATCGCACGCCGTCGCGAACCGTCAGCAGATGGCGGGGTAGGGGACGCACCCGTTCATCCAGCCGCGCCGGCGTACCGCGAATGCGCTCCATCAACTCCGGGTAGAGGTCGCTTGGGAAATCAAAGATGAAGGAGCGATCGGTCCACTTCACGCGAGCTGGCATGCTCACTCTCCTGGTTAGAGCGCGAGTCGGGCGATGATGACGGCGCCGGCGGCGAGGGGTCCGATCCGCAGGATCTCCTCAGCCGCTTGCGGAGCGTAGTCCCACATCCGAGTGGTCTCGCCGCGGTCCTTGGCGAGGACTGGCCGTGCGGAATAATACCGACGTCGGCTCAACGGCCACCACAGCGCGATACCGTATCCCGCGTCGCCCTGGCGCGGTCCTGTCGTCAGGTAGTCCAACGGGCCGTGGGTGAGTAATGCCGCGAGCCAGGCGCCGAGTATGCCCCACGCCAGATCGATTCCCGCCGCACGAACGGCCCCGACTGCGGCGAACCACAGTGCCAGAGAGACGAACAGGGAATGCGAGACGTTCCGATGATAGGATGGCCCTGACTTGCCGATCAAGCGCAGGAACACGTCGAGGTCAGGGACGCCGGAGGCGACAAACGCTCCGAGCCACAACGCCAGAGAGGAAGGAACTCCCGTGGCGTGCTGGACCACGGCGGCGGCCGCGAGGCCGACCATCGCGTGACCGACCGGAGACGCCATTCAGCGGATCTCTAGCCGACCCTCGGCCACCAACGGCCGCTCGTTGACCGCGACCGTTGCATCATCAAAGAAGAACCAACGGACCCCATCCCCCGTGACGCTCCCCCCCACCTCCGCGTTGTTGCCAAGACTCATCCGGACGACGCCGGCCCCGTAGCCATAGTATGGAAGCCACGACTCCGACGACGGCTTCATCAATCGTGGATTGAACCCGATCGCAAACTCGCGAAAGAACTGAAGCGCCGATTGCGAAGCGATGGCCTGCCGGGCCGCATTGACGCCCTGGTCGGCCGTGATCGAGACGATCCGTCCCTGCTCGAAGGTCAGCCGGAGATTTCTCACCGTTCCGTTCCCGAACCGGGCCCATGGCACCACGAGTCTGCCCGTGACGGATCGCTCGATCGGGGCCACGCGAAGGACGCCGGCCGGAAACTCGATCTCTCGGTCGATTCTCGTGCGTGCGGTGGCCATGGCGGTGCGTGACGCGTCGCCGTTTTGTTTGTTGAAGGGGCGGTCACCCACCGAGAATCGCACGTCAGTTCCTGCCGGCGTCGTGACATGGACCTCACCAGCACGCAGGAGTTCGATGGCCTGGGACTGCACGCGGTCGAGGGCAGCGTAGTCGATTCCAAGCGCTGCGACGTAGATCGAGTCGTAGGTCGGTGAATGTACACCGGGGACGCCATCCAATCCGTACGTCCCGCCGCCCCAGTGAAAGTGGATCTGCCGTCCGCGTCCGCTGTCCAACCACTGCCCGAGGGCGGCCATCTGCTCCGGCGTCGTCACGGCGTCTGGACCGGCCGGAAGCCAGACATAGATGTCTGCCGCCTGCAGACGCTCGGGAAAGCTCGGGACCAAGCCGTAGGGCATGAAATCAATCAAGACGCCATCCAGCTGGCCGGCCTCTGCGACGCGCCCAGCGAGTTCTGGATAGGTGCCGGGATCGTAGCGGAGAATGGCACGTTCACCGACTTGCGCGCTCAACGCCGCCATGATCTGGATGGCCATGTCGCCATACGGAAGGGCGCGCGCGGCTGCAGGAAACCGCGATCGATCGATGCCAGGGATGATCCGAATGGCGTTCTCGTAGTACACCTTCCGGAGCACGCTGTCCGGCAGCGCCATTCCATACATCCGCCAGAAGGCGTGCCGGCGACGGTAGTACTCGAAGTACTCGTCTCCCGTCTCGAGCGCGCGGAAGTATACATGGTACTCTCCCACATTCCACGAGTCTTTCCCAAACAGGACCCGATCCTGGTACCGCGTCAGGAAGTCGCGCGCGTGAGCTGGTTGGCGTCCAAGCTCGGCGAGGACGGCGCCCAACTCGGTATACATGTTGGGCATCGAATCGAACAGCGCTCCAAGGCGATCGAGATTTCCGCCAAGCCAGGATAGGTGCGCCGAGATAAACGTCGTGTTCCGGTGCCTCCGGATCACGTTCCAGTGTTCCTGCATGAGGGTTTCCCATGGTGGGAAACGATCTAGGGGCCGAATTCGACCCGGTCGCTCGACCAGCTCGTACCAGCGCTCGTTGAATTGATCATGTGGCTCCCAGAACTGATGGGGGTCGGCGGTGTGGATCAATACTGGAACGCCGAGCTGTCCGGCCATGGCCCAGACGGGGTCAAAGCGGGCATCATCGGTGGGGATGCGGTTTCCGGACGCATCCTGAAGCGTCATACCATGGTTCTTGAAGATCTTGAGTCCTGATGCTCCGTTCGCGACATCATCTGCGAAACGCTGCGCTGCCCGTTCACCCCAGCCCGGTTCATCGATTCCGGAGTAGTCGAGATTCGCGAACACGACGAAGCGATCTGGGTAGTGCCCACGCATCAGCTCGACGGTCGCCTCGAGGCGCTCGCCGGTGCCGCCCGAGAGGTTGACCATCAGGCCCATGTTCATGCCGTCCATATCGGCCACGAGTTGGTCCAACGCCTCTTTCGTGCGGACCCGCGAGTGTGCATGTGCGTCAATGAAGGGAAAGCGGGCCGATGTACGGTGGTGCATTGGGACGACCAGCGACGAGCGCGGTGTGTAATCGATCCACGAGATGTCTTGTGCTGCGGCGGGGACGGTCACCGCTGCCACGGCAACGAGCGAGAGGTACCGAGTTGCGCGCATTGAGGTGTCCTGATTTCGGTGACGTGTAAGATAGTTGAGGAGGAGGAGCGCGGTGAGCGGTGGGCAGGGAGTGGGCACGACGTTCTTTATTGACTCGCCCGCCCCGCAACGGTATCTCCGTTACCTGCCCCCGTTACGGACGAGGTCTACGATGCGGATCATCCGACTCTTTGCGGCCGCGGTGGTGGCCACCCCTTCGTTGGCGCAAGAAACCGAATTGGACACGACCCGGTGGAGTCCGGCACTCAGTATGCAATTCCATGCGGTGGGCGGCGTGGAGCTATCTCCGGATGGCCAGCTGATCGCGTACACGGTGCGTGAGCCGATCATGGACGGGGAGGAGTCCGAGTACCGGACACACATCTGGGTGACAGCCGTGGATGGATCATTCAACATGCAATTCACGCAAGGGGAGCAATCGGCGACGAATGCGCAGTTTTCGCCGGACGGTGAGTCATTGGCGTTCACATCGTCACGGTCCGGAAGGAACCAGATTTGGCGGATCCGCGTTCGCGGCGGCGAGGCGGAGCGGCTGACAGAGGCGGATCCCGGCGTCGGTGGATACCAATGGTCACCGGACGGCTCTCGGATCGCGTACACCATGCGCGATCCGGATACTGAGGCGGAGAAGGAGGCGAAGAAAGAAAAGCGATACGTTACCCTGGTCGATCAAAATTGGGACTATGCGCACCTCTATGTCATCGACCTGTCCGTGAAGCCGCATTCCACCAAGCGGATCACGTCGGGTGAGTTCACGGTGACGGGATTCGATTGGTCGCCAGACGGGACAACGCTTGCAGTCTCGCACAAGCCCACGCCGGCGATCAATGATGGCGAGACGGACATCTCCGTGGTCCCGGCGGACAGTGGTGCACTGCGGCCCCTCATTAGCCGAGCTGGATCCGACGGTTCCGTGCGGTATTCACCGGACGGTCGTTGGATTGCCTTTTCGTCAGACGGCGGCCAGCCGGAGCCCATTGGGCTCAACGATGTCTGGGTCGTACCCGCCAACGGCGGGGAAGCTCGGAAGCTCGCCGAGACGCCCGACCGCAATGCCGGATTGCTCGACTGGTCTGGTGATGGCTCCAATCTCTACGTCACGGAAGCCGTACACACCTCACGACACCTGCTGTCGCTTCCGGTAGATGGAAGTGCCCCGACTATCCTCACGCGCCAGGACGGCGTGTTCGGGTCATTCTCCTTCGATGGTGACGCGTCCCACGTGGCCTTCACGTATCAAAACACCGACACGCCGTCAGATGTGTACGTGGCCGACGTTGGACGAATGGGGATGCGCAAGATCACGGACGTGCACGCGTCGGTACCGCGACCCACCATGGGCAAGACGGAACTTCTTACGTGGGAGTCGTTCGACGGACGACGCGTCGAGGGATTGTTGACGTATCCCGTTGGCCACCAACCTGGCCGGCGCGTGCCCCTGATTCTCAACGTGCACGGTGGACCGGCGGGCGTCTACACACAGTCGTTCACGGGAAACCCCGGCATCTACATGCTACAGTACTTCGCGCAGGAAGGATACGCGGTCTTGCGCCCGAACCCGCGAGGGAGTGCCGGCTACGGGAAGGAATTCCGATACGCGAATGTCCGCGATTGGGGATACGGCGACTTCGAGGATCTGATGGGTGGGGTAGACCACGTGGTCGAAATGGGTGTTGCCCATCCCGACAGTCTCCTCTTGATGGGGTGGAGTTACGGCGGATACATGACGTCCTTCGCTGTGACCAAGACCAATCGGTTCAAAGCCGCCAGCATGGGAGCGGGGCTTCCCAATCTGGTCAGCATGGTGACGACAACCGATATCCCTGACTATCTCGTCGGACACATGGGTGCGGAGTTCTGGCAGGACTACGAAACGTACGAGAAGCACTCCGCCATGTATCGGATCGCCAACGTCACCACGCCAACGCAGGTGGTGCATGGCGAGAATGACGACCGCGTCCCCCTACGCCAAGGACAGGAATTCTACGTCGCCCTGAAACGCCGCGGGATCCCCACTGAGATGATCATCCTCCCGCGAACACCGCACGGCCCGCGCGAGCCGAAGCTGTTGATGGGCGTCTCCGAGCACATCCTGCGGTGGTTCGAGACGCATCTCGGGAAGCGAAAGGCAGTGACGGACTAGGGCGGCAGGGCGGCAGGGCGGCAAGGCTGTACCGTCCCTACAACCTCCGCATCGCTGCCGTCGGTCGCAGATACGTGTCGCGTGCTGCGCGGAGCGTGTTACAGTGGATCTCCACTGTATCGTCGGTATTGACGGCATACCCACCCGCGAGTGTGACCGCGACGGGAATTCCGGCGGCCCGAAGGTATTCGTACACGATCTCGTCGCGGCGCCGGAGTCCCTGGATCGTGAGTCCCAACCCACCCAGTTGATCCTCACGATACGGGTCGGCTCCCGCGAGGTAGAACGCGATCTGGGCATCATGCTCGTTGACGATGGTCCGGAGATGCTGCTCGAGTAACTCGTGGTAGCGATCGTCCGTTATCCCGTCCTCGAGTCCGACGTCGAGGTCGCTGGTCGGTTTCCAACCCGGATAATTGTGCTCCTGATGCATCGAGAACGTGTAGACATCCGGATCGTCCGCGAAGATAGCTGCGGTTCCGTTCCCGTGGTGCACATCGAGATCGATGATGGTTGCCTTGTCGATCAAGTTATCTCGCTGCAGCATTGCCGTCGCAATAGCGACGTCGTTGATGAGACAGAACCCCTCGCCGTGGTCGGCAAACGCGTGGTGAAAACCTCCACCCAAATGCACTGCCACGGCGTGCTCCATGGCGAGGGCTGCGCTCAGCAGCGTGCCGCCCGTGCAGAGCCACATCGCGTCGCGGAGGTCGCGCGAAAATGGCACTTCCAGCGTCAGTTGTTCGGCGGGCGAGAGTGAATTGTCGTTGATCTTCGCGACATACTCCTTGGTGTGTACGAGAGAGACATCGGGTCTTCGGCCGTGATCTCACCCGCTTGGAGCAGGTGCTCCCGCACAAGGCGATACTTGCGCGTCGGGAAGACATGCGGCCCGATGTCGAACTCGTAGTCCGCGTGGTGAATGACAGGGATCATCGACGCAGGGCGCAGGGCGCGGGGCGCATAACGGGCAAGGCGGGGTGCAGGCCGCAGGGGGCATGGCGCAGAGCGACGAAGCTCCCACTTGCGTTCACGACGCACCCTGCCGCAGGATCTGCGGGCCGAGGTCGTCGATGGTGCAGCACCCCAAGAGCGCCATGGCAAGCTCCAGTTCTTCGCGCAACAGGTCGAGCACGTGCCGAACACCGTCGGCGCCGGCGACCGCGAGTCCCCAGACATACGGTCGTCCGATCAGTACGGCGTCGGCACCGAGCGCCAGCGCCTTCGCAACGTCAGTTCCCCGCCGGATACCGCCATCCAGCAGCACGGCGAGGCGCTCCCCGACAACGTCGATAATAGGCGGAAGCATGTCGACCGTTGCGGGGACACCGTCAAGCTGGCGCCCCCCATGGTTGGAAACGATGATTCCGTCAACGCCATGCTCCACGGCGAGCCGTGCGTCCTCGGGGTGTTGTAGCCCTTTGAGAATCAGCGGGAGTGGAGTGACCGAGCGGAGCCAGGCCACGGTCTCC